>NZ_KQ969106.1:0-13556 GCF_001578795.1 Streptococcus gordonii
AGCTCAGTTGGTAGTAGCGCATGACTGTTAATCATGATGTCGTAGGTTCGAGTCCTACTGCCGGAGTTATATCTATAAGTAAGACAAGAAATTCTTGTCTTTTTATATTTATTGTGTTTTTGCAATTTAATTTTTAAGTTCTTATTTAATAAAAAGCTTGAAGATTATTCTTCAAGCTTTTTATGTTTATTAAAGAATGCTTCATAGAGGGCTTTAATAGCTGCTTTTTCTTGTTCAGAGTTTACTACGAGCATGATAGAAACTTCGCTAGATCCTTGAGAGATCATTTGAATATTAATTTTGCTGTCTGATAGAGCCTTTGTAGCCGTAGCAGTCAGACCGATATGACTTTTCATTTGCTCACCTACAATCATGATGATAGACAAGCCGTGTTCGATTTCTGCATGGTCTACTTCAATTTTTTGTGTAAGTTGACGGAGAATTTCTTCTTCTTTTATTGGGGTTAATTCCCTTTCTCTTAGAATGATTGATAAATCATCGATTCCTGTCGGCATGTGTTCCCAACGAATATTCAATTCTTCCAAGATTTGGAGAACTTTGCGACCGAAACCAACTTCACGGTTCATCAAATATTTTGACATGTTTATACTAACGAAGTTGGAATCTCCTGCAATACCGACAACAGGGATAGCTTTATCAGTATGATTTAGAATAATTTTTGTCCCGGGATGATTAGGGTTGTTTGTATTTTTAATAACTAAAGGAATTTTACCACGGTAAGCTGGAATAAGTGCTTCATCATGAAGGACACTAAAACCTGCATATGCAAGTTCACGCATTTCACGATAGGTTAATTCTGGAATAGAGTCTGGTTCATGAATAATACCAGGATGGGCTGCAAAAATGCCATCTACATCAGTGAAGTTTTCATATAGATCAGCTTTAACTCCGGCAGCAATGATTGATCCTGTTATGTCTGAGCCACCTCTAGAGAAAGTACAGATTTGATTGTCTTTAGTTACACCAAAGAAACCAGGTATTACAAGTACTTCTTCAAAGTTGGTTAATTCTTCAATTTTATCATAGCTAGAAGGCAAAATTCTTGCGTTCCCAGGCTCGCTACTGACAAATATTCCTGCATCTCTAGGGTGAATATAACGGGCATTAAGACCGTTTTTATTAAAGAATGCAGCAACCAGCTTGGCATTATTGTTCTCTCCTGCTGCTAAAAAACTATCATAAAGAAATAGATTATCTTCGATTGGTAATGTGGCTAGATTTAAAATGCTCTTTGTTATTTTTTCAAGGACAACAGGTTTGAGCTCTAATTCTTCAATCATCTGGGCATATCGATTAATGATCCATTCTTGGTGTGGAGTGACATCGCCTTCTTCAACGTAAGCTCGGTAATATTTGATTAGTGCGTCTGTAACCTTTGTATCAGATTCCTCTCGTTTTCCGGGTGCAGAAACAACTACAAACTTTCGATCGGAATCAGATTTTACAATATTTAAAACTTTTTCTAATTGAGTTGCAGAGGCAAGTGAACTACCACCAAATTTGACAACTTTCATATTTTCTCCTAAAGGTTTTTGTTATTATTCAGACAATTTGTAATATTGCTTCTTTACATTATAGCAAATCTCAAGCATAGTGTCAGTTTTTTTAGGAATAAAAAGTAGAAAAGCCGAACTATTGCTTTATTCTTTCAGATTTTGTTTTGAGAAAATAAAATTTTGTGCTAGAATATTTTAAAAGCAACAATTTGATATTCAAAATATTTGCATATCAAATCAAATTGCTAAGATAGAATTTGGAGAAGTGATATGACATTTACAAATATTTTCTACGAAGTTCTGGACGAAGTAGCTGTTCTTACCTTTAACCGACCAGAGGTTTCTAACGGATTTAATATTCCAATGTGCCAAGAAATTTTAGAAGCAATTTCATTGGCTGCGTCAGATGATAGTGTAAAAATTTTGCTTATCAAGGCAAATGGTAAGGTTTTTTCAGTTGGAGGAGATTTAGCAGAAATGCAGCGTGCTGTTGATGCGGATGATATCCAATCCTTAGTGAAGATTGCTGAGTTAGTAAATGTTATTTCCTTTGAGATGAAGAAATTACCTAAGCCTGTCATCATGAGTGTCGATGGGCCTGTTGCAGGTGCTGCTGCTAATATGGTCGTTGCTGCTGATTTTTGTATTGCAAGTGAAAAAGCTCGATTTATCCAGGCTTTCGTTGGAGTTGGATTGGCTCCAGATGCGGGAGGACTGTATTTACTTACTCGTGCTATTGGTGTGACTCGTGCAACTCACCTTGTCATGACTGGTGAGGCTTTAACAGCTGACAAAGCTTTGGAATACGGGATTCTTTATCGACTTTGTGAATCTGAAAAGTTGGAGAAAACAACAGAGCAATTAATCAAAAAACTAAAACGTGGTTCAGGAAATTCGTATAAGGCAATGAAAGAAATGATTTGGAAAAGTCAATTTTCTGATTGGGAAGAATATGCTGAATTGGAATTGCACTTACAAAAGTCGTTAGCTTTCACCGAAGATTTTAAAGAAGGAGTCTGCGCTTATTCAGAAAAACGTCGTCCTAAATTTCAAGGGAAATAATATCTGTTTATTGAAATTATATAAATTGAAAAAAGTAAATCATTTTCAAAAAAAGCTTGCAAAAATATTTGGACTTTGATATAATTTGATAGTCAAATGTTTTGATGCTTGAATATTTATAAAGGGGGATGGATGATTGAATTACCAATTAGTAAATGATTATTTGACGTCGATTTTTAATAATGTATTGGTGATTGAAGAGTCCAGTTTGCGGGGCAGTCGCTTCAATGACGTCTCTATCAAAGAAATGCATACGATTGATGTTATTGGCGAAACTCCCAATGCAACTCCTAGTGACATTTCTAGAGAGCTTATGGTGACTCTAGGAACTGTGACAACGAGCTTAAATAATCTAGAGCGAAAAGGCTATGTAGAACGAACTCGTTCTGATATTGATCGTCGTGTGGTTCATTTGAGTTTGACGAAAAGTGGTCGTCTTTTGTATCGTTTGCATCGACGTTTTCATCATTCAATGCTAGACAAGATTATTGCTGGTATGAGTAGGGATGAAATTCAAGTGATGCAAAAAGGCTTGAAAAACCTATATCAGTTTCTTGAGGATTTAAAATAATGAAATTTGCAAAAATCAGTCAAGTTGCTCATTATGCACCTGAGCAAGTCGTTACGAATGACGATTTAGCCCAAATCATGGATACAAGTGATGAATGGATTTCAAGTCGGACTGGAATCAGAAAGCGTCATATTTCTCATCATGAATCGACAAGCGATTTAGCGACAAGAGTTGCCTTAGATTTACTGAAAAAGTCAGGAATTTCTGCTCAAGATCTTGATTTTATCATCGTTGCTACTATTACGCCAGATTCATTGATGCCATCAACAGCGGCTCGCGTTCAGGCTAATATTGGAGCAAAGAAAGCTTTTGCATATGATTTAATAGCTGCTTGTAGTGGCTTTGTATTTGCACTTTCGACAGCTGAAAAACTTATATCTTCAGGTGTTTATCAGAAGGGGTTGGTTATTGGAAGTGAAATCTTATCAAAGGTTGTAGATTGGTCTGATCGAGGCACTGCGGTCTTGTTTGGTGATGGTGCGGGAGGAGTCTTGCTGGAAAGTACTTCTGATCAACATTTTCTTGCAGAAATCCAGAAAACGGATGGTTCTCGTGGAGAAAGTCTCACCTCTTGCCAAATTGGTTTGCAATCGCCTTTTGCACAGACTGAGGATGATGAAAAATATTTGACAATGGATGGTAGGGCAATTTTTGATTTTGCTATTCGAGATGTTGCTCAGTCCATTAAAGATACGATTGAAGCTAGTCCGCTGGAAGTTGATGAAATAGATTATTTCTTGCTCCATCAGGCTAATGATCGTATTTTGAATAAAATAGCGAAAAAGCTTGGTGTTTCAAGAGATAAAATTCCAGCTAATATGATGGAATATGGAAATACAAGTGCAGCTAGTATCCCTATTTTACTATCTGAGTGTGTCGAGCAAGGCCTTGTTAAGCTAGATGGAAGTCAGAAAATTTTATTATCTGGTTTCGGTGGAGGTTTGACATGGGGAACACTTATTGTTACAATTTAGTTAATCATGTGGTTTTCACATATTAAAAATATTTTTATTTTAAAGGAGTCTATCATGGCAGTATTTGAAAAAGTACAAGAAATTATTGTAGAAGAACTTGGTAAAGAACCATCAGAAGTTACTCTTGAGTCAACTTTCGATGATCTTGAAGCAGATTCACTTGACTTGTTCCAAGTTATCTCAGAAATCGAAGATGCATTTGACATCCAAATCGAAACTGAAGAAGGTTTGAACACAGTTGGTGATTTGGTTGCTTATGTAGAAGAAAAAACTAAATAAGAAAAAGTAAATGGGGCTGAGAATACGTTCTCGCCCTCTTTTAAAGAAGACGAATTTGAGGTGGCAGTCTTGACTGTCTTTTATCTCTTCTAATGTTTAAGAGGAAACAATAGGCAGAGTAAAGATTCGATGAAGTCAAGATAGCCGGGGTGGAACGAAAAAGTCTGTTTAAATGATTTTTTATCCACTCCCTCTTGTTTAGGTAATAGTTTGACTGTCAAAGTATAGAAAACATTCGTTTTTAAGAGAATCAAGCTATTACTTAAGCAATGATAAAAGGAAGGTATTATGCAAACACGAATTACAGAATTACTAAATATTAAATATCCTATTTTCCAAGGTGGAATGGCTTGGGTAGCAGATGGAGACTTAGCTGGTGCTGTTTCTAAAGCAGGTGGTTTAGGAATTATAGGTGGAGGCAACGCTCCCAAAGAAGTTGTTAAAGCTAATATTGATAAGATTAAGTCTTTGACAGATAAGCCTTTTGGGGTGAATATCATGCTTTTATCACCTTTCGTTGATGATATTGTTGATTTAGTCATTGAAGAAGGCGTAAAAGTAGTGACAACTGGTGCAGGGAATCCAAGTCGGTATATGGCTCGTTTTCACGAAGCGGGTATTACGGTCATTCCAGTAGTGCCAAGTGTAGCCCTCGCTAAAAGAATGGAAAAAATTGGCGCAGATGCTGTTATTGCTGAGGGAATGGAAGCCGGAGGTCACATTGGGAAATTGACAACGATGGCCCTTACTCGGCAAGTTGTAGAAGCGGTCAATATCCCTGTTATTGCAGCTGGAGGTATTGCAGATGGTTCAGGTGCAGCTGCTGGCTTTATGTTAGGAGCAGAAGCAGTTCAGTTAGGAACTCGCTTTGTAGTTGCTAAGGAATCAAACGCTCATCAAAATTATAAAGATATGATTTTGAAGGCACGCGATATTGATACAACCATTTCTGCACAGCATTTTGGTCATGCAGTCCGCGCTTTGAAAAATAAGCTGACAAGAGATTTTGAAAAAGCTGAAAAAGAAGCTTTCAAACAAGAAAATCCAGATTTAACAGTATTCGAAAATCTTGGTGCGGGTGCCTTAGCAAATGCAGTTGTCCGTGGAGATGTTGAGAATGGTTCAGTCATGTCAGGACAAATTGCTGGTTTGGTCAGCAAGGAAGAGACCGTTGAAGAAATTTTGAAAGATGTTTACTATGGTGCTGCTGAAAGAATTCAGCAAGAAGCTAAACGTTGGGCAGGAGTAACTAGAAATGACTAAAAAAGCCTTTCTGTTCGCTGGTCAGGGGGCACAGTACCTTGGTATGGGACGTGAGCTCTATGATCAATATGACGTGGTGAAATCAACTTTTGAGGAAGCTAGTCAAATTTTAGGCTATGATGTGCGTGATTTGATTGATAATGATGAAGAAAAACTGAATCAGACCCGCTATACCCAGCCAGCAATTTTGACTACGTCTCTGGCCATTTACCGCTTGTTAATTCAAGAAGGAATTCATCCTGATATGGTTGCTGGTCTTTCTTTAGGAGAATACTCTGCTTTAGTGGCTTCTGGAGCCTTAGATTTTCAAAGCGCTCTAGCTTTGGTTGCTAAACGCGGAGCCTTCATGGAAGAAGCAGCTCCAGCAGGTTCTGGTAAAATGGTGGCAGTTCTTAATGCTGATTTAGATCTGATAGAGAATGCATGTAAAAAGGCCAGTGCGCTTGGCGTAGTGTCTCCAGCTAACTATAATACACCTAGCCAGATTGTAATTGGTGGAGAGGCTGAAGCAGTGGATAAAGCTGTAGAGCTTTTGCAAGAAGTTGGGGTAAAGAGATTGATTCCACTCAACGTATCAGGACCTTTCCACACTGCTCTATTGAAACCTGCTAGTGATTTATTAGCTGAAGCTTTAGAAAATGTCAATTTTTCTGACTTTAAAGTTCCTCTGGTAGGGAATACGGAAGCCAGTGTTATGGAAAAGGAACGAATCAAGGAGCTATTAACACGTCAAGTGATGGAGCCAGTTCGCTTTTATGATAGTATTGCCAGAATGCAAGAAGCTGGTGTAACTGAGTTTATCGAGATTGGTCCAGGAAAAGTTCTGTCTGGATTTGTAAAAAAGATTGACAAGTCAGCTACTATTTATCAAGTTGAAGATCAAGCTAGTTTGACACAACTTCTGGAAAAATGAGGAAACAATATGGAATTAAAAAATAAGAACGTATTGATTACAGGTTCCACTCGGGGAATTGGTCTTGCTATTGCCCATAAATTTGCTAGTCTTGGAGCTAATATTATTTTAAATGGACGTGGAGAAGTCTCAGAAAACGTCTTAGCAGAGTTTAAAGACTATCCTGTGAAGGTTTTTGCGGTTACTGGGGATGTTTCAGATAGTGCTGATGCAAAGCGCATGGTAGAAGAAGCAACTCTAGCTTTGGGTTCAGTAGATGTTTTGGTTAATAATGCAGGAATTACTAAAGATAAACTCATGCTTAAATTAACTGAGGAAGATTTTGAACAAGTGCTAAAGGTTAATTTGACTGGTGCATTTAACATGACACAAGCTGTTTTAAAACCAATGACTAAGGCACGTCAGGGAGCTATTATCAATATGTCCAGCGTAGTCGGTTTAACAGGAAATATTGGACAGGCAAACTATGCAGCCTCTAAAGCAGGCTTGATTGGTTTTTCTAAGTCAGTAGCTCGTGAGGTTGCGGTTCGTAATATTCGCGTCAATGTGATTGCTCCAGGATTTATTGAATCTGATATGACTGATGGTTTGCCAGAAAAAATTAAAGAAGCTTCTTTGGCTCAAATACCAATGAAACGTTTTGGTAATACTGAGGAAGTTGCAGATGTCGCAGTCTTTCTTGCCAGTCAGGAATATGTAACAGGTCAAGTGATCACTATTGATGGTGGCTTGACAATGCAATAATTTAGTAAAAGTATAGAATAAGTCTACTTAGAATGCGCCTTATTTGCAATTTTCTAAGTTTAAATCTTACCGTAAAAAGGAGTGTTGAGATGAAACTAAATCGTGTTGTAGTAACTGGCTACGGACTAACTTCCCCAATTGGGAACACACCAGAAGAATTTTGGACTAGCCTTAAGGAAGGAAAAATTGGTATTGGGCCAATCACTAAGTTTGACCACAGTGAATTTGCTGTTCATAATGCTGCTGAGGTTCAAGATTTTCCTTTTGATAAATACTTCATTAAAAAAGATACTAACCGTTTTGATAGTTATTCACTGTATGCTCTTTATGCTGCAGAGGAAGCTGTAAATCATGCTGGTCTTGACGTGGAAGCTATTGATAAAGATCGTTTTGGTGTTATCGTTGCTTCAGGGATCGGTGGTATTAAGGAAATTGAAGATCAAGTTATCCGCTTGCACGAAAAAGGTCCAAAACGGGTGAAACCAATGACACTTCCAAAAGCCTTGCCAAATATGGCTTCTGGGAATGTTGCCATGCGCTTTGGTGCCAATGGTGTTTGTAAATCCATTAATACAGCGTGTGCCTCATCTAACGATGCAATTGGAGATGCCTTCCGTTCTATTAAATTTGGTTTCCAAGATGTGATGTTAGTTGGTGGTTCTGAAGCTTCCATCACTCCTTTTGCGATTGCTGGTTTCCAAGCATTGACAGCTTTGTCCACAACTGAAGACCCAACTCGTGCATCTATTCCATTTGATAAAGACAGAAATGGTTTTGTTATGGGTGAAGGATCTGGAATGTTGGTGTTGGAAAGTCTAGAACATGCTGAAAAACGTGGTGCAACAATCCTTGCTGAAGTTGTTGGTTATGGAAATACTTGTGATGCTCACCACATGACCTCACCACATCCGGAAGGACTTGGTGCGATTAAAGCTATTAAACTAGCATTAGAAGAAGCCGAAATCAAGCCTGAAGATGTGGCATATGTTAATGCTCACGGAACTTCTACTCCTGCCAATGAAAAAGGAGAGAGTGGTGCGATTGTATCTGTATTGGGTAAAGATGTCCCTGTTTCTTCTACTAAATCTTTTACAGGTCATTTGCTTGGAGCAGCTGGAGCGGTGGAAGCTATTGCGACTATCGAAGCAATGCGCCATAGCTTTGTGCCAAAAACTGCAGGAACTCAAGAATTGTCTGATTACATTGAAGCCAATGTCATTTTTGGCCAAGGAAAAGAGCAGGAAATCCCTTGTGCTATTTCCAATACATTTGGTTTTGGTGGACATAATGCTGTTCTTGCCTTTAAACGTTGGGAGGCATAATAACTTATGAATATCAATGAAATTAAAGACTTGATGGCACAGTTTGACCAATCAAGTTTGAGGGAATTTTCATATAAAAATCAACAAGATGAACTGACATTCAGTAAAAACGAAGGAAGAATTGTACCTCAAGAGGGTAATGCAAGTCCTCTTCCTACATCTACACCAGTAGCTCCAATTGCTCCAGCTCCTCAGGCAGAAGTAGTTGTTGAACAGCAAGAAGTGCCTGCTGAAGCAGCACCGGCACCAATCGCAGCTGAAGGTGATGTTGTGGAAAGTCCTTTGGTTGGAGTAGCCTATTTAGCAGCCGGACCAGATAAACCTGCTTTTGTGAACGTAGGTGACCAAGTGAAAAAAGGGCAAACCTTGATGATTATCGAGGCTATGAAAGTAATGAACGAAGTACCTGCTCCTAAAGATGGTATTATCACGGAAGTTTTAGTTCAAAATGAAGAAATGGTTGAATTTGGGAAAGGTCTGGTACGCATTAAATGATCAATATCAATGCAATAAAAGAGGCGCTTCCGCATCGTTATCCAATGTTGTTGGTGGATCGTGTATTAGAAGTTAGCGAAGATGAGATTGTTGCTTTGAAGAATGTGACAATTAATGAACCATTCTTTAACGGACATTTTCCTCAATATCCAGTCATGCCGGGTGTTTTGATTATGGAAGCTTTGGCTCAGACTGCGGGTGTACTGGAATTGTCTAAAGAAGAAAACAAAGGCAAATTAGTCTTTTATGCGGGAATGGATAAGGTCAAATTCAAGAAACAAGTTGTTCCAGGTGATCAGCTTATCATGACTGCTAAATTTGTGAAACGTCGTGGTACCATTGCGGTTGTTGAAGCTAAAGCAGAAGTAGATGGCAAACTTGCAGCTAGTGGCACCTTGACATTTGCTATTGGCCAATAGAAAAGGGAGATTTCACCATGTTTCGTAAAATATTGATTGCTAACCGTGGGGAAATTGCGGTCAGGATTATTCGTGCAGCTCGAGAATTGGGGATTGCTACAGTGGCGGTCTATTCAACAGCTGATAAAGAAGCACTTCATACCTTGTTGGCAGACGAAGCTATTTGTATTGGACCTGCTAAGTCTACTGATTCTTATCTCAATATGAATGCTGTGCTTTCAGCAGCTGTTCTGACAGAAGCTGAAGCTATTCACCCTGGTTTTGGATTTTTGAGTGAAAATTCTAAGTTCGCAACCATGTGTGAGGAAGTTGGTGTGAAATTCATCGGTCCTTCTGGGGCAATCATGGATATGATGGGCGATAAGATTAATGCTCGTGCTCAGATGATTAAGGCTAATGTTCCAGTTATTCCTGGATCTGACGGAGAAGTTTTTACTGCTGAAGAGGCTTTGGAAGTTGCTGAAAAAATTGGCTACCCTGTTATGCTAAAGGCTTCTGCCGGAGGTGGCGGAAAGGGAATCCGTAAGGTTGAAAAGGCTGAAGATTTGGTAGCGGCTTTTGAGTCTGCTTCTAGCGAGGCTAAGGCTGCCTTTGGGAATGGCGCTATGTATATGGAGCGTGTTATTTATCCTGCTCGTCATATTGAAGTGCAGATTTTGGCAGATCAGCATGGACATGTTGTCCATCTGGGCGAACGGGATTGCTCGCTCCAGCGTAATAACCAAAAGGTCTTAGAAGAAGCTCCATCAGTGGCTATCGGAAAGACTCTCCGTCAAAAGATTGGAGATGCGGCTGTACGAGCCGCTCAGTCAGTCGGCTATGAAAATGCCGGAACAATTGAGTTTCTCTATGATGAAAATAAAGGTGAGTTCTACTTTATGGAAATGAACACTCGTGTTCAAGTAGAACACCCTGTAACAGAATTTGTTACTGGCGTAGATATTGTTAAGGAACAGATTCGCATTGCTGATGGCCAAGAACTTTCTTTCACGCAGGATGATATTGAAATTCACGGTCATGCTATCGAGTGCCGGATCAATGCTGAAAATCCAGCCTTTAATTTTGCCCCAAGTCCAGGTAAGATTTCAAACCTCTATTTGCCTAGTGGTGGAGTCGGTCTTCGTGTGGACTCAGCTGTTTATCCAGGTTACACCATTCCTCCATACTATGACAGTATGATTGCTAAAATCATTGTTCATGGGGAAAATCGTTTTGACGCTTTGATGAAGATGCAACGGGCTCTCTATGAATTAGAAATCGATGGTGTATTAACCAACAGTGAGTTTCAGTTAGACTTGATTTCAGACTCTCAGGTTATTGCAGGGGATTATGATACAGCCTTTTTAATGGAGAAATTTCTCCCTGCTTACCAAGAAAGATTAAAAGAAGATAAATAAAACCTTTCATAAAGCGAAGGAAGCTAAGCTTTTGTAAAGGGAAACTGTAGTAATAAAGGAGTAAATGATGGCTTTATTCTCCAAAAAGGATAAATATATCCGGATTAATCCTAATCGTTCATATAGGGAACTGCCTCAACAAAAACCAGAGGTACCGGATGAGCTCTTTTCGAAATGTCCTGGTTGTAAGCATACCATTTACCAAAAAGATTTAGGTAGCGATCGTGTTTGTCCTAATTGTGGTTATACTTTCCGTATTACAGCACTTGAGCGACTTGCTTTAACTGTAGATGAAGATACCTTTGAAGAATTATTCAAAGGCATTGAAACAAAAGATCCGTTGAATTTTCCTAATTATAAGGGCAAATTGGCCCAAATGCGTGAAAAAACTGGCTTGGATGAAGCTGTGTTAACAGGAACTGCCTCCATTAAAGGACAGAAAACAGCTTTGGGAATAATGGATTCAAACTTTATCATGGCCTCCATGGGAAGTGTAGTTGGAGAAAAAATTACACGCTTGTTTGAATATGCAACTGAACTTCGATTACCAGTAGTCTTGTTTACTGCTTCTGGAGGGGCACGTATGCAGGAAGGGATTATTAGTCTCATGCAGATGGCTAAAATTTCAGCGGCAGTACAAAGACATTCTAAAGCAGGTTTGTTTTATCTGACTATTTTGACAGACCCTACTACTGGTGGGGTAACAGCATCATTTGCAATGGAAGGTGACATTATTTTAGCGGAACCTCAAAGTCTTGTTGGATTCGCTGGTCGTCGAGTTATTGAATCCACTGTTCGTGAAAATTTGCCAGATGGTTTTCAAAAGGCAGAATTTCTCTTGGAACATGGTTTTGTAGATGCTATTGTTAAACGAGCGAAATTAAGAGATAAGATTGCTAAATTGTTGGAATTTCATGGAGGGCAGCAATGACAAAGATTACTCGGATTGTAAGAGAAGCGAGAGATCAGACTAGGCTGACGGCTCTTGATTATGCCAAGGCAATTTTTGATGATTTTATTCAATTGCATGGAGATCGCTCTTTTCGAGATGATGGAGCTGTGATTGGAGGCATCGGTAGCCTAGACGGCCGTCCAGTGACTGTTATTGGAATTCAAAAAGGGAAGAATCTTCAAGATAATCTAAAACGGAATTTCGGTCAGCCTCATCCTGAAGGGTATCGTAAAGCTTTGCGCTTAATGAAGCAGGCAGAAAAATTTGGTCGCCCAATCGTTACTTTTATCAATACTGCTGGAGCTTATCCAGGTGTTGGAGCAGAAGAGCGTGGGCAAGGTGAAGCTATTGCTCGAAACCTGATGGAGATGAGTGATCTTAAAGTACCGATTATTGCCATTATTATTGGTGAAGGTGGTTCTGGAGGGGCCTTGGCTCTAGGAGTGGCTAATCGAGTTTGGATGTTAGAGAATTCAATTTATGCAGTTTTGAGCCCGGAAGGCTTTGCTTCTATCTTGTGGAAGGATGGTAGTAGGGCTATGGAAGCTGCTGAGTTAATGAAAATAACATCCCACGAACTTTTGCAAATGGAGATTGTTGATAAGGTAATTGAGGAAACGGGTTTAAG
Organism: Streptococcus gordonii; assembly: GCF_001578795.1. Lineage (GTDB taxonomy): Bacteria > Bacillota > Bacilli > Lactobacillales > Streptococcaceae > Streptococcus > Streptococcus gordonii_A. The sequence continues at coordinate 12,537 of NZ_KQ969106.1, forward strand.
CAATCAGGATTTGATTACTTCTATCAAACAAGAACTTTTAGTTGAATTAGAACAACTTTCTTCATGGAGCGTGGAAGAATTGGTCAATCAACGTTATCAGCGTTTTAGAAAATATTAAGAAGCTTTTTTGAAGACCAAGATATTCTTGTCTTGGTCTCTTTTAACAAATAGTTAGTCTACAATCTATCTTTTTTACCTAAAATCAGATGGCTTGTGATTAGAGAAGGAGAAGTCAAATGGAAAAAAATCGTTTGTATATTATCATTGCATCAGTTGTAGTAATAATTGGAAGTGTTTTGCCTTGGGGAACTGTAAACCTAGGCGGATTTGGTGGTTTAAGTGTTTCAGGAATTGAAGGGGATGGGAAAATTGTTATAGTTTTAGCCATCGGAGCCATTGTCCTAGCCATTCTTAAAGATCGTACTCAGCCTTTGATTAAAAACTTAACTATGGGTGTCGTGGCTTTGGGAATTATTGAGACAGCTATTTCTATTTATGCCTTGTTTCGCTTAGGCGATATGAGTGCTAATTTTGGTTATGGTGGTTATGGTATCTCAGTTGGTATAGGTTTGTACTTGACTGCAATTGCTTCAATTGTAACATTTGTTTTAGGATTGATGGCTTTTTCGGGAGGAAAGATTTCAAAAGAAACATTGACAGATGCAGCCAATGTAAGTAAGGAATTTGCTCAAACTGTTGGCCGTGTAACTTCTGCAACAGTAAAAACCGCTGTAAATGAAATCAAAAAAGAAACCGATCAGCCAAAAGATACAGAAGCACCTGCTGTAGCTGAAGAAGCTAAACAAGTAGAAGCTGACGAAAATAAAGAAGAGCCTACAAAGCTAGTAACAGAAGAAGCAGTTGAAAAACAGGTTCAGTCTGAACCAACAGTAGAAGAGGAAAGCCTAGATCCCGTCGTCTCCAATGAAGCAGCAGAGAGTGATAAAGAGTAATCTTCTATAAGAATTGCTAATGAAAAAGTGTTTTATTAACCATAGAGGTGAAATAATTAAAAGAGAG
>NZ_KQ969106.1:13746-33896 GCF_001578795.1 Streptococcus gordonii
ACAATTGAGAGGCTAGGACTTTTGTCCCAGCCTCTTTGGGGTTTGAAATTGTGTCTGATCATGGTAAATCTAGGTAAAAAATTTTAGTTTGAATTACTGCATTATATTCTTTTTATAGGACTTATATAAAATATATATTATACAAGCTGTAGAACCTATGTTAAGATTGTTGTTAATTAAAAGAAAAGAGGTCATTTATGTCAGAATTTACTATCCATACAATTGAAACTGCTCCTACTGAAGTGAAGGAAGTTTTAGAAACCGTTCAAAAAGATAACGGTGGTTACATTCCCAATCTTATCGGTCTTTTGGCCAATGCGCCAACAGCTTTGGAAACTTATCGTACAGTTGGAGCCATCAATCGCCGTAACAGCCTGACACCGACTGAGCGTGAAGTAGTGCAGATAACAGCTGCAGTTACCAATGGTTGTGCTTTCTGTGTGGCGGGTCATACAGCTTTTTCAATCAAGCAGATTCAAATGAATGATAATCTTTTGGAGGCTCTGCGCAATCGTACTCCGATTGATACAGATCCGAAGTTAGATACGCTTGCTAAATTTACCATTGCTGTAATTAATACCAAGGGACGGGTTGGAGATGAGGCGTTAGCAGATTTCCTAGAAGCGGGCTATACACATGAGAATGCTCTGGATGTAGTTCTAGGTGTTAGTCTTGCGACTCTTTGCAATTATGCCAATAATCTGGCAAACACGCCAATTAATCCGGAATTACAGCCTTATGCCTAGTCTTTAAGGAGGTGGCAAATGACATTTTTTTCAAAAGAGTTTATCAACTGGTTGGATGATCACGCTGATCAGATTGACAAAGAATCCTGTGCAGCGGGTAACCAATTGATTGAGCGTATCGCCGCTGAAGGAGCCTTTCGGGTTGGCATTCCAGAAGAGCTGGGAGGCCGAGGTGGCAATGATACGGATGTGATTGAAGTGCTCAAAGAGCTGGCTCACCATTCCTTGACAGCTTCCTTTATCTCTTGGGGTCAAAGGACCTTTATTGACAACATCTTAAAGTCTGCTAATCCCTACTTTAGAGAGCACTATTTGGAGGGTCTCCTGTCAGGGGAATATGCAGGTGCGACAGCCCTGTCCAATGCTGTTAAATTCCTATCGGATCTTGAGGAGCTAAATGTTTCTATACTGGAAGAAGACGGGCAGCGTTATCTGAAAGGGCGTCTGCCTTGGGTAACCAATGCTCGAGCGGATCGCTTCCTCAGCATATTTGTTGCCGGTTTCGAAGACGGGAGCCACCAGCCACTGGTTCTGGCTGTGCCGTCTGATGCCGAGAATTTTTCCCGTTCAGCGGATTTAGAGTTTGTATCTTTGCAAGGGGGAAATACAGCTGCCCTGACTTTCAATCATGTGCCTTTGCAAGAGGAATGGATTCTTGCTCAAGATGCACAGACCTTTTTGGCAGAAAATCGCCCAGCTTTTCTAGGTTATCAGTTTGGTCTGGCTCTTGGCCTAGCGGAGAAGTCTCTGGCAGAGGTTGAAGCCAATCTGTCAGTTCGCTCTATTTTGAGAGAGGAGTGGGAGGTGCAAGTGGTTGCTCTGACTGAAATCCAGGATCAGCTCTATAGAGGTCTTCTCCAGTCTGGTTATTTTGTTGAGCGTCCTAAGGAGCTCTTCCAGCTGCGAATTGATATAGTTGATGTAGTGGCTCAAAGTCTGCTCTTGGAGCTGCAGGCTAGTGGAGGCAGAGGATACTTGAGTAATTCGACTTCAGGCTTTATACGCCGTTGGAACGAAGGAGCCTTTCTTCCCATTGTCTCACCGAGTGCAGTCCAGCTACGGCATATTTTAGAGGCTTCATAGAAATGATGGCAAACCAGTGACTGATTTATCAGTAGAATGGACATTAAGAAGATGATGCAAAAGAGTCATTTTGTAAGCAATTAACGGTGCTCTAGTTTCTTGAATTGTCTTGATTTACTTGTTCCTGACACTAATATGTAGCCATGTCATCTCAAAACAATTGACGGGATCGGCATAAGCTAATATTATTAACGATTTTTACTCCTTATTTCAAGTCTAGTAGGCTACCTTTTATTTATTTCCTATGTGAGCTAGATATATTTTGTGAAAGCAGTTAAGTTGCTATATATCCTTGCTGACTTTTGAGATGTCGTCTATGTCTGTTTTTACGATACAGTCTCATTGCTGGTCAGAAAGATAAGAAAAAATCCAAGATGATATTCTTTGAAAATCTGTTTTTGATTTTCTCTGAGTTACTCTCGGATTTTTTATTTTAGTAAATTAAGTCTATACTTAGACCTAGTGATATAGGCAAAGTATCAGGAGAATCTGCTTTTTATTTTGGTGCGATGACTTCTAATCCACCCATATACGGACGCAGAACCTCTGGGATAGTCACAGAGCCATCTTCATTTTGATAATTTTCTAAGATAGCCGCCACCGTACGTCCGACAGCCAGTCCAGAACCGTTGAGAGTATGAAGGAGTTTGACCTTGCCATCTGCTTCGTCACGGTAGCGAATTTGAGCTCGACGAGCTTGGAAATCTTCCGTGTTAGAGCAACTAGAGATTTCACGGTAGGTGTTCTGAGCCGGAATCCAAACTTCCAAGTCGTAGGTCTTAGCTGCAGAGAAGCCCATATCTCCAGTACAGAGTGCTACAACGCGGTAAGGCAGATTTAGCTTTTGCAGGATGTTCTCAGCGTTGGCAGTCATTTTTTCCAACTCTTCATAAGATTCTTCTGGCTTGGCAAATTTCACCATTTCAACCTTGTGGAATTGGTGCAAACGAATGAGACCGCGCGTATCACGACCGGCAGAGCCAGCTTCAGAGCGGAATGAAGGGCTCATAGCCGTGAAGTAGATTGGCAATTCTTTTCCGTCGATAATTTCGTCTCGATAGTAGTTGGTCAGTGGAACTTCAGCAGTCGGAATCAGAACGAAGTTGGTATCGCTTAGCTCAAACGTATCTTCTTTGAACTTAGGATACTGCCCAGTACCAAACATGGAATCATGGTTGACTATGTAGGGAGTGATGACTTCTGTGTAGCCTTCTTTGCCATGCTCATCCAGCATGAAGTTATAGATAGCACGCTCAAGTCTTGCTCCCAAGCCCTTATAGAAGAGGAAGCGAGCACCAGTAACTTTTGCCCCGCGCTCCCAGTCTAAGATATCCAGATCTTCACCCAAATCCCAGTGAGCTTTAGCTTCAAAATCAAATTGGCGCGGTGTACCCCAGCGACGTACTTCGACGTTTTCGTCCTCATCTGCTCCGACAGGAACACTTTCGTGCGGGATATTCGGCAGAGTGGTAGTGAATTCAGTTAACTTAGCATCCAACTCAGCCAAGCTTGCGTCTAAGTTTTTGACTTCAGCAGAAAGTTTTTGCATAGCAGCAATCTTGTCATCTGCATTTTCTTTGTTGCGTTTAGCTTGAGCAATTTCAGCAGAAACAGTATTGCGCTCTGCTTTGAGTTCTTCGACCTTTACCAATAAAACCCGGCGTTCTTTGTCAATGGTTTTCATTTGGTTAAGGGTAGCAGCGTCAACACCTCGCTTAGCTAATTTTTCAGCGACAGAATCAAAGTCTGTACGGATGCGTTTTAAATCTAACATAGGTCCCTCCAAAAATAAAAAGCACTTTATGAAAATGTTGGAGCGGCAGAGCCGCGGTTCCATCCAACTTCACAAAAGTGCACTTGCTTAATTATTCATTTTTAAACTAACGGTAGAATTTCCTATTTTCTTCTTATCTGCTCACAACCACCGCAGACTTTCTGAAAAGTGCCCAATAGTACTTATCCGTTTCCTAGATTATACTAGAAAATCTATTTTTTTGCAAATAGGTTTTTAAAAAATTTGCCAATTGTTTGTATCAAAGTAGGAAGTCTAACGACCTTATCATCTCCAACATACTTTCTTGCGATTTTGAGAATTTTACCTGAGTCTTTGGAAGCAAAGAGGAATTTTCCTTGATCTGTAAAGACTTCAAAATGTCGACTGATGCTCTTGCCTGAGACATTAGCGCCAATAGCTGTGATACTTGCCCAAGGAAGCTGAATGTAGTCCTCTACGTTAGTATCAGCATAGAACTCTAGCGCCTGATCACCGATAAGAAATTTCCCTACTTTACCACCAAATGCACCAAGGTAGGACACCCCTGTTGTTTGATAATCGATTGTTTTGTTTTGTGATTGCGCCATAATTGATCCTTCAAAGTAAGTCTCTTTCTATTATACCACAAGAAAAAGAAGGCCGAAACCTTCTTTTTTGATTACATAATCTTGAAGTAGTGAGCAACGATACCAACTGCAAAGAGTGCAAGGATGATAACGATTGGAGACACTTTCTTCTTCAATAAGTACATACAAAGGAGTGTAAGTAACAATCCAGAAAGTCCAGGAATCAGCATATCCAAGTTTTGTTGGAAACTTGTAACCTTTTCAGGTGTTTGAGATAAGCCTTGGCCAACTTGAGCAAAGGCTTCTTGAATACCTTTGTAGCCATCTGATAATTTATCCCAATGGATATAAGCTTTTTCATCTAGTTGAACTTTAGAAACATCAAAAGCAAATTTAATGTTTACCCAACGTTGTACTAGGACCGCAAGGATGAACATACCAAGGATTGAAGCTCCTTTGGTAATGTCTTGAAGGATACCGCCTGACATGTCTTTTGTAATCTCAGAACCTGCCTTGTAACCCAATTCTTGAGTGTACCACAAGAAGGCCATACGAATTGCATTCCAAAGAACGAAGAAAAGAAGTGGGCCAAGGATATTCCCTGTCAAGGCAAGAGAAGCACCAAGAGCTCCAAGGATAGGACGAACAGTGAACCAGAAGACTGGATCTCCGATACCAGCAAGAGGTCCCATCATACCGATCTTAACCCCTTGGATAGCCGCATCATCGATTTCAACACCGTTAGCGCGTTCTTCTTCAAGAGCGAGAGTAACCCCCATAATTGGAGCAGCTACGTATGGGTGAGTGTTAAAGAACTCAAGGTGACGCTCAAGAGCAGCCGCTTGGTCTTCTTTTTTAGTGTACAATCTTTTAATTGCTGGGATTAGTGAATAAGCCCAACCCAAGTTTTGCATCCGTTCATAGTTCCAAGAACCTTGTAAGAAAGTAGAACGCCACCAAACTTTTTGACGATCTGATTTTGTTAATTGCAGTTTTTCAGTCATGATTCGTTTCTCCTTTCTTAGTAGTCCTCTAAAATATCGCCGATTGGATCGTTAGATGAAGCGACAGTACCGCCACCGTTTCCACCTTTTTTAGATAGGTTCAAGTAGATAAGAGCCAAAGCAACACCAATTGCACCAAAACCAATCAAAGTGATATCTGAAACAGCTGCTAAGACAAATCCAATCGCAAAGAATGGCCATACTTCGCGGGTTGCCATCATGTTGATAACCATTGCGTAACCAACGGCAACAACCATACCACCACCGATAGACATACCGTCTTTCAACCAGTCAGGCATAGCGTTAAGAGCTGCTTGAACAGATTGGGTAGGAACCATTAAAAGAAGAGCGGCTGGGATTGCAATACGAAGACCTTGCATAAGAAGGGCGATAAAGTGAGCGCGTTCAACCCCTTTGATGTCACCTTTTTTAGCGGCAGCATCAGCACCATGAACTAGGGCAACTGAAGCTGTACGAACAATCATAGTGAGGAAAAGACCAGCAACAGCAAGAGGAATAGCAACAGTTTGTGCTACACCGATTCCTGTTTTTGAAAAATCTCCACCAAGAACCATGATGATAGCAGCAGCTACTGATGCAAGAGCAGCATCTGGCGCTACGGCAGCACCGATATTTGCCCAACCAAGAGCGATTAGCTGAAGTGAACCACCCAGCATAACACCGGCAGTTAAGTTACCTGTTACCAAACCAATTAAAGTACATGCAACAATTGGTTGGTGGAATTGGAATTGGTCCAAGATACCTTCAAGTCCAGCAAGGAAGGCAACAAAGACCACTAAAACCATAGAAATAATAGACATGATTTACAATTATCCTTTCATGAGATATGAGGACGTAAAATAGTCAGGCAAGACCTAGAAAGAACTGAGAGGTGTAGTTTTGCTAAACTATCCGTCCAAATTTTATTCAATTAATGTATTATTGAACGTTTGCTTTTTCAATTAAGTCAAACAAATCTTTCTTAGAGTCATTTGGTACTTTACGTACGTCGAATTCAACGCCAAGGTCACGAAGTTTTTCGTAAGTCGCTACATCGTCCTTGTCCATTGATAGTACGTTGTTAACCATTGTTTTACCTGTCGAGTGAGCCATAGAACCTACATTGAGAGTCTTGATTGGCACATCGCCTTCAATAGCACGAAGAGCATCTTGAGGAGTTTCAAACAGGATCAAAGCATGAGTATTACCAAAGCGTGGGTCTTTTGAAACAGCAATCAGTTTGTCGATAGGCACAACGTTTGCTTTCACATTACCTGGTGCAGCTTGTTTGATTAACTCTTTGCGGAGTTCATCCTTAGCTACTGAGTCAGAAGCTACGATAATACGGTCTGCTTTTGAATCTGGTGTCCAAGCAGTTGCGACTTGTCCATGAAGCAAACGTGTATCGATACGCGCAAGATTGATTTTGAGCTTGCCATCACCGATAACGGTACCTTCTGGAATAGCAGCTTGAGCAGTTGTAGCTACAGGAGCGCTTGCAACTTCTTCTGCTGGATTCAATTCTTCAGGCAGAGCTTTCACACCTTCTTTAGCTTCTTTGATGATATTAGCTACGACGGCATCAACACCAGCGTTAGCATCCATCATTCTTTCTGTATATGCTTGAATCAACATTGGCAGATTCAAACCTGTAATAATAGCGAACTTGCGATCTGGATTTTCACCCATTACACGGCTAGCTTGGTTGAATGGAGAACCACTCCAAAGGTCAGCCAAGACTAAGACTTCATCGTTCGCATCAAACTGTGCCACAGCGTTATTGAATTTAGCATACAAATCATCAGGGCCTTCATTTGGCATAAAAGTAACAACTTGTACTTTTTCTTGTTCGCCAAAAATCATAGAACCTGATTGATGAATGCCAGCAGCAAATTCACCATGGCTTGCAATAATGATTCCAATACTCATTATTGACATTCCCCCTTATTAAAATGTTTGACCAAACTTTAAGAAAAGTTTAAGACTATCTTATTATAAAACGTTTTCAGAAAAAAAACAAGGGGGAGGCGCCAAAATGAATCAAATTCATTCAAGGAATAATAGTACTCTAAAATATTGCTACAAGTACATTTTTTAATATTTAAATAGTAGAAAAATATAAAAATAAAAGACCAGCTTGAAAAAAATCGGTTAATATATGGATGAAAGTGATAGAAAATGATAGATATGAAGGAGATGTACTGAGGTGGAAAGCTTATGAGATACTTATGGTATAATAGAGTGAATTACAATGAAAGTGTGGCATATTATGAAAACTCCTTTTATCAGTCGTGAAAAGCTAGCCGAGATTACGGCGCAGTTTCCAACACCTTTCCATTTATATGACGAGAAGGGGATTCGAGAAAGAGCGCGTGCCCTGCATGAGTCCTTTTCTTGGAATCCAGGTTTTAAAGAGTATTTTGCCATCAAGGCCACTCCCAATCCTGCTATTTTAAAAATCCTCAAAGAAGAAGGCTGTGGGGTGGACTGTGCCAGCTATGTTGAGTTGCTCATGAGCCAAAAGCTGGGCTTTGCTGGACAGGATATCATGTTTTCGTCCAATAACACACCAGCTGAGGAATTTCAGTTTGCGCGTGACCTAGGAGCGACTATCAATCTGGATGCCTATGAAGATGTGGCTTTTTTAAAGGAAGCCGCTGGTATTCCCAAGGTTATTTCCTGTCGTTACAACCCTGGCGGTGTCTTTGAGTTAGGAACGAGCATCATGGATAATCCAGAAGAAGCTAAGTTTGGCATGACCAAGGACCAGCTGATTCAAGCTTTCAAAGAGCTCAAGGAGCTGGGAGTTGAGAAGTTTGGTATCCATGCCCTCTTGGCCTCAAATACTGTCAGCAATGACTACTATCCTGAACTGGCCCGCCAGCTTTTTGAGCTGGCTGTAGAAGTAGTGGCTGAGACAGGAGTTGAGTTGGACTTTATCAATTTATCTGGCGGTGTCGGTATCAACTACCGGCCCGAAGAAGAGGCCAATGACATTGCCGCTATCGGCGCAGGCGTTCGTCAGGCCTATGAAGAAATCCTGGCACCGGCAGGACTGGGGCAGGTCAAGATTTATACCGAGCTGGGTCGCTTTATGCTGGCACCTTATGGCCTGCTGGTCACCAAAGTTACCCATAAGAAGCAGACCTACCGAACCTATCTGGGAGTGGACGCCTCAGCGGTTAATCTGCTACGTCCTGCCATGTATGGCTCTTATCACCACATTACCAATATGGATCGACCTGAGGGTGAGACGGAGATTGTGGATGTTGTCGGTAGTCTCTGCGAGAATAATGATAAATTCGCCATTAATCGTCCGTTGCCAGTGAGCCAAATCGGTGATAAACTCGTAATTCACGATACAGGTGCCCATGGCTTTTCAATGGGGTATCAATACAATGCCAAACTTCGTTCCAGCGAAATTCTCTTGGAAGAAGACGGAAATGTTCGTATGATTCGTCGAGCTGAAAGACCAGAAGATTATTTTGCGACTCTCTATGGATTTGACTTTGAAAAATAAAGAAGATTTGGTATAATGAAAGCAACGCAAAAAAGGAAATAGGAGATTTATTTTATGAATTTATTTTTAGCAATTTTGCTGATTATTCTTGCTTTTGCAGGTGGTGTATTTGCAGGAATGTATATCCTTCGCAAGCAAGTCGAAAAAGAATTTGCTGAAAATCCGCGTTTGAATGTGGAAGCAGTTCGTACTTTGCTTGGAGCAAGTGGACAGCGTCCAAGTGAGGCAAAAGTCCAACAAGTTTATCGCCAAATTATCAACCAACAAAAATCAGCTTTAGCTAACAGCAAAAAGAAAAAATAATCATTTGATTATTAAATATCAAAAGGGGATTTGGGCTGTAGGCCCAATCCCTTATTTAGAAAGAAGATTTTATGGATAATCGACCGATTGGTTTTCTAGATTCCGGAGTGGGCGGTTTGACGGTTGTACGTGAATTGATGCGACAACTTCCCCACGAAGAAGTCATTTATATCGGGGATTCTGCTCGTGCTCCTTATGGACCAAGGCCTGCTGAGCAAATCAGAGACTATACCTGGCAACTGGTCAATTTTCTTTTGACTAAAGATGTGAAAATGATAGTTATTGCTTGTAATACAGCGACAGCTGTTGTCTGGGAAGAGATTAAAGAAAAACTGGATATTCCAGTTTTAGGAGTGATTTTACCTGGGGCTTCTGCAGCGATTAAGTCAACTCATTCAGGAAAGATTGGAGTGATTGGGACACCAATGACAGTCACTTCAGATATCTATCGCAAGAAAATTGAAGCTTTGTCTCCTGAGATGGAGGTTAGTAGCTTGGCTTGTCCTAAGTTTGTTCCTCTAGTTGAGTCAAATGAGCTAACGTCCAGCGTTACAAAAAAAGTTGTCTATGAGACCTTGCTTCCGTTAGCAGGGAAGGTTGATACGCTTGTTCTGGGTTGTACACATTATCCTCTCCTGAGATCTATTATTCAAAATGTGATGGGACCGGATGTTAAACTGATTGACAGTGGGGCAGAGTGTGTAAGGGATATCTCTGTTCTTTTAAACTACTTTGAAATTAATCGTAGCCGAGAAGAACAGACTTTGCAGCATCGTTTTTATACAACAGCCAGTGCTAAGAGTTTTGCTGAGATTGCTGAACATTGGCTAGGACAGAAGGTAAGCGTGGAGCATATAGATTTATGAGTGAAAAAATATACGAATATAAGGATGACCAAGACTGGTATATCACTAAGTGGAGCGAAACGGAATCTTTTAGTAATTTTTCGCAGGTATCAGCTGAGGCTGGCAAAATTTTAGAAGATTTGCAAGTGGCTCTGAATAAGGGTGGACATATTTTCCCAATTGAAATGACGATTTTACGTTACCATTCTGCATATCGCTTATTAGTCTTTTTAGTAGACCTTATCAATGAAGAGGCTAAAAGAAAGTTAGAACTGATCCAGCGTCAGGGGGCTTTACTTGTAGTGGAGTCAGGTCAACTTTTGTATGTCTATATACCTCAAGGCGGAGTTTCATTGACTGATTTTTTGGGAGCTAAAGAAGTCAAGGATACTCTTTTAATTGCTACTCGAAATGAAGGTAAAACGAAAGAGTTTCGAAAGTTATTTGAAAAAATAGGCTACAAGGTAGAAAATCTCAATGACTACCCCGACTTGCCAGAAGTGGCTGAAACAGGGATGACCTTTGAAGAGAATGCTCGGCTCAAGGCAGAAACCATTAGCCAGCTAACTGGGAAAATGGTTTTAGCTGATGATTCGGGTTTACAAGTTGATATTCTTGGAGGACTTCCTGGAGTCTGGTCCGCTCGCTTTGCTGGAGTAGGTGCAACTGATGCGGAGAATAATATCAAGCTTTTGCATGAGTTAGCAATGGTCTTTGAATTAAAGGATCGTGCAGCTCATTTTCATACAACACTGGTCGTGGCTAGTCCCGAAAAAGAAAGTTTAGTAGTCGAGGCTGATTGGCCTGGTTATATCAATTTTGAACCAAAGGGAGAAAACGGCTTTGGTTATGATCCTCTCTTTTTGGTTGGTGAAACAGGCAAGACATCGGCTGAGCTGACAGTAGAAGAAAAGAATGAGCAATCTCATCGCGCTCAGGCGGTGAAAAAGTTAATGGAGGTATTTCCAGCATGGCAAAGCAAACAATCATTGTAATGAGCGACTCTCACGGCGATCGAGCAATTGTTGAGGAGATAAAAAATTATTACTTAGGTAAGGTAGACGGCATTTTCCACAATGGTGACTCTGAATTGCTTAGTGATGATCCTGTGTGGGAGGGTATTCATGTTGTTGCTGGCAATATGGACTTTTATGATGGCTATCTGGATCGACTAGTGACAGATTTGAATGGGACTCGTATAGCTCAAGCTCACGGTCATTTATTCCAAATCAACTTTTCTTTTCAAAAGCTAGATTTGTGGGCCCAAGAAGAAAATGCGGACATTTGTCTTTATGGCCACCTACATATTCCGGATGCTTGGATGGAAGGGAAGACTCTATTTTTAAATCCAGGGTCTATCAGTCAGCCACGCGGTTTGATTACGGAGCGTCTTTATGCTAAGGTTGAAATTGAAGAAGATCGTTTCAAAGTGGATTATTTCACTCGTCAGCATCAACTATACCCAAGTTTGTCAAAGGAGTTTGCTAGATGATAACCCAGGCATTTGAAGATTATCTTGTGAAACAAGAAGGTGCTTTTCTGACACCTGCTGCAAATTTAGCAGTGTTGGTAGACAGTCACAATGTTGATCACGCCATTTTGTTGTTGAGTCAGATGACCTATTCGCGGATTCCAGTTGTGACGGCTGAAAAGAAGTTTGTCGGAACCATTTCTCTGACGGATATTATGGCTTATCGGATGCAGCATGATCTTCCAGAAGAAGAATTTATGGCGATGGACATCGTTCATATGACTAAAACAAATGGCTTAACTGTAGGAGTTGATTACACGATTTCAGAAGTCTTGCATAAATTGATAGATGAGTCCTTCTTGCCTGTTGTAGATGAAGATCAGCATTTTCATGGAATTATTACGAGAAAGTCGATTCTCAAAGCAGTTAATGCCCTTTTGCATGATTTTTCAAGCAGATATGAGATGAAAGCTAAATGAAAGAAGCAATCGAACAGTTTATACAGCAAAAACAGTTATCTAAAAATTCCAGACTTGCTTATACCTACGATTTAGAACAATTCCTTGAACAAGTTGGAAAAATAAATGATACCAGTCTGCGCCTCTATCAGTCTTCTTTGCAGCCTTTAAAGCTTTCTGTACAAAAACGGAAATTATCAGCAGTTAACCAATTTTTGTATTTTCTCTATAATCAGAAATATATAGAACATTACTACAAATTAAGTATTCCCAAGGATCAGAAAGAAAGCTCTTCACAAGGTTCGCTTCTTGATTTATCAGTTTTTTGGCAGGAGAGTCAAGTTCCTCAGGGGCGTTTAATTGCCCTTCTAATTTTAGAAAATGGTCTTTTGCCGAGTGAAATTTTGTCTATAAAAATCACGGATATCCAGTTTGATTTTCAGATTTTAAGTGTTGAGAAAGCAGGGCAAAAGAGGATTGTCCAACTTTCTTCTAAACTGACAGAAGAATTAAGTAGGATGGCTTCAGAAACCTATTTATTTGAAAAGAAAGGAAAACCTTATTCTAGGCAGTGGGCCTTTCGTCAGCTGGAGGCTTTTTTATCAGAAAAAGGGCAGGCAGGTTTGTCTGCTCAGAGTTTGAGAGAACAATATATTTTGCGTCAGTTGAAAGATAAGCGAAGCCTACATGATATCGCTCGTGACCTAGGGTTGAAAAGTATTACTACATTAGAAAAATATAGATAATGGATATAAAAATTAAAGATTTTGAGGGACCCCTGGATTTGTTACTCCATTTGGTTTCCAAGTATCAGATGGATATTTATGATGTTCCAATTACAGAGGTTATTGAACAATATCTAGCCTATGTTGCGACCTTGCAGGCCATGCGTCTGGAGGTGGCTGGGGAATATATGGTCATGGCTAGTCAGCTTATGCTTATTAAAAGTCGCAAACTTCTACCTAAAGTAGCGGATGATATTGACTTAGAGGAAGATTTAGAACATGACCTGTTGAGTCAAATCGAGGAGTATCGTAAATTTAAACTTCTTGGTGAGAAAATGGCGGAGCAGCACGAAGAGCGGGCTCTATATTATTCTAAGCCTAAGATTGAATTAGTCTATGAAGATGCTGAGTTGGTGCATGACCGCTCAGCCATTGATTTGTTTTTGGCCTTTTCTGGCTTATTAGCTAAAAAAAGAGAAGAATTTCGTCATAGTCATACTACCATTGTCAAAGATGAATATAAGATTGAAGACATGATGGATGTGGTCCTGGAACGCTGTAAGAGTCAAAAAAAGTTGGCCTTACAGGAGTTATTTACTGAGACCAAAGACATGAATGAGGTTATCACACTCTTTTTAGCAACCTTGGAATTAGTGAAAGTACAGGAGATTCAATTGCTCCAAGAAGAAAATTTTGGAAGTATCTATCTAATTAGGAAGTAAACATGAGTAAGTTATCAGAAATAGAAGCGCTTCTTTTTGTGGCAGGAGAAGACGGCTTGAAAGTTCGGCAGATTGCTGAAATTCTGTCCATTCCTCCTACGGGAGTTAGCCAAAGTTTAGAAAAATTGGCAGCTAAGTACGAAGCTGATGCTGATTGTAGCCTGGCTTTACTTGAAACGTCGAATACTTATAAATTAGTTACCAAACAAGCTTTTGCAGAACTTTTGCGAGCTTATTCTAAATCGCCGATCAATCAGAGTCTGTCACGCGCTGCTTTAGAAACTCTGTCAATTATTGCTTATAAACAGCCAATCACTCGAGTAGAGATTGATGATATCCGTGGGGTTAATTCTAGCGGGGCGCTTGCTAAGTTATTAGCATTTGAGCTGGTTCGAGAAGATGGTAAAAAGGAGGTCCTTGGTCGTCCTAACCTTTATGTGACAACAGATTATTTCTTAGATTACATGGGAATCAACCATTTGGACGAATTACCAGTCGTGACAGATACAGAATTGGTAGCAGAAGAAAGCCAATTATTTGGTCAAGCGACCGAATCAGAGTTAGAATAAAATGGCTGAACTGTGTATCTTGTGAAAGGATGAAAGATGAGAATTAATAAATATATTGCCCATGCAGGAGTGGCTAGTCGCCGGAAAGCAGAAGAGCTGGTTAAGCAAGGCCTTGTGACAATCAATGGCCAGGTGGTTCGAGAACTGGCAACCTTGGTTAAAACAGGCGACAAAGTCGAAGTAGAAGGGCAGCCTATCTATAATGAGGAAAAGGTCTACTACCTGTTAAATAAGCCTCGTGGAGTCATTTCTAGTGTGACAGATGACAAGGGACGTAAAACGGTGGTAGACTTGTTGCCTCAAGTCAAAGAACGGATTTATCCAGTTGGTCGTCTAGACTGGGATACTTCTGGACTTCTTATCCTGACTAATGATGGCGATTTTACAGATGAGATGATTCATCCACGTAATGAGATCGACAAGGTTTATGTCGCTCGTGTAAAAGGAATCGCCAACAAAGAAAATCTTCGCCTATTGACACGTGGTGTAGAGATTGATGGTAAAAAGACCAAACCGGCAGTTTATGAAATCATAAAAGTCGATCCTGTCAAAAATCGATCTGTCGTTCAGCTGACCATCCATGAGGGGCGGAATCATCAAGTGAAAAAGATGTTCCAAGCGATCGGCTTAGAGGTTGACAAGCTGTCTCGGACGCGCTTCGGACATTTGGATCTGACGGGACTTCGGCCGGGTGAATCCAGACGCCTTAATAAAAAAGAGATTAGCCAGCTTCATAATTTGGCTATCACAAAGGCTGGAAAATGATTAAAAAGCTTCTAATCGCTCCGGTTCGATTTTACCAACGTTTTATTTCACCTGCTTTTCCACCCTCCTGTCGTTTTCGGCCCACCTGCTCTAATTATATGATTGAGGCTATCCAGAAGCATGGAGCCAAAGGTGTCCTGATGGGCTTAGCACGAATTTTCCGTTGCCATCCTTGGTCTCAGCCGGGAGAAGACCCCGTACCAGACCATTTCAGCCTGAAAAGAAACGATACAAGAAAAGACTCTCACTAGATACGTATAGTTCTTTATCTCTAATCGAAAAGCTCACCATTTTTTCTAGTGCTTTTAACCACTAGAGAAAATAGAGAGCCTTCATAATGCAAAAAAACAAGTCACACAGAGAGGCTGGGCATAGGGCACCAGTCTCTCTGTTTTTTATAGACGAAGTTGGGAAACCTTTCTTGAGTAGGAGCTTCGTCTAGGTCTTCTAGGTAACTTTTTGATGATGGAGAATTTGTTTTCATTATCGTTTTATCAGGCCTATTCTTTGTAATCAAAAAGCTCTCTCATGCCTATAGTTGTTGATCCACTACAGGAATGAGAGAGCTAACATTATTTAGTAAGACTTTTTTGATAGACCGGTATTCCCTGAATGAGTCCTATCTTCTAGACCAAGTTTTGGGTAGGAAGAGCAGGAGCATTGGATAGATTTCCAGGCGTCCAGCAATCATAGCCAAGGACAAGAGGAATTTAGAAAGGGGACTGAAAATAGAAAAGCTCTCAGTTGTTCCGATCATCGGCCCGATGTTATTAAAACAGCTTAGTACTCCACTGACAACGGTCATAAAGTTGTTATTATCAAAGCTCACAATAAAAATAAGTGCTGCAATGATCATCATATAGACAACCATGTACTTTAAGACCTTGTGCTGGGTATCTTTATCTAGTACATTTCCGTTGACATGCAAGGTCAATACTCGATTTGGAGAAAGGGTTGATAGAATCTGATTTTTTGCAATCCTTGCCAAAATCATACAACGAATGACTTTAAATCCTCCGGCGGTAGAACCTGCAGACCCTCCGATACACATTAAAAGTAAGATGATAAACTGTGAAAAGAGAGGCCAATCAACAGTGTTTCCAAAACCAAAACCAGTTGTAGTGATGGTGTTGGAGACTTGGAAGAATGACATTTCCAAGCTGTCAGCAATATTCCCATGGAAAATATGGAGAATATTGAAGGTGATGAGGAGAGTGGAAACCCCAACGATTGTCAAGTAACCTTTTAGCTCTTCATCCGCAAAGAAAGCCTTGAATTTTCTGATCAGGAAGAAATAGTAAAGGTTAAAGTTGACCCCAAAAGTCAAAACTCCAAAGCTAACCAGATAGGTAATCAGTGGACTGTTATAGTGAGCAATACCGTCATTATAAACGGTGAATCCACCTGTACCAGCTGTTCCCATACCAATAATGAAACTGTCAAATAATGGCATTCCTGCTAGGAAATAAAGAAAAGTGAAAATAGCAAACAGGGCCAAGTAGATGATGTAGAGAATTTGTGCAGTGTCTTTAAGTTTGGAGACGACCTTGCCAAAGACAGGACCTGGCACTTCAGCCTTCATGACTTCCAAGTGGCCGTTCTTAGCATTATCCATAATGGCTAAGGCAAAGACCAGCACTCCCATACCACCAATTAAGTGGGTAAAACTGCGCCAGAAAAGCAGAGAGTGGGAGAGAACACCAACATCATTGAGAATAGTGGCACCAGTTGTAGTAAATCCTGAGCTAACTTCAAAGAAAGCATCGATAATATTTGGAATTTGTCCAGAAAAGACAAAAGGTAGAGCCCCGAAGAAGGACCAAAGAATCCAACAGAGAGCAACAATCAAGACGCCTTCCTTAGCGTAGATGTGAGCGTCTTTAGGTTTAAAGAAAATACCAACTCCACCTAAAATTAGTAAAATACCGATTGTACAGCCTAAAGATAGAAATACTTTAGCTGGCTCCTGATAGATGACAGCTATGACAACTGGCACTAAAAGCAGGCAGGCTTCAATCAGTAACAACTTAGAGAGGAGATAACGAATCATGGATTTATTCATCTGATTACTCCTCTAACAAGTCATAAATTTTGGTGATGTTTTGCAATAAGGTTGTGACAAGAATTTTGTCCCCAGCCATAATTTGATCGTCACCAGTTGGGAAGATGGCTTTTCCTTGACGGATAATAGCAGCCAAAAGAACACCTTTTTTTAGTTTTAGCTGAGACAAAGGTCGATTTGTCATCTTATTCTCTTCTTTAATCTGGAATTGCAGAGTTTCAATGCGACCGTTTGCAACATGATGCAAGGCTTCTAAGCTAGAGAATTGTGCATTGTAGCGACCGCGGATAAAGTGCATAATGGTATCTACAGCAATTCCTTTTGGTGTAACGATACTAGCAAAATCTTGACTATCAATAATTTCTAGTAGACTCGTTCGATTGATTTTTGTAATATTTTTTTGAACACCGATGCTGTTTAGGAACATAGACGCAATAATATTTTCTTCATCGACACCTGTAAGAGTGGCAACTGCATCATAATTTGGTGCACTTTCTTCTAAAAGAATGTCTTTGGCAGTACCGTCACCATGAACAACGTAAATATCAGGAAATTCCTGACTGAACCATTCAGCTCTTTGACGATTAATTTCTAAGACTTTAAGATCAATTTTACTATCTTTCAGAATATTTAAAAGATAGTAAGCGATCTTACCGGCCCCGATAATCAGCAAGCTTTTGATAACACGTGGGCGGATGTAATGGTGGAAAGCCATGATTTCTGAGCGATTACCGGTCATGAATATCTTATCGTTTGCCTGGATTCTGACATCTCCATCAGGAATAGTCAGTTCATTATTCCGTTCAATAGCGCAGATAATGACATTTCCATATTGTTTCCGGAAGTCAGAAATAGTTGTCTGACACAAGGGACTATTGTCCTTTACCTTGAATTCCATTAAGGCCACACGTCCATTGGCAAAATGCTCAAAAGATAGGGCGTTAGGGAAGTCAATGATATTAGCAATTGAGCGTGCAGCCAATTGTTCAGGATTGACAACTAAAGAGAAGCCAAGAATATTTTTCTCCTTAAAGAAAGGATTGGAATACTCAGGATTGCGGACGCGGACAACAGTTTCTTTAGCTCCCATTTTCTTTGCTAAAACTGCGGAAACCATATTGACTTCGTCTTGTTCAGTCATAGAGATAAAAATATCGCAAGATTCAATATTTGCTTGCTCTAATACTTTAAAGTTGGCTCCATTTCCTAGAATACCCATAATATCGTAACGTTTGGTCAAGTGGTTGAGAACAGCCTCATCCTGCTCGATAAGAACCACATCATGATTCTCAGCAACAAGCGAGCGGCAAAGGGCGCTTCCGACTTTACCACCACCAACAAGAATAATCTTCATCTTATACCTCCGAGATATGTATCTATCATACTCTATTTTGCAAAAAATTTCATCTCTTTGCTTCAATGTAGTGGTTTTGCCTGGAATAAGAGAGGGTTTTTTCCAGTTTTTCCTCCATTTGTTCGAGAAATTAAAGCTCTCTTTTTGTATAATTTGAAAAAATAAAAAAATCGTTCATTTTCAAGCTCTTTAAGTTGACATGTCAAAGGAAAATGATATACTAGAAAAGTGCTATCATTGATTTACCTCAAACCTGTTGTGATGTAAGTTAATGAAGCTTTAACCACGCTGTTTGCTGAGCTTGACTCCGGGCAGTGTGGCTATTTTTTTATATAAATGACGACTAGGAAAAGAGAAAGATGTTAGAAAATCACATTGTACTATTTGAACCTCAAATTCCACAAAATACTGGGAATATAGCTCGGACTTGTGCAGCAACAAATGCTCCCTTACATATTATAAAGCCTATGGGCTTCCCTATTGATGACCGAAAGATGAAGCGAGCAGGCCTGGATTATTGGGATAAGCTGGATATTAGCTATTATGAGAGTCTGGAAGCCTTTATGGAAAAAATGGATGGCCAGTTCTACTTGGTTTCAAAGTTTGCTGAAAAGGTCTATTCTGAAGAGGATTTTTCCAAGGAAGGCAAACATTATTTTATGTTTGGTCGTGAAGACAAAGGCCTGCCAGAAGAATTCATGCGTCAGCACCCAGAAAAAGCTCTACGTATTCCCATGAATGATCAGCATGTCAGAAGTCTTAATGTTTCAAATACAGTCTGCATGATTGTTTACGAGGCCCTGCGTCAGCAGAATTTTGTTGGTCTTGAACTGGTACATGAATATGAAGCGGATAAGCTGAAATAATTTGTATTACATCAAACAAGGAACTTGCTATTGCAGGTTCTTTTTGGTATCATAAAAGAGTCTTCAGGGCAGGGTGTAATTCCCGACCGGCGGTAATTTTTGGACTGGAAATGTTTTTTCCTCAATGCCAAATCAAGTCCGCGAGCGCAAGCTGATGTGGTGAAATTCCACAACCGACAGTATAGTCTGGATGGGAGAAGACGAAGGGCATTGGATTTATTTTGCCATTTAATCTTTATTTAAGGGCTGAGCCTTATACTAAATAATCATTAGCTGACAAGCTTTTTTCGGTAGCCTTTCCAGCTTCTCTAATTTTTATAAATTGGAGGAACCTGTGATGACAAATACTCGTAAATTGGCGGTTGTAGCAGTTTTATCTGCTCTATCATTTCTACTCATGCTTTATGAGATTCCTTTGATAACCGAGTTCTTAAAGTTGGATTTTTCAATTATTCCGATTTTACTGGCTTTGGTGGTATTGGATTTCAAAAGCTCAATGGCTGTACTCTTAATTCGCTCGGCCTTAAAGCTAGCTTTGAATAATCATGGTATAGGCACTCTTATTGGTCTCCCCATGAATATATTGGCGGTAACTGTTTTTGTTTCTGCTTTTGCACTCTTATGGAAAAAAAGGAAAAACTTGTCTGACTATGTGAAGGCTTCTCTGGTAGCAACACTTGGTCTAACTGTCACTATGATCGTTTTAAATGTCATTTATGCAATTCCTCTCTTTGCAAGGTTTGCAGGTTTTGATATTTACAAAACATACGGTCTATCCAAGTATCTGCTGACTATGATTGTCCCTTTTAACCTATTAGAAGGAGTGATCTGGGCTGTCGTCTTTTGGCTAATTTACAAACTCTTGCAGCCCGTTCTAAAACGCTATGAAAAATAAACAATCTTATCTAACAAAGGGCACTTTTGCCCTTTTACTTTTCGTTATACTCGGTTATATGGTCAAGTTTTATCCTGACCAGCTGACTCATTTTGATAACCCCATTCAGACCTGGTTGCGGGGAGATTTACCTGTAGCTTTGACAACTTTTTTCAAACTTGTAACCAGTGTGATTGATCCGATGGGGATTATCATCTGGGTTTCGGCTCTTGTCCTATTCTTCCTGTATAAAAAATGGAAGCTGGAGGCTGCCTTGCTAGCAGGAAATCTGGTCTTACATGGAATTTTAATCAAGTTGATCAAATTTGTTTACCAAAGAAACAGGCCCTCTATTACACATCTGGTTGAAGAAGGAGGTTATTCTTTCCCGAGCGGGCATGCCATGGCGACAGCCATTGTGCTTGGGACCTTGATTATAATTA
>NZ_KQ969106.1:33916-34711 GCF_001578795.1 Streptococcus gordonii
GACCTTGATTATAATTATTCAGCAACGGGTTCAGAACCAGCATATTAAGCGCTTGGTACAAGCTTTGCTCCTACTCTATATTTTCACTGTTATGGCCTCCAGAGTTTATCTGGGCGTGCACTATCCGACAGATGTAATCGGAGGAGCCTTGATGGGATTTGCCATTCTTAATATCGAATTTCCCTTTTATGACAAGCTACGCTTTCAGTGGCGTTTCAAAGGGAAGCAGAAATAAATAGAGATGAGGAAGGTTGGCTTTGCCAGCCTTTTTGTCTTGACAAAGAAAGTCTCTTTCTTTAAGATAGGAGCAAACTAGATTAGGAGGTTAGCATGTCCAATTTAAATCAAGAACTCATCGATGCTGTTTTGGCATTAGTAGATAGCATTCCCTCTGGGCGCGTGGCGACCTATGGCCAAATTGCCCGTTTGATTGGGCGGCCTAAAAATGCTCGCTTGGTAGGAAAGATCCTCAGCCAGTCGGAGCTTTATGGTGGCAAGCATCCTTGCCACCGGGTAGTCAATGTAGCAGGGCGCCTCGCACCTGGCTGGGAAGATCAGAGACACTTGCTCTGGGCAGAGGGAGTAGACTTGAAGGCCAATGGCTGTGTGGATTTGAAAGTTTATTTGTGGGAGCGGTGATTTCCTTCTTTCTTTGTGAAAGAGGGAATTTTTGTTTCTAAACTCTTTTTTGTGGTAGAATGAAAGGTATGAAATCTTACAATTCTTTGAATGATTATTATCGTAAACTTTTTGGAGAAAAGACTTTTAAGGTACCTATTGATGCAGGCTTTGACT
>NZ_KQ969106.1:34731-39868 GCF_001578795.1 Streptococcus gordonii
ATGGAACCGTAGCGCATGGAGGCTGTACATTCTGTACAGTTTCTGGTTCTGGTGATGCCATTGTGGCGCCGGATGCGCCCATTCGTGAGCAGTTCTATAAGGAAATTGACTTCATGCACCGCAAGTGGCCTGATGTTCGTAAGTATCTGGTCTATTTTCAGAACTTCACCAATACTCATGAGAAGCTTGAAGTAATCCGTGAGCGGTATGAGCAAGCCATTAACGAGCCAGGTGTCGTTGGACTTAATATCGGGACTCGGCCGGACTGTTTGCCTGATGAGACCATCGCCTACTTGGCTGACTTGTCCGAGCGCATGCATGTGACAGTGGAACTGGGGCTTCAGACTACCTATGAGGAGACTTCGGACCTCATCAATCGTGCCCATTCTTATGAGCTCTATGTGGAGACGGTCCAGCGAGTTCGTAGGCTGGCTCCCAAGGCGGAGATTGTCTCTCACTTGATTAACGGCCTGCCGGGAGAGACCCATGAGATGATGCTGGAGAATGTCCGCCGCTGTGTGACGGACAATGACATTCAGGGGATCAAGCTTCACTTGCTTCACTTGATGACCAATACCCGTATGCAGCGGGATTATCATGAGGGGCGGCTGCAGCTACTCAGTCAGGAGGAATATGTTTCCATCATCTGCGACCAACTGGAGATTATCCCCGAGCATATCGTAATCCACCGTATCACAGGAGACGCCCCACGAGATATGTTGATTGGCCCCATGTGGAGCCTCAATAAATGGGAAGTTCTAAATGCCATCGAGGCAGAAATGCGTCGTCGTGGCAGCAAGCAAGGCTGTAAAGCAAAGGAGCAGAGATTCGTATGTTAAGACCCTTACAGATGGCCCATGCTTTTTTGGCAGAAGTCGTGACCAAGGAAGATATCGTGGTGGATGCTACTATGGGCAACGGACATGACACCCTCTTTCTGGCTCAATTGGCCAAGCAGGTCTATGCTTTTGACATTCAGGAGCAGGCTGTGGAAAAGACCCGCCAGCGCTTGGCAGAAGCTAGCTTGGACAATGCCCAGCTAATCTTGGCTGGCCATGAGACTCTGGACCAATACACAGACCATTTCAAGGCTGCCATTTTTAATCTTGGTTACCTGCCTTCAGCGGACAAGTCTGTCATTACCCGACCCGATACGACATTGGAAGCTTTGGAAAAGGTCTGCCGGGGCTTAGAAAAAGGCGGTCGCGCAGCTGTCATGATTTACTACGGGCATGAAGGTGGCGAAGTTGAGAAAGATGTCGTGTTAGACTTTGTTAGTCAACTGCCTCAGCAGGACTTCACAGTTACCCTCTACAAGACCATCAATCAGATTAACAATCCTCCTTTTCTGGTCATGATTGAGAAATTGAGAGAAGTGTTTGGCTAAACGCCTCAGGAGGCGTTTGGTCAAGTGCCTTTTTAATTTGCTGACGATTTTATTTGGAAAATGAGCAAAAAAACAGTAAACCTTCGTGATTTACTGTTTTAAAAATTCAACTTTCTTTCTCTCAGTGTTCCTATAAAATTATAAGAATTTCTTATCAAGTGTTCAAGTTTTATAGGTCTTTCTCAAGCTGGACTGTTGATTTCCCTTTTCCTTTGTTCTTCCACCAATCGCTCAGGTCGACTAAGGATTGAGCTGCGGAAGGGATGAGGAGCAGGACATAGATATAGACGTACTGGCTCTTGGTTTCCCAGAAGAAGTGGAAGAGACCGCCTCCCAAGAGAAAGATGAAGGGATAGAGATCAAAAGGTGTCAGCTTTTCCTTGGTGACGAAAAAATTACGCAAGATAAAGAAACAGGAGAGCAGATAGATACTGGTTAGCAGGGTCAAGAGCAGGAAATTAACAATCTGATAACCTTTTCTTTCCTCATAAATGCTGCGCAGGACAGCTGGCTTCATATATTGCTGGCGCTCAATCTGCGGTCCGGTCCAAATGGACTGAAACGTCGGCTCAGTCCAGGTAGACTTGACTTTCTCGTAGAAAAATTTCAGCGCATAAGCAGGATGCTTGCTGAAGTGAATCAAAATATTTTTCAAATCCCGAGTGGCCATTTCTGTAGCCAAATTTTCATTGTACTTGTTGCGCTTGAGAATCTTGGTATTGTATGCATCATACCAGCCTCCCAAGGTCTGCCGATTAGGATCATCCCGTAGGCCCATAGTGATATAGGCGATTTTTGGGGTGCCGACACCAATCTTGCCCCCAATAAGCTGTTCATAGTAAGCTGTCAAACCCTTGTTTGAAAAGACGATACCAACTACAATCAGGACGATAGCTAACGGTTTCTTCCAAGACCATTTATAAAAGATGGACAGGAAGTAGCATCCGATCAGCATGATGGCAAAGATGATATAGTTGTTGCGCAGGAGGCAGGCTAGACTGATGCTAGCAGCTCCCAGCAAAGCATAGAGTAGGTTTCCTTTCTGATCCAGCTTGATAAAAGCATAGAGACTGAGCAGACAGAAGAAGAGCCCAGGAATGGTGCCGTAGACAAAGAGAATGAAAAAGAGCTGTGGTAGAAAGAGAAAAGTCAGCAGAATGGTGTATTTCTGGATCATTTCTCTGGCATTGAGGAGGGCAGTGATCTTGTAAATCAAGAAATGACTGAGTAAAGTCCAGACGACATTCATGCTAAAGGCAAACTGAGTTGTTGGAGAAATAAAAGCATAAAGTCGCTCCAGAGTCATTAGTCCTAGCTGATGGGGATTACGATACATGTAGCTTCCGACGGTTGTCAGTGAGCTGTAATCTCCTCGATTAAAGGCTAACGCTGCATTGAAAACGTGCTTGGCGTCAGCTCGGATGCGGCCATCGTAGCCCGTTATCAGAAAAATCGCTACTACGATAAAGATGAGGGATAGGCTCCAAAAAAGATGCTTGGTCTGAACCTTTTCTAGTAGAGGTCGGATTAAAAAGAGACTGAGGAGAAAGAGTAGAAGGGTAGGGTAGAAATACCAAGGATTATTGACAAATTGGACTCCTTCAGCAATTCTCAAAGGGATGTATGTGTGGGACAGCAGAATTTGCCCAGACAGGAAAAGCAAGGCAATCGCAGTCATGGTCAGAATCAGGAAATAGCCCAAATTGAAAATGATGTTAAAAAGTTGCCTCATAAGGAGTTGCCTTCTACTTTGATGAAATAGCGACCTTCTCCCAATTCAATCAGCTCGACTGGCTGAGGATAAAAGCGGTCCATGACCTCTTTTTGGAGGATATCTTCTTTTGGACCTTGGGCTATAATTTCGCCTTCTTTCAGGAGTAGGACATGGTCTATAGCAGATGTAATTTCCTCTACATGGTGAGTTACATAGAGGATAGTTGGGGCTTGCCTCATCTGTGTAATCTTTTTGATCTGATTTAGCAAGCGCTCGCGAGCAAAGAGATCTAGTCCACTGGTTGCTTCATCCAAGATAAGTAGTTCTGGCTCTTCCATGAGACTGCGGGCAATCAGCAAGAGCTGCTTTTCACCTTGAGACAGACTGATGTAGCTTCGGCCAATTAAGTCTTTTCCGCCAATGGAAGCCAGCATTTCCCTAGCTTGATCCAGCTCGGTTTGTCCATAAGCAGCATAGAGAATACTGCTTTTATACTTACCTGTTAAGA
This sequence comes from Streptococcus gordonii, assembly GCF_001578795.1. GTDB lineage: Bacteria > Bacillota > Bacilli > Lactobacillales > Streptococcaceae > Streptococcus > Streptococcus gordonii_A. Next base: position 38,341 of record NZ_KQ969106.1, read on the forward strand.
CGATTTCTTCGGCAGTGAGATGGCTAGGTAGGCGCTCCGCAATGAAGGAACCAACTACTCCAATCTTAGTTCGTAGCTGAGGGATATCACCGGCACCAAATTCCGTACCAAGGACTGTCACCTTTCCTTGGGTCTTCCAATGCTCGGCCATGAGTAGGCGTAAGAGGGTTGACTTTCCTGAGCCGTTAAGACCGAGTATGGCCCAATGTTCTCCCTTGTTCACCTGCCAGTTGAGATTTTTTAAGATAGTTTGGCCTTGTTTTGACAAGCTTACATTTTCCAGCTTGATAATCTTTTCCATTTTTATTCTTTCTTTCATTAAATCCCCTCTATTATAACAAAATTTATGGTAAAATAACTGATAGGAGGAAAAGAATGTTTCATAAGAGCAAGTTATTTTTTTGGACAGTTGAAGTTTTACTAGCAACGCTTGTCTTTTTTCTGTGGAGAATGATGGGGGACTTGATTACTCCAGTGATCAGTGTTGTAAATACTATCTTAATTCCTTTTTTAATAGCAGGTTTTTTATATTATATTGCCAACCCTTTAGTGGTCTTTTTGGAAAAATACCTGAAATTAAATCGCGTCTTAGGTGTCCTGTTGACTTTGACAATTTTATTTGGGTCTATTGTTTTAGCAGTTATCTACCTCCTGCCTATCTTAATCACTCAGCTGACTAGCTTGATTAATTCGAGCCAAAATCTATATAGTTATGTCTATAGCTGGGTCAATGACTTAGCTCAAAATCCTGTATTCAAAAATCTCAATATCCAATCTACCCTGCAACAGCTGAATCTATCTTATATTGATATTCTGCGAAATATTCTAAACGGGGTAACAAACAGCCTGGGCAGTGTGGTATCAGCTGTAATCAATACTATCTTTATCATCATTATGACTCCAATTTTCCTTGTTTATTTCTTACTGGATGGTCATAAGCTCCTGCCAATGCTGGAACGCAGTATTCTAAAGCGAGACAAGCTCAACATTTCTTCCTTGCTGAAGAATCTAAATGCAACAGTTTCACGATATATCAGCGGAATTTCTATTGATGCAGTAATTATTGGTTGCCTGGCTTATATCGGTTATAGTACTATCGGAATTAAATATGCTTTAGTATTTGCTATTTTCTCTAGCTTGGCTAATTTGATTCCTTATGTTGGACCAAGTATCGGTTTGATCCCAATGATCATCAGTCATGCCTTTACAGATCCAAAGAGGATGTTGATAGCTGTCATTTATATGCTGATTGTTCAGCAGATTGATGGAAATATCCTCTACCCTCGGATTGTAGGAGGGGTTATGAAAGTCCATCCGATTACTATCATGGTTCTCTTGCTCTTATCTAGTAACATCTATGGTATTATCGGAATGATTGTGGCTATTCCGACATACTCCATCATCAAAGAAATTGTAAAATTCCTAGCTAACCTTTATGACAATCATAAAGAGGCTCAGGAGATCAAGAAGAATGAAGAATTTGGGATTATAAAAAAATGAGGCTGGGACAAAAGTCCTAGCCTCTCAA
>NZ_KQ969106.1:39888-44200 GCF_001578795.1 Streptococcus gordonii
AGGTGGGACAACGAAATCGAATTCTAACGAATGACCGATTTCTGTCCCACTCTCATTTTTTTATTTGAATTTTTATAACACTAAATAGTATATTTATGCCAAAATAGTGGTGATAGGATAAAGGAGGTATGGTCATGGTAACACGTCGTAAATTTTCCCCACAAGAAATAAGGAAAAATTCTTCTTACTTTTCCCCTCTGAAGACTATCGTGGAAACAGCCTTTTTATGAGAATCAGGTTCAGTCTATCAAAACGGTAGAAAAGGCCTACCAGTTAGCTTCAGCAGCAGCTGGAACAGTGGTCTTAGATATGCCTGTGATTCATACAAAGGAGTTGGGTCTTCCTTCTTATGCACGGGTTTTACTGACGAATACAGGAGCAGTCGTTGGGCGAACGGCAAAGGCTAGAAGGATTTATGGTAGAGATAGTCAAGAAGATGAAACTTTACTTTTTCTAGTTCGTAGTGCTATTTACCAAGCTCATCATAGAGATTTTTACAAAGCGGATGCTGTTTTGTTGGGCTGGATGAAGACTTTATGGTCTGTGCCCACCTCATGGTTCCTAAAGAAGAAATAAACAATCTCTATTCATGGCTACTAAATTTCCAAATTTTAGATGAAGAATTTAAGAACCGTCTGAGAATTTCAAAAAAATATGAGGAAAATGATATCTTTGTCTTTTTTGATCCCAAGTGGAAGCATCCAGAATATCCAGATGGTCTTGTCTACTTTGATACTAATCACAACTGTGCAGTTATTTTAGGTTTAAATTATTTTGGAGAATTGAAAAAAGCCACTCTGACTTTGGCCTGGGCAACTGCTGCTAGAAATGGCTACGTAGCTTGTCACGGTGGTCTGAAAATTTTTAAGCAAAATAATGATAAAAAAGATTTTGTTGCTTCATTTTTTGGTCTATCTGGTTCTGGAAAATCCACTCTTACGCACGCCAAACATGGTCAAAAATATGACATCAAGGTTCTCCATGATGATGCCTTTATTATCTCTATCAAGGACGGATCTTCAATTGCCTTAGAGCCATCTTATTTTGATAAGACGAGTGACTATCCAACTGGACATAGGGAACAAGATTTCTTTATCACTGTGCAAAACTGCGGAGTGACCCTAGACGAAAATGGGAGAAAGATGTTAGTCACAGAAGATATCCGCAATGGAAATGGTCGAACGGTCAAGTCTCGCTTTTCGACTCCAAATCGAGTGGATCGAATTGACGAAGCTATCAATGCTATTTTTTGGATTATGAAAGATGATTCTCTACCCCCTCTAGTCAGAATTCACGATCCTCTGATGGTCTCCACGATGGGTTGTACTTTGATGACCAAACGCTCCAATGCAGAAAATGTTCTAGGGTTGCATGATGAGTTGGTGATTGAACCTTATGCAAATCCTTTTCGTGTCTATCCTTTGGTAGAAGACTACCGAAAATTCTGTCGTTTATTTGAGTCGGGAGTATCCTGTTATATTATCAATACTGGGTCTTACATGGGGAAGGCTGTCTCAAAGGAAGTATCTTTAGATGTCATTGAGCAGGTAGTGGATGGGACAGCAGATTTCAAACCCTTTGGTCCTATAGTAGGCTTTGATTATCTTGAATACGAGGGATATCCCCTTCCTAATTTTGATAATGCTTACAAGAAATTGATTCGAGAAAGAATGCAGATTCGGCTAAACTTCTTGTTGGCCTTTAACCAAAAGTATCCTCAGACTGCCCTACCAGTTGGGGCTATTTCAAGACTAGAAAAGGTTTTACAAGATCTGGAATCCTAATCAGAACACAAGTTTTCATAAAATCTCTGTGCACGAAACTCAAAAATATGTTATAATCAGGGTTGATTATACTTTTTAGGAGAGGAAACTCATGGAAGACCCCAGCAGTCAGACCCTTTTGTTACAGTTCTTATTATTAGTCGTTTTAACCTTTTTAAATGCTTTCTTTTCTGCGGCAGAGATGGCCATGGTGTCACTCAATCGAGCGCGTGTTGAGCAGAAGGCAGAGGAAGGTGATAAAAAGTACGTTCGCCTCTTACAGGTTTTAGAAAATCCCAATAACTTTTTATCTACTATTCAGGTAGGTATTACCCTCATCAATATCCTATCAGGGGCCAGCTTTGCTGATACTCTTGGTCGTGTATTTTCAAGTTTGATGGGCAATTCTAAAACAGCACATGCCATAGCATCTTTTCTAGCCTTGGCGCTTTTGACCTATGTTTCTATTGTATTTGGTGAGCTTTATCCTAAGCGGATTGCACTCAATCTGAAAGATGATTTGGCTGTTCGAGCAGCTCCTTTTATCATCTTTTTGGGCAAGCTCGTCAGTCCCTTTGTATGGCTCTTGTCGGCTTCAACTAATCTGTTAAGTCGCATTACGCCGATGAAGTTTGATGATGCGGACGAAAAGATGACCCGGGATGAGATAGAGTATATGCTGACCAATAGTGAGGAGACCTTGGATGCAGATGAGATTGAGATGCTGCAAGGGATTTTCTCTCTGGATGAGCTGATGGCGCGCGAACTAATGGTGCCCCGGACGGATGCCTTTATGGTCGATATTCAGGACGATACCAAAGAAATCATCGAAAGTATTCTCAAGCAGAGTTTCTCGCGGATTCCTGTCTATGATGGAGATAAGGACAATGTCATCGGCCTCATTCATACCAAGCGACTGCTTAATGAAGGATTCATCAATGGTTTTGACAATATCGTTCTGCGCAAGATCCTGCAGGAGCCACTCTTTGTACCGGAGACTATGTTTGTCGATGATTTGCTCAAGGAGTTGCGTAACACGCAAAATCAAATGGCGATTCTCCTAGATGAATATGGTGGTATGGCTGGTTTGGTCACGCTTGAGGATCTCTTAGAGGAGATTGTCGGTGAGATCGATGATGAGACCGACAAGGCCGAAATTGAAGTCCATGAAATCGGTGAGAATACATACATTGTCTTAGGTACTATGACCCTCAATGACTTTAATGAATATTTTGAAGTTGAAATCGAAAGTGATGACGTGGATACGATTGCGGGATACTACTTGACTGGTGTAGGAACTATTCCAGATCCAAAAGAACGCATCAGCTTTGAGGTGGAGAGTCAGAATAAGAAACTGGTTTTAACCAATGACAAGGTTAAAAATGGCCGTGTCACCAAGGTTAAAGTAGAAGTTTCTGAACAAGTAGAAGCAGATGAAGAAGTTACTAAATAGTTGCTTATGTGTAAATGAGACAGACTTTCGATAAAGAAGGTCTGTTTTTGATTGTCAAAATGGAATAAACTGCAAAACCAAACGGAAAAACAAACAAGTGCACTTGCGTAAACATCCTCAAGTTTTTGTTTAGTCAACTTTTATGATACACTGCATATAGAAAGACTTGGTATTTTATATGATGAAACGAGTAAAAACAATTTTCTTATCTCTGCTTTGCCTTTTTGTACTGGCAATAAGAGTGAACCTTTTCATGGATCGAATGAAAGTGGATAATCTCTACCGGCACGGTTTTCAGCTTTATGAAGAACAAATCGCGACCTACCTAAAAGAGCATTACAGCGGTATCAGTAAAATCGAATTTTCTCCTATTTTTATCTGTGGGGGAGGAGGAGAAAGTTTTGTAAATGCTCGTATAGTCCCAGTTGTTTATGATAGTTATGGAAATAAAGTATATTTGCGCAATGATGGTGTTTTAAAGATGGGTGTGGCAGATTATGAAATGACAGTCGGAGTTGATTTAGATTTTAATGTCAATGACGGTTCGGAAATAATATATTTGCGTAATAATCAGAAAGAGTCTATTAGTGTAGAAAGTTACCAGATGAATTAAAATTGAATAAGGATGAAATTACTGATGAAGTGATGACTGTTTTTTCTCGTGAAGGGTATTTAAAAGGAGTAGAAAAAAATAGTCAAGGTAGTCCCAAGGCTGAGATTATCTATAATTTGGAAATTAGACGCGTACAGGGAAGGGAGTTTTATGAATGGAAGTAACAGATCAATAGCCCCAAGCATTTAAGCTTTTTTCAAGAAATCTATAAGTCTTCCTTAAGCTTTGCTGGTTATACTATATTCATCTTAAAAGAAAAGAGGACAGTCCAATGACAATAAATAATCATAGCTCCCCAAACTTTTCACTTTTTCCCACTCAAGAAACATAAGTAGTAAATACAAAAGCAAAAGCAGCAAATAAAATATTTTAAAAAAATTTTTTCATCTAAATCTCCTAAATTAAATAAATAAATCTGAAAAGAGGCTGGGACAAAAGTCCTAGCCTCTCAATTGTTTTTGGATTGTCGAGCAAGACGCAGTG
>NZ_KQ969106.1:44499-57704 GCF_001578795.1 Streptococcus gordonii
CTGAGATTTGACGGAAACGACATGGTTTTCTCTCTCAATATCGAGCAAAATTTTATCTCGATTGCTTGCATGATCAATGGTGATTTCCTTCTTTGCATAGTCGATGCTAAGACCAAGATCGTTTTCAATGAAATGATAGATAGAATGTTCTGCAATTTCTCTCGTCATCGTAGGAACAAGCTCTTTATCTAAATAATCAATATCAAGGACAGAAGCAACTTGATCAACAACTCTTTGTCGAACAATTCGCCAAACCAAGCGATATTCCGGAAAACCAGTTAGCTTAGCAAGTGTTTTATCTACGGTTATCTTTTCTAGGCTGATGACATTGGTTTTAGAATCTAGTTTATTTTGTAGGACGAGTTCCTGGTAGCTAGTCAGATTGGAGATTGGAAAATTGATGTGTTCGTGTTTGACGATTTTAGATCCTTGTCCCTTAAATTTTTGGATTAATCCTTCTTTTTGAAGTTGCTCCAGAGCCTTTCGGACAGTATCACGGCTGACTTTATAAATCTGAGTTAATTCATTCTCACTAGGTAAAAATTCACCAACGGGGTATTTCTCGCTCAGGATATCTTGCTCGATTAGTTTGAATAATTGTTGATATTTCTTCATAATTGACCTACTTGTTTTGTTTTTATCATACAACTATTGAAATTTTAGCAAAAAATAAGGGAAAAATCAACGGACATCTTGCATACAACTTTGGTATCGTTTACAATTGGTATTAGAAAGCAGTTAGGAAACTAACAAATAAATATAAGGAGAGTGCTGGTTTTCCAGCCAATAATCAAATGGGCAAATTTGAAAAAGAGGCGAAAGTCTTATTGGACGCCATTGGTGGTAAGGAAAATGTGTCTGCAGTAACCCACTGTGCCACTCGGATGCGTTTTGTACTTATTGATGAGAAAAAAGCTGATGTAAAAGCTATTGAAGAAATTGGAGCTGTCAAAGGGACCTTTACGAATGCAGGGCAATTCCAGGTTATTATTGGAAATGATGTGCCAATATTCTATAATGATTTTACAGCTGTCTCTGGAATTGAAGGTGTTTCAAAAGAAGCAGCTAAAGCTGCTGCTAAGATCAATCAAAATGCGGTTCAGCGCGTCATGACCATGTTAGCTGAGATTTTTACTCCAATTATTCCAGCGATTATCGTTGGTGGTTTGATTCTTGGCTTCCGTAATATCCTAGAAGGTGTGCAAATCCAAGCTTTTGGTCAAAAAGTCGTTGATGGTGTACTTCAGTTTACTAAAGATGGAGAGCCGATTTATAAAACGATTGTGGATGTATCAAAGTTTTGGGCTGGAGTAAACCACTTCCTTTGGTTGCCAGGTGAGGCGATTTTCCAATTCCTACCAGTCGGAATTGTTTGGTCCGTGAGTCGTAAGATGGGGACTAGCCAGATTCTTGGGATTGTTTTGGGGATCTGTTTGGTGTCTCCTCAGCTCCTGAATGCTTATTTAGTAGCAGGAACACCCCAATCAGAAATTGCCAAAAATTGGGTTTGGGACTTTGGCTTCTTTACAGTGCAACGGATAGGCTATCAAGCCCAGGTTATTCCAGCTTTACTAGCAGGGCTTTCCTTGTCTTATTTGGAAATCTTTTGGAGAAAACGGATTCCAGAAGTTGTTTCCATGATTTTCGTGCCCTTCCTGTCTCTTTTGCCGGCGATTATCTTGGCTCACACAGTTTTGGGGCCAATTGGTTGGACTTTAGGCCAATGGTTATCTACGATTGTTCTTGCAGGTCTAACTGGTCCCGTTAAATGGCTCTTTGGAGCAGTCTTTGGAGCTCTCTATGCGCCTTTTGTTATTACAGGTTTGCATCACATGACCAATGCGATTGATTCGCAGTTAGTGGCAGATGCAGGTGGTACTGGACTTTGGCCAATGATTGCTCTGTCAAATATTGCGCAAGGGTCAGCTGTTTTTGCTTATTATTGGATGAATCGTCATAATGAAAAGGAAGCGCAGATTGCTCTTCCAGCTACTATTTCTGCTTATCTTGGCGTAACTGAGCCAGCTCTATTTGGGGTCAACGTAAAATATATCTATCCATTTGTAGCAGGAATGATGGGTTCCTCCATTGCAGGCCTTTTGTCTGTAAGCTTTAATGTGAAGGCGAATGCTATCGGAGTCGGTGGGCTTCCAGGTATCTTGTCAATCCAACCTAAATATATGTTAGCCTTTGCTGCGATTATGCTCGTTGCAATCGCTGTTCCATTTGTACTGACCATGATCTTCCGTCGCTTGGGTCTCTTTTCCAAAGCAGAAGATGAAGCAGTCAAAGCACCGCAGGCTGAAGCCCTGACAGAAGCAAAAAAATCTGCACCTTTAGCTGACTTGGTTGAAATTGCAAGTCCCTTATCTGGCCAAGTGAAAGAACTTAGTCAAGCAACAGATCCTGTCTTTGCTCAAGGAGTTATGGGGCAAGGTGTCCTGATTGAACCAAGTCAAGGAGACTTGCTTGCCCCGGTAGACGGCGTTGTGTCGGTTCTATTTCCAACCAAGCATGCTGTAGGTATCGTGTCTGATCAAGGTGTAGAAATGCTTATGCATATCGGTATGGATACGGTGAATCTTGAAGGCAAAGGTTTCACAGCTCATGTCAGTCAAGGAGATCGAGTAAAAGCTGGCGATAAATTAATCAGTTTTGACATTGATCTCATTAAAGATGCAGGTTATGTGACAGAAACTCCAGTCATCATTACCAATCAAGATCAATACCAAGCGGATGCATTGGGCAGTTTGCCACGCCAGATAGCAGTTGGGGACGCCCTGATGACAGCAACAAAAATTTAAGAATTACATGATGGAAGTTGGGGTTCTCTTATGAGACGGGGCTTCCAGACTCTTGAGGGTGGGATGAGAAATTCTATTCCTTTCAAGGAATGAAATATTCATCCCACCTCTTTTATATTCAAAAGAAGGAAAAACATGGCATTAGATAAAACAAAGGTAGTCTACCAAATTTATCCAAAATCTTTTAAAGACACGACGGGGAACGGAGTAGGAGATTTTCGAGGCATCATTGAAAAAATCCCTTACCTGAAAGAGTTGGGAGTGGACATGATCTGGCTCAATCCTTTCTATCCGAGTCCACAGCGGGATAATGGTTATGATGTTTCTGACTATACTGCGGTAGACCCTATCTTTGGAGATATGGCAGATTTTGAAGAGCTGGTCAAGGTTGGCCAGCAGTATGGTATTGACTTCATGCTGGACATGGTTCTTAACCACTGCTCAATTGAGCATGAGTGGTTTCAGAAGGCTTTGGCCGGTGACAAGTACTATCAGGACTTTTTTATCCTGCGGGATGAGGCGACGGACTGGCTGTCCAAGTTTGGTGGCAGTGCCTGGGCGCCATTTGGCGATTCGGGCAAATACTATCTGCACCTTTTTGATGTCACCCAAGCAGATCTCAATTGGCGCAATCCCAATGTTCGTCAAGAGCTTTTCAAGGTGGTAAATTTCTGGCGGGACAAGGGCGTCAAAGGCTTCCGCTTTGATGTGATCAACTTGATTGGTAAGGACGAGGTATTGGAGGACTGCCCAGAAAATGACGGCAAGCCAGCATACACGGACAAGCCAATCGTGCATGATTATCTGCACATGATGAATGCAGCAACCTTCGGGAAAGACGATTCCTTTATGACGGTTGGTGAGATGAGCGCAACGACGATTGAAAATTGCATCCTTTACACTGCACCAGACCGGCAGGAACTGTCTATGGCCTTTAACTTCCACCATCTCAAGGTGGACTATGAAGCTGGACAGAAATGGACTCTTAAGGCTTTTGACTTTGAAGAGTTAAAACGTCTCTTCCATACTTGGGGCAAGGAAATGAGCGACCATGATGGCTGGTCAGCCCTCTTTTGGAACAACCATGATCAGCCGCGAGCTCTCAACCGCTTTGTCGATGTAGAGAATTTCCGAAATGAAGGGGCAACAATGTTGGCAGCTAGTATTCATCTGTCGCGCGGGACGCCTTATATCTACATGGGTGAGGAGATTGGCATGGTGGACCCTGACTATGACTCCATGGAAGATTATGTGGATGTCGAGTCTCTCAACGCTTATCAGACTCTGCTTGCTGAAGGGCAATCGCCAGAGGAAGCCTTCAGGATTATCAAGGCTAAATCTCGTGATAATTCTCGGACGCCGATGCAGTGGGATGATTCAGCCAATGCAGGTTTTACAACTGGCACTCCATGGCTAAAAGCTGGCAAATCCTATCCTATCATCAATGTGGAAAATGAAATCAAGGGACCAATTTTTACCTTTTATCAGAAATTGATTGCCCTGCGTAAGGAACTGCCAATCATTGCAGAAGGAAGCTATCAGCCAGCCTATGAGGACAGTCCCCAGGTCTATGCCTTTGAGCGGGAGTGGCAAGGACAAAAATTATTAGTCCTGAATAACTTTTATAGGGATCCAATTACAGTGGATATCTTACCGGATTATCAAAATGGTCAGGTCCTTCTATCCAACTATGGTAGAACTCAGAGTGATCACATTCTGACTTTACAACCTTATGAAACTCTAGCTATTCTTGTTAATTAAAAATACTATTTTGCAGTGAGGAAAGCTGAATTCTATATATCAGTTTTCTTCGCTGTCTTTAAATATTAACTGATTTAACAAAAACTGATAAGTAGGAACGAAAGAAAATAAGAATTAAGGAAAGCGTTTGCGAAAATATTGTTTTTTCTTTATAATGTAAATTGTATAGTCATTAAGTTTCAAAAAGAAATGGAGAAATTTATGAAGAAACAAGCTTATCAAAAGCGTCGTTTATACTCAGTAGCAGTATTAAGTACTTTTCTGCCTTTGTTTTCCTTGGCTGTTCCGGTCAGAGCTGAAGAGGCTGAAAATTCTTCGAGTTCAGCTCCAGTAACTGTTGCAGAAAATTCAGCAGTCAGTGAGTCAACAGCTAGTAGTGCTGCAGAAAATACAAATTCTTCAGGAGATTCAAGAGCTGCGTCTGCTGAAGAAGCAGATAAAAAAGAAGAGACAGTTGCTGCACAAGCCGTATCAAGCACTGCAGAGACTGTTGCCAATCTAGGAATGATTCAAGGTGAATCGCAAGTATCTCCTTATCAGGATAAAGATGTCCGAGTTTCAAATGTTGTTGTTACAAAGACAGACCGCTATGGATTTTACGTTCAAGATGTGACGCCTGATGGCAATAGCAAGACTTCAGATGCGATTTATGTTGTTTCCAAAGAACAAGTCGACGTTGGGGATAAATTAACTCTTGAAGGCCGAGTAAAAGAAGGCTACATGGAAGAGCTCAGCATTCGCCAAGGACAAACTTTTAACAAGCCAAGTGACAGTTTGACCGTCACGATGCTGGAGGCTTCAACAGTTACTAAGGATGGTAAGGCTGACCTACCGACTCCTGTTGATATTGTAGATAAGATGCCTCAGGATACAGTAGATAATGATGTGAATAACTATCAGCCGGAAAATGAAGCTTTGGACTATTGGGAAAGTTTAGAAGGCATGTTGACGACAATCAAAAAACCACATGTCTTAGGGCCACAGTATCGAGGAGATATTTATGTTTTACCTGAAGGTTACCAGGCTCTTCCTTTAAATAATATCGGTGGTGTCAATCTACGTCCGAACGCCCAAAATACAGCGACCATCCCTGTCTACGTTGGAAATAAATTCATTGCCAAGGCCAAGGACTATTTCAATGGTGATGTGGTTGGAGTGGTTACCTATCGTGGTAAAATTTATAAACTAGATCCAACACAATTGCCTAATTTGGTAGACGGAGGCCTGCAACGACAGATTTCTCCCCTCTATCCTAGCGAAGATAAGTTAACGATTGCTTCTTACAATATTGAAAATTTCTCTGCCAATACACAAAAAGGTGAAACACCTGACGAAAAGGTGACCAAAATCGCTAATTCCTTTATCAATGAAATTCATAGTCCGGATATCATCACGCTCATCGAGGTTCAAGATGATAATGGTAGCGTCAATGATGGAACGACCAGTGGTGTTAAAAGTGGTGAAAAACTAGTAACTCGAATCAGGGAGTTGGGAGGTAAAAACTACAAATATACTGAAGTTGCACCTCTTGATGGCCAAGATGGAGGAAAACCTGGATCTAATATCCGTGTAGCCTTTCTTTATAACCCAGATCGTGTAAAACTAGTTGAAAAAGAAGCCGGTAAGAGTGATGAAGCAGCTAGCTTCTCAGGTGGCCATCTAGTTAAAAATCCAGCCCGGATCGATCCAACTAATCCTGCTTTTACTAAGGTTCGTAAATCTTTAGCAGCTGAATTTGAATTTAAGGGACAACATGTTGTCGTTATTGCCAACCACTTGAAATCCAAGCTAGGTGATGATGCTGTATATGGCTCAAACCAGCCGGCTGTCCAACATACCCAAGCTGCCCGGATCGAAGAGGCTAAAATCTTAAATAATTTTGTTCAAGAAGGCTTAAGACAAAATCCAAATCTTAAGTTTGTCCTGACTGGGGATTTCAATGACTTTGAATTCTCTGAAACCGCTAAAGCCATTGCAGGAGATGAACTCATTAACCTTATGCAGGAACATGATGCAGCTGATCGCTATTCATATTTCTACCGTGGTAGCAACCAAAGCTTAGATAATATTTTCATCTCTAAGAACCTAGCTGGTAAAGCGATTTTTGCGCCTATCCATATTAATGCTTCTTTCATGGAAGAACATGGCAGAGCTTCGGACCATGATCCAGTAGTGGTACAGTTAGACTTCTCAAATCAGACTAATCAGCCAGATACATCTTCATCATCTAGCTCGTCCAATCAGGAATCAAATCATACTGTCCCAAGCACTAGTAACAACCAAACAGATTCATCTAGTCAAGATAAGGGAGAAAGTTCAAGTCAAACTTCTTCATCTGATACAAGTCAATCCAAGCAGGTTGGTCAAGAAGCAACAAATCAGAAAGATAAAACAACAACAGATAAGCATTCAGGCGGAAATAAAAAGAATTTGCCTGCTACAGGTGAACAAAGAGGCCATTGGGTAGCCTTTGGTTTCTTAGTCTTAATCTTTGCTTATCCATTATCTAGAAAATCAAAAAGGTCATCTAACCTAGAGTAAGCTCTAAGCATCTTCGACACTCATTCTTAGCTGAATAAGTATTTTAGACTGAATACAAAGTGACAGTAGTAGTTCATCATATTAACTATATCTGCCTCTTGAGCCTAAGTATCAGCTATTTAGGATAGACTCGCTATATCTTCTTATGGTAATCAGTGGATCAATAAAATAATCCAGTTTGCCATAAGCTTGATATAGCTTTTTATTTTGATTTTTTTGAAGATAGGTGCCTAGCAAAAGAGCTCTTTGTGAAAGCAATTTAGAAAATGCTTGAAAATCCAAGGAAATTATTTTATAATGAAGTGATAGTTTTGTTATAAAACGATCCTGTTGTTGTATTTTTTTTTGGAAAAGGAGATGATAAAATGAATAAAAAAATCTTGATGATGATTTTTCTTCCCCTAACTCTACTATTCAGTTTATTTGTTACTCAAGGAAATAAGGTCTTTGCTACAGAACATGGAGATGTCATTACTCGGATGTATCTGACAGATAGCAAAGGAAACGAGCTCACTTCTTCTGATGTTGATCAGTGGCAAGAATTTCGTATTAATGTGGAGTTTAAATTACACAATAATGAAATAAAGGCAGGAGACACAACGGATGTTCAACTGCCGGATGTTGTTACTTTAGCAAGTACTGGTAGCTTTGACATAAAAGACCAAGATGGAAATGTTGTTGCCAAGGCAGTTGTAAATCAGCAAACAAAAGTAGTAACGATTACATATGAACCTTATGTTGAAACACATTCGGATGTAAAAGGAACCTTTTATTTTTATGTCCGTGCGGATCATAATGTGATTAAGAAAGCAAAAGAAGTACCAATTGATATCACAGTTGGAGGGAAACTTTTCCCAGCAGGTAAGATTAACTTCACTGGAATTGGTCAAGCTAAAAAAGAAGACTTAAACAAAGTTGGTTGGCAGGATGTAGCTGAGCCAACAATTGGACGCTATTCGATTTCAGTCAACAGAAGCGGAAAAGCTATGTCTGGTGTAAAAATAGCAGACGTTTTAAAAATCCCAGGTGCTACTTATAAACAAGATACTTTCCGAGTTTATAAGGGAGTTTGGGCCTTCCGCGATGGCGATTGGGTTTTAGATAATGCTGTAGACATTACAGGCCAAACTACTGTAAACTTTACTGATGATAATTTTTCTGTTCAATTACCAGATCTTTCGGCTAATGAAGGAATTCGGATTAATTACTCGGTTCAACTACCATATGCACCTTCAGATGGCGAAAACTTTTTAAATGCAGCTACTTTGACAACAACAAACGGAGTTGAAGACAGCCGCAATTCAACTTATACTTATTACCTAGGTCATGGCGAGGCAGAAGGCTACACTTATAAAATTCAAATTAAAAAAGTATCAGATGATGGTTCAGCTTTGCCAGGTGCTAAATTTGATATTATTCGTGATCGTTCTGGTCAAGTAGTTGCTCAAGTAGTGACAAACGATCAAGGTATTGCAGAAGTCAGCAATCTCTTGAAAGATGATTATACAATTAGAGAGACAGAAGCCCCTGCTGGATATGAGTTGGCGGACGATGTTAAAGTAAGTCCGGATGACTTTGATAGCACTCTTAAAATAGCTTCAAAAACAATTGTTGATAGAAAACAATCTTCTGCATCTGCTCAGCTGATGGTTCAAAAAGTCATGATTGGTCGTGATCTAAATGGCGGCGAGTTCTTCTTCACCTTGTACGATAAGAATGGAGCTGAGATTGAGACTGTTAATAATGCGGCTGATGGCTCCATTAAATTCTCACCTTTAACTTTTACAAAAGCTGGAACTTATACTTACACAATCAGAGAAAAATCTGGCAATATCAGTGGGGTCGTATATGACTCATCTGTAATAACTGCTAAAATTAAAGTAAAAGCGGATAATCAAGGCAAGTTGGTGGCAAAAGTTAGCTATGACGATAACAAAAAACAGTTTACCAATACTTATGTCCCAGGTTCAACAACAGCTCAATTAAAAGTTAAGAAATTCTTAACAGGTCGTGACTTGAAAGATGGCGAGTTCTCATTTGAACTAAGAGATTCCAAAGGTAAGGTAGTTGAAACAGTTAAAAATAATGCAGATGGAAGTGTAGATTTCAAGACTCTTGCCTTTACTAAAACTGGAACATACACGTATACAATTCGCGAAGCAAAGGGTGATGCACAAGGCGTTACTTATGACAACAGTGAAATTAAAGTAACAATTACTGTAACAAATGAGAATGGCAATCTTCTTTCAACAGTTTCTTATGAAGGAGGAAAAGATAGCTTTACCAACAGTTACCAACCACCGAAAAATCCTAAATCAAAAACTCCATCAAGCAAGGACAGCAAGAAAGAACTTCCAAATACAGGTTCGTCAGACAGCAAATTTATCTTTGTAGTAGGACTTGCAACGATTATTCTCCTTGGTTTGGTTTGGAAGAAAAAACATAGTTAAGAAGCGAATATAAAGAGGGGAAACCCTCTTTTTTGTTGGAATAGAGAGGGGGAGAAGGAGGATTGAAAGCGAGTTTGCTATTTGAAATAAAAAAATTAAGTCTAGAGCATGAAAAGATTAATTTCTTGTATCAGAGATGAGAATAAAAGTAGAGACTTATCTGTTGTAAGACAATGAAAATGAAACTGAAAAACAGTTTGTTTTCTAAAAAATAGACAAATGGAGTCATTTTTATCATTAATCGTGTTATAATAAAGATAGTTATAAAACGTTTTCAGAGTTAAGAGGTTGTGTTATGGTTGAAGAGAAAAATGAAGAAACTGTTGATTATGGAAAGGTAACTGGCATGGTTCACTCTACCGAGAGTTTCGGTGCTGTAGATGGACCTGGTATCCGTTTTATTGTCTTTTTGCAGGGATGCCATATGCGCTGTCAGTATTGCCATAATCCAGACACATGGGAGATGGAAACTAACAAATCTCAGCTGCGGACCGTGGATGATGTCTTGCAAGAAGCTCTCCGTTATAAGGGCTTCTGGGGTAACAAAGGTGGCATCACTGTCAGTGGCGGAGAGGCTTTGTTGCAGATTGATTTTCTGATTGCCTTCTTTACCAAGGCTAAGGAGCTGGGTATCCACTGTACCTTGGATACATGTGCCCTACCTTTTAGAAATACGCCTCGCTACCTGAAAAAATTTGACAAGCTTATGGCGGTCACCGACCTTGTCCTGCTAGATATCAAGGAAATTAACGAAGAACAGCACAGAATCGTGACCAGCCAAACCAACAAGAATATCTTGGCCTGTGCAAAATATTTGTCTGACATTGGAAAACCAGTATGGATCCGCCATGTCTTGGTGCCGGGACTGACCGACCGTGATGATGATCTGATTGAGCTGGGTAAGTTTGTTAAGACACTGAAGAATGTTGATAAGTTTGAAATTCTACCTTACCATACCATGGGAGAATTCAAATGGAGGGAGTTGGGCATTCCTTACAAGCTGGAAGGGGTTAAGCCTCCGACAGCTGATCGGGTCAAGAATGCTAAGGAACTCATGCAGACAGAGTCCTATACAGAGTATATGAATCGGGTGCATAGTAGCTGATCTATTTTGAGTATCAATAAAAGGGCTGGTAAGTTAACCAGTCCTTTTTTCAAAAAATATTCTTCTGTTTTTGTGAAATGATTGTAATTGTGGTAAAATAAATGCAATAAAGTTTATATAAAAAAGAGGTTTATCATGTCTAAAATTTTAGTTTTCGGTCACCAAAATCCTGACTCAGATGCTATCGGTTCATCTTACGCTTTTGCTTACTTGGCTCGTGAAGTTTATGGCTTAGATACAGAAGCTGTTGCATTGGGAGAGCCTAATGAAGAAACTGCCTTTGTATTGGATTACTTTGGCGTGGCTGCACCGCGCGTGATTATATCTGCTAAGGCAGAGGGTGCTGAGCAAGTCATCCTGACAGACCACAATGAATTCCAGCAGTCTGTAGCAGATATCGCTGAAGTTGAAGTCTATGGCGTGGTGGACCACCACCGTGTTGCTAACTTTGAAACAGCTAGCCCACTTTACATGCGTTTGGAGCCAGTTGGTTCTGCTTCATCTATTGTTTATCGTATGTTCAAGGAGCATGGCGTATCAGTTCCAAAAGAAATTGCAGGATTGATGCTGTCTGGTTTGATCTCTGATACTCTCTTGCTTAAGTCACCAACGACTCATCCGACTGACAAGGTCATTGCACCAGAATTGGCTGAGCTGGCTGGTGTCAACTTGGAGGAGTATGGTTTGGCAATGCTTAAGGCAGGTACAAACTTGGCTAGCAAGTCTGCAGAAGAATTGATTGACATCGATGCGAAAACATTTGAGTTGAACGGAAACAATGTCCGTGTTGCACAGGTCAATACTGTTGACATTGCTGAAGTTTTGGAGCGTCAAGCAGAAATTGAAGTAGCTATTGAAAAAGCAATCGCTGACAATGGCTACTCTGACTTTGTCTTGATGATTACAGATATTATTAACTCAAACTCAGAAATTTTGGCTATCGGAAGCAATATGGACAAGGTCGAAGCAGCCTTCAACTTTGTTCTTGAGAATAACCATGCTTTCCTTGCAGGCGCTGTTTCTCGTAAGAAGCAAGTGGTACCTCAACTAACAGAAAGTTTTAATGCTTAAAGAGCTCATTTGAGGGAATAAGTTACTAGATGAGGGCTATTCCCCTCATACTTAAAAAGGGGTCTCGGCTCCTTTTTTGATAGGCGAGAAAAATGAAGATTCAAGATTTACAAGACGGAGATTTGATTTTTACAGTCGGATCTTCAGAAATTGCTGAAGCCATTCGAGCAGCAACTGGTTCATATAGCCACGTGGCCATATTTTTTAATGGAGATATTTATCATGCAACCCATGAGAATGGTGTTGTCAATCAAGATTTGTCTGATTTTTTGCAGGATAAGGATATTTATGACGTGTATCGCTATCCAGCTATTGATGCAGATGCTGTCTTTAAAAAGGCCAGAATACATTTAGGAAAGCCTTACAATTTCGGCTTTTATCCTCAGTCTGATGGTTTTTACTGTTCGGAGTATATTGCAGAGATTTTGCCAATTTTTGATACGATTCCCATGCAATTTGGTGATGAGGAAAATCTAATTTCTGATTTTTGGCAGGAGTATTATCGAGAATTGGACTTAGATGTGCCTTTAAATCAGCCCGGGACGAATCCTAGCCAGTTGGTTCAGTCAAGAAAACTCATCTACAAAGGAGAACTCCATGATTAAAATCATCAACCCTAGTCGTTTGACGCGCCAGCCATTTTTTAAGGAACTGATTGATTATTTGGATCAACATGAAGACGTTATTTTGAGGGAGATAAAGCGAGAATTTGCAGGTGTAGCTAATATTGATCGCTCAATCGAGGACTTCATTAAGGCTGGCTACATCAAGCGGGAGAACAAGCGATATTACTTATCACTGCCTCTTTTGGAAAGTTTGGAGGATTTGCAATTGGACCAGGAAGTCTTTATCCGTGATGATAGTCCCCTCTATCAGGAACTGTTGGAGCTGCGTTTTGAGACCCGGCTTTCCAATCAGACTAATGCGGCGGTCTTGCTGGAAGAGACAGATTTTCAGCGGGATGAGCTGACTTTGGCTAATTATTTTTATAAAATGGAGCATCAATATCCCCTGTCTGAAGCACAAAAACCTCTCTATGATGTCTTGGGCGATGTCAATCCAGAGTATGCACTTAAGTATATGACGACCTTTCTTCTCAAATATGTCCGCAAGGATGAGCTCATGCAGAAGCGGCGGGACATTTTTGTCGATAGCCTCGTAATCTTGGGCTATATTCGGCAAAACGAAACTGGCAAATACGAGCTAGAAGCAAGCTTTGACAAGGAGAGATTAATTTTCCGGCTGAACTGATATTTTAGAAGAATCAGAACGTTTGAGCTTTAAAAATGAGAGATTTTCAGTTTAAAAGGAAAAACAAGGAAAACAGACAGGAGACAGCAAAACAGAATCGAAAGGTCTTGTAGAAAAGACAATATCCAAAGAAAAAGAAGTCGTTGGAGATGCTAAAAGGTGCTGTTGAAGACGCAGTTTAAGGTATTAAAACCAGCTTGAATAAATAATTGTAGCCAAAAA
>NZ_KQ969106.1:59091-64800 GCF_001578795.1 Streptococcus gordonii
TAGAAAAAAGGATAAGATCTTAAACCGACCTTATCCCTTTTTCATGAGTTGAAACTTTTTGTCTAAGCCTCTTTTTATTGATATAGATAGTTTTCTGCGATTTGATAGTCACCTGGATAGGCTACTTTTTGATCATGGACAATCTGATAAGCATCGGCCCCTTTACCGGCTAAAATAACAGCATCTCCTTCTTGCCTAGTAAGACTCATTGCTTCCTTTATTGCTTCTGCACGATCAGCGATAATGGATACGTCGTGGGAAATAAAACTAGCGATTTCTTTGGCAATGGCTACAGGGTCTTCGCGATTAGGGTCGTCAGCAGTCAGGATGACTTGAATCTCTGGATGCTGGTTGAGTAAGAGTCCAAAATCCTTTCGTCTGCTTTCTCCCTTGTTTCCAGTTGCTCCCAGAACAAGAATAGTCTGGCCCTTTTGATGTTCCTGGACTACACTGAGCAACTTGGTTAAACTATCTCCATTATGGGCGTAGTCAACAAAAACTTTAGCACCATTTTTTTGGGTCAGTACTTCCATGCGACCCGGTACTCGGGTTACAGCAATTCCTTTTTTGATATCTTCGAGACTAGCCCCCAGTCGTAGACAAGCGAGACCAGCCGCCAGAGCATTTTCTTGATTGAATCGTCCAATGAGCTGAATGTCATATTTACCAGCTAGCTTGCCACTTACTTCAAAGTTAAAGGCTTGAGAATCTATGATGGTGTTGCTAGAGTTTTCTCCATAGAAATCATGTTCTATCGAAGAGACTTGCTCTTTTACGATTTGGAAATAATCCATGCCACTGTTAACAATCACTGCTCTGCTATTTTCCATCAAAAGACGTTTATTGTAGAAGTAGTCTTCAAAAGTAGGATGCTCAATTGGTCCGATATGATCAGGACTGATATTGAGGAAAACACTGGCATCAAAGGTTAAACCATAAACACGTTTTTTGAGATAGGCTTGACTGGAAACTTCCATAATCAGATGGGTACGGTCATTAGCTACAGCTTGGGCCATCATTTCAAATAAATCTAGGCTCTCTGGTGTTGTTAAGCTAGACTTGAAGAAGTTTTTGCCATCTAATGTGGTATTCATGGTGGAGAGGAGGGCTGGCCGGTGACTTTGAGACAGGATTTGATAGGCAAAGTAAGCAGACGTTGTTTTTCCCTTGGTCCCTGTAAAGGCTAAAATTTTAAGTTTATCTTGCGGATTGCCATAAAACTCCATGGCAATCAAGCTCATAGCCTGCTTGATATCATTAACAACAAGTACAGGGATTCCTACTTCAAAATCGCTCTCACTGATATAAAATTTTAGACCAGACTCTACGGCACCTTCTAGGAATTCTTTTTTGAAGTTTTCACCCTTAACAAAGAAGAGGGTCGTATCTGTCACATTACGGCTATCATAGCTGATTTTGTCAAAAGTCAGTCCACTATCATGAAAGAAGTAGTGGCCGTCTTTGATGATTTCACGAAAATTATGATCTTTTTTTAAAATATCTATTATTGTTTCAATTTTTATCATAATCTTATTGTAAACTTAATGGCTGGGTTTTACAAGAGGAAAGGAAAAGTTTATAATAGGATAAAAGCTATTAAATGATAAGATGAGGTTTGATCGTATGAGTCAAGAAACGACAAGTCAGCAGCAACAGATGTTGCGGGGGACTGCCTGGCTGACCGCTGGAAACTTTATTAGCCGTCTTTTGGGGGCTATTTATATTATTCCTTGGTATATTTGGATGGGCAAGCATGGTGCGGAGGCTAATGGTCTTTTTACCATGGGATATAACATTTATGCTTGGTTTTTGCTGATTTCAACAGCTGGAATTCCGGTGGCTGTAGCCAAGCAGGTGGCTAAATACAATACGATTGATCAAAGGGAGCATAGTTTTACTCTAATTAGAGAATTCCTCAAGTTCATGTTGTTGCTTGGTGCTGTTTTTGGAGTAATCATGTATCTTCTATCTCCACTCTTCGCCAGTTTGTCTGGTGGGGGGAAAGATTTGATTCCAATCATGCAAAGCCTCTCATGGGCGGTGCTGATTTTCCCTTCTATGAGTGTTATCCGAGGATTTTTCCAAGGCTTTAACAATTTAAAACCATATGCAATCAGTCAAGTGGCTGAGCAGTTGATTCGGATTATTTGGATGCTCCTTGCGACCTTCTTTATCATGAATGTTGGTTCAAAAGATTATGTTTCTGCAGTCACTCAGTCAACATTTGCTGCTTTTATTGGGATGATTGCCAGTGTAGGAGTTTTGGCTTATTTCCTTTCTAAGAAAAATATGCTCCAAGCAATTTTGAAAAAATCGCCAAGCGGAAGTAGTATCGATACTAGAGCTTTGCTTTGGGATACGATTCGTGAAGCCATTCCGTTTATTATCACTGGATCGGCTATCCAGCTTTTCCAGATTATCGACCAGATGACCTTCAGCCATGTAATGCATTGGTTTACAGATTATACGAATACTCAGCTCTTAGTCATGTTTAGCTACTTCTCGGCCAATCCCAATAAGATAACCATGATTTTGATTGCTGTAGCGACTTCCATTGGGGGTGTTGGGATTCCGCTTCTGACAGAGAATTATGTCAAGGGAGATTTCAAGGCTGCTGCTCGTTTGATTCAGGATAACCTGACCATGTTGCTTTTGTTTATCTTACCTGCAACAATTGGTGCTGTTTTGGTAGCTCGGCCTCTTTATATGGTCTTTTATGGTCAGCCAGATAAACTTGCTTTGGGACTTTTTGTATTTGCCCTTTTACAGACAATTATTTTGAGCTTTTATACAGTGCTAGCTCCCATGATTCAAGCCCTCTTCCAAAACCGTAAGGCCATTGTTTATTTCTTATACGGTGTTGTGGTAAAGTTGATCTTACAAATTCCTCTGATTTGGCTGTTCAGAGCTTACGGGCCTCTGCTCTCAACGACAATTGGTCTGATTGTTCCAATCTTCTTTATGTACCGTGAAATTCGTGATATCACAGGACTCAACCCTCAAAACTTGGTCAAACGAAGTTTGCTGACTTGTATTTTAACGCTCTTAATGATATTTGTCATTGCAATAGCTGATTTGCTTCTTGGTTTCTTTTTCCATCCAGCTGGACGTGTCTCAAGTATGGTTTATTTAGTTCTAATTGGTGGAGTTGGTATTGCAGTTTATGGTGGCCTAGCTTTGCGCGTTCGTTTGCTTGATCGCTTCGTAGGAGAGGCAAAAGCAAGCAGTTTGAGAAGGAAATTCCATATTTCTTAAATATTAATTCATAGCTATTTACCTCGGCCACTTGAAGGCTGGGGTTTTTATATAGTTTTAGACTATATCTAGCTCTTGAAAAGAACAAAGCGCAGAACTTTCGCAAGATGTTACAATAGAATAAGATTTACGAGATTGTGAGGAATAAGAAATGAGTCAAGCATTAAACTTGAATACCATATTGGCCCAAGCTGGGGTAAAAACAGACGAAGCAACTGGCGCCTTAACAACACCCCTGCATTTTTCAACGACCTACCAGCACCCTGAGTTTGGCCAGTCAACAGGTTATGACTACACTCGTACCAAGAATCCAACACGTGTTAGCCTTGAGGAGACTCTGGCTGCTATCGAAAGCGCTGATTATGCTCTTGCGACTAGTTCTGGTATGTCGGCTATTGTGCTGGCCTTTAGTGCTTTTCCAGTCGGAAGTAAAGTTTTGGCTGTTCGAGATCTCTATGGTGGCTCTTTCCGCTGGTTTGCTCAGGTTGAAGCAGAAGGCCGATTCAGCTTTACCTATGCCAATACGGAAGAAGAGCTTCTGAACAAATTGACAGAAGATATAGACATTGTCTATATCGAGACACCAACCAATCCTCTTATGGTAGAGTTTGATATTGCACGTATTTCCCAAGTGGCTCATGAGAGAGGTGCAAGGGTAATAGTAGACAATACTTTTTACAGTCCCATTTACCAAAGACCTCTGGAAGACGGTGCTGATATTGTCCTGCACTCTGCGACCAAGTATCTAGGCGGGCATAATGATGTCTTGGCTGGAGCCGTTATGACTAATGACACGGATATCTATGATAGGATTTTCTATAATCTGAACACAACTGGAGCGGTTCTTTCCCCATTCGACAGTTATTTGCTTTTACGTGGTCTTAAGACACTGGCTCTCCGTATGGAGCGCTCTACTCAGAATGCCCAGGAAGTGGTTGCTTTTCTGAAGCAATCTCCTGCAGTAAAAGAGGTTCTCTATCCAGGCAAGGGTGGTATGATCTCCTTTAAGATTGCAGATGAAGAAAAAATCCCTCATCTCCTAAACAGTCTTAAAGTCTTCACTTTTGCAGAAAGTTTGGGCGGAGTAGAGAGTTTGATTACCTACCCGACGACTCAAACTCACGCTGACATTCCAGCTGAAGTACGTCATTCCTATGGATTGACAGATGATTTGCTACGCCTGTCAATTGGGATTGAGGACAGCCGAGATTTAGTGGCTGACTTACGAGCTGCCTTGGAGGACTAGTATGGGAAAATATAATTTTGAAACAGCCCCTAATCGTTTTGGCCATCATACTTATAAATGGAAAGAAGCTGAAGAGGATAGGGATGTTCTGCCTGCCTGGATCGCGGATATGGATTTTGAAGTCCTGCCTGAAATTCAGCAGGCCGTTCATGATTATGCGGATTATTTAGTCTATGGCTATACCTATGCCAGTGAAGAGCTAATCAATTCCGTGCTGGATTGGGAGCGGGATGAGCACGACTATACTTTTGATAAGGAAGCCTTGGTCTTTATTGAGGGGGTTGTCCCTGCTATTTCAACAGCAATCCAGGCCTTTACCAAGGAAGGTGATGCTGTGCTGATTAATACGCCTGTTTACCCACCTTTTGCTCGCTCTGTCAAGCTCAATAATCGACGACTTATTGCCAATTCTCTGATAGAGCAAGATAGTCTCTTTCAGATTAACTTTGAGCAGCTAGAGCGAGATATTGTAGACAATGAAGTCAAGATTTATGTTCTCTGCAATCCTCACAATCCCGGAGGTCGAGTTTGGGAACAGGAAGTGTTAGAGAAAATTGGTCGCCTCTGCCAAAAGTACGGCGTCCTTGTGGTCTCAGACGAAATACATCAAGACTTGACGCTGTTTGGCCATAAGCATCAGTCTTTCAATACTGTTTCTCCTGACTTTAAGGACTTTAGCCTGATTTTAGCCAGTGCAACTAAGACTTTTAATATTGCTGGAACTAAAAATTCTTATGCGGTGATTGAGAATCCTAGCTTGCGCCATCAGTTTAAAAAGCGTCAGCTGGCTAACAACCAGCATGAAATTTCAGGACTTGGTTTTGTAGCGACTGAAGCTGCTTATCGTTATGGGAAATCCTGGTTGACAGAACTTAAGACAGTCTTAGAGGAAAATATCGATTTTGTGGTTGATTATTTTTCCAAAGAAGTTCCACGCCTGAAGGTTATGAAGCCCCAAGGAACCTATCTAATTTGGCTGGACTTTTCAGATTATGATCTGACTGATGACCAACTCTTCCAGTTACTGAGGGAAGAGGCAAAGGTCGTCCTGAATCGAGGAAGCGACTTTGGTCAAGAAGGCAAGTACCATGCTCGACTAAATGTGGCTGCACCAAAGGATATGGTTGTAGAAATTTGTAAACGTATTGGAGCTGTTTTGCCTAAGTAGTCGGTTTTAGCACAGGTTTGCAAAAAGTTTTCAAATTAGT
>NZ_KQ969106.1:64820-71949 GCF_001578795.1 Streptococcus gordonii
GTTTGCAAAAAGTTTTCAAATTAGTGATTTATTTATTGACAATCCTTGCAAAGAGGAGTATAGTAAGAATGGAAAATCGGTAGGTGAGGCTACCATAAGGATACGGATGACTACCGCAAAGCAGTGGAGACACTACTCGTTGGTTAACAGTCCTGATCGCCAAGGTCAAGACTAAGCTCATTTCATCGCCTTATGGAGTTAAAGCTTGAACGGTAGATGTTTACTTTATCTGTTGTAAAATAAAGTGAAAGACCTGACATGCAAACAACCCTGCCGAGAAATTGGCAGGGTATTCTTTTTTGTTGAAAATATTTCAAGTAGGCAAATAGTTGTTTACCTGCCTCTTAAGAAAAAGAAAGGAGACATGCGATGCAAATTGACGATCATCCGGAACCGCACATACACAGCCAATCGCTGATTTGTGTCGTTCGGTCCTTATAAAGTGATTGGTCCCAGTGTATGAAATTTATTAATCATACATTAAGGAGAAACCAATGAAAACAGTAAAAGAAAGATTAGTTGCAGCTTTGCAGCTTCCTATGCAAGAAACTTTAGCATTCTACAAGAGTGCTTTTCGTGGTCTGACAGAAGATCAGGTCGAAGAAAACCGTGACCTTTATGGGGAAAATATCATTACAAAGGGGCAGGAAGACTCTATTTTCAAGAAGATTTACGAGTCTATTATTAACCCCTTTACAGTCATCTTATTGGTGATTGCCTTAGTCTCTTTGGTGACTAATGTCTGGCTGGCTAAGCCTGGTGAGGAAGATCCGACAACTTCCATCATTATTGTCGTTCTGGTTTTGATTTCTGGAGGCATTCGTTTTATTCAGGAATTGCGGAGTGACCGAGCTGCTAGCAATCTATCTCGGCTGATTGTCAACACGGCTACAGTAATCAGAGAAGGGGTAGAACAAGAACTTCCCATTGATGAGCTGGTTGTAGGAGATATCATCAAGCTTAGTGCTGGAGACATGATACCTGCAGATGTTTTGCTACTAGAATCGCGTGATTTCTTCGTTCAGCAGTCTGGTCTGACAGGCGAAAGTGATGCAGTAGAAAAGGTGTGTCTTGCTAAGGCTGATGGGCAAAACTTTGATAGCCTTTTAGAAACAGAGTCGCTGGCTTTCATGGGAACCAACGTTATTTCTGGAAGAGCAACAGCTCTGGTGCTGGTGGTTGGTGACGAGACCATGATGGGAGCTATTGAACAGACGCTTAACACCTACGATGAGCCAACCTCTTTTGAGCGTGATATGAATAGCATTTCTTGGCTTTTGATTCGCCTGATGCTCGTCATGGTGCCAGTGGTTTTCTTCATCAATGGTCTGACAGATGGAGACTGGTTGGAAGCAGGGGTCTTTGCTCTTAGTGTTGGGGTTGGCTTGACTCCAGAAATGCTACCGATGATTATCACAGCGAGCTTGGCTAAGGGTTCTATTATTATGGCTCAGGAAAAGGTCGTGATCAAAAAATTGAATGCTATTCAAGATCTAGGAGCTATTGATATCCTCTGTACGGATAAGACGGGTACATTGACCCAAGATGAGATTGTCTTGGAATATCCACTGGACATTCACGGTGATTTAGACTTGGCAGTGCTCCGTCGCGCTTTTCTCAATTCCTATTACCAAACGGGCCTTAAAAATCTCATGGATCGGGCCATTATCAATCGGACAGAGAAAGAAGCAGAAAAGCATGAGCTTGTTCGTGACTTAGACCAAACCTTTAAGAAAATTGATGAACTACCCTTTGACTTTGAACGCCGTCGCATGAGTGTCATTGTCAAGGATGATGAAGATGTTATCAGCATGGTAACCAAGGGCGCCTTGGAGGAAATGCTGGCGATCTCTAGTTATGTGGAATACAAGAATCGCATTACGGAACTGACTGAGGAAATTCGTCAGGAAATCCTTGCGGAAGTGGCTCAACTCAATGAGCAAGGATTGCGCGTGCTTGGTGTTAGCTACAAGTCAGACCTAGAAGAAGATTATGACTATGAGGTCAAGGATGAGTCTGATATGATTTTGACGGGCTACCTGGCCTTTCTGGATCCGCCTAAGTCATCTGCGGCTCCAGCTATTGAAACCTTGGCTGAGTACGGTGTTGCCACTAAGATTTTGACCGGCGATAATGAAAAGGTTACTCAGGCAGTCTGTGAAAAGGTTGGCCTTGATGTAGAAAATATCTTGCTAGGCGTAGAGGTAGATAATTTATCAGATGAGGAATTGAGCAAAGCGGTAGAGAATACAACGGTCTTTGCCAAGCTCTCTCCTGACCAAAAAGCCCGGATTATCCTTCAACTCAAAGCCAATGGACACAAGGTTGGCTACATGGGAGATGGTATCAATGATGCCCCTTCGATGAAAGTAGCAGATGTTGGGATTTCTGTTGATACAGCTGTCGATATAGCCAAGGAAACGGCAGATGTCATTCTACTGGATAAGGACCTCATGGTTCTGGAGAAAGGGTTGGTAGAGGGACGCAAGGTCTATGCCAACATGACTAAGTACATTAAGATGACGGTCAGTTCCAATTTTGGGAATATCTTTTCTCTCCTCTTTGCCAGCATCTTTTTGCCTTTTTTGCCGATGGCACCAGTTCACCTGATTGTTCTCAATCTGGTTTATGATCTGTCCTGTATAGCTTTGCCTTTCGATAACGTTGATAGTGAATTTCTCAAGAAACCACGGATTTGGTCTGCTAACTCTATTACCCGCTTTATGGCTTGGATTGGGCCTATCTCATCCATTTTTGATGTTTTGACTTACTTGGCCCTTTACTTTATCATTGTTCCTATGATAACAGGAAGTAGTTATCAAGCTGGTACTGAGCAAGCGGCAACCTTTATCACTCTTTTCCAAACAGGGTGGTTTATTGAGTCTATGTGGACCCAAACTATGGTCATCTATATGCTTCGCTCACCTAAATTACCATTCGTGCAAAGCCGTCCAGCCTTGTCTGTTATTGTAACCACTATGGCAGCTGCTCTCTTTGTTACTTCTTTGCCATATAGCCTCTTTGCTTCTGTTCTCAAAACAGCTCCGCTCAATGGCGCATATTTCCTTTTCCTTCTGCTGATTATTGTGCTTTACATGGTTAGTGTAACCTTTGTTAAACACTTGTATATCAAGCGATATGAGGAATGGCTTTAGAACCAAGAAAAACTCTGAAAAGGTTTGCTTATGGCAAGCCTTTTCAATCTTTTTTTGATATAATAAGAAGAATAAATTGAAAGAAGGAAATCCAATCATGGGAAAACTTGAAGTTATCGCTCATCCACTAATTCAGCATAAATTGTCTATCTTGCGTCGTACAGATACTTCTACCAAGGCTTTTCGTGAATTAGTTGATGAAATCGCAATGCTCATGGGATATGAGGTCTTGCGCGATTTACCACTTGAAGATGTAGAAATTGAAACACCGATTACGAAAACAGTTCAGAAGCAGATTGCAGGAAAAAAATTAGCTATTGTACCAATCCTGCGGGCTGGTATTGGCATGGTCGATGGACTTCTAAGCTTGGTTCCAGCAGCGAAGGTCGGCCACATCGGAATGTACCGTGATGAAGAAACGTTGAAACCAGTTGAATACTTAGTGAAGTTACCAGAAGATATTGACCAACGTCAGATTTTCGTTGTCGATCCAATGCTAGCTACAGGTGGTTCTGCGATCTTGGCTGTGGATTCTCTCAAAAAACGTGGTGCTAGCCACATTACATTTGTATGTTTAGTTTCTGCACCAGAAGGAGTAAAAGCCTTGCAGGAAGCACACCCAGATGTCGATATTTTCACGGCTGCCTTGGATGACCATCTAAATGACCATGGTTATATCGTACCTGGATTGGGAGATGCTGGAGACCGCTTGTTCGGAACAAAATAATGTTTTGCTGAAGGCGGATCCGAAATCTAGGAATAGGAAAGTAGAGTTGTTTTGAAGAATAGGATTCTCAAGGTCAATATACTTCCTAATCGATTCAAAAATTTGACCTTTATTGACCAAAGAGTTATAATAGATTCATCCTTTGAATATTCTATTTCCTATTTGATAGAAAATCCAACTAACAGAAAGTGAGAAAACTATGATTCCTGTAGTTATTGAACAAACAAGCCGTGGGGAACGTTCTTATGATATTTACTCACGTTTATTAAAAGACCGCATCATCATGTTGACAGGTCCGGTAGAGGATAATATGGCTAATTCAGTCATTGCTCAGCTTCTTTTCTTGGATGCACAAGACAGTACCAAGGATATCTACCTCTATGTTAATACACCAGGTGGTTCAGTCTCAGCTGGTTTAGCGATTGTTGACACCATGAACTTTATTAAATCTGATGTCCAAACAATCGTTATGGGTATGGCAGCGAGCATGGGAACCATCATCGCATCAAGCGGTGCCAAAGGCAAACGTTTCATGCTTCCAAATGCTGAATATATGATTCACCAGCCAATGGGAGGAACTGGTGGTGGTACTCAGCAAACGGATATGGCTATTGCTGCAGAACATTTGCTGAAGACTCGGAAAACTTTAGAGCAAATTCTTGCTGATAATTCTGGTAAAACAGTTGAGCAAATCCATGCTGATGCGGAACGTGATTATTGGATGAGTGCTGAAGAAACTCTTGCCTACGGTTTCATTGATGAGATCATGGCTAACAATAATTTGAGTTAATCCTATAAAATCAAATTGCCCCTCAGGGGCTTTTTTGATATAATCAGTAAGTAGTTCTAGTTTGGGAAGGATCGTTTATGTATCAAAAAGAAGAACGAGTTGGAATAATTGTTTATCTTTATTATAATCGTGACGTAAAAAAAGTTGCTGCATTTGGAGATATAGTTTACCATTCTAAAAAACGTCGGTATCTTCAGCTTTATGTATCAAAGACGCAGGCGGAAGACTTGCTGAAGAAGCTGGGACAGGAAAAATTTGTAAAAAAAGTTCGTGTCTGTCATATTCAGGAATTGGACAAAAACTTCGTTGGTAGTCTACATCGTCAAGAGGAAAACGTTATCATTTAAAAAGCGTTTGTTTTTATATTGACAATTTTCTGATAATTCGGTATATTCTTACTATATAGTTTTGAATACTCATAAAGGAGAACATTTTGATGAAGAAAAAATTTGCATTAACTTTGGTTAGTCTTGCAAGTGTTGCATTGCTAGCAGCCTGTGGAGAGGTTTCTACAACAGGAAATTCTGGTTCTGGCTCTGCTTCAGGAACTGAGATTGGCAAGACACTTAAAATTGGTTTCAACTTCGAAGAAACTGGTGACGTTGCTTCCTATGGAACTGCTGAACAAAAAGGTGCTAAGTTAGCTGTTGATGAAATCAACAAAGCAGGTGGAGTAGACGGCAAACAAATCGAAGTTACAGATAAGGATAATAAATCCGAGTTGAGTGAAGCTTCTACAGTTTCTACAAACTTGGTGACCCAGGCTAAGGTAAATACTATCATTGGTCCAGCTACTTCAGGTGGTACTGGTGCAGCGATTACAAATGCTGCCAAAGCTTCTGTTCCTTTGATCACTCCAAGTGGTACTCAGGATGATTTGACAAAAGGTCAAGATTACTTGTTCCGTACAACTTTCATCGATAGTTTCCAAGGAAAAATCCTTAGCAAATATGTCACAGACAATTTGAAAGCTAAAAAAGTTGTGCTTTACTACGATAACTCAAGTGACTACGCAAAAGGAATTGCCAAGGCTTTCCAAGAAGAGTACAAGGGTGAAATCGTTGCAACTGAAACATTTGCCTCAAAAGATACTGACTTCCAAGCAGCTTTAACTAAATTCAAAGGTAAAGACTTTGATGCCCTAGTTGTTCCAGGTTACTACACTGAAACTGGTAAAATCGTAAACCAAGCTCGTGGTATCGGAATTGACAAACCAATTGTTGGTGGAGATGGATTTAACAGTGAAGAGTTTATCTCACAAGCAACTCCAGCAGCTGCAACTAATGTTTACTACGTATCTGGCTACTCAACTAGCGGAGATATGACAGCTAAAGCCAAGAAATTCTTGGAAGCATATAAAGCGAAGTATAATGAAGAACCATCAATGTTCTCTGCTCTTGCTTATGACTCTGTTTATATGGTAGCAGAAGCTTCTAAGGGTGCGAAAAACTCAGTTGATATCAAAGAGAACCTTGCTAAGTTAAAAGACTTCGAAGGGGTGACTGGTTCTATCACGATGGATAAAAATCATAACCCAGTTAAGTCAGCCTTGATGATTGGCTTGAAAGATGGTAAAGTTGATACTGTGGAAACAGTAAAACCAAACTAAGCAATTCAACTGAATTTCTAGAATCTTACAAAAGAAGGAAAAGGAATTGTATTTAAATCAGAATGCAGTTCCTTTCTGCGGGTGAGGTGATGAATTCAATTTCTAGGATTGAGTTTGTCTCTTGCCCGATTTTATTATATTAGAAAGTGTGGTGTCTTATGCTCCAACAGCTTGTCAATGGTCTAATTCTAGGAAGTGTCTATGCACTGTTAGCCCTAGGATACACCATGGTCTATGGTATTATTAAGCTCATCAATTTTGCCCATGGTGATATTTATATGATGGGTGCTTTTATGGGGTATTTCCTCATCAATTCATTGAAATTAAATTTCTTTTTAGCTCTAATTGTGGCTATGATTGGAACAGCTATTTTAGGGGTTGTCATTGAATTTCTGGCTTATCGCCCATTACGAAATTCGACTCGTATTGCTGCCTTAATTACAGCAATTGGGGTTTCCTTCCTTTTGGAATATCTCATGGTTTATTTTGTAGGTGCAAGTACCTTACCATTCCCTCAGGTGATTCCAACTGTTCGTTTTAACTTAGGACCTATTACAGTCTCAAATATTCAGTTGATGATTTTAGGAATCTCTATTTTCTTGATGTTGGCTTTACAATTTATTGTCCTAAAGACTAAGATGGGGAAAGCTATGAGGGCAGTTTCAGTAGATAGTGACGCTGCTCAATTAATGGGGATTAATGTCAACAGGACCATTAGTTTCACCTTTGCATTGGGTTCTGCACTAGCAGGAGCAGCAGGTGTCCTTATCGCACTTTACTATAACTCATTAGAACCTTTAATGGGGATGACTCCAGGTATTAAGTCCTTTGTTGCTGCTGTTTTGGGT
>NZ_KQ969106.1:72428-75016 GCF_001578795.1 Streptococcus gordonii
TTATTCCAGGGGGCTGCCTTGGGTGGTTTTGTTATTGGTCTTTTAGAAACCTTTGCAACAGCCTTTGGTATGTCAGACTTCCGTGATGCGATTGTCTATGGTATTTTGATTATTATTTTGTTAATTCGTCCTGCGGGAATCCTTGGGAAAAATGTGAAAGAGAAGGTGTAAGATATGAAGCAAAATCTAAAAGTAAATGTTCTCTGGCTTGCTTTGATTCTTGCTGGCTACCTCTTAATTACGGTTTTAGCTGGTGGAGGAATACTGAACGCTTTCCATTTGCAAATCTTAGAAGAAATCGGTATTAACATTATTCTAGCGGTTGGTCTCAACCTGATTGTTGGATTCTCAGGGCAATTTTCTCTAGGCCATGC
This sequence comes from Streptococcus gordonii, assembly GCF_001578795.1. GTDB lineage: Bacteria > Bacillota > Bacilli > Lactobacillales > Streptococcaceae > Streptococcus > Streptococcus gordonii_A. The sequence goes on from NZ_KQ969106.1 coordinate 72,803, forward strand.
TGGTTTCATGGCTATTGGAGCCTATGCAGTTGCAATCATTGGAACAAAATCTCCAACCTATCCTGCCTTTTTTGCTGCTATGATACTAGGGGCTTTCATTGCAGGACTTGTTGCCTTGGGAGTTGGGATTCCTACACTTCGACTAAAGGGAGACTACTTGGCCATTGCAACTCTTGGAGTATCTGAAATTATTCGTATCTTGATTGTGAATGGTGGAGAAGTTACTAATGGTGCTGCTGGTATTTTAAGTATTCCTGGCTTTACTAGCTGGCAGATGGTTTATTTCTTTGTTGTTATTACTACTTTGTTCACATTGAACTTTTTGCGTAGTCCTCTGGGGCGCAAAACCTTGTCTGTCCGTGAAGATGAGATTGCGGCAGAGTCTGTAGGTGTTAACACAACTAAGGCTAAAGTCGTTGCCTTTGTCTTTGGGGCGATAACTGCATCAATTGCAGGTGCTTTGAAGGCTGGTTTTATCGGAGCAGTTGTGCCTAAGGATTACTCTTTTACCAACACGATCAATGTCCTAATCATTGTTGTATTTGGTGGTTTAGGATCGATGACAGGAACAGTCATCGCAGCAATTGTACTCGGTATTTTGAACATGCTCTTGCAAGAGTTCTCAAGCATTCGAATGATTATCTATTCACTCGCTCTTATCTTAGTTATGATCTTCCGTCCAGGTGGACTTCTAGGTACTTGGGAGCTGCAATTGTCACGCTTTTTCAAAAAGGATAAGGAGGTCAATGAATAATGGCACTTCTTGATGTAAAAAATTTAACAAAACATTTTGGTGGTCTGACAGCCGTTGGAGATGTGACTTTAGAGCTAAATGAGGGAGAATTGGTCGGTCTTATCGGGCCCAATGGTGCTGGTAAAACAACTCTCTTTAATTTACTGACGGGTGTATACGAGCCAAGTGAAGGAACAGTAACCTTAGATGGTCACTTGCTAAACGGTAAAGCTCCATATAAAATTGCATCGCTCGGACTTGGACGTACATTCCAAAATATCCGTCTCTTTAAAGATTTAACTGTTTTAGATAATGTCTTGATTGCTTTTGGGAATCACCATAAGCCGCATACTTTTGCCTCCTTCTTCCGCTTACCAGCTTTCTATAAAAATGAAGAAGAGTTGAAAAATAAGGCTTTGGATTTGCTGAAGATTTTTGACTTGGATAAGGAAGCTGAGACTTTGGCTAAGAACTTAGCTTATGGCCAACAACGTCGCTTGGAAATCGTTCGGGCTTTGGCAACTGAGCCAAAGATTCTCTTTTTGGATGAACCAGCTGCTGGTATGAATCCACAAGAAACAGCAGAATTGACTGAATTGATCCGTCGTATCAAAAATGAATTCAACATTACCATTATGTTGATTGAGCATGATATGAGCTTGGTTATGGAAGTTACTGAACGAATCTATGTATTGGAATATGGCCGTTTGATTGCTCATGGTACTCCTGATGAAATCAAGAGCAATGAACGAGTTATTGAAGCATATCTAGGAGGTGAAGCCTGATGACTATGTTAAAAGTTGAGAATTTATCCGTCCACTATGGCATGATTCAGGCTGTACGTGATGTCAGCTTTGAAGTCAATGAAGGAGAAGTTGTTTCTTTGATTGGTGCTAATGGTGCTGGTAAAACAACCATCCTTCGGACGATTTCTGGCTTGGTTCGTCCGAGTGCTGGTAAAATTGAATTTTTAGGAAACGAAATCCAGAAAGTCCCAGCTCAGAAAATCGTAGCAGCTGGTCTTTCTCAGGTTCCAGAAGGCCGTCATGTCTTTCCAGGTTTGACAGTTATGGAGAATCTAGAAATGGGAGCCTTCCTAAAAACAAACCGAGAAGAAAATCAAGCCAACTTGAAGAAGGTCTTTTCTCGTTTCCCGCGCTTGGAAGAGCGTAAAAATCAAGATGCTGCAACTCTCTCTGGTGGAGAACAGCAGATGCTAGCTATGGGACGGGCCTTGATGTCTACTCCTAAACTACTTCTCTTGGATGAACCTTCTATGGGATTGGCACCTATTTTCATCCAAGAAATTTTTGACATCATTCAAGATATCCAGAAACAAGGGACAACAGTTCTCCTTATTGAGCAAAATGCCAATAAAGCACTTTCTATTGCAAATCGTGGCTACGTACTTGAGACTGGTAAAATTGTTCTTTCCGGAACAGGTCAAGAACTCCTCGCCTCAGACGAAGTCCGCAAAGCAT
>NZ_KQ969106.1:75542-78100 GCF_001578795.1 Streptococcus gordonii
CCAAGTTTTCGTCAAGATGCCCGGTGGATTGTTTCAGGTTGAAGATCTCGGTTGTTAGGATAGAAATGACAGTATATCTTTCATATTCTGCTTTTTATTAATTAGATTTGAATAAGTAGGAGAAATCACAAAACTTTAAGGGACTCTAATACATTAGAAGAGGTATGTTAGTTATAAGATTATTCATAATAGAAAACATGATTTTAATAGGATAAGTGATAGCTTAACAGGATAATTTTTAGAAAGTCGATCATTCTCCAGTAGATTTTCGTTGAGTATCTCAAATTTTGCCAATAGCTGGATTTTTCTTAATTTTGAAAAAGTAAGAAAAATGATGAAAGCGTTTGAAATTGCGAAAAAAAAACAGTATAATGAAAGAAAGAAAAAATAGAGGAGAGACTCTTATGGCAGTAAAAGATTTTATGACACGCAAAGTCGTTTATATTAGTCCTGATACGACGGTTGCTCACGCAGCTGATATTATGCGAGAGCAAGGTTTGCACAGATTGCCAGTTATTGAAAATGATAAATTGGTTGGTCTTGTGACGGAAGGGACAATTGCTGAGGCTAGCCCATCTAAAGCAACTAGTCTATCTATTTATGAGATGAACTACCTCCTCAACAAGACAAAGATTAAGGATGTCATGATTCGAAAGGTCATCACGGTATCCCAATATGCCAGTCTAGAAGATGCGATTTACCTAATGTTGAAAAATAAAGTCGGCATTCTTCCAGTCGTAGACAATGAGCAAGTTTATGGAGTGATAACGGATCGAGATATCTTTAAAGCCTTTTTAGAAGTATCTGGTTATGGAGAAGAAGGAGTTCGAGCGCGCTTTGTTACTGAAGATGAAGTCGGTGTTTTGGAACATATTATTCGCTTATTGGTGGAAGAAAACCTGAACATTTCAAATACAGTTAATATACCGAGAAAAGATGGTAAAGTTGTCATTGAAGTTCAAATTGATGGCAAGGTGGATTTAGAAGCTCTCAAAACAAAATTTGAAGACAATCAGATTCATGTGGACAGTATCGTGCATACAGAAGCGAAAGCCTTATAAAATATACAAAAGGACTGGGAATCATGTTCCCGGTCCTTTTGTATATTTTAGATTTACGCATCTTAACGTCTCAGAATTTTCTTGATAAGTTGGATGATTTTAAATTTAAGAGGGTTAGGATAATAACGGAAAGTTCCCATTTTTCGGACGATGAAGCCGTTGAAGTTCTGTTTGAAGCGCAGGACACCGTCAGAACCGTCGAAAATTCCCATAATACCGAGGAAATTATAAAATGGAATGCCTCTCTTGATGCTTTCAATCATAACGTATTCCTGCAGCAGGGCTGGAGCGTAGAATTTATTAAACTCAGGATAGGAGCCGCTGAAAAGATAGGTTGCTTCCTGAGGAGTGTAGATAAAGAGGCTGGCAGCCAGAACTTGGTCTTGGTCGCCGTACTTATCAATCAGATCTTGAGCCTCTGCTTTGCGGGTTTCAAAGCTATCAAACTGGCTGGAAAGCTCTCGCAGCTGATTTTGCTTCTTTTCAGATTGAGGATTGTTTTCCAAGTCAGCCTGCAGTTTTTGAATTTTCTGGCCCAGTTTCTCTTGGTCTTTTTGTAAGTTCTGAAGATAGTCCTTGAAGTTAAGACTAGCTGTCATGAAGTCAGCCTGCTGTCCAAAGCTATCATAAAAATCTTGATAGTAGTCTAGTGGCTTGTCATCATATTCCCGTCGGTCAGAAGTGGCAGCTGTGATGTCTTTAAAAATGCTGAGTTGGTCACGTTCCAGCCTTTTTAGCTTGATACCAAAGGTGTTAGCCTTTTTGACGGTCGCCTTGCCGTTTTTACTGAAGGACTTGAGCAAGTCTTTCTCCGTCAGACCAGCTAGGTCTTTGACATAATGCCAATCAGGCTCCCCGCCTGGATAGCCTGTCTGCAGGCCGTCAAAGTCAAAGCCCAAATCAGTCAGTTGCTGGATAAGCTCGACCTTTTCATCAGATGTGGGCTGGCCATTGCTGTCAAAGGTCTGATAAGTCTCGTAGGGCTTGATGATGAGCTCTAGGGCGCCTTCTTTTTTAGCATAGGTTTGCAAAGCTTGATAGAAGGGGGTCAGGTATTGAGCATCGGTAGAGACAGGACCGCAGTTGATTTCCATATGAAGGCCGCCAGTCATAGGCATGCTGTAGAGGACAGCTGACACCACTACCTTCCCTTGTGGGTCAGTGTAGCCGATATACTGGGTACTGAAGCCACGCTTGCTCAGCAGCTCTGCCATTTCCACGGTCTGCATAAAGGAGCGTTGGGAGCTAGCTGAAGTATGCTGGATGAATTCTTCTTGACTGAGAAGTTTAAAGGTCATAGGCTTCCTTTCTGTTAATGCTTGCTGCGCAGTTTCTTTCTGAGAGTGTAGGCCAGATTGGAGAGGTGGTAAAGAGGATTGGTTGGCAGGTTAAACTCACCAGCGAATTCCTCAATGGTAGGATTGAACTTGGATTTAAAGCTGTAGAGACCGCCCTTGAGGTCGTTTTCAATTCCGCCCATATTTTGCCAATCAGCTC
>NZ_KQ969106.1:78193-79300 GCF_001578795.1 Streptococcus gordonii
GCTGGTAACGACGGTATTCCTCGTCCATTCCAGCATAGATGTTTTCAGAGGTCTTGCCGTATTCCAAGACCAGGGTGCCAGAAAGGGGAACGACAGCAGTTCCTTGGCTGATTTTATCCTGCAAAAAGTCGATCTCTTCTTGGAGACGTTTTTGTTCTTGCTGGTTATTCTCAATCTTGCCGGGCTTGGTTTTCTCGGTAAATTTCTCTGCTTCTTTAAGTATCTTGGTTAGCTGAGCCTGCAAGTCGTTCAATCGTGCCTTTAGATCAATACTGGACAAGGTGATGTAGGAGTGGTCAGGATAAGTATCCAAGAGTTTTTGGTAATAGTCTTTGCCACGCAGGTGGATATTTTTTCTGTTTTCTGTCTTTTTCATCAGGGCTGAAAAGTCATCCAGTAATTCTGCTCCGCCAAATTGGATTTGGATGCCTTTGTTACGGGCTGTACGAATAGCCTGGCGAGTACTTTTAGAAAGCAAATCCTCGCTGAAATCTTCTTTATGGATATTGGCCTGCAAGCGAGGCTGGATGGTTTCGTCCAGAGACTCAGTCCGTCCGACCCAGACAGCTCCTGCTTGTTGAAGCTCTTGAATCAGCCTAACCGTCTTTGTATTGTCTTGCAATTCGCCGCCCATCTTGCTTTCTGCCAGAAAGAGGCTAGGATCAAACTTGACAAAGAGCGCTTTTTTCTCCTTGGCAAATTTCTTGAGCGACGCCAAAACAAAGGTCAGTAGCTCTTTATCACTATAGTCTATGATGGGACCGCGAGGGATATAAAGCATGGTCATCCCCAAGGGCAGTGGTTTGATCAGGACACTGGCTACAGCAACCAAGTGATCGTCTTTATAGAAGCCCAAGCGCTCATTAGCCCAGTTATCCTTAATCTGAGCCCAGGCTGAGCTCTGTAGAAGATTGGCCTGGGGATGAGCCGTGACAAAATCGTCGTGTTCTTGAGTTGAAATTCCAATTTTGTAACTAAACATTATTTTAAAACCCACTCTCTAATGGCGTATGCTACGCCGGATTCGTCGTTTGATTTGGTGATATATTTGGCGATTTTTTTGAGTTCTTCCTTGCCATTTTCCATGACAACAGGAGATCCAACGGC
>NZ_KQ969106.1:79892-89314 GCF_001578795.1 Streptococcus gordonii
TTATCTGGCTGATCAAGCTCTAGTTCCTCGAGGAGTCTTTGAACGCCAGCAATAGGACGACCGGTTGCAATGACAATTTTGACTCCAGCAGCTTTGGCATCCTGGATAGCAGAAAAGACTTCTGGAGTGATTTCTTTTTTGCTGTTTAACAAGGTGCCATCAATATCGATGGCGACTAGTTTAATGGACATCTTATTCTCCGTAAATAAAAGTATCGTTTTTCATATAGCTTAGAAAAGCTTGGCTATTTTCATTGAACAAACCAGCATCTGTCAACATTTCTTTAGGAAAATAGAAACGGTTGTCCCCTTGACGTGTACCCGTAAGAGACTGGACAATTGGGGAAAGGCTAGACAGTTCAGCTAAACTACCGTCTTTTTGAATGATTTCAATCTGAGTACGTGGCTTTTCAACGTCTGGACGATAAAAATCATAAGGAAGGTCAAAATTACGGTGAATAGCGGTGTAATAATCAGGTTCAAAACCAACTTGTTTGACAAGCTGGCGTAGGACATCCAGATGTTTTTCATTTTCCTCTGAGAAAATCATGGATTTAAAAACTTTTCGGTTGACATATCGCTGAGCAAGGTCAGATAAGATGGTGTCAGGACTGGTCATCCAGCTTTGGAAGTAGGTATTCATGACTCCATCGTCCAAAGCTAAATAGTCTTGCAAACTAAATCTTTTTTCAAAGAAAGGTAGTAAATTTGGCGAAGTCAATTTAAAGAAATCCTTCTGATCTTCGTAAAGGAATTTGGCTCTTTTTAGTAAATTTTGCAACAAAACTTCCATTGCTCGACTAGCTGGGTGGAAATAAACTTGCATGTACATCTGATAACGACTGACCACATAGTCTTCCACGGCATGCATCCCATTACGTTGGAAGGCAATTCCGTTTTCAACTGGTCGTATAACCCGTAAAATTCTTGTCAAGTCAAATTGACCATAAGAAGCGCCGGTATAAAAGGAGTCCCGTAAGAGATAGTCCATCCGATCCACATCAATCTGACTGGAAATCAGCTGGACCACTTGCTTGTTTGGATAGGTGTGGTTGATGACACTGGCTACTTTTTCAGGAAAATCTGGTGAAACCTGAGTCAAAACTCGATTAATCTCGGTTTCAGGACTTGTGATAATCTGCCGTGTGATTTCTTCATGATCGGTATCAAATAAACGCTCAAAACTATGAGAGTATGCTCCGTGTCCTACATCGTGCAGAAGAGCGGTGACCATTACCAAAAGGGACTCATGATTGTCCCAAGTTTGAAGATATTTCTCATCAAAGATTTTGGTAATTCGTCGGGCGATTTCATAGGCCCCCAGACAATGCGAAAAACGGCTATGCTCACCACCATGGAAAGTGTAACCAGACGTTCCCAGTTGCTTGATGCGGCGTAGTCGTTGAAATTCTTTAGTATTAATTAAGTCGTAAATAACTTGGTGGTCCACATGGATATAGGTGTGAACTGGATCACGAAATACTTTTTCAATCATGCTTCTATTATAACACAAATGGCTTTGTAGGGAGTAGAAGAAGAAAAAACCGATAAAATTTGTTAAAATAGAAAGGAAAAGACCAGATTGAGAGATAAAACTTATGAAGATTCGGATGAAAAACCAGATTCAATTAGATGGTCAGACAGAATTAATTGATCAAATTTACGATGCTGAATGGACTCAAAAAGGTAATCATCATTACTTACTGTTTAAAAACGAGGAAGATGAGAAAGTGGTGCTTAAATTTCATGATACGGAATTGACCATGACCCGCTTTTCTAATCCTAAAACTTTGATGCGGTTCATCAAAGATGACAGAGCCTTGGTTGGGGTGCCTACTCCTATGGGGATACAGACCTTGATGACGGATACTCAACGATATCATCTGGATTTAGATAAGCAAATCATTTGTCTAGATTACCAGCTTAAAACACCTGATGGAGAACGATTATTTGCTGATTACCAGATGGAGATTTCTTGGTTGTAAAAAATGTGAAATTTTTTCAAAGAAGCTAGAAGATTTTCTTGCGAAAAAAGAGAAATTTTGATACAATGATAAACAACTCAAGGGAGTAGCTAACGGAATAACCGTTACATGGTCGTCAATACGAAAGCAATTTCCGGCCTTGTATGAAATAGCGAGACTTGTTTAATAAACAGGTCTCTTTTTCTATTTTAAAGAGACCCTATAAAAAGGAGGAGACAATTTGTCTAAAGAACAGAAACGTCAAGCTTTCTATACTCAAGACCAAGACTTAGTCTTGCAAGAGATGGGAACGTCTAAAGAGGGATTGACCAGCAGTGAAGCAGTAAAACGCTTATCTGAATATGGTCGCAATGAATTGGATGAGGGTGAAAAGAAATCTCTCCTCGTGAAATTTATCGAACAGTTCAAGGATTTGATGATTATTATCTTGCTAGTCGCAGCTGTCCTTTCAGTTGTTACATCCGGTGGAGAAGATATTGCGGATGCCATCATTATCTTAGCCGTTGTTATCATCAACGCTGCCTTTGGTGTCTACCAAGAAGGTAAGGCTGAGGAAGCTATTGAGGCTCTCAAGTCTATGTCTAGTCCAGCAGCGCGTGTTCTTCGTGATGGTCATGTAGCCGAAGTGGATTCAAAAGAACTGGTCCCTGGTGATATTGTCATTTTGGAAGCTGGAGATGTTGTTCCTGCGGATTTACGTCTCTTTGAAGCCAACTCTCTTAAAATCGAGGAAGCTGCTCTGACAGGTGAATCTGTTCCTGTTGAAAAAGACTTGTCTGTAGAGCTTGCTGAAGATGCTGGTATCGGTGATCGTGTTAATATGGCCTTCCAAAACTCTAATGTCACTTATGGACGCGGGATTGGTGTGGTCGTAAACACTGGTATGTATACTGAAGTGGGTCATATCGCAGGTATGCTACAAAATGCCGATGAGACTGATACTCCACTCAAACAAAATCTAAATAACCTTTCTAAAGTTTTGACCTACGCTATCTTGGTGATTGCAGCAGTTACCTTTGTAGTTGGAGTCTTTATCCAAGGAAAAGATCCGCTCGGTGAGTTGATGACGTCTGTTGCGCTTGCCGTTGCAGCCATTCCTGAAGGGCTTCCTGCTATCGTAACCATCGTTCTGGCTCTAGGTACTCAAGTCTTGGCCAAACGAAACTCTATCGTTCGTAAGTTGCCAGCAGTAGAAACACTTGGTTCAACAGAAATTATTGCGTCTGATAAGACTGGTACTCTTACTATGAATAAGATGACGGTTGAAAAAGTCTTCTACGATGCAGTTCTACATGACTCAGCTGATGAGATTGAACTGGGCTTGGACATGCCTCTTCTTCGTTCAGTTGTTTTGGCCAATGATACCAAGATTGATGCAGAAGGAAACCTGATCGGGGATCCAACTGAAACAGCCTTCATCCAGTATGCCTTGGACAAGGGTTACGATGTTAAAGGGTTCTTGGAGAAATATCCTCGTGTGGCTGAGTTGCCATTTGACTCAGACCGCAAGCTCATGTCTACCGTTCATCCACTTGCAGATGGTCGTTATCTTGTAGCGGTTAAGGGTGCCCCTGATCAACTCTTGAAACGTTGTGTTGCTCGTGATAAGGCCGGAGATATTGCAGCAATTGATGATGCCACTTCGCATCTGATTAAAACAAATAACTCAGAAATGGCTCACCAAGCCTTGCGTGTCCTGGCAGGTGCCTACAAGATTATTGATAGTATTCCAGAAAACCTCACTTCTGAAGAGCTGGAAAATAACTTGATCTTTACTGGTTTGATTGGGATGATTGACCCTGAACGTGCCGAAGCAGCAGAAGCGGTTCGTGTCGCTAAAGAAGCTGGAATCCGTCCAATCATGATCACTGGTGACCATCAAGACACAGCAGAAGCCATTGCCAAACGTTTGGGAATCATTGATGAAAATGACTCTGAAGACCATGTCTTGACAGGTGCTGAGCTCAACGAACTTTCAGATGAAGAATTTGAAAAAGTAGTTGGTCAATACTCTGTCTATGCGCGTGTATCTCCAGAACACAAGGTTCGTATCGTCAAAGCTTGGCAAAATCAAGGTAAGGTCGTTGCCATGACAGGTGACGGTGTTAACGATGCTCCAGCTCTAAAAACAGCCGACATCGGTATCGGTATGGGAATCACTGGTACAGAGGTTTCTAAGGGTGCATCTGACATGATCCTTGCAGATGATAACTTTGCGACTATTATCGTTGCAGTTGAAGAAGGACGCAAGGTCTTCTCAAACATTCAAAAGACCATTCAATATCTTCTTTCTGCCAATACAGCTGAAGTGCTGACAATTTTCTTGGCAACCCTCTTTGGATGGGATGTCCTGCAGCCAGTTCACCTCTTGTGGATTAACTTGGTAACAGATACCTTCCCAGCTATTGCTCTTGGTGTTGAGCCAGCTGAACCTGGTGTCATGACTCATAAGCCACGTGGACGTAAGTCTAGCTTCTTCTCAGGTGGCGTCATGAGCTCTATCATCTATCAAGGATTGTTGCAAGGTGCTCTGGTGTTGGTAGTTTATGGCTATGCTATTGCCAATCCTGTACATATTGGCGATGTAAAAGCAATCCACGCAGATGCGCTTACAATGGCCTTTGCAACTCTTGGATTGATTCAGCTCTTCCATGCCTATAATGTAAAATCTGTTTACCAGTCTATTTTGACTGTTGGTCCATTTAAATCTAAAACTTTCAACTGGTCAATCTTGGTTTCATTTATTTTACTAGCAGCAACGATTGTTATCGATCCATTAGAAAGCATCTTCCACGTAACCAAGCTTGACTTATCACAATGGGCAGTTGTCCTCTTGGGTAGCTTCTCTATGATTATCATTGTAGAAATTGTTAAGTTTGTTCAACGTAAAATGGGCTTAGATAAAAATGCGATTTAAAATTCGCTTTAATAATAAATATGATTGAGGGGGAATCGGAAAGGTTCCCTCTCTTTACATTGTCTTTTGTTGCAATATACTTTGAAATAAAATCACGGAATGAGAAAAATTTTTACAAGATTTGTCCATGATGTAAGCTAAAGTCAAAAAAATAGATTTTAGGCAGGAAAAGAGTGAAATGAAGATAGAAAAAGGTTTGATCCTTTATCTCTTAAAACGTAACAAAGCTATTTTTCTATGACAGCTGAAGAGAAAGAAGAACTGAAAATCAGGAAAAAATGCCTGCTCTATTTACTGGTTTTAATCCTAATCTTTGTAATTTTCTTCTTTAGCAATGGCATTGTCAGGTTTTTAAGATAAATTATATTGACAGAAATGGTAGAATCGCTCGAAAGAGCGATTTCTATCTTCTTTAGATAATTGAAAAAAAGGTCTAAATCCGCTATAATAGGTAGGTTGAAAGGATTGGACTATTCCGATGTAAAATAGAAGAAAAATGAACATTCACCATTATCCTAAAATGAGAGAAAGAGAAGAAAATGAATTTACAAGAAGAAATCAAGAAACGCCGTACCTTTGCCATTATCTCCCACCCGGACGCGGGGAAAACAACCATTACTGAGCAGTTGCTTTACTTTGGGGGCGAGATTCGTGAGGCCGGTACTGTAAAAGGAAAGAAAACAGGGACTTTTGCCAAGTCTGACTGGATGGATATCGAGAAACAACGTGGGATTTCGGTCACTTCATCCGTGATGCAGTTTGACTACGATGGCAAGCGCGTGAATATCCTAGATACGCCAGGGCACGAGGACTTCTCAGAAGATACCTATCGTACCTTGATGGCGGTGGATGCTGCGGTCATGGTCGTGGACTCTGCCAAGGGTATTGAGGCTCAAACCAAGAAATTGTTTGAGGTTGTCAAACACCGTGGCATTCCAGTCTTTACCTTTATGAATAAGTTAGACCGTGACGGTCGTGAGCCACTGGATCTCTTGCAAGAATTGGAAGAAGTCTTGGGCATTGCTAGCTACCCTATGAACTGGCCAATCGGTATGGGGAAAGCCTTTGAAGGCTTGTATGACCTCTATAACCAACGTTTGGAGCTTTATAAAGGGGATGAACGTTTTGCTAGTCTGGAAGATGGAGACAAACTTTTTGGTAGCAATCCTTTCTACGAGCAAGTGAAAGAGGATATTGAACTTCTAAATGAAGCCGGAAATGAGTTTTCAGAAGAAGCTATTCTTGCTGGAGAATTAACACCAGTCTTCTTTGGGTCAGCCCTGACAAACTTTGGGGTTCAGACTTTCCTTGAGACTTTCTTGGAATTTGCTCCAGAACCGCATGGACACAAAAAGACAGACGGAGAAATTGTGGATCCTTATGACAAGGATTTCTCAGGATTTGTCTTTAAAATTCAAGCCAACATGGACCCTCGTCACCGTGACCGTATCGCCTTTGTCCGTATCGTATCGGGTGAATTTGAGCGAGGTATGAGTGTCAATCTGCCTCGCACTGGTAAGGGAGCCAAACTTTCGAATGTCACTCAGTTTATGGCGGAAAGTCGTGAAAATGTCACTAATGCTGTGGCTGGGGATATTATCGGAGTTTATGATACAGGTACTTATCAGGTTGGAGACACTCTGACTGTTGGGAAAAACAAGTTTGAATTTGAACCACTGCCAACCTTTACTCCTGAAATCTTTATGAAGGTTTCAGCCAAGAATGTTATGAAGCAAAAGTCCTTCCATAAGGGGATTGAGCAGCTGGTACAAGAGGGAGCCATTCAGCTTTATACCAATTACCAGACGGGCGAGTACATGCTGGGTGCTGTTGGTCAACTCCAGTTTGAAGTCTTTAAGCACCGGATGGAAGGCGAGTACAATGCTGAGGTTGTCATGACACCAATGGGCAAAAAGACTGTTCGCTGGATTTCTCCAGATGACCTGGACGAGCGTATGTCTTCTAGTCGAAATATCCTAGCCAAAGACCGTTTCGACCAGCCAGTCTTCCTCTTTGAAAACGACTTTGCCCTACGTTGGTTCGCGGACAAGTATCCGGATGTCAAGTTGGAAGAGAAGATGTAACGTACTAAGATTGCTTAGCTACATAGTAGTCTAAGCAATCTACGCCATGTCCTATGGGACCATGGCTAAGTACCTTACTAACTGCGTTTGGCAAATAAAATCGATTTGCCAAACTCCGTGTCGTAACGTATTGTTTACCTGATTTAGGCTGATTCATTGACTGAATCTGAATCAAAAGTTGCTAATCAGTTGATGGCAATCGCTATGGTGATTGTCTAGCTATCTTACTAATTTTGGCGAGTAATTTGCCTCTATTTGTTTGATTTCATGTTGTAATTAATAGAAGGAATATAATTAGTGAAGTCAACTATATTGTGGATAATGAGGAAAAAGAAATTATATGGAAAATGCCTTTTAATCCATTAAAAAACAAGGCAGCTAAAGAATATATGATTAAAGAAAATGCAGGAATGCAATTATCTCACAATATAACAGAGCAGATAGGTGGACAGTTGAAGGCGGGGTTCACTTTACTTGATGTATATGAAGATACGAATGGATCTGGTATGCTTTATGAACTGAATATTAAAACTTATATTGCAATTAAATCAGTTAAAAGATAGAAATGGGTAAATTAAAATTTAGGGGAAAGTTATGGGTCGAAAAAAAGCGATCTTCCTTTATTTATTAGGGACCCTAGGTCAAATATGGCTTATATCTATTATAGTTTTTGTATTGCGTCATTTGGGTATGGTTATAGATTATACGACGCCAATGGGAATAGTTGTTATTGGAATAGGTGGCGTTTCATCTGCTCTATGGGGAGCTATTATTGCTGTTAGATACAAAAAGTACAGTACGAAGAAAATATTAAAGGATTTTTTCGCTATAAAGCAAAACAGAGGCAGTTATTTATTCGTTATTGTGTTCTTGTTTTTAGATTTTTGCTATGTTGCATTTGATGGGGAATTAGCGTTTAATACGTGGTATATTCCTATTATCTTATTTCTTAAAGCAATCCTTTTTGGTGGAATTGAAGAAGTAGGGTGGAGATATGTTTTTCAACCAATTATGATGGAACGCCATAGTTATATTAGTTCAACTTTATTTACTTTTGTTCCATGGGGCATATGGCATTTTTCTTATTTCTACATTGAAGGCACATTGCCGCAGGTGCAGGCATTTGGATTTTTGCTTGGATTGTTGACTAATTGCTTTATTTTATCCGCATTATTTATAAAGACAAACAGTTTGTGGATATGTGTGATGACACATTCGGTAATAAATGTTTTCTCACAATTAGCAGTAGGTGGTAATCAAAATATATCTTATGCTTGTAAAATAATTATTATAGTAACGGCAACTGTTCTTTCGATTAGAGAGCAAAATAAAAATGACTAGCACCAAATTCTACTGGACTCTGACTAGCCACTTCACTAATCAACTTTTTAGGGTAATTTTAATTCATAACAATTTATATCGTAATAGATAAGATAGGCAAACTAGCCACTTTATCAATCGTACTGAGCAAGGAAGTTGTTTTGACATAGCATATTTTTGAATGCAAGAACAGTTTAGGGAGTTAATCACTTGTTCTTAAAAATCATTCTAGATGTTAAGAAAGGAGTTTCATGTTTCTGGAAAGAAAACTAAAAGGTCAGGATGTCTGGATTAATATTGATTCTGATGATGTTAAGCAGACTGCGCAGATCTATCAAGATTATGAAATTGACAAAGAAACTATCGAGTATGCACTCGATAAGAACGAACGGGCCCATATGGACTATAATCGTGAGAATGGAACAGTTGTCTTTATCTACAATGTCCTTAATTTAGCTACAGATAAGGAACATTATGAGACGATTCCGATGACCTTTGTGGCTCAGGAGGGGAGGCTCATTACTATCAGTAACCAGGACAATGCCTATGTTGTTGATATGATGAAGGTCTATACTGAGCGTCATGAGCCAGTATCGGTCTATAAATTTCTCTTTGCGAGTCTAGAGTTGATCTCTAATTCTTACTATCCAGTCGTTGAGCGGATGGACAAGCGTAAGGACGAAATTAATACTCTTCTGCGCCAGACAACTACTAAAAAGCACCTATTTGCTCTGTCAGACTTAGAAACCTCAATGGTCTATTTAGTTGCTGCGGCTAAGCAAAACCGCATGCTTCTGGAGCATATCAAAAGCCATGGTATTTACCGTCGTTTTGACGACTTAGAAACTGAACAGTTTGAGGATGCCATGATTGAGGCTCGTCAACTCGTTTCGATGACTGATCTGATTGCTCAAGTTCTCAGTCAGCTCTCAGGCTCCTACAATAATATCCTGAACAACAATCTGAATGACAATTTGACTGTCCTGACTATTATTTCAGTTCTTTTGGCAGTACTTGCAGTTATCACTGGTTTCTTTGGTATGAATGTTCCTTTGCCAATGTCTAATGATAAAAATGCCTGGATTTATATTGTTATCATTAGTCTAGTCATTTGGGG
>NZ_KQ969106.1:89651-90352 GCF_001578795.1 Streptococcus gordonii
TCAAGCTAAATCACCAAGCGGAGAAGTTCCTTTTAAGCCTAGCCGAGTTATTCTCCAGGATTTTACGGGTGTTCCTGTCGTGGTGGATTTAGCTAGTATGCGCGATGCTATTGTCGGCCAGGGAGGTCAGGCCGATCATATTAATCCAAAAATTCCGGTGGATTTAGTCATTGACCACAGTGTTCAGGTGGACTTTTATGGCTGTGACACAGCTCTAGAGGCCAATATGAATCAAGAGTTTGTCCGTAACAATGAGCGCTACGAATTTCTCAAGTGGGCAGAAAAATCGTTTGATAATTATCGAGCAGTTCCTCCTGCTACTGGGATAATCCATCAGGTCAATATTGAATTTCTCAGTGATGTCATTACTGAAAAGGATGGCCAACTCTATCCGGACAGTATGTTTGGTACGGACAGTCATACGACAATGATTAATGGGATCGGTGTTCTGGGCTGGGGTGTTGGTGGGATTGAGGCTGAGGCTGCCATGTTAGGTGAGGCTTCTTATTTCCCAGTTCCTGAGGTGATTGGTGTTCGTCTCTTGGGGAAGCTGCCTAAGATTGCGACAGCGACAGATTTGGCTTTAAAGGTCACGCAAATCTTGCGGCAGGAAAATGTTGTTGGTAAATTTGTCGAGTTCTTTGGGCCTGGTTTGTCTAATCTAAGTCTGGCTGATCGGGCAACAGTGGCCAATATGGCAC
>NZ_KQ969106.1:90452-100123 GCF_001578795.1 Streptococcus gordonii
CACCAGAATACGGAGCTACCTGTGGTTATTTTCCGATAGATGAGGAAACGCTCAATTACATGCACCTGACCAATCGTTCAGAAGATCATATCGAGCTGACCCGTCTCTATGCTCAAAAAAATCACCTTTTCTATGATGAAAAGGTTGAGCCAATTTATACCAAGGTAGTCGAAATTGATTTGTCCAGCATTGTTTCTAGTATTTCAGGACCCAAGCGGCCCCAAGATTTGATTGAATTAACAGCTGCTAAAGAGGAATTTCAAGCTAGTCTAGTCAGAGAAGCGGGGGTCCGAGGCTTTGGTCTAGATGAGATCGAGCTAGAAAAGTCAGCAGTGGTTCAATTTTCTGATCATGAGGAGAAGATTAAGACGGGACATGTGGCTATCGCTGCCATTACTAGCTGTACCAATACATCTAATCCCTATGTCCTGATGGCGGCAGGGCTTTTAGCCAAGAAAGCAGTAGAAAAAGGCTTACGCGTTTCAAAGACTGTCAAGACTTCATTAGCTCCGGGCAGCAAGGTGGTCACAGGCTATCTCAAGGAGAGTGGTCTTCAGTCCTATCTGGATCAGCTTGGTTTCAATGTTGTCGGCTATGGATGCACCACTTGTATTGGAAACTCAGGCAATCTCCGACCGGAAGTGGCTCAGGCGATTACGGATACTGACTTGCTGGCTAGTGCTGTTCTTTCAGGAAATCAGAATTTTGAAGGACGGATCAATCCATTGGTCAAGGCCAATTTCCTAGCTAGTCCGCCCTTGGTAGTTGCCTATGCTCTGGCTGGAAATACCAATATCGATCTGACCAGTGAGCCACTAGGTTATGATCAAAAGGGGTAGCCTGTTTATTTGATGGATTTGATGCCGGAGCACGACTTGGTTGCTGACTATGTTCAAAAATATGTGACGCGACAGCTTTTTGAAAAAGAATATGCTCATGTGTTTGACGACAATGAAAAATGGAATCAGATTCCGACAGCCTCTTCTCAAAATTATCAGTGGAATCAGGCTTCGACCTATATTCAAAATCCACCTTACTTTGATGGTTTAGCTGATGATTTAGCCATTCAGCCACTGAAAAATCTTGCAGTGCTGGCAAAATTTGGGGATACGGTCACGACAGACCATATCTCCCCAGCAGGAAATATTGCCAGAAACAGTCCAGTAGCTTCCTATTTGCTGGAACATGGAGTGGATTACCAAGAGTTTAATTCCTATGGTAGCCGTCGGGGCAATCATGAGGTTATGATGCGGGGGACTTTTGCTAATATTCGGATTAAAAATGAACTGGCAGATGGAAAGATTGGTGGTTACACAGATTATAAAGGAGAGTTGCTATCCATTTATGAGGCGGCCATGCGCTACAAGGAAGAGCAAATTGACACCGTTGTCCTAGCTGGTAAAGACTATGGTATGGGGTCCAATCTGGTCATGATGGGGATTCTTCCTCTACAGTATCTAGAGGGTGAAAATGCGGCTAGTCTAGGCTTAACAGGCAAGGAGACTTTCGATATTAATCTGCCACAGAACCCACAAGTTGGCCAGTTAGTTGACGTGGTGGCTAGGAAGGGTGCTGAAGAAATAGCTTTTCAAGCTCGGCTACGTTTTGATGCAGAGGCGGATATTCGTTACTATGAAAATGGTGGGATTTTGCCCATGGTCGTTAGAAAGAAATTAGAGGAGGTGTGAGCATGAGCCAGACGGACGGTTTGAAAGATACCATTGCCTGTGATACTCGGATTAGCCAGATTGTGGATGATTCCTTGTCTTATGCAGGCTACAATATTTCTGAATTGGTAGAGCACCATGCTAGTTTTGAAGAGGTGATTTATCTGCTGTGGCATTTGCATTTACCTACTCAGATTGAGCTCAAGCATTTTGAAGAAGATCTGCGAACTAATTATGCCATTAGCGATGCGGTGGAGCAATGCATCCTTATCCAGTCCCGTAAGCACCTTCATCCCATGAGCGTCTTGCGCTCAACTGTCAGTCTTTTGGGGGGTTATAATGTCCATGCTGAGGAAATTTCTCTAGAAGCGACCTAAGAGCAGAGCATCCAGCTTATGGCAAAGATGCCGACTATTATTGCGGCTTTTGCCAGACTGAGGTCGGGTCAGACTCCGGTAGAGCTGCGGAAGGATTTGGGCTTTGCGGATAATTTCCTCTATATGCTCAAAGGACAAGAGGCTAGTGAGCTTGAAGTCAAAGCCTTTAACTGTGCCTTGGTGCTCCATGCCGATCATGAACTCAATGCTTCAACCTTTGCGGCTCGTGTCTGCGCCTCAACCTTGACCGATATTTATTCCTGCGTGACAGCAGCTGTTGGAGCGCTCAAGGGTTCCCTTCATGGCGGTGCTAATGAATGTGTCTTTGATATGCTGAAAGAGATTAGAGCAGAAGGGAATTGCCAGGCCTATCTAGACCGCAAACTGGCCTCTCATGAGAAGATTATGGGCTTTGGTCATCGAGTTTACAAGACTCAAGATCCGCGTGAAAAATACCTGCGTCAAATGGCCAAGGACTTGACACAGGGGACCAAGGATGAGGTTTGGTATCAGCTTTCAGTGGAAATTGAAGCTTATATGAAGCATACCAAGCACCTGATACCGAATGTCGATTTTTATTCGGCTACGGTTTACCATGTGTTGGGCATTGACAGTAGTATCTACACCCTGATTTTTGCCATGAGTCGGGTAGCTGGCTGGATTGCTCATATTCAGGAACAGCGCAAGAACAATAAACTGATTCGGCCACGTTCTAACTATATTGGTGCTCAAGGTTTGGAGTATCTTCCCATTGGAAGGAGATAAAATGGCAGATAAGATTTTGTTTGAGAAAGGGCGGCTGCAGGTGCCGGATGCTCCGATTATTCCTTACATCCAAGGTGACGGGATTGGGGTTGATATCTGGAGAAACGCCCAGTTGGTCTTTGATAAGGCAGTGGAAAAGGCTTATGGAAGTCAGAGAAAGGTTGTTTGGAAGGAAGTCTTGGCTGGGAAAAAAGCAGCAGACCAGACAGGTGACTGGCTACCGGATGAAACGCTGACAACGATTAAGGGTTGTCTGGTGGCTGTTAAGGGGCCGCTAGAAACCCCGGTTGGAGAAGGGATTCGTTCCTTGAATGTGTCCTTGAGACAGGAATTGGACCTTTACGCCTGCCTGCGGCCAGTTCGTTATTTCAAGGGAGTTCCCAGTCCGCTCAAGCACCCAGAGAAGACTGACATCACGATTTTTCGGGAAAATACAGAAGACATCTATGCAGGGATTGAGTGTGAGAGTGGAACTGCTGCAGTCCAAAAAGTCATTGATTTCCTGCAGAAGGATATGCAGGTTGACAAGATTCGTTTCCCAGAAAGCTCTGCTATTGGGATCAAGCCTATTTCTAAGCAGGGAAGCGAGCGGCTGATACGGGCAGCCATTGACTACGCGTTAGCAAAAGGGCTGACGCGGGTAACACTGGTCCACAAGGGCAATATCCAGAAATTTACAGAGGGTGGTTTTCGGAAATGGGGCTATGAACTAGCTCAAAGAGAGTATGCGGACGAGCTGGCTTCTGGAAAACTAATCATCCAGGATGTCATTGCGGATAATTTTCTGCAACAGATTTTGCTCTATCCAGAGAAATTTGATGTTGTCGCTTTGACCAATCTAAATGGTGACTATGCCAGCGATGCCTTGGCTGCTCAGGTGGGCGGGATTGGCATTGCGCCAGGAGCCAATATCAATTACGAGACTGGTCATGCTATTTTTGAAGCTACTCACGGGACGGCGCCAGATATAGCGGGTCAAAATAAGGCTAATCCGTGTTCTCTTCTATTATCGGGGGTCATGCTCTTTGATTACATTGGTTGGTCGGAGGTCTCTCATCTCCTGACTAAGGCCATTGAGAAGGCTCTCTTTGAGCAAAAAGTGACAGGCGATTTTGCCAGTCAGCTGGAAGGAGTAGCACCCTTGACCACTAGTCAATTTGCTGAGGAGCTGGTAGTTAATATAGAAAAGTGTCCATAATGAAAAAAGTGATGAAGAATCTGCCTATC
Source organism: Streptococcus gordonii (assembly GCF_001578795.1). Classification (GTDB taxonomy): domain Bacteria; phylum Bacillota; class Bacilli; order Lactobacillales; family Streptococcaceae; genus Streptococcus; species Streptococcus gordonii_A. The sequence continues at coordinate 94,489 of NZ_KQ969106.1, forward strand.
TAGACAGTTTTTTTATCACTTTTTTGTCTTTTTCGATATTCCAGTCCCCAGCCGATTATCCAGCAGAAGACTAACAGATAATTTTCAATCCAGCCCAGTAGATTGGCTGGATTCGCCTTTTCCAGATAGCCTAGCAGATGGTTGGTACCAAAGCCCAGACCGCCCAGGATCAGTGCTAGTAGGGTCATATGCAGATAGAACCAATCATACTTCATGTTTGCAGCAATGACTAAAGGCAGGATAGCCAGATTCCAGAAACCAATTTCCCGCTGCCAGTAGGGAGCTAGGCCGTAGATGGACTCATTGCCCAAGAGCTGGGGCTGGAAAATTTGGATCATAGCCGCGCCCAGCATAGCTATCATTAGTAAAATGAAAATCACTCGTAAAAATTTATTCATACCTGTCTCCTTTCTTCTTTGTAGATTATAATGCTTTTGAAAATGATTTTCAAGTTTTCATTTTTTATAAAAGACCCCAATTGTCAAGTCAAGTGCAACAAAGATATTCCTCTGATTAAGTGAGTGCTTTTCAAGCTGTTTGATTTAGTCAAACAGCTTTTTTGCGGATTGATAACCATGGATTCTTCTTGGCCTTTCATTGACAGCATTTGTATATTCGTCTAAAAGGTTCTGACTTAGTTTTTTTAACGAAGTCCCCTTAGGGATGAACTCTCTCAACAGTCCATTGAAATGTTCATTTGTACCTCGCTCATAAGATGAATAGGCATGAGCAAAATAAACATCTAAGCCTTCTATCTCACTCAATGAAGCAAATTCATTTCCATTGTCTGCAGTGATGGACTTAATGGGATAAAGTTTCATATACTCTAAGACCGCTTGATTGACATATTCTGCCTTCTTCTCTACAAGTTTCTTTGTGATAGCATAACGTGTTTGTCGTTCTACCAAGGTTAGAATAGAAGGTTCTCCTGCTGTCTTTCCACCCAGAACAGAATCGACTTCCCAATCTCCAAAATGAGAACGATTATTAATCTCTTCTGGTCTTTCTTCGATTGACTTTCCTAGATGTTTCTTGGTAGAGGGGCGCTTGGTAAATCTCTTCCGGATCCGCACTGCTCTTGGCAAATCAATAACCTTAATCTCTAACAATCCTTGATGGATATAGTTATAGAGCGTCTTGGTTGAAGGGACAACTACATCTACATGTTGTGATTTATAGGTGTGAACAAATCTATCCACGCTATGTATTCTTGGTTTCTCTTTCATAGTTTCGGTAAACTCTCTCAAAAAGTCATCTGAAACACGATCCAGTTTCAGATAATAACTGCCTTCTCTAGCATAACGATAACGATTTTGGGCAGCATCTGCATAATAGTGTAGATAGTAAACCTTCTGACCATTTACTTTTTTCACTTGTGTTATGGAACCTCGACTAATTTCACGAGTAATAGTAGATTGATTTCTTCCCAGTCGACGAGCAATCTCCGCTGGTTTGATTTCTAAACATAAATAAGCCTCAATTTTTCCTCGTTCAGCTTCAGATAAATGTTTGTAGGATTGATTTGTGGTAGAATAATTAGTGGACATGTTCATTTTCCTTTATACTTTTTTTCTCAACTCTAGTATATCAGATGAACATGTCTTTTTTGTTGCACTTCATTTTACAACAGGGCTTTTTATAAAAGAAATCTCTAATAAAATATTTTACAGTCAAGTCCTATCTTTTTAACTTTATTTATGGTATACTGGATAGGTTGCAAAACTTACAGTTTTTCTATTCAGTGGGAACTAGCGACCGAGTCGGCGCTTTTTTAGTGCCTGGACTTGAGAGACCATATTTATGAAGAGAAGAGCGAATACTCTCATAGAATCGAGATTTATCAAGCGAAAGCACTTGTCGTGTTTCGATAGATGAGTATCAAAAGCCTTATAAGGTGGCTTCGCACCGCCTTTAGAAAGAAGAAGAACATTGAAATTTAATGAATTACATTTATCTGCTGAATTATTAGCAGAGATTGAAAAAGCTGGCTTTGTAGAAGCGAGTCCTATCCAAGAGCAGACAATTCCACTTGCTATGGCAGGTAAGGATGTTATTGGTCAGGCCCAGACAGGGACAGGAAAGACAGCAGCCTTTGGCTTCCCAACTCTGGAGAAGATTGATACAGATAATCCTGCAGTGCAGGCCTTGGTTATCGCTCCAACCCGTGAATTAGCAGTGCAGAGTCAGGAAGAACTTTTCCGTTTTGGCCGCAGCAAGGGTGTCAAGGTGCGTTCTGTCTACGGTGGCTCCAGCATCGAAAAGCAAATTAAGGCCCTCAAATCTGGTGCTCATATCGTCGTAGGAACACCTGGTCGTCTCTTGGACTTGATCAAACGCAAGGCGCTTAAGCTAGATCAGATTGAAACCTTAATCTTGGACGAAGCGGATGAAATGCTTAACATGGGCTTTTTGGAAGATATTGAGTCTATCATTTCCCGTGTGCCAGAAGAACGTCAGACCTTGCTCTTTTCAGCGACTATGCCGGATGCTATCAAGCGTATCGGTGTCAAGTTCATGAAGGAGCCTGAGCATGTCAAGATTGCTGCTAAAGAGCTGACAACGGAGCTGGTAGATCAGTATTATATCCGTGTCAAAGAAAATGAAAAATTTGATACTATGACCCGCCTGATGGACGTGGAGCAGCCAGAGCTGTCTATCGTCTTTGGCCGGACCAAGCGCCGGGTGGATGAGCTGACTCGTGGCCTGAAAATCCGCGGTTTCCGAGCAGAGGGTATCCATGGTGATTTGGACCAAGGTAAGCGCCTTCGCGTTCTACGCGACTTTAAAAACGGCAATCTGGATGTCTTGGTGGCGACAGATGTAGCCGCGCGTGGATTGGACATTTCTGGTGTGACTCATGTCTACAACTACGATATTCCTCAGGATCCAGAAAGCTATGTTCACCGGATTGGTCGGACTGGTCGCGCTGGTAAGTCAGGTCAGTCCATCACTTTTGTTGCGCCAAATGAAATGGGCTATTTGCAGATTATCGAAAATCTGACCAAGAAGCGCATGAAAGGCCTCAAGCCAGCGACTGCAGAGGAAGCTTTCCAAGCTAAGAAAAAAGTTGCTCTTAAGAAGATTGAACGTGATTTTGCGGATGAAAGCATCCGTTCTAACTTTGAGAAATTTGGTAAGGATGCTCGCAAGCTAGTAGCAGAATTCAGCCCAGAAGAGTTGGCTATGTATATCCTCAGCTTGACGGTGCAGGATCCAGATACCCTTCCTGAAGTAGAAATTGCCCGTGAAAAACCATTGCCATTTAAACCGTCTGGCGGTGGCTTTGGCGGAAAAGGCAAGGGATGTCGTGGCGGAAATGGCAACCGTCGCAACAATGACAATCGCCGTGACCGAGGTGGCCGTCGCGACCAATTTAAGAAAGGTCGTAAAGAAGAGCGTTTTGACAAAGAAAATCACTACCACAAGGATCACAAGAAGCCACGCAATACTTCTAGTGAAAAGAAAACCGGTTTTGTTATCCGTAACAAGGGTGATAAATAAACAATTTGAAAGACTGCTAGCAAGGACTAGTGGTCTTTTCTTATGAAAATTTATTCGAATTTTGTAATGGCTTTTTGTTTTTTGTGGGAAATGAGTCTACATTCTATGACAATTCACAACAATTTTTAACAAAAATGATTTAAATTCATATTTTTATGTGTATCTTTTTCAAAAAGTGTAGTATAATAGGCGTAGAAGGCCTACTCATATTAAGATAGGCATTACATTGAATACGGGTTAACCAATAATGTTGAAGATTAGGCGCTGCCATCTCATTTTAACAATAAACAAAAGGAGCAGGTAAATGAAGGAAGGTAGACATAGAATTATTCTGCAGGAGCTTGACCGGGCGGGTTTGGTATCAGTTAGGAAATTAAAGGATCTTTTGGATGTAACGGATATGACTATTCGTCGCGATTTAATTGATCTTGAGAAGCAAGGTTTTTTAGTTCGGGTTCATGGAGGGGCACATAAAAAAGTTAGAGATGGCTTAGTGGAAGTTCCCCATACTGAAAAAATCATGATCAACACGGAAGAAAAAGAAGTGATTGCTAAAAAATGTGCAGATCTCATTTCTTCAGGAGATACAATTTTTATCGGTTCAGGTACTACAACAGCTTTGATCGGTGATTTCCTTGATGATAAGACTGTTAATATTGTTACCAATTCCTTGCCAATTTTTGAAAAACTAAAGGATAATCCTCACTATGATATCCTTTTGATTGGTGGTCGTTATCGGGTTAAAACGCAAACTTTTGTAGGACAATTTGCCGTTAATTTACTCAAAGAAATCAAGGTTTCTAAGGCTTTTATTGGGGCTAATGGAATTGATGGTCACAATGTTACAACAGCTAATGAAGAAGAGGGAAATGCGGATGCTATTATCCTTAACAATGCGATTGAAAAATACATTGTTGCTGATAATAGTAAATTTGATAGTTATTCTTTCTACACTTTTTATCGCTTAGATGACGTGAATGCTATTGTAACGGATGACAATATTTCGCAGAGAATGAAAGATAAGTATCAATCTTATACAAAAGTTTTATAAAAAACAAAAATGCCAAACTAGTGTTGGGCATTTTTTTGTGTTTCAATATAAGCCAATTTTTCTTGACGAGTTTTCTGTTTGAAGAGAGCTTCTGCTGACATGGCAGAAGATTTGTCAGGGTATTCTTCCTGATAAAGTAGTTTAACAGGCAGTCTGGCACGAGTATACTTTGCACCTTTTCCTGCATTGTGGACAGCCAAACGCTTTTGCACGTCCGTGCTATAACCGGTGTAGAGAGTACCATCAGTGCACTCTAAGACATACATATAGGCTTTAGTTTCCATGGTAAATCTCGTATATTTCTGGAGTATAGCTACCGTCTTCCTCGTGCAGAATGAGAGGTGGTAGTATCTTTAAGCCATCCCTTGAGCCATCTTTAATAGCTTCAATCAAAAGCATATTGGCTCCTTTACCTATCTTGGGATAGACAAATTGAATTCGTTTTGGGGCCAGGTTGTGAGCTTTCATAGTATCTAAGATATCTAAGAAGCGGTCGGGTCTGTGAACCATAGCAAGGCGCCCGTTTGACTTGAGAACTCGTTGGGCGACAGTACAGATTTCTTCAAGATTAGTTGAAATCTCATGTCGGGCTAGAAGATAGTGCTCGCTTTCATTGAGATTGGAATGTTTGTCAACCTTGAAATAGGGAGGGTTACAAAAGATCATATCCACCTTACTACAAGGAATATAGTGAGGGAGATTTTTTAAATCATCGTGAATGACTTGCATTTGCTGGTCAAGTTGATTGAGCTGGATGGAGCGTTGCGCCATATCTGCCAGCCGTTCCTGGATCTCAACTGCAATAATTTTAGCCTGAGTGTGGGCACTGGCAAATAAGCCGACAGCACCATTGCCGGCGCAGAGGTCTACAATCAAGCCACTCTTGGGTAATTTTGGAAAGCGAGAGAGCAGAACACTATCGACAGAATAGCTGAAGACCTCTCGGTTTTGAATGATTTTAACGTCAGTAGAAAAGAGCTGATCTAGCCGTTCTCCTTCTTTTAATACTGCTTTTTCCATAGTGTTATTATAGCACGAGTCAAAGGACGAATTCAATCTTGAATAGAAAAAAGTTCTAACTAG
>NZ_KQ969106.1:100356-105604 GCF_001578795.1 Streptococcus gordonii
CTTGATTCTATCTTCAATTGCTGAATTGGCCATTAGAAGGCCGTTCATTTTTTTCTTGGAGGTAATTGACCAAGATAAAAATAAGGCTGAAGACCAAGGCTAGGATAAGGAAGATAGGGGTGGTTTGACTGGTCAAGGTTCCAATTTCGATAAAGGAACGAAGGAGGTAAGCTGTTCCGAAAAATCCTCCAATAGACCAGATGATGAGAAGAATTCTCCAAAGATTGAGTGGAATGCACGCACGAGCAACAGAAAGAAAACCAATGGTTCCTAGTAAGTAGTAAGAGACTGTAGACATATCAAGAGAGCTCCAGCCATTATAAGAACCGAAAAATCGGACAAATAGTACACTGAAGACAACCATGAGTCCGCTTGGCAGGGCTTTGAAAATTGCTTTTTTAAGGAACTTAGGCTCTACCGGACGGATATTACGCTCGAATGTCAGCACAAATGGAGGGAATCCTTCAACAAATTGGTCAAAGAGAGTGATTTGCACTGGAATGAAAGGAAAGACAAGGAGCCACTCTTTATTTCCTAACAAGACACTAGCGATACAAATCATGGTCAAAATGAAGGAGTAGATAGTCTTCACCAAGAAAATAGGAGCGATGCGAGCAATGTTATTCACCACGCGCCGACCTTCAAAGAGAATCTCAGGAACATCATTGAAGTTCGAGTTGAGAAGAACGAGGTTAGCAATCTGTCGTGTCGCAGGGTCTCCTTCGGCCATGACAATCGAGCAGTCTGCTTCTCGCAAAGCCAGAATGTCGTTCACCCCGTCGCCAGTCATGGCTGTTGTATGGCCTGCTTTTTTCAAAGTCTGAATAATGAGTTTTTTCTGGTGAGGAGACACACGGCCAAAGATAGCCGTTTCTTCAGCTGTAGCAATCAAGTCAGTATCAGAGACAGTTGAACAGTCAAGATAGTTTTGATAGTTCTCAAAGCCTGCCTTGGCGGCAATATTTGAAACAGTAATTGGATTATCACCAGAGATGATTTTCAGATTAACGTCTTGGGATCGCAGGTATTCGAGTGTATCAGCAGCCCCTTGCCGGATAGGATCTGTAATTTCTAAGACAGCCAGAACTTCAATCTGTTGTGGCAGAGTCATGTGCTGGTGGTTAAGTTTATCAGTGCTAGAAGCTAGAGCCAGGACCCGCGAGCCACGTTCTTGGGCTTCTTGAACTGATTTTAGATTTTGCTGATGGAGCAAGATTTCGGGTGCTCCTAGGAAGATAGTCCCAAAGGGTTCCATTTCCATAGCTCCCCATTTTCGATCACTGGAGAAGGGGATGGTATTGGAAGTTTGATATTTTGTTTGGGCTGAAGGAAATCTTTTACGAATGGCCTGAGCAGTAGGGTTTTTATCATCGCTGTTGGCCATATAGCTAGCTAAAATATCTGAGATAGTCTCTGCTGAAATAGATTCTGACAAGGGATAAACTTGCTCGACCTTCATCTTACCTTCAGTAATGGTTCCAGTTTTATCCAAGCATAAAGTATCCACATGAGCCAGGGTTTCAACTGAGTACATTTCTTGTACCAAGACCTTGCGCATCCCCAGCTTAATAACAGCTGTTAAGAGCGAAGTGATAGTCAACAAGGCAATTCCTTTTGGTAGCATACCCAACAGGGCTGTTGATGAATTGATAACAGAGTTTTTGACAGGAAGCTGTTTGATGAGTAAGGCTTCAAAAAAGAGAGCTAATCCACAGGGAATGATGATTTTTCCGGTAAAAGCAGCGATTTTATTCAAAGAATCCAAGATGCGAGAGTTGAGTGGCTTAAGGGCTTTGGCTTCTAACATCAGTTTAGCAGCGTAGTTATTGGCCCCTACTTGTGATACCTGGGCTAAGACCTGTCCGCTGGCTAAAAAGCTACCAGACAGCAATTGATCGCCAATTTCTTTGAGCACAAGATCACTTTCACCAGTAAGCATGGCTTCGTTGGCTTCTGCAAAGCCATCTAGTACAATAGCATCACTGGGAACCTGTTCTCCAGCTGACAACTGAATCACGTCCTCTAAAACGATTTCTTCAGGATTTATTTTTTCTTGCTGACCATTTCGAATCACTCTGATCTTTTCTCTAGTCATAAGATTCAGCTTGTCAATCATTCGTTTTGCCCGAAGTTCAGTCATAATACCGGTTAAGGCATTGAATGATATGACTGCAAAGAATACCATGTTACTCCAAGCTTGAACAAAAGCCAGTGCAAGAGCAATAACAAAGTTTAGGGCGTTAAATAGTGTAAACACATTGCGTTTAATAATGTCCCAAGTGCTGGAGCTGGTTTTGGCTGTAAAATCATTTGTTAAGCCTTGTTGGATTTTTTCAGACACCTGGTCAGATGTTAAACCAGTAAAGTTTTTCATATTTTCCATGTCGTTATCATATCATTTTTTAGGGAAAATTTCTAATGGAATCCGCCTCCAACCAAAAATGAAAAACATTGCAGTTGATAGAAGGTTGAGGTATAATGGAAAAGTGAATGTATAGAAAGGTTTATGATTATGTTTTATACCTATTTAAGAGGATTAGTAATGTTTATTCTATGGGCTTTAAATGGAAATGCCCATTATCATAATTTGGATAAAATTCCTTCTAAGGATGAAAATTATATTTTAGTTGCGCCACACAGGACCTGGTGGGATCCTGTTTATATGGCTTTTGCAACCAAGCCAAAGCAATTCATCTTTATGGCTAAAAAAGAATTGTTTAAAAATCGTATTTTCGGCTGGTGGATTCGGATGTGTGGTGCCTTCCCTATTGACCGTGAAAATCCTGGACCTTCAGCTATCAAATACCCAGTTAATATGCTGAAAAAGAGCAATCGTTCCTTAATCATGTTTCCAAGTGGTAGTCGCCATTCAACAGATGTAAAGGGCGGTGTCGCTGTTATTGCCAAGATGGCCAAGGTTCGGATTATGCCAGCTATTTACGCTGGCCCCATGTCTCTTAAGGGGCTAGCTTCTGGTCAACGAGTGGATATGAATTTTGGTAATCCAATTGATATTTCTGATATTAAACGGATGGATGATGCAGGAATTGAAGAAGTAGCAAGACGGATTCAAACTGAATTTGATCGGCTTGATGCTGAAGTAGTGCCTTATCAAAAAGCTAAAGCGCCAAACATCTTATGGCGTGTATTGCGCTTGTTAGCCTTTGTTCCAGCAGCTATAATTGGTCTTTTAACCATTCTTTTTAGCTTCCTAGCTAGCTTCGTCTGGGATCCGGATAAACATAAAAAATAGGATTAGTTGTCATTTTCTTTTAGGAGAAAGGAGAAGCTATGTCACTAGCCTTATTGTCTTTTATCGTCCTATCGCTTTTTATGATTCATGAGTTTGATGAAATTATACTTGTCAAACCTTGGATCAAACAGAATCATGACCACCTTGCTTATCAGAAGGAAATGTTCATTGCAGGAAAGTCAAGTTATCCTTCGACCGAGAGCTTAGCCTTGATGATTGCTGAGGAATTTATTTTAGCTTTCCTCCTGCTCTTAGTAGCAATTCTCTGCCGATTTTCTGAGTTAGCCTTAGCAATTGCTATCTGTCATACCTTGCATTTATTGGGTCACATTAGTCAGGTTATAAAATTTCGCTCTTTGGTTCCAGGTGGACTGACTGCAGTTCTAACCTTTCCAATCTTGTTAGTGATTTTAGCAGTCTATTTATCTCAGAATTCAGTTTCTTGGGTTTTACTGATTCTGCTCAGCATTCTAGTTATGCTAGCTCTCTTAGGTAATCTGCTTTTTCTACATAAACAGGCTCCAACCATTCATGCTTGGATTTATAGAATCAGTAAAAGGAATTAAGAAATATCCTAAAATTATCAAAAGTCAAGTTTACTTGGCTTTTTTTCTTCTTTTACGAATAAATAGGTAATACTTAATTTTACTAAAGGAGAAATGATGATAGAAGATTTGATAGAAAAAGCAAAGCAATATAAAATTGTTCTAGGTCTTGGTCTATTAGGAGTGATTGCAGCAGGCTTTATTTTACTACAGGGAAGAGACCAAGGGGGGACAGACGTTCAGCAATTGACAGAGCAAACTTCTTCCTCAAGTTCATATATGAATGAAAAAAGTGACAAGAGTAATGAGATCAGTCAAACCGAGACAGAAGATCGGTTGGTTACAGTTGATGTCAAGGGTGCGGTAAAAAAGCCTGGCGTCTATCAGTTGCAGTCTAATAGTCGGGTTCATGATGCTTTAGAAAAGGCAGGTGGTTTAACTGACGAAGCTGACTTAAAATCCGTCAATCAGGCTCAGAAACTGAGCGACGAGGCGGTAGTATATGTAGCCAAGGTCGGAGAAAATGCTGTAGATGTTACGACGAGTGCCCCTGCAAATTCAACATCAGGAACAGGTCAGACAAAATCAGCCCTGGTCAATCTTAATACAGCAACAGAAGCAGACTTTCAAACTATTTCAGGCATCGGACAAAAACGAGCTCAGGATATTATTGCTTATCGAGAAGCCAATGGTAGGTTTAAGTCTGTAGACGAGCTGAAAAATGTCTCTGGTATTGGAGCCAAAACTCTAGAAAAATTAAAAGAATATGTCACAGTGGATTAAAAAACTTCCCCTTTCACCAATCTATTTGTGCTTTCTTTTAGTTTGGCTCTACTTCGCTATTTATAGTGGGGAAAAGCTCGCTTATCTGGGAGTTTTTCTGCTTATAGCTCGACTAATCTGGCATTATCCAAGAAAGAAATGGTTGCCAACTGTAGCTATACTAGCCTGTTTTTCTATCTTTTTTTATGCTAGACGTGAGTTGGCGGAGCGAACCTTTCAGTCTCAACCAGCTCCAGCAAGACAAGTCTTAGTTTTACCAGATACAATTAAAGTAAATGGAGATTCCCTGTCATTCCGTGGTAGAATAGCTGGCAGACTCTATCAGCTCTACTACAAATTAGCAAGTCCAAGAGAGAAAAAAACTTTTCAAAAACTAACTGACTTGGTCACTTTAGAGATAGAAGGAGAGTTTGATCTAGCAGAAGGTCGGCGCAATTTCTCTGGCTTTGACTATCAGGCTTATTTAAAAAGTCAGGGAATCTATCGGACGGTTAAGGTCAGTGGGATTATCTCTAGTCGTTCTAGTCAGTCTGCTAATCCATTTGATTGGCTGTCTGTTTGGCGTAGGAAGGCCTTGGTTTTCATTAAGTCTACTTTTCCAAGCCCGATGAGTCACTACATGACAGGACTCTTGTTTGGTGATTTAGATATTGATTTTGCAGAGATG
>NZ_KQ969106.1:105872-110377 GCF_001578795.1 Streptococcus gordonii
CATGACAGGACTCTTGTTTGGTGATTTAGATATTGATTTTGCAGAGATGAATGACTTGTACTCAAGTTTAGGAATTATCCATCTTTTTGCTTTATCAGGAATGCAAGTTGGTTTTTTTATGGATGTCTTTCGGAAAATTCTTCTACGCATTGGCTTAAGGATGGAAATAGTAAATTGGTTGCAATTCCCTTTGTCCTTTGTTTATGCTGGTTTGACTGGATTTTCTGTGTCAGTAGTGAGAAGTTTAGTGCAAAAATTATTGTCTCAATTTGGAGTGAGGCGCTTGGATAATTTTGCTATGACCATGATGGCCTTGATGTTTCTCATGCCGAGTTTTCTCCTGACAACAGGCGGAGTCCTATCTTGCGCTTATGCCTTTATCATCACGATGTTGGACTTTAAAGATTCTAGTGGTTTTCGCAAAGCCGTGCTAGAGAGTTTAAGTATCTCGTTAGGCATTTTACCAATTCTTATCTATTATTTTGCAGAATTCCAACCTTGGTCTATCCTCTTGACCTTCCTTTTTTCAATCGTCTTTGATACATTTATGTTGCCTCTCTTGAGTCTAATTTTTCTCATTTCGCCTTTGTTTGCCTTCTCTCAAGTTAACATCTTCTTCCAATGGCTCGAAATGGTGATTCGTTGGGTAGCTAGTTTGTCAACAAGGCCGATAATTTTAGGACAGCCAAATCTGCCTTTGCTTATTATTCTCCTGCTGGTCTTAGCCCTGCTCTATGACTTTAGAAAACAAAAAAAGATTAGAGCTGGCCTGAGTCTCTTAGCAATCTTACTATTTTTCCTAAGTAAACATACCTTACAAAATGAAATCACAGTGGTAGATATTGGGCAGGGAGACAGTATATTTCTGAGAGATATTAGTGGCCGGACTATCGTGATTGATACAGGGGGTCGGGTGGAGATTGGTAAAAAAGAGACTTGGCAAGAGCGAGTTAGAAAAAGCAATGCGGAAACGACCTTAATCCCTTACCTGAAAAGCCGAGGAGTGGACCACTTGGATCAATTAGTCCTGACTCACACGGATACAGACCATATGGGAGATATGTTGGAGTTGGCCAAGCACTTTTCTATCCGAGAAATTTATGTTTCCAAAGGAAGTATGACTCAAGCTGATTTTGTAGACAAGTTAAAGAAGATGAAAGCTAAAGTTCATGTGGTCGAGGTGGGAGATCGGCTTCCTATTTTTGATTCGGCTCTTGAAGTGCTCTACCCGCTTACTCAAGGAGATGGAAGTAATGATGATTCAATTGTCTTGTACGGTGAATTTTTCCGAACCAAGTTTCTTTTCACAGGAGATTTAGAAGCTCCAGGTGAAGGTCAGATGGTGACAGCCTATCCGGATTTAAGGGTAGATGTGCTCAAAGCTGGGCATCATGGTTCTAAAGGATCTTCTAGTCCAGAATTTCTAGAGCATATTAAGCCTAAGTTGGCCTTGATTTCAGCTGGTAAAAACAATCGCTACCAGCATCCGCATCAGGAAACTTTAGAAAGATTTGAAAAAATTCAGACCAAGATTTTACGAACAGATGAGCAGGGTGCTATTCGATTTAAAGGATGGAATTCTTGGAAGATAGAAACAGTTCGCTAGCCACTTAGGAATGAGATTGGACAGGCATTATCTTAAGCTGTGTGGTATAATATAGAGAACCAAAATAAGACAAACTAGGAGAAAGATTTCTTGTTAGCAATTGAGGCCATCAAAAATATAAAATTATCCAATTTACCTCCCCTTACGGTGTTAACAGGAGATGATTTGGGACAGTTCGAATTGCTGAAAGAACAGTTGTTGAAGCAAATTGAATTTAATGCAGCTGACTTGAATTATGCGCTATTTGATATGAAGGAAGTAGATTACCAGCAAGTGGAATTAGACTTGGTGAGTCTTCCTTTTTTCTCAGATGAAAAAATTATTATTCTAGATCATTTTATAGATATCACAACTGCTAAAAAGCGAAATTTATCAGATGATGAATTGAAGTCTTTTGAGGCGTATTTGGAGCATCCGGTTGAAACAACTAGGTTGATCCTTTTTGCAGAAGGTAAATTAGATAGCAAACGTAGAATTGTTAAGCTTTTAAAACGAGATGCAGAGATTTTTGAAGCATCAGAGCCGAAAGAACAGGATTTAAGGTCCTATTTTAGTAAAGTGGCTCAAGTAGAGAATCTTCAGTTCGCTCCGACTGTTTTTGATCAACTCTTGATTAAATCGGGGTTTCAATTTAGCGAAATTAGTAAGAATTTATCTTTTTTAAAGGGATATAAGCTAGATGGTCAGATTGAGCTTGAAGATGTTACAGAAGCTATTCCAAAGACCCTGCAGGACAATATTTTTGACTTGACTCAGTTAATCCTAAAGCAAAGGGTTGATGAAGCTCGAAGTCTTGTTAGTGATCTAAGGTTACAAGGAGAGGATGAAATCAAACTGATTGCTATCATGTTGGGGCAGTTCCGTATTTTTACTCAGGTCAAGATTTTGTCGGGAAATGGCAGGACAGAAAGCCAAATTGTATCGGACTTATCTGATTATCTGGGACGCAAGGTCAATCCTTATCAAGTCAAATTTGCCTTAAAGGATGCCCGTTCCTTGGATCTATCCTTTTTGAAAAAAACAATGGCTTGCTTGATTGAAACAGATTATCAGATTAAATCTGGACTTTACGAAAAGGATTATCTATTTGATCTTGCATTGCTTAGGATTGCAACTGGAAATCTGTAAGCAAAATAGTTGAAAAAAAAACATGATTGCGTTATCATTTTCATAATAAATAAAGAAAAAGAGGTTTTGCAAATGGCAATTATTTTACCTGATCTTCCTTACGCTTATGATGCATTGGAGCCATATATCGATGAAGAAACTATGCACTTGCACCATGACAAACACCATAATACTTATGTAACAAATGTCAATGCGGCACTTGCAAAACACCCTGAAATTGGCGAAGATTTAGAAAAATTATTGGCTGATGTCGAGTCTATTCCAGCTGATATCCGTCAAGCAGTTATCAACAATGGTGGTGGACACCTTAACCACGCTCTTTTCTGGGAATTGATGACAGCAGAAGAGACAGCACCTTCTGCAGAATTAGCAGCTGACATTGATGCTACTTTTGGTTCCTTTGAAGATTTCCAAGCAGCTTTCACAACTGCAGCAACAACTCGTTTTGGATCAGGCTGGGCTTGGTTGGTTGTCAATAAAGAAGGCAAATTAGAAGTGGTTTCAACTGCAAACCAAGATACTCCAATCTCAGAAGGTAAAACTCCAATCTTGGGCTTGGATGTTTGGGAACATGCTTATTATGTTAAATACCGTAATGTTCGTCCAGACTACATCAAGGCTTTCTTCTCAGTGATCAACTGGAATAAAGTTAACGAACTTTATGCAGCAGCTAAATAATATAAATTAGGAGCGAATCGTGTAGATTCGCTTTTTTAGTTACTATTTTGCCCTTTAGACTTGTTATTTTTCTCATATTTTTTTATAATACTAAAAATTAGGAGAAAAAATTTGACTAAAAAATATATAACAATTGCCGTTGCTGTCATTTCCAGCCTCTGCCTGATCGGTTTATTTATCTTCTTTGCTATTGAGTGGAAGATGGCCTATGAGAAACAAAGTAGGATTAATGCTGAATCTACAAGCTCCGCTAGTCATCAGAGTCAAAAAGACAAAGAAGCGACTATAGAAAAACCAGAAGAAACCAAGCCTGTTCAAAAAAGTCCTGAAGAAAAGCAAAAAGTCATGGAGGCGGATGGGCCGACTATGGATGCTTTAGGTTTACGTTATGACTATGCCAATTTGGATTTGACTCAGGTAGTTCAGGCTTATTTAGCTGAAGCGGGAATTGAACAATCGCAGATTGCCTTTTCTTATAAGGACCTGACGACAGGTCAAACATTTGCCATGAATGATACTCAGCCTATGACAGCCGGCTCAACTTACAAACTACCACTCAATATGTTGGTAGTAGATGAGGTGGCAGAGGGGAAATTATCAATGGAAGAGCGCTTTGATATTACCCAAACTCACTTTGAGTATCAAGGAGAACATGATAATTATGTTGCAGCTTTTAATGGTGCCATGTCGATTCCTGATATGCAAGAGTATTCCTTGGTTTATTCTGAAAATACACCAGCCTATGCTTTAGCTGAGCGCCTAGGTGGGATGGACAAGGCCTATGAGATGTTCAGCCGCTACGGTCAGTCCAAGGGCGATCTAAAAACCATTAGTCGTGAAAACAATAAGACTACAACGGATTATTATATCCAAGTACTAGAATATCTTTCCAAAAATCAAGAGAAATATAAGGACATTCTTTACTATATTGGCGAATCTTTCCCTGGTGAATATTATAAGCGCTATCTACGCGATATTACTATTTATCAAAAGCCAGGATATGTTCATGAAGCGCTAAATGTTGATGCTCTAGTTATGGAGGAGAAACCCTATATAGTAGCTCTCTATACAGCTTACTTAGGGGGGAGTACTG
>NZ_KQ969106.1:110397-114857 GCF_001578795.1 Streptococcus gordonii
ACTAACTAGAATACGCCGCAGATGAGAATCTGGGCGTGTTTTTGGTTCGTATCGGCAGCTGGTGCTTCAGCTGGATTGGGAATTGCTGGGTATCTTCTTTTCCAGCTCCAGCAGGTATTGCTTTCGCTCTGCCCCGCCGCCGTAGCCGCCCAGCTCTCCATTGGTCTGGATGACCCGGTGGCAGGGGATGAGGATGGCGATTTGATTGGCTCCGTTGGCGTTGCCGACAGCTCGGACCTTCTTTTTATCGCCCAGCAGTATTGCCAAATCTTGGTAGCTGGCCGTTTGTCCAAGCGGAATGGTTTGCAACAAGTCCCAGACGGAACGCTGGAAATCAGAGCCTGCCAGATAGAGCGGAATGCTAAAGTCAGCAGACTTCCCCTCGAAATAGGCTGTCAGCTCCCTTTCCAGCTGCTGGATCAGGGGATTGTCTCCATGGATGATGCGGGCATTGAACCGATTGCGCAGGCGTTCGATTTCTTTTTCCAGGCCTCTGCGGTTGTCAAACTCCAGCAGATAGAGCCAGTCCTGGTCTGCAATGGCCAGCATGCGGCCCAGAGGAGTCGAGAGAAATCGAGCGGTTAGCAGTTTGATGCTTTCTTTCTTGTTTGGAGTTCCCATGATTTGACTAAAGGCGTCGTGAAAGCCGCTGGCTGAACGATAGCCGGTATTCAGCTGTTGGTCGATGACCTTGCTGCCTTTTTGGATTTCATGAAAAGCCAGGCCCATGCGGCGGGCCCGAGCGTACTGGACAAAGGTTAGACCGTATATTTCTTTGAATTTCCGGCGAGCAGCAGCTGAGTTAAGCCCTAACTCTCTGAAATCAGCTTCCTTCCAGCGCTTGGCTGGCTGGTCTTCCACAGCCTGGACCAAAAGATCTACTTCCTCAGGAATCTGCTGGGGAAAGCTCAGGGGCTGACAGATTTTACAGGGACGAAAGCCTGCTAAGAGAGCATCCTCCGCCCGGTCGTAGAAGTCGCAGTTTTCATACTTGGGTTTTCTGGCCCGGCAGGAAGCGTGGCAGAAGATACCGGTAGTTTTAATAGCAGCGAAAAAAATGCCATCATAATCTTTATCTTTCTCAATTAGGGCCTGATAATAGCCCTTTTTAACGTTCTCATCTTGAATCAGCATGCGATTTTCCTTTCTTTTCTTTCATTATTATAAAGCAAAATCAGCCAGACCTCTACCGAAAAATGAACAAGTAATATCGAGTCGATTAGTATTTAGAAAAATTTCAAAATAGACTTGACAATTTAGGAACAGAGGTTTATAATTCTATTTAGAAAATAATCTAAATACTTGTCAGCTCCTCGTGTACGAGAAGTAAAAGAAGGAAAAATTATTTGCTTAAACAGGTTAATTATTTTTTTGATAGCTATTTAGAAAAAAACCAAAATACCTCTTGCTTTTTTGAAAGAGAAGTGTTACAATCTATTTAGAAGATGTTCTAATTACTTCATTATGCTCTGTTTAATTAGTCACTGAGCAATTTTTTGCAAAAGCTATTTAGAAAAAATTCTAAATTTCTCTACTCAAAAAGGAGGAAAAATGAAGAAAGCAAGAAACTCAATCCTACTAACCGTAGTAGGTCTAGTGACGGGTCTATCCATTTGGCTGGCTGTTTTTTCCTGGGTGCTCTATAAAAATAAGGACGACCTGCAAAAAATATCCAATCAAAAACATTTTTAAATACAAAATAGGCAATCTAGTTTTTCTAGACTAGATTTTTTAATCCAGAGTATTTAGAAACAAATCGAAATACCTAAGAAGGATTAGATTGCTTCGTTTCGTACTCTTTATTTAGAAAATCCTCTAAATAGATAGATAAAGGAGAAAAGATGAAAAGAGGATTACTTTTATTGCTTATAGGCTTGCTCACGGTTTTATCCGTCTGCTGGGCAATCCCGTCTTGGATCGTTTTCAAAAATAGACGAAAATTGGAAGGAAAAATTAAATGTTGAAAGAAATTTTACGGAAATACCGCGCTTCTTATCTGGGTGCGACTATCTTTAGCATTGGAGCAACGATTTTTATCACTTTGTTTTCTTTGCAGCTGGGAGTTGTTGTGGACAGTGCGCAGAAGGCTCATTCTAACTTGCTTGGACAATTCTTTATCTGCCTTTTTTGCACTTGTGCTTGGTCTCTTTGCAGCTTGCTGGCTATTTGGTTCAAGAACAATCATAATAAGCAAGTCTTGGAAGAAGTCAAAACGAGGCTTTTCCATTCTTTTTATGACAAGAATTTGCATGACAAGGCTTCCGAGCAGGAAAATAGCTATCTCAACACAACGACCAAGAATATGGATATTTACCAAGAGAATTACTTGACCCCGCGCTGTGATATTGTGGCTGCCTTTTCTTCAGTTTTTATCAGTACACTGGCTATTTTTGGGATTGAATGGCGCATGGCTCTGGGCTTTATTCTCATTTCTTTTTTGACCATGGCTGTGTCACAAATTCCAGGGATATTGATGCGCAAGGCGACAGCGAATTTCACTCAGAAAAGCAATTACTTTTTGAAGCAAGTCACCAATTTTTTGGAAGGCTTTGAGCAAATCAAACTTTTGCAAATCCAAAAAAGGGTGGTTGAGCACCTGTCTAGCAGCAACAGCGACTTTGAGCAAGCCAGAAAAAGCTATAATGCGGCTAAGGAGGGAGCTGTGACTCTGATGATGTTCTTTAGCTTTCTGTCTCAGATATTTTGTATGTCTCTGGGGATTTGGTTTGTCAGCCAAGGGTCTCTGACCATTGGGGCTTTGATTGCCAGTGTTCAGCTTTTGAACTTTGTCTTCACTCCTTTGCAGCTTTTTATCAATAACAAAAATCTCATGAGCACGGTCAAGGATATTGAGAATGATTTTGATGCTAAGTTGGCTAAGAAAGAAGCGGAGCCCGCTCAAAATCTGACCGAAACGATTGATCGGATTGATTTTGAACATCTCGGTCTAGAGTTGGGCGACAAGGCTCTCTTTCAGGATTTTTCTTATCAGTTTGCCAAGGACAAGCACTATGCTATTATCGGCGAGTCTGGTCGGGGCAAGTCGACCTTGATGAAGCTCTTGCTCAATTATTTTGATAGCAAGGACTACGCTGGTCAAATCATGGTCAATGGTCAAGCGGTCAGCCAGCTAGCAAGCGACAGTCTCTATCAGAAAATCGCCTTTATCCAAAAGAATGACTTTTTTATCGAGGGAAGTGTGGCGGACAATATCGCGCTATACAGAGATATAAATGCACCTGACCAAACTTTCTTGTGCCAAAGTCTGCATTTTAATGAGGCTTTCTTGAGCAAGAAGCTGGATTTGGAGCGGCAGGAAGTTTCCTATGGTGAAAAGCAGCGGATTGATTTGGCGCGTTTCTTGGTTAAGGATTATGATGTGCTGATTTTTGATGAGCCGACCAGTAATCTTGACCCGAGCTTGGCGGCGGAAGTCATGGACTATATCTTGTCCATCAAGGACCGCATTGTTATCGTTATTACTCATAATCAAGGCAGGGCACTCTTAGACCGCTTTGATGACTGTCTGGAATTATAAAAGGAGGAAAGAAAATGAAATTAAAATGGAAAGAATTAGTGGCAAGCCTAATCGTTATTTGGCTACCGCTTATCTACGCTTTGTCAATCTATGCAGACCTACCTCAGCTAATCAGAGGGCATTTGCCCTATAGCGGTCTAGGCATGCCCAAGCAAGTCTTTATCTGGTTTCTGCCAGTTCTCTTGAGTGTAATTCAACTGATTGTTTGCTACACGACGACTATTAAAGAGATTATCGACAAGCAATTTGTCCATTTCCTTTACTGGCTGGTTCCCTTTATCAATGCCGTAGTTTATATCAGCGTTCTTCTTTATGGGCTCAATCCGGCTTTTCCGGTATTTAAGGTCAATGGGATTATGTCTGCAATCATCCTTAATGCTGTCAGCTACTTCCTCACGAGAAAAATAGTGGCAGACCAAGAGCCGGCTCCACGCGTTTTAGCTTATATCTTCGGAGGAGTTGGCTCAATCCTGTTTCTGGTCAGCCTCTTCCTCTTTTAAAATAGCAATCTGATAGGAAAGGAGAAAATCATGTTTCATATTTTTACTTTTGTTAAAATGCTTTTATTCTTTATCTTTGGCTGGATCTGGCTCCTTCTCGGTCTACTCAGTTTACTCTTTCTTTTTCCTTTTTAAGTGAAGGAAATATAGAAAATAATGATTGGAGATCATCATGAAATCATCATTTTTGAAAAGCACTGTGGCGCTGGTAACGTGTGGCTTGCTAGCTTTTGGAGCAGCCCACGCTTACGCCGACCAGCAAAAATTGCCGTCAGGCACGTCTTACGACCAAATCGGTCAGAAGATTGAAAATTACTACCAAGAACACGAAAAAACCAGCGCAGGACTGGCAACAACGGTCTTTGACAAAGACGGCAATACTCTCTATCAAAAGAACTTCGGCTATACGGACAAGGAAAAGA
>NZ_KQ969106.1:115013-119157 GCF_001578795.1 Streptococcus gordonii
AGCTTTGGGAGGAGGGCAAGATTGACCTGAAAACGGACATCAGGGAGTATCTGCCCCAAAATCTCCTAAAAAATCTCAAATACGACAAGCCCATTACCATGCTGGACCTCATGAACCACCAAGCGGGCTTTGAAGATTACCCTTTGTATATAGGCTCCGACAAGGATTTAGGAGCATTGATGAAAAAAACTCCGTCTCAGATTTATGAGCCGGGGACGGTGACATCCTATTCAAACTATGGAACAGCGCTGGCGGGCTATATCGTGGAGCGCATTAGCGGGCAATCCTTTGCCGACTATGTCCACGAGCATATTTTCCAGCCCTTGGGTATGAAACACACCGCACTCAAACCTGATTTATCAGATAATGCATTTGTACAAAAACAGCGGGAGAAGGAGAAAACTTATGATACAAATGGAGACTTACTAAAAGGCGACCAACCCTTTGTTCTTGGAGAATATCCGGCGGGGCGGGCAACAGGAACATTTGCCGACATCAAGAAATTTGCCCAAGCCCTCCTGCAAAAGGAGAAGCTCTTTAAAAGGGCAGAGACTTGGGAGAATTTTTACAGCGCTAGCCATACTTATCCGGGTAAAGATATTCCCGTCAATGCTCACGGACTTTGGGTGACGGAGTTTGAAAACACCAGAACTTTTGGGCACGGGGGAAACTCACCAGGCTTTACGACCAGCCTCTTGCTTGATTTGAAGTCAGGGATTGGCTCAGTCGTTACAGTCAATCAAAGAAATGAGTTTCATTTCGCTCTTAGCATGCCTGACCTCATTTACGGTAAGAAAAAAGAAGCCTCAAAGGCAGCTCAAAAGGACTTTCAAGCTGGTTTTTACCGCGAAGCGCGTATTTATAGTGGAGGTCCCCTATCTATATTTAGGGTTTTCAAGTCGACTAGCTATCTAACTAACCCTTCTGAAAATGCGGCTATCAAAGACTATTTTGGTTTTTGGACGGCAGGAGAAAGAGGAGGGCACTATATTCTGAACCTGCCTATTTCAGATAGGACAAAGCTGCCCTTGTTGGATGTTATCAAAGATTATGGTAGTTTATTACTCGCTGGGCTTGCCGCACTGTATGTCGCCCTTTGCTATCTCAGCGGTATTTTGGCAAAATTGTATCGTTTGCTCACTAGGAAAAACAAGGGAACAGGTTCGGTTGTCTGGTCTAGTTGGCATTATCTGACTGGCTTCCTTATTCTTTGGGCTTTTCGTAATTTGTTCTCATTTTTCTCAATTATTCTCGCGAAAAATTCTTTCGATCTCGCTGGTTTGACGGGGCATTTCCAACTGTTTGCCTTGCTTGCTGTGGTCTTGCTGATTAGTGCTTTTCTTCCCTATCTGCCCTTCTTCAAAGCGAGGTTGAAGCAAGGGAATAAGTACCTCACGCTAGCAACTAGCTCCGTCGCTTTTATCATCGCTTTTAATATTTTCTATTGGTCGCTATACCAATGGTGGACTTTATAATTTTACAAATGACAGAAAGGAGCATTTTATATGTAAAACACAATTTCAACTTCAACCATTAAAAGGTTTCTAGCATGGGCGTTTGGGCTCGCTTGGCCAGGTATGCTAGTCATAGCTTACTTTTATGCGATCAATCAGAAACTTGTCGGTAACATTTTATCCGCAAGTGTGGTAATGTTCGCCCCTATGGTGGCTGCTTTTTTGGCTAAAGCTCCTGTAAAGTCTATCGGCTGGAAATTGAAGCTCGCCAGTAAATGGCGCGATTACCTAGCCTGCTGGTTAGCCATTTGTAGCATTGTACTTGGCGGCGCACTTGTCTATTTTGCTGTCTTTCCGCAGCATTTGGCTTTTGCCCTGAACCCACAAGTCGCCCTTCAAATTTTAATGATTCTTACGGTCTTAACTCTAGCCATCAGTCTTTCTGGCTTGGGCGAGGAAGTTGGCTGGCGGGGTATTCTCTATCCTTATTTGAAAGAGCGCTACGGACGGACTAAGGGACGCATCATTGGTGGTCTCATCTGGGCTATTTGGCATTTTCCTGTCAATATGATTGGAGCAGGGACGCTGGGTGAGCGTTTCTTAAATTTAATTCCCTATTATATCATGGCTATTTCTTTTGGGATTATCCTTGATATTTACTATGTACGTAGCAAAACCATTTGGCTGCCAGCCTTTGGACATGGGGTCATTGATGCCGTTGCCATGATAACTACCGTTTTCACTGTTAGTGGGGTAGAAACGTTTAAATTCCTTGGTCCTAGTCCAACTGGACTTTTTAGCGCTCTCATTGCTCTTGTCATTGCCGTTTGGCTGACCAAGCGCGAAGAGAGAGAAAGTCAGCAGGGGATTTCTTAATCTTTTTTAGGTGATTTTTCTACCACTTACTAGCGCAATCTAACCATTTACCAAAAAGAGCTTGATTTGGTGTACTTCTTTTGTTTGGATAAGGGTGTAGGGGAAAATACACCTTAAGGAGGTCACACATGACACATACTTATCAAAAGACAGCCCATCGCTCTAGTCTGGAAATCTTGCAAGAAGAAGCAGGGGCAAAAAATTGGTGGCTGAGCATGCCTCTAGCTTTTCTGGCGCTCGGTCTGGGCATGTTGCTCAGCGGGCTCTTGTCTCAATGGCTGATACAACCCTTTATCAATGTTTCTAATCAACTCGTATTAGAAGAAGTGAGCACCCTTCTATTTCATGGTATCAGTGCTCTTCCCCTTCTCCTTGTGGCTAAGTTTTGGGAGCACCGCAGTCTTGCGAGCTTTGGTCTCTGGTGGGAAAAGCTGGGCAAAAATCTCCTGTTTGGAGCAGTTATAGGATTCTTGACGACAACGGCAATTATTGGCGTTAATGCGCTAGCTGGTCAGCTCCATTTTCGACTAGGAAATCAATTTAATCTCGCACTCTGGCCCTATTTGCTCCTTATGATTTTCTTGGAGGCCTTAGCCGAAGAAGTCATTTACCGCGGCTTTGTCCTGAACAAGCTCCGCACCAAAATGGGGCTTGTCCCAGCTATTGCCCTAGGCAATCTCTTCTTTGGTCTCATGCACACATTCAAGGGTGGCGCTCCTTTCTCTTACATCCTGAGCGTGACCTTGTCGGGCGTTCTCTTTTCCCTCCTTTTTGCCCTGACCGATAATCTCTGGCTGGTGGCGGCGACCCATGCTCTTTACAATCTGGCCCTTACAAATATCTTTGGCCTTGTTGAGAGCGGTCCGACTTTCCTGCGGACGACCTTAAGTAGCGACAGCAATCCACTTTTAGTTGGAACGGCTGCCATTCCTGTCGTAGGAGGGATCCTGGAGCCAATCACGATGACCTTGATTTGCCTTTTCATCGCTTATCTGGTCAAGAAAAAGCAAGTGTTTAGCTAAGCCCTCCTTGTCTTTTATCCTCAAAAACAGTATAATGGAGAAAAGAATTTGAAAGTTCTCTAAATAGTTTTAGGAGGATTGCTGGCAGAAAATCTTGTCCGTTTGAGTAGCGCCTTGCTTACATTTGTAGGAGCCATGACTTATCTAGAGCTAGTTGCTTTGTTTGTCCTTAGCTAGAAATCAATTTTAAGAGGTATCAAAATTGGGAATTAGTGAAACCATGAAAGCCCTAGCTGATCCAGTTCGGCGGGAAATATTAGAAATATTAAAAAAAGGTCCTAAGTCGGCTGGTGAAATCGCTCAAGTCTTCGATTTGACGGGAGCGACGGTATCCTACCATTTGTCCCGGTTGAAAAAAGCGGGGCTCATCTATGAAGAACGGCAGAAAAATTACATTTACTACCATTTAGATGCCACGGTTTTTGAGGAAATTTTGGTCTGGATTGCCGCGCTAGGAGGGAAAAATAATGAAAACGAAACTGAGAAATAACCTTAGGGAATTGCTGCTGACTTTCTTGGTTATTTGGCTGCCACTTGCTTATGCCTTATGGATTTATCCTAGTTTGCCAGAGAATATTAGGATCAATTTCGTGTCGCTGATTAGCCCGACATTTGAGTATGCACCCAAATTTCTCTTTATCTGGGGTCTGCCAATCTTTATGACTTTGATACAGCTGATTGTTTATGGGGCAACGGCTTACCGAGAAATCACCAAGCCCGCTTTTGCCCGCTTCGTCCTTTGGATTGTTCCTTTGAACCATATTGCTGTCTATCTTTCCATTCTGTTCTATG
>NZ_KQ969106.1:119421-126444 GCF_001578795.1 Streptococcus gordonii
TCCTTTGAACCATATTGCTGTCTATCTTTCCATTCTGTTCTATGCTCTTGATTCCCACTTCAACATTAATAAAATTGCAGCGATTTTTTCGGGGGTAATGTTTCTAATTTCTGGAAATTATATGCCTAAGAAAATGGTGGTGGAAGAAAAACCAGCGCCGCGTTGGCTAGCCTACCTCTTTATCCTGGTCGGATTGACAGCCGTACTAGTGGGACTCTTTCTTTTGTAAATTAAGTGAAAACAAAGTGCACAGATTGTGCGCTTTTGTTTAGTCTCATTCTGACTCTTTGTCAACTGTAGTGGGTTGATGAGAAGTTATAATCTGGAGGAGGCTGAGACAAAAGTTCTTCAGTCTCGCTTTGTTTTGGTAAAAAAACTCTTGACGCGGTAGCTGATTGGACTTTTTGTTCGTCTTTTAGACTCCAAAAAGCTCCTAATCATCCTCGCGGGGCTGGGACAACGAACTAAATTTTTAAAAATTTAGTTCTGTCCCACCGCCCTCCTTTTTGATGTTCAAAGTGATGATTTCTTTATGAGTTCCAGCATCTAGAACATCCAAGATTATGATGTTAGGGTCTTTTATTCCCAGTAAGTTTGTGATAAAATTAAACTGTTCCATAAGAGTCTTTCTAATGATGGTTTTGTCGCTTTTCATTATAGGTCTTATGGGACTTTTTTTTCTACAACAAATAGGCTCCATCATTCCTACAGTGGTTTTACCCACTACAGAAATTATAGAGCCGTTTTTTATTGCAGTAGAGCTTGATGATTTTTAGATTGAAGTTGTTTAGAAAAAATTCGAAATAGATTTGACAGAAAGAAAGGAAAGATGTATAATCTATTTAGAAAAAACCAAAACAGTTTAGGAGAAAAAACGATGATTTCCATTCATATCTTGATTGCTATGCTGCTGATTCTAGCGGCAGTCTTAGTTCCTGTTATTTATTTCAAAAAGAGCAAGCACATTTCTCTAGTAGTCTTTTTTTAGGAGGAGTTGGTTTTTATTTATCGAGCCAAGTTCTTGAAAAAATCTTGCACAGGATTGTTTTACAGCCTAAGGCTGATGGGAGTATAGCTTTGCAAACGGAAAATCCTTGGCTATATGTCCTTTATGGTGTTGCTGTGGCAGCTATTTTTGAAGAAACAGCCCGATGGATCGTCTTTTATTTGTTACAAAAGAAGCGCCCGATGACAGTTAGCGATGGCCTGGCTTATGGCTTGGGGCATGGCGGTATTGAGGCTCTGTTTGTTGGAATTGTGAGTCTCTTAAACTTTTGGATTATAGCTCAAGCAGTGACTCAGGGGAATGCGCAGTTAGTGACTAAAATTCCTCAAGCAACGATTGACTATATTAAGTCTCTGAGTGCTGGAAGCATCTATCTTTTGGTTTTTGAACGTATCGTGGCAGTAATCTGTCAAGTCTTACTAAGCTTTTGGGTTTGGAAGTCAGTCAAAGAAAAGGCCCTGATTTATTTTCTAGCTGCTCTAGGACTCCATGCTTTGATTGATCTAGCTCCTGCATTGGGACAGATTCAGTTGCTTTCACCTCTAGTTGTTGAAGCAATATTCTTTGTTGAAGTAGTTGGTCTAGCTTATCTGACCAAGAAAATAATGAAGGGTTATCTGAAAGAAGGTTCTTATCATGGGAATCAATCAAACACTTAAAGCCTTAGCGGATCCAGTCCGGAGAAATATTTTAGAAATGCTTAAACAGGGCCCTAAGTCGGCTGGGGAGATTGCCCAGGCTTTTGAATTAACGCCGGCGACCGTCTCCTATCACCTGTCTCAGCTCAAAAAAGCCGGTTTGCTGACCGAAGAAAAGCAGAAGAATTATATTTACTACAGTCTGGATGTCACTGTTTTTGAAGAAATCCTAGTCTGGTTCCAGTCTCTGGGAGGAGGAAAAGGAAATGGAAAAAAGTAACAGACAAGAATTGAGCTGGGCTTTTGCCCTTATGGTACTACCTGTTTTATATACTATTTGCTTCTATCAAAGATTGCCGGAAAATCTGGCTATTCATTTTGACTTAACTGGAAAAGCTGATGCCTTCTTACCCAAGTTTTTATTGGTTTTCATTTTTCCTATTATAATGATGGTGCTGGAAGCAGTGATTTATTGGTCGACAATGGTTAAAGATATAGTCAATAGTACTTTTAAACAGATCATCCGCTGGGTCATTCCCTTCATCTTTGTTTTACTATATATAGCTACAATTTATCGGAACATAGATGAAAACGTTGATATTCGTAAAATAGTACTCATTATAGTTGCTTTCGTTTTACTGATTATAGGAAATTATTTGCCTAAAAAAGTACAAGAAAACAGACGACCCCTGAATAGAAAACTGGCTTATCTTTTTGTAGGAATCGGATTTTTATTGTTTGTAATTGCTATCTTCTGTTTGTAAGCTGAATACATAGATATATCTTTATTTGTAAGCGTATTTATGATATACTGTCATTATCAAATATAAAAGGGTTATTATGATTAATAAGGAACATTATCAGTTTATCCGCCAGCATCCTGCATTTGAGAATTTTCCAGTAGAGTCTTTTGATAAATTAGCCATTGAAATTCAATTTCATAAGGTTTCTAAAGGCCAAATTTTCTTTTTTCTGGAGATCGGCGTGATCGCCTCTTCCTTCTCTATCAAGGATATGCTCGAATAGAACAGTATGATGCAACCGATACTTTTTCTTATACTGATTATATAAAAAAGGGGAATGTTTTTCCTTATGGTGGCATCTTCTTTGATGAGCGCTATCATTATACTGCAAGTGCTGTGACACAGGTGGAATATTTTAGTATTCCTATGAAATTATTTGAAGATTTCTCTAAGAAAAATGTGAATCAGCTGTTGTTTATCACGCAAAAACTATCCAAAATCTTAGAGTTCCAGGAATTACGCTTGCGAAATGTTGTTGCGGTCAGTGCAACAGACAGGGTTGTTCAATCTCTTTCGATCCTATGTATGGATTTATGCAAAACAGGGGATGCTTTACCATTTCCAATTAGTATGAAGGAGTTGGCTAAGCTAGGAGCAACAACCCGTGAAACAGTTAATCAGGTCCTCAAAAGGTTGAGAGAAGAAGGACGTATCAGCTATGAGCACAAACAGTTGGTTTTTACTGATAGAGAATATTTTATGAAATATTTCAAAGAAAGTTAGTCTACTGGACCGACTTTCTTTTTTAGCAAAAACAAAGATTTATAAAAAAATAAATATTTACAAAAATCATAAAATATACAAAATATGCAAAGAAAACGCTTCAAAACATAAAAATATTTAAAAAAAGCCTAGAAGTGATAAAAATTTGGCATTTAGAGTGTCAGTTTTTTTGTGTAAGTGTTTTCAAAAAATGATAGAATAATATATGTAAACGGGCTTAGGGAAACCTAAACCACAAAGAATAAGGAGGAAAGTAGATGTCTACACATCCAATTCACGTTTTCTCAGAAATCGGAAAACTGAAAAAAGTTTTGTTACATAGACCTGGTAAAGAGTTAGAAAACTTAATGCCAGACTATCTCGAACGTCTTCTCTTTGATGATATTCCATTTTTGGAAGATGCGCAAAAAGAACACGATAACTTTGCTCAAGCGCTTCGCAATGAAGGTATCGAAGTGCTATATCTCGAAAAACTGGCGGCTGAGTCTCTGACCTCACCAGAAATTCGTAACCAATTCATCGAAGAATATCTTGAAGAAGCGAATATTCGTGGACGCCAAACAAAAGTGGCAATTCGTGAGTTGCTTCAAGGAATTCAAGATAACCAAGAATTGGTTGAAAAAACGATGGCTGGTGTTCAAAAAGCTGAATTGCCAGAAATTCCTGAAGAAGCAAAAGGCTTGACTGACTTGGTGGAATCAGATTATCCATTCGCTATCGATCCAATGCCAAATCTTTACTTCACACGGGATCCATTTGCTACAATCGGTAATGCAGTGTCACTCAACCATATGTACGCAGATACACGTAACCGCGAAACTTTGTATGGTAAATATATCTTTAAATACCACCCAGTTTACGGTGGAAATGTTGAACTTGTTTACAATCGTGAAGAAGATACTCGTATCGAAGGTGGAGATGAGTTGGTTCTTTCTAAAGATGTATTGGCGGTTGGTATCTCACAACGTACAGATGCTGCATCAATTGAAAAATTGTTGGTAAACATCTTCAAGAAAAACGTTGGCTTCAAGAAAGTATTGGCTTTCGAATTTGCTAACAACCGTAAATTCATGCATTTGGATACAGTCTTCACAATGGTAGACTACGATAAATTTACTATTCACCCAGAAATCCAAGGCAATCTTCGCGTCTTCACAGTAACTTATGAAAACGAACAATTGAAGATTGTTGAAGAAAAAGGAGATTTGGCAGAACTTCTTGCTGAAAACCTTGGTGTTGAAAAAGTAACATTGATTCCATGTGGAGATGGCAACATTGTTGCTGCAGCACGTGAACAATGGAACGATGGTTCAAACACACTTACAATCGCTCCAGGTGTTGTTGTTGTATATGACCGCAATACAGTTACTAATAAGAAATTAGAAGAATACGGCTTACGTTTGATTAAGATCCGCGGAAGTGAGTTGGTTCGCGGTCGTGGTGGACCTCGTTGTATGTCAATGCCATTCGAACGTGAAGAAATCTAAACGTTCAATATCTTAAGAAATTCTAATAGATAGAAAGAGGAATTAAAAGAATGACAAATTCAGTATTCCAAGGACGTAGCTTCCTTGCAGAAAAAGACTTTACCCGTGCAGAGTTAGAATACCTTATTGGTCTTTCAGCTCACTTGAAAGACTTGAAGAAACGTAACATTGAGCACCGTTACCTCGCTGGTAAAAATATTGCTCTCTTGTTTGAAAAAACATCTACTCGTACGCGTGCAGCCTTTACTACAGCAGCTATCGACCTTGGCGCACACCCAGAATATCTTGGTGCTAATGATATTCAACTTGGTAAAAAAGAATCAACTGAAGACACAGCTAAAGTTTTGGGACGTATGTTTGATGGTATTGAATTCCGTGGTTTCAGTCAACGTATGGTTGAAGAATTGGCAGAGTTCTCAGGTGTTCCAGTTTGGAATGGTCTGACTGACGAATGGCATCCAACTCAAATGTTAGCTGACTACTTGACAGTTCAAGAAAACTTTGGTCGTCTAGAAGGCTTGACATTGGTATACTGTGGTGACGGACGTAACAACGTTGCTAACAGCTTGCTAGTGACTGGTGCAATTCTTGGTGTTAATGTTCACATCTTCTCTCCAAAAGAACTCTTCCCAGAACAAGAAATTGTTGAATTGGCAGAAGGATTTGCGAAAGAAAGTGGCGCCCACATCTTAATCACTGAAGATGCTGACGAAGCTGTGAAAGGTGCTGATGTACTTTACACTGACGTTTGGGTATCAATGGGTGAAGAAGACAAATTTGCAGAACGAGTTGCTCTTTTGAAACCATACCAAGTAAACATGGATTTGATTAAGAAAGCTGATAACGAAGACTTGATTTTCTTGCACTGCTTGCCTGCTTTCCACGACACCAACACTGTTTATGGTAAGGATGTTGCTGAAAAATTTGGCGTAGAAGAAATGGAAGTAACTGATGAAGTATTCCGCAGTAAATATGCTCGTCATTTCGACCAAGCTGAAAACCGTATGCATACAATTAAAGCAGTTATGGCTGCAACCTTAGGTAATCTTTACATTCCAAAAGTATAGCCTTAGAAACAATTAAACTGTAATACCAACAGCTATGAGGGCTGCGACTAATAGCTTTAGTCCGCCCTCATTTTTAATAGTTAAACATATTGTCTTTCTAAATTGAGAAACAAACTGGAGGACATTATTATAATCAAAATTAAAACGCATTTACCTTGCGTTGAAGGAGAATTATATGGCAAATCGTAAAATCGTTGTAGCCTTGGGAGGAAATGCTATCCTTTCATCTGATCCATCAGCAAAAGCACAGCAGGAAGCTCTGGTTGAAACTGCTAAGCATTTGGTGAAACTGATTAAAAATGGAGATGACCTCATCATTACTCACGGGAATGGTCCTCAAGTAGGAAATCTTTTGTTGCAACATTTGGCAGCAGACTCTGAAAAGAACCCTGCTTTTCCACTCGACTCTCTCGTAGCCATGACAGAAGGAAGCATCGGCTTCTGGTTGCAAAATGCTTTGCAAAATGCTCTCTTGGATGAAGGAATTTACAAAAACGTTGCTTCAGTAGTGACACAAGTAGTTGTAGATAGGAACGACCCAGCTTTTGTTAACCTTAGCAAACCAATCGGTCCTTTCTATTCAGAAGAAGAAGCAAAAGCAGAAGCTGAAAAGAGCGGTGCAACTTTCAAAGAAGATGCTGGACGTGGTTGGCGTAAAGTTGTTGCTTCACCAAAACCGGTTGACATAAAGGAAATTGACACCATTCGTACTCTTTTAAATGATGGCCAAGTGGTGGTAGCTGCTGGCGGTGGCGGTATTCCTGTCATTAAGGAAGACAATGGTCATCTTTCAGGAGTTGAAGCTGTTATCGATAAAGACTTTGCATCTCAACGTTTGGCTGAGTTAGTTGAAGCTGACCTCTTCATCGTGTTGACAGGAGTAGACTATGTCTTTGTAAATTACAATAAACCTGATCAAGAAAAATTAGAACATGTGAATGTTGCTCAATTGGAAGAGTATATCAAACAAAATCAATTTGCTCCAGGAAGTATGCTTCCAAAAGTTGAAGCAGCTATTGCCTTCGTTAACGGTCGTCCAGAAGGTAAAGCGGTTATTACTTCACTAGAAAATCTGGGTGCTTTGATTGAGTCTGAAAGTGGAACAATTATTCAAAAAGACTGAAATAAATTTTGAACTATAGACTAGTTTAAATGATTTGCTCTAAAAAACACTGGTGTTTTCCATGTCAATATGATAAAATATTGGTGATAAATAAACATTTTCTTGAATGTTTATTCAAGAAGAGAGCTTGGTTTTTGCACTTTGTTAGATTTTAGGAGGAGAAAACAATGAGTGAA
>NZ_KQ969106.1:126464-129260 GCF_001578795.1 Streptococcus gordonii
TTGCTGTTATGGCAGCACTAACTTGGATTATTCCGGCTGGTCAGTATGATGTCAACAAAGAAGGAAACCTGATTGCAGGAACATATAAACAGGTTGCTTCTAACCCTCAAGGGATTTGGGATGTTCTCATGGCACCGATTCGTGCGATGCTTGGACACGAACCTACAAAGGCAGCGATTGACGTTTCCTTCTTTATCCTTATGGTAGGTGGTTTCCTTGGTGTTGTTAATGAAACTGGAACCTTAGATGTAGGGATTGCTTCTATCGTGAAGAAGTACAAAGGCCGTGAAAAAATGTTGATTGTTATCCTTATGCCTCTGTTTGCCCTTGGCGGTACAACTTATGGTATGGGTGAAGAAACTATGGCTTTCTACCCACTTCTTGTTCCTGTTATGATGGCGGTTGGTTTTGATAGCATTACAGCGGTAGCCATTATCTTACTTGGATCTCAAATTGGATGTTTAGCATCCACTCTAAATCCATTTGCAACTGTTATCGCTTCGGATACAGCAGGTGTTCCTACAGCAGAAGGTTTAGCTCTTCGTCTCATCTTCTGGTTTGTAATGGTTGCGATGAGCACTTACTTTGTTTATCGTTATGCTGATAAGATTCAAAAGGATCCAACTAAATCTTTGGTGTATAGTCAAAGAGAAGAAGATTTGAAACACTTCAATGTAACGGATAACGATGATGCACCATCTGTCTTGAGTAAGAAACAAACGCATGTTTTATATCTCTTCATTGCGACATTTGTTATCATGGTTGCCAGCTTCATCCCATGGACAGACCTTCATATCAATCTTTTTGAAAACTTTAACTCTTGGTTAACAGGCCTTCCTGTAATTGGTAAAATTATTGGTTCTTCAACGGGAGCTTTAGGTACTTGGTACTTCCCAGAAGGCGCAATGCTATTTGCTTTTATGGGAATTTTGATTGGTATTGTTTATGGTCTTAAAGAAGACAAGATTATCTCAGCCTTCATGAATGGTGCTGCAGACTTGCTTAGTGTTGCTCTTATCGTAGCGATTGCACGTGGTATCCAAGTTATCATGAATGATGGTATGATTACTGCGACTATCCTTCACTGGGGTGAACAAGGACTTAAAGGTCTATCATCACAACTATTCATTATCTTAACTTACATTTTCTACTTGCCAATGTCCTTCTTAATCCCATCTTCATCTGGTCTTGCCAGTGCAACAATGGGTATCATGGCACCTCTAGGAGAGTTTGTCAATGTGAAAGGAAGCTTGATTATCACTGCTTACCAATCAGCTTCAGGTGTTCTTAACTTGGTAGCGCCAACTTCAGGTATCGTTATGGGAGCTCTTGCTCTTGGCCGTATCAGCCTTGGTACTTGGTGGAAATTCATTGGTAAATTGATTGTAGCCATTATCGTTGTCAGCATTTTGTTGCTTCTCTTGGGTACCTTCATTCCAGCTATTGGTTAAGAGATGTGAGGTGCTTCCATGAAAAATTATCTAACAGAACAAGTAAAAAAGAATTTCTCGAATCTTTGAAAACTCTTATTTCCTACCCATCTGTTCTTAATGAAAATGAAAATGGAACACCTTTTGGACAAGCTATTCAGGATGTCCTAGAAAAAACTTTAGAAATATGTCGAGGAATAGGCTTTACAACCTATCTCGATCCTAAAGGTTATTATGGATATGCAGAAATCGGTCAGGGAGAAGAACTCCTGGCCGTTCTCTGTCATTTGGATGTTGTTCCATCAGGTGAAGAAGCAGATTGGCAAACACCACCGTTTGAGGCAACTGAAAAAGATGGCTATCTTTTTGGACGCGGTGTTCAAGATGATAAAGGACCATCAATGGCAGCTTTGTATGCAGTTAAAGCATTGCTGGATAGTGGAGTTCGCTTCAAAAAACGGGTGCGTTTCATTTTCGGAACAGATGAGGAGACACTCTGGCGTTGCATGGGTAGATATAATGGATTGGAAGAAAGGGCGACTCTAGGTTTCGCTCCTGATTCATCCTTCCCATTGACCTATGCTGAAAAGGGGCTTTTACAGGTCAAGTTGCATGGATCCGGGTCCGATTTTATCAAACTTGAAGCTGGTGATGCTTTTAATGTTGTACCAGCTAAAGCTAGTTACCAAGGCCCTTTCTTAGAGAAAGTAATTGCGGGTCTAAGAGCGACAGGCTTTGATTACGAAGTGTCGGCTAATCAGGTGACGGTCCTTGGTGTTCCAAAACATGCTAAAGATGCTGCTGAGGGAGTCAATGCAATTGTTCGACTGGCTAAGGTACTCCAAGTTCTTGCTCCCCATCCTGCTTTAGCTTTTATTGCTGAAGCGGTAGGAGAAGATGCAACAGGAGCCCACTTATTTGGTCCCGTTTCAGATGAACCATCTGGAAGTTTATCTTTTAATATAGCCGGATTGACAGTCGGTTCCGAAAAATCAGAAATCCGAATTGATATTCGAATTCCTGTTTTAGCAGACAAAGAAAAATTAGTTCGAACATTAACCGACAAGGCATCTGATTTTCGCTTGGTTTATGAGGAGTTCGATTATCTAGCGCCTTTATATGTACCCAAAGATAGCGAGTTGGTAAGTACTTTGATGAGTATTTATCAAGAAAAAACTGGTGACGATAGTCCAGCTATGTCATCGGGTGGAGCAACCTTTGCTCGTACTATGCCAAACTGTGTTGCCTTTGGTGCTCTTTTCCCTGGTGCTGAGCAGACGGAACATCAGGGTAATGAACGAGCTAAACTAGATGACCTTTACCGTGCAATGGATATCTATGCGGAAACGATCTTCCGTTTGGCTGG
>NZ_KQ969106.1:130557-133353 GCF_001578795.1 Streptococcus gordonii
TCTAAATTGTCAACAGAAACTGGTCGGAAGGTGCCAAGTCCAACGTGAAGGGTCAGATAAACCAACTTAACTCCCTTGGCTTCAATTTGTGCAAGCAGTTCTTTGGTGAAATGAAGTCCAGCTGTTGGGGCAGCAGCAGAGCCATTCTCTTTAGCATAGACAGTTTGATAACGTTCGCGATCTGCTAATTTTTCATGGATATAAGGAGGCAGGGGCATTTCACCCAAGCTCTCTAGCACTTCTAAGAAGATCCCTTGATAGTCAAAGCGGACAATCCGTCCACCGTGTTCTAGTTCTTCTACAACTGTAGCTGTCAGTCGACCATCCCCAAAGGAAACTTGAGCACCAACTTTCAGACGTTTAGCTGGTTTTGCTAAGACCTCCCAATGATCTCCCTCAGTGTTCTTTAAAAGTAAGAGTTCAACGTGACCACCAGTCCCAGGTTTCTCACCGTAGAGACGAGCAGGCAGGACCCGAGTGTTATTCATGACAAGGGCGTCGCCAGGCTGAAGTTGATCAATAATTGAGTCAAAATGCTGGTCAGAAAATTCTCCGCTTGATCGGTCTACAATCAATAAACGGGAGGCATCGCGTTTTTCAAGAGGAGTTTGGGCAATAAGCTCCTCTGGTAAGTGAAAGTCAAAATCGGCAGTGTTCATTATTTCTCCTTAAACAGTCCATATAATCCATAAAAAGTAAGCACAACATAAAATTGGAAGGCTAGTTAGTAAAATCCCAATACAAAGAGCAATCATTCTTAATGTTTTGATGGTTCTAAAAAATAGGCTGAGTACGAGAAAGACAACACCCAGTAAAAATAAAAGTAATAAATACAGTAACATTCTTATATTATATCACGATTTTATCTTTCTTTGCTGGCAAAATTTAAAATATGGAAATTTCTATCTTGACAAAAATTGGTCTATACCATATAATAATATTAGAGAAAAGTTCAGGAGGATTCTGATGAAAATTATTCAAGTAGCTGACCAAAATGAAGGCGGGAAAGTAGCAGTAGAAATCTTAAGAAGCAAGCTAGCAGAAGGCGCTAAAACACTTGGTTTAGCTACTGGTAGTAGTCCGCTTAGTTTCTATAAGGAATTAATTGAAAGCGATATTGATCTCTCTGATTTAGTCAGTGTAAATCTGGATGAGTATGTTGGCTTAGAGACTGATGATTCCCAATCTTACCATTACTTTATGAATGAAAACCTTTTTTCTCATAAACCTTTTAAAAAGAGTTTTTTACCAAATGGAAGAGCTGAGGATGCTGAAGAGGAGACGGAAGCATACAACAGAATTTTAGCGGAGAATCCAGTCGATTTCCAAATTTTAGGGATTGGAACTAATGGTCATATTGGCTTTAATGAGCCAGGAACAAGTTTTGATAGTCAAACCCACCTGGTTGATTTAACTCCGTCAACAATCGAAGCAAATGCTCGTTTCTTTGAAACAATTGACCAAGTTCCGACCCAGGCAATTTCCATGGGGATTGCAAATATTATGGCTGCCAAGTCAATTGTCTTGTTTGCTTATGGGAAAGCAAAAGCTCAGGCAATTGCTGGAACAGTAGCAGGACCTGTTACTGAGGAGCTGCCAGCCAGCGTACTCCAGGGTCATGAGGATGTTACGATTATTGCAGATGCAGAAGCACTTAGCCTATTAGATAACTAAAAATTCCTGCCTGATTATCAGGTGGGATTTTTTTGAAAAAATATATCTACTTTTCAGATGTATTTTCTAAAATATTTTCTATTTTGTTTGGGAAATATGATATACTAATTAGTAACGATGAAAAATTAGGAGGCTTCTGGTGAAGAAGAAATGGATAGCACTTGTTTGCTTGGTAACATTATTATTTGGGGCAGCTACAGTTAGTGCAGATGAGCTGATGGATATTACTCGGAAAGCTTATCCAGACGTAAAAGATATCAACCGTCCCAGATCTTCACTGATTATAGATGGGAACACAGGAGACGTCCTTTGGCAGGATAACATTGATGAAGTTCGAGATCCAGCGAGCATGAGTAAATTGATGACACTTTATCTATTGTTTGAGGCTATGGGGCAAGGAAAGCTTTCAGAAGATACCATCATCAAAGCTAGCCAGACAGACCAGAATATTGCTGGAATTTATGAAATTTCCAATAACAAAATTGTAGCGGGTGTAGATTATACAATATCTGAGTTGATAACTATGACAGTCGTTCCTTCTTCTAATGCAACGACGGTTATGATTGCGAATTACTTATCTAATAATGATCCAGACGCTTTTTTGGACCAAATGAATAGTAAGGCTAAAGAACTTGGCATGACTAATACACATTGGTATAATGCGAGTGGAGCTGCTGCTTCATCCTTTAAAGGCTTCTACACTCCTCAACAATATGATAATAATGCGGCCAACCAGACAACAGCTCGCGATTTAGCAATCCTTGCTTATAATTTTGTTAAGAAATATCCTGGTATTCTCAAATACACAAACAAGCCAGTAGTTACTGTCAAAAAAGGAACACCTTATGAAGAAACCTTTGAGACATACAATTACTCAGTCCCAGGAGCCAAGTATGGACTGGAAGGAGTAGATGGCTTAAAAACAGGTTCCAGTCCTAGAGGAGCCTTCAACTATATTGCAACTGTCAAACGTGGTGAACAACGTATTATCAGTGTGATTATGGGGGTCGGAGATTGGTCTGATCAGGATGGTGAGTACTATCGTCATCCATTTGGAAATGCTTTGATTGAAAAGGCCTACGCGGATTACGAATATAAGAAACTCCTGACTGCAGGAGAGCA
>NZ_KQ969106.1:133996-139543 GCF_001578795.1 Streptococcus gordonii
CATTTATTAAAGGAGTCATCCGTTCCAAAAGGAGATTATTTTTGCCCAGGGTGCGGAGGGCCTGTCCGTTTGAAAAAGGGGAAGATCCTGCAGCCTCATTTTGCACATATTCGTTTATCAGACTGTCATTATAGTGTCGAAAATGAAAGCAGAGAGCATCTAAACCTTAAGGCCACCCTTTTTCGTTGGGCCAATCAAACGACTGGGGTAGATGTAGAAGTGTTTTTGCCAGACCTGCAGCAGGTAGCGGATGTCTTAGTTGATGAGCGTCTTGCTTTAGAAGTTCAGTGTAGCAGTCTTTCTCAAGATAGACTTTGGGAGCGGAGTCATAGATATCGACAAGCTGGCTATCAAGTCCTCTGGCTCCTAGGAAAGAAACTCTGGCTCGGGCAAACTCTGACACCCTTACAGAAGCAATTCCTATATTTCAGTCAAAACATGGGTTTTCATATCTGGGAATTGGACGAGGAAAGAAAGATATTGAGGATAAAGTATTTGATTCATGAAGACCTCCATGGGCGACTCCAGTATAAAGAAAAAGAATTTCCTTTTGAAAAAGGAGAATTATTAGATATCTTACGATTGCCTTTTAGCAAGCAGGAAATGAGAAGTTTCTTAGTGAAGTCAGATCCTGATATTTGTCACTATATCCGACAGCAACTCTATTATCGAAATCCCAAGTGGATGAAAATACAGGCCAGCTATTATCAAAAAGGAAAAAATCTTTTAACCATGTCTAGAGAAGAATTCTATCCTCAAGTGTGCCCGGTTCGTTCAGACCAGCCCTTGTGTCAGATTTCCCAAGACCTATCTGCTTATTATGAAAACTTTCAGCGCTATTATCAACATTCTCCAGATAAAAGGTACCAGATCGTCTATCCACCAGCCTTTTACGCAAGTTTAGATCAGTCTTGCTGAAAGTTGGTGTAGCCCAGTTGTCTATTTTTTTGTCAGAAATTAGCTTCAAAGATTCTTTTATGGTGGTTGCCTTTTGAGATAACAAGTCATTTTCAAACTTGAGTTTTATATAAACAAGGAATTTGTGATAAAATAAAAGGAATGGAGGATTTTTTATGGCTAAACAAAGAAATGAAATTGAAGAAAAATATACATGGGATTTAAGTACGATTTTCCCTACAGATGAAGCCTTTGAGATTGAACTTGCACAGGTTTCTGAAGAATTAAAAAATGCAAGCAATCTAGCAGGACATCTGCTGGATTCGGCAGAAAGTCTTTTGACAACAACGGAAATTCAATTAGACTTGATGCGCCGTATTGAGAAATTATATTCTTATGCTCACATGAAGAATGACCAGGATACTCGTGTGGCAAAATATCAGGAATACCAAGCTAAAGGAATGACTATTTACAGTGAGTTTGGCCAAACTTTTGCTTTCTATGAACCAGAATTTATGGAAATTACAGAAGATCAATACCAAGCTTTTTTGGCTGAAAAACCTGAACTACAAACCTATCAACATTATTTTGATAAGCTTTTGCAGAAGAAGGAACACATCCTGACCCAGCGTGAAGAGGAGTTGTTGGCTGGTGCTGGAGAAATCTTTGGTGCTGCCAGTGAAACGTTTGCTATTTTGGACAATGCGGATATCGTCTTTCCAGTAGTTCACAATGAAAAGGGCGAAGAAGTCCAGTTGACACATGGGAACTATATTTCTCTAGTAGAGTCTAAAAATCGAGAAGTTCGTAAGGAAGCTTATGAAGCTCTTTATAGTGTTTATGAGCAGTATCAGCATACTTATGCTAAGACCTTGCAGACAAATGTTAAGGTTCAAAATTACAACGCTAAAGTCCGCAAGTTCTCATCTGCCCGTGAGGCTGCTTTATCGGCTAACTTTATCCCGGAAAGTGTCTATGATAGCTTGGTTTCTGCTGTAGACAAACACCTTCCTCTGTTACAACGTTATATTGCCTTGCGAGCAAAGATTTTGGGTATTTCTGATTTGAAGATGTACGATTTGTACACGCCTTTATCAGAAACAGATTACAAGTTCACTTATGAAGAAGCCTTGGCTAAGTCTGAGGAAGTCTTGGCAATTTTGGGTGAGGATTATTTGAGTCGAGTGAAGACAGCCTTCTCAGAGCGTTGGATTGATGTTTATGAAAATCAAGGTAAGCGCTCAGGGGCATACTCAGGAGGATCTTATGATACCAATGCCTTTATGTTGCTCAACTGGCAGGATACACTAGATAATCTCTTTACCTTGGTGCACGAGACAGGTCACAGTATGCACTCCAGCTATACTCGTGAGACCCAGCCTTATGTTTACGGAGACTACTCTATCTTCCTAGCTGAGATTGCTTCAACGACCAATGAAAATATCCTGACAGAGAAGCTCTTGGAAGAAGTGGAAGACGAAGCAACCCGATTTGCGATTCTTAATCACTTTTTGGATGGCTTTAGAGGTACGGTCTTCCGTCAAACTCAGTTTGCTGAATTTGAGCATGCTATCCACAAGGCTGACCAAGAAGGGCAAGTGTTGACTAGCGAGTTTCTCAATGAGCTATATGCAGACTTAAACGAGAAATACTACGGCTTGAAAAAAGAGGACAATCCACAGATTCAGTACGAATGGGCACGCATTCCTCACTTCTACTATAATTATTATGTTTTCCAATACTCTACAGGATTTGCAGCTGCTTCAGCCTTGGCCGAAAAGATTGTCCATGGTAGCCAAGAAGACAAGGACAAATATCTGGACTATCTCAAAGCTGGGAACTCTGACTATCCGCTCAATGTCATCAAAAAAGCAGGTGTGGATATGGAAAAAGAAGACTATCTAAATGCAGCATTTGCAGTCTTCGAACGCCGCTTGAATGAATTTGAAGCTTTGGTAGAAAAGTTGGGATTAGCATAAGATGGTCGAAACTTATAATCAAAACTCTAATCCCAATATGCGCCGGCCAGTAGTCAAGGAAGAAATTGTAGACTTTATGAGACGGCGTCTCCAGCCGGTCACTGGTGGACTAAAGGAGCTGGAGGATTTTGCTAAAGCCGAAAATGTACCAGTGATTCCCCATGAGACAGTGGCTTACTTTCGCCTGCTTCTCGAAAGTCTGCAGCCTGAGAAGATTTTAGAAATTGGTACGGCTATTGGTTTTTCGGCTCTTTTGATGGCGGAGCATGCGCCTCAGGCTCAGATTACGACTATTGATCGCAATCCAGAGATGATTGAGCTAGCCAAGGCTAATTTTGCTAAGTATGATAGCCGCCAGCAGATTACACTGCTGGAAGGTGATGCAGTGGATTTACTTGAGAAGTTAGAGGATTCTTACGACCTTGTTTTTATGGACTCTGCCAAGTCCAAGTATGTGGTCTTTCTGCCTCAGGTCCTCAAACGCCTCAATCCTGGTGGCCTGGTCCTTATTGATGACGTCTTCCAAGGCGGAGATATTGTCAAGCCTTTTGAGGAAATTAAACGCGGCCAACGGGCTATTTACCGTGGATTACATAGTCTTTTTGATGCAACTTTGGACAGCTCTGATCTGACTGCTAGCCTATTACCGTTAGGAGATGGTCTTCTGATGCTTAGAAAATCAAAATAAGCTGTAGATTTATAGGATTTTATCTAATTTTTAGAAAAATTTAAGCCATCAAATTTAATTTGTGGTACAATAGGAAAAGTGAGTAAACCAAGCTGTGCACTTCATTTTTAAAGAATAAAGAACGCAGCAACTCAATCAAGAATAGAGACAATGGAATGAATTGTTTCAAGTCTAACAATTTTACAAAGGAGTTTTCATTAAAATGAAGAAAAAAATTGTCGCTGGGGCAGTAACCCTTTTGTCAGTAGCTGTTTTAGCAGCTTGTGGAAAAACATCAGGTTCTGACAAGGACATTATTACTATGAAGGGCGATACTATTACAGTATCTGAGTTTTATGATAAAGTAAAAAGCAACCCTTCTGCTCAGCAAGTTTTGTTGAATTTAACAATTAAAGAAGTATTTGAAAAACAATACGGCAAGAAAGTGACTGATAAAGAAGTCGAAGAAGCTTATGAAAAGAGCTCAAAA
This sequence comes from Streptococcus gordonii, assembly GCF_001578795.1. GTDB lineage: Bacteria > Bacillota > Bacilli > Lactobacillales > Streptococcaceae > Streptococcus > Streptococcus gordonii_A. Next base: position 138,030 of record NZ_KQ969106.1, read on the forward strand.
GCTTATGGAGATAATTTTGCTCGTGTCTTGGCTCAAGCAGGTTTGACAGAAGATGCTTATCGTGAACAAATTAGAACCAATAAGCTTGTAGAGTACGCTGTTAAGAAAGCTGCTGAAAAAGAGCTTACTGATGAAAATTATAAAGCTGCCTATGAAGCTTATACACCAGAAGTAACTGCGCAAATTATCAAGGTGGACAGTGAAGATAAGGCTAAGGAAGTGTTAGTAGCTGCTAAAGCTGAAGGAGCTGATTTCGCACAGTTGGCTAAAGACAATTCAACTGATGGCGATACCAAAGATAAAGGTGGCGAAATCAAGTTTGACTCTGCAGCTACTAATGTACCAGATGCTGTGAAAAAAGCAGCTTTTGGATTAGAAGCTAATGCAGTTTCAGATCTTGTAACTGTTCGTAGCGATCAAGGACAAGCTAGTTATTATATCGTTAAGTTGGTCAGCAAGACTGAGAAGTCTTCTAAGTGGGAAGATTATAAAGACAAATTGAAGCAAGTTATCTTAACTTCTAAGCAAAACAATACAAGCTTCATCCAAAGTGTTGTAGCAAAAGAATTGAAAGATGCAAACATCAAAGTTAAAGATGCTGCTTTCCAAAATCTCTTTTCTCAATACACCCAAACAAATACTTCATCTTCTTCATCAAAATAAGTTGACGAAGAAAGCATAAGCAAGTATAATGAAATGGTGAGAATTGATTTTTCAAGTTCTTAGTTCAGAGAATTGGCGGTGCTGCAAGCCATCTGAGACGAAAAATCATGCTACTCATCCTGCAAAATTGAATACGAAATGAGAATGACAAGTTCATTGAATGAAGGTGGTACCGCGGTTTTTCGCCCTTCGTGATATGGATTTGTCTTTTAATTTTTGGAGGTGTTTATGAAGACATTTCTTGTGAAACAAAAGTTTCGTTTTGGAGGCGAACGCTTCGATATCAAGGATGATAGAGGAGTAGTAAACTATCAGGTGGAGGGATCTTTTTTCAAAATTCCTAAGACCTTTACCATCTATGACGCCCATGGTGAGAAAGTCAGTGAAATCAGTAAAGAAATTTTTACCTTGCTTCCTCGCTTTAAGATTCAGCTACGTGACGGTTCGAATTTATTCATTCGGAAGAAGTTGACCTTTTGGCGAGATAAGTATGAGTTTGATAGACTAGGGCTTCGAATTGAAGGTAACTTCTGGGATTTGAATTTCAAATTGTTGGATGACCGAGATCAACTTGTCGCTGAGATTAAGAAAGAGATTTTCCATTTAACCTCGACTTACACTGTAACTGTCCTTGAGGACTCTTATGCAGATCTAGTCATTTCCCTCTGTGTGGCTATTGACTACGTCGAGATGCTAGAAAGTTCATCATCATAGGAAAAATATTGAAAAGATTTAAGGAGAAAAATAAATGAAACAAATGTCAAGTGCTCAAATTCGTCAAATGTGGTTAGACTTTTGGGCAAGCAAAGGCCACTCTGTAGAACCATCAGTCAGCTTGGTTCCTGTAAATG
>NZ_KQ969106.1:139563-161595 GCF_001578795.1 Streptococcus gordonii
AACCATCAGTCAGCTTGGTTCCTGTAAATGACCCAACTCTTTTGTGGATTAACTCTGGTGTAGCAACCCTTAAGAAATACTTTGACGGGACTATCAAACCTGAAAATCCACGTATCACCAATGCGCAAAAAGCTATCCGTACCAACGACATCGAAAATGTCGGGAAAACGGCGCGTCACCACACTATGTTTGAGATGTTGGGGAACTTCTCTATCGGGGGATTACTTTCGTGATGAAGCTATTACTTGGGCTTATGAACTCTTGACAAGCCCTGAGTGGTTTGACTTCCCAGCTGAAAAACTCTACATGACTTACTATCCAGACGATAAAGATTCTTACAACCGTTGGATTGAAGTGGGAGTGGATCCAAGTCACTTGATCCCAATCGAAGACAACTTCTGGGAAATCGGTGCGGGACCCTCTGGACCTGATACTGAGATTTTCTTTGACCGCGGAGAAGCATTTGACCCAGAAAATATCGGCCTTCGTCTTCTTGCAGAAGATATCGAAAACGACCGTTACATCGAAATCTGGAACATCGTTTTGTCACAATTTAACGCAGACCCTGCTGTTCCTCGTAGCGAGTATAAGGAATTGCCACACAAGAACATTGATACGGGCGCTGGTTTGGAGCGTTTGGTGGCGGTTATCCAAGGGGCTAAGACAAACTTTGAAACAGACCTCTTCATGCCGATCATTCGTGAAGTTGAGAAATTATCTGGTAAGGTTTATGACCAAGACGGCGACAACATGAGCTTCAAGGTCATCGCAGACCATATTCGTTCGCTTTCCTTTGCTATTGGTGATGGCGCTCTTCCTGGAAATGAAGGTCGTGGTTATGTCCTTCGTCGTCTCCTCCGTCGTGCTTCTATGCACGGTCAAAAATTGGGCATCAACAATCCTTTCCTTTACAAACTCGTCCCAACTGTTGGAAAAATCATGGAAAGCTACTACCCAGAAGTACTTGAAAAACGTGACTTTATCGAGAAAATCGTCAAGAGCGAAGAAGAGTCATTTGCCCGTACCCTTCACTCAGGTCAACACTTTGCAGAAACCATTGTAGCTGACTTGAAAGCTAAAGGTCAAAGCGTCATCGCTGGACAAGATGTCTTCAAACTTTACGATACTTACGGATTCCCAGTAGAATTGACAGAAGAAATCGCTGAAGAAGCTGGTATGACTGTAGACCGTGAAGGTTTTGAAGCAGCCATGAAAGAACAGCAAGAACGTGCGCGTGCGTCTGCTGTTAAGGGTGGCTCAATGGGAATGCAAAATGAAACCCTTCAAAATATCACAGTAGAGAGTGTCTTCAACTACAATGCTAGTCAATTGCCTTCTAAGTTGGTGGCTATCGTAGCGGACAATGCTGAAGTTGAAGCTGTTTCTGAAGGAACTGCCTCTCTTATCTTTGCGGAAACTCTATTCTACGCTGAAATGGGTGGACAAGTAGCTGACCACGGTCAAATCTTGGATGCTGCAGGAAATGTTGTAGCGAAAGTGACAGATGTTCAAAAAGCACCTAATGGACAACCACTCCATACTGTTGAAGTTCTTGCACCACTTGTTTTGAACCAAGAATATACATTGGCGATCGACACCAATCGTCGTCACCGTGTCATGAAAAACCACACAGCAACTCACTTGCTCCATGCGGCTCTTCACAATATCCTTGGCCATCATGCGACACAAGCAGGATCTCTTAATGAAGTTGAATTCCTTCGTTTTGACTTCACGCACTTCCAAGCAGTAACTCCTGAAGAATTGCGCGCCATTGAACAGCAAGTCAACGAAAAAATCTGGGAAGCAATTGCTGTAGAAACTGTTGAGACAGACATTGACACTGCTAAAGAAATGGGAGCTATGGCCCTCTTTGGTGAGAAATACGGTAAAGAAGTTCGCGTTGTGACCATCGGTGATTACTCTGTTGAGCTTTGTGGTGGTACACACGTTGGCAATACTTCTGAGATTGGTCTCTTCAAGATTGTCAAAGAAGAAGGTATTGGTTCAGGTACTCGCCGTATCTTAGCGGTAACTGGTAAGGAAGCCTTTGAAGCCTATCGCGAACAAGAAGATGCTCTGAAAGCAGTAGCAGCAACCTTGAAATCACCTCAACTCAAGGAAGTACCTCACAAAGTCGAAGGACTTCAGGAGCAACTCCGTCAATTGCAAAAAGAAAATGCAGAATTGAAAGAAAAAGCTGCAGCAGCAGCAGCAGGCGATGTCTTTAAAGATGTGAAGGAAGTCAAGGGCCACCGGTATATTGCAAGCCAAGTTTCTGTATCAGACGCCGGTGCCCTTCGTACCTTTGCAGATAACTGGAAACAAAAAGACTACTCTGACGTGCTTGTCCTAGTTGCAGCTATCGGTGACAAAGTTAATGTCCTTGTAGCAAGTAAGGCCAAAGACATTCACGCGGGTAACTTGGTTAAAGAATTGGCTCCAATCGTCGATGGACGTGGTGGTGGTAAACCAGACATGGCCATGGCAGGAGGAAGCAACCAAGCGAAAATCCAAGAACTCTTGGATGCAGTAGCAGGTAAATTATAAGACAATGAAGATCTATCCATTTGGGTAGGTCTTTTTCCGTGCTCTCAGCTTCATCACTTCTCTGTATGAGAAGTAAATAAGCCACTTTTAGGCAAGCAATCAAGTATGTTCTTTCAAATCATTAATGCTATCTTCAAAAAATATTGCATAAAAATACAAAAAATACTTGACAAAGTAGAGAAATATACGTAAAATTAAACGCATATTTATACGGAAGTGTTTAAAAATATGCGAATTTCGATTGTAGGAATTACTGGTTACTCAGGAATGGAACTCCTCCGTATTTTACTGCAACATCCACAGGTGGAGGTCGTTTCCCTTCATGCCAGCCGAGATATGGAGGCTCCTGTTTCAGAGCTTTATCTTCATTTGAAGGGGATTTGCAGCTTGAAAATAGAAGCTTTTGACAGTCAGGAAATAATGCGACGAGCAGATCTTGTTTTCTTTGCAACGTCAAGTGGAGTGGATAAAGATTTGTCAAAAGACTTTGTTGAAGCAGGATTTCCAGTCATTGATCTATCAGGAGATCATCGTTTATCAGGGAATATTTATAAAAAATGGTATCAGAAAGAGCCAGCTGAAGACTATGTCCAAAAAGAGTTTATTTATGGGCTGTCTGAGTTTACAGATGTCAGAGGGAAGCGATTTATTGCCAATCCTGGTTGCTATGCAACGGCTACAGAGTTGGCCTTGATCCCCTTGTTGCAGGCTCAGGCTATTGAGCTGGACTCCATTATTGTCGATGCCAAGAGCGGTTTGACAGGGGCGGGGTAAAATCCAGCTGCATCCAGCCATTTTGTCCATGTGCACGACAACTATGTGACTTACAAGCTGAATCAGCATCAGCATATACCTGAGATTGTACAGCAGTTACAGCGTTTTGATGAGGGATTGCAGCAGATTCAGTTTTCAACATCCCTCATTCCTGTCAATCGTGGCATTGTAGCGACGGTTTACAGCAAGTTGAAAGAATCTTTGACTCGGGAAGAACTGGCAGCTATTTACCAAGAATGCTATCAGGACAAACCTTTTGTCCGTATCCAAGCTTCTCTGCCAAATTTGCATCAGGTTGTTGGTACTAATTATACAGATATTGGTTTTGACTATAATCCTGTGACAAATATTTTAACTGTAGTGGCCGTGCTAGATAATCTGATTAAGGGGGCTGCTGGTCAGGCGATTCAAAATATGAATCTAATGCTGGGTTTTCCTGAAACAGATGGCTTGCTCAGTCAACCGTCCTATGTCTAGATGAGAAAGGGTTAGATATGAAGATTATTGATGGAACGATTGCCAGTCCGTTAGGATTTTCGGCTGACGGTTTGCACGCTGGCTTTAAGAAAAAGAAGTTGGATTTTGGTTGGATTGTATCAGAAGTACCGGCTAGTGTGGCAGGAGTTTATACGACTAATAAGGTTATCGCTGCTCCGCTTCTAGTGACCAAAGCATCAATTCAAAAGAGCCAGAAATTGCAGGTAATAGTGGTTAATTCTGGTGTTGCCAATTCTTGTACAGGTCAGCAGGGACTGGATGCAGCCTATGAGATGCAGCGATTGGCTGCCCAAAAGCTGAAGATTGAGCCCGACTTGGTAGGTCTGGCTTCTACAGGAGTCATCGGCGAGCAGCTTCCAATGGATACTCTGAAAAATGGTCTGTCACAGATTCTAGTGAGTGGTAAGGCAGAAGATTTTGCTGAGGCTATCTTGACGACAGATACTTGCACCAAGACCTGTGTAGTCACAGAAGAGTTTGGCTCAGACCTAGTGACGATGGCTGGAGTGGCCAAGGGCCCGGGCATGATGATTGGGATTGAAACAAGTGCCAGTCTGTCAAAGATTGTTGAAGCAGCTCGTTAGAAGGGCTTGATTATCCTGACAGCCGGTGAGAATGTTATCCGTCTCCTGCCGCCTTTGACTATCAGCAGAGAGGAAATCCAGCAGGGGACAGCTATTTTAAAAGAAGTGTTTTCAGAAGTTGATGAATAAAGGAAAAGGATTCAGTTTGAGCTGGATTCTTTTTTTGTCTATGATAATGGCATTTTTGACAATGATTGTTATTTTTATGACAAAGATACTTGTCAAAAAGAAAAAAATCTGTTACAATGCTTTTAAACAGGAAATGGAGGGACGCTTATGAATGTATTCTTATGGTTCTTGTTTCCGATGACTTTTATGGTTTTTATCTTTGGGATTGATTCTTCCAATAAGTTAAAACGGATGCAGGGACGGATAAAGTCTTTAGAAAGAAATAGAAAAGGAGAGAAAACAATGTCACGATTTTTAAAAGAGATGATTGGAAAGAAACCGATGATTACGAGCGAATTGATTGGGACAAATGATTGGCTTGTAGTGGATGTGGACGAAGACTGGGTTAAGCTTAGTAAAACTGATAAAAAAGGCCAGACAAAAACCAAGCTTATGCGCATTGAAGATATTCGGTCTGTTGAATTACTGGAGAAGTGAGAGGAAATTTCATGAAATTAAAGAATCGTCTCAAGGAGTTGCGAGCACGAGATGGCCTCAATCAGACAGAGTTAGCAAGGAGAGCAGAAGTATCCAGACAGACTATCAGTCTCTTGGAACGAGGCGAGTACACTCCCTCTATCATCATTGCGTTGAAAATTGCTCATATTTTTGGAGAAACTGTCGAGAACGTTTTTAGAATCGAGGAAGAATGAAAGAACTTAGAAATAATCGTCAACTTTTGCTTTTATCTTTGTTTATTGTTTATGTCTTGTCTTATGTTTTAAAAGATGCAGGGCTACTTCAAATAGAATTGCCCCTGAGGTTAGAATGGGCTGTTGTGTTTTATCTCGCTCTAGCAGCTATCCTAGATAAAAGAATAAACCATAAAAGAAAAGCTAGCGGTAAGTCGAGTATAAACTCTAGATTGAGAGATAGGAAAGGAAAATCATGACAACGAAAAAAAGAATAATGAGAAATGTAATTTTCTTAATTCTAGCCATAATCATTGGAGGAGCAATCGACTTCTTTGCTGCTCGCATTGAACATGTCTCTTGGCCAAGTTTTTTGAATGTGGAATTATTACAAACTATCGGACGTGTTTGCTTAACCATTCTGTATCCTTTAACTTTTTATTTAATCTACCAAGCAAATAAGTATCATCTGTCTATGGAGAAAGAAGAGGATGAGGATAAGGAGTATGAACTTTATCGTCAAACCTTTAAAACGTTAGAATCTGTGACGATCTTATTTAATGTCACCTCCGCTTTGACTTTATTTACCTTATTTGTTGGTGTAAACTATGTTTTTCCATTATTAGAAGCTGGTGCGGTGTTTTGGATTAATCTATATGATGGAGTTATTCTTCTAGCCCTTGTAATTGCCCAAATAGTATTGCTCAAGACGACACAGAAAATCCGAAAATATAAACTATCGATAGCACCTACTGTTGAAGAAATGAAGAAATTTGCTTTTTCCTTTGACGAGGGAGAACTACAAGCTAACTATGAACAGAGCTTTTTGATTCTCTTTAACCTAAATCAGCGGGTCATTCCTAGCCTTTATGTTCTGATGTGGTTGGTGGGCTTGCTGACTCCGATAAATGTTGTTTCAGCTTATATCGTACTGACCATTATTTTCATTTATATCAATGTCATGTTCTATCCTATGGTTAAAAAGTACTTTAAATAAAAGAAGAGAGGATTGACTATGAAATTACTGCGAAAGATTGATTTTTTAACGGATAAGAAAACGAACCTTTGGCTTAATATAGGAGCTCTTTTATTAATTCTCCCTTTTCTCTTTTTCTTTGCTTGGGTAGCACTTGAATTGCTAGAAGAAGACGAGGGGCTGTTCGTCTTTACAGACTTTTTATACTTGTTCATCTTGCTTGTTGTGCATGAGTTAATCCATGGCTTTTTCTTCAAGATCTTTGGTAATGAAAAAACGAAGGTCAAATTTGGTTTTAAAAACGGTATGGCCTACGCGACCAGCCCTGGGAGTTTCTATAGCAGAGGAAAGATGCTGATCATTGCTCTGTCACCCTTTGTTTTGATCAGTCTATTTTTAACAGTCTGTTGTGAACTTGAATGGCTATCCAGCCCTTCTTACATTGCTCTGGCTAGCATTCATGCAGCTTCTTGTATCGGTGATTTTTATTTGTCTTATATTCTTATTAGTCAGAAGGAAGAAATTCTTGTTGAAGATACAGAAGTTGGTCTAAATATTTATCGAAAGGATTAGAAATATGAAGAATACAAAGAACATCAAAACATTCCTTGCCCATTTAGGACTTTATTCATTAGTTATATTGTCTTATTTTGTTATTTTTTCAAGCATCATTTCTAGTGTCCTAGAATCTCTGATGATGGGAACTTCTCAATATATTGCCCTCCCGATACTTTTATTCTTATCGGCTTTATATATTATTCCTTTGTGGAAATGGTATCAGCATGATTTGAAATTAGAGGTGAAAAAAACAAGGATAATCTCTTCTGTTTGGCTACCGGTCATTCTTTTGATTGCTTTTATAATTTTCCAAGAATTAATGCCCACGAATCCGTCGGAAAATCAAAATAATGTAGAAATGCTGATTGCCTATCAGCCTGCATTTGCTTTTATTTTTGTAGTTTTACTTGCTCCGATTGTTGAAGAATTGCTGACTCGAGGATTTATGGCTAAGTTTTTTTCTCAAGCCAAGTGACCTCCTTACGAAAGTTACTCTATATTCTTGTCTCCTCTACTTTATTTTCTCTACTTCATAGGCCAGCAACCCCAGGCCAATTTCTAACATATTTTATTATGGGAGTTATCTTTGCCTTAGGATATTTATGTAGAAAAGATATACGGTATGCGATTGCTTTGCATATGGCTAATAATTTGCTTGCCTTTCTTCTTCTCATTTTGCTTCGTTAAAAAGTGAGAACAGATAGTATTGAATGACCTTTTCAAGATTTGTTATTCAAAACAGTAGATAAAAATCCCATTCCAAATTTTGGAATGGGATTTGTTTTTATAAGCCATAATCGTAATCTTCATCTTGCATAGCTTCCACTTCACCAAGTAGGTAGCCATTACCAACTTGGGAGAAGAAGTCATGGTTGGAAGTACCAGTGGAGATACCGTTCATAACAATTGGGTTTACATCATCAGCGGTATCAGGGAAGAGAGGATCTTGGCCTAGGTTCATCAAGGCCTTATTGGCGTTGTAGCGTAGGAAGGTCTTGACTTCCTCTGTCCAGCCAACACCGTCATAGAGACTTTCTGTATAACCTTCTTCATTTTCATAGAGGGTGTAGAGCAGATCGTACATCCATTCTTTGAGTTTTTCTTGCTCGTCTTCTGGTAGTTCGTTAAAACCTAGCTGGAACTTGTAGCCGATGTAGGTTCCGTGGACAGATTCGTCACGGATGATTAGCTTGATAATTTCAGCGACGTTAGCCAGTTTATTATTACCCAGATAGTAAAGTGGAGTGAAGAAACCAGAGTAGAAGAGGAAGGTTTCTAAGAAAACGCTGGCTACTTTCTTTTCCAGAGCTGTACCATTTAAGTATATCTCATTGATGATTTCAGCTTTCTTTTGCAGGTATGGGTTTGTGTTAGTCCAAGCAAAGATTTCATCGATTTCTGACTTGGTGTTGAGCGTAGAAAAGATAGAAGAGTAGGACTTGGCGTGAACGGATTCCATAAATTGGATGTTGTTGAAAACAGCTTCTTCGTGAGCTGTGCGGACATCTTTACGTAGGGCATCCACACCAGACTCAGACTGGAGTGTATCCAGCAGGGTCAGGCCACCGAAGACCTTGCCTACCAAGTCCTTTTCCTTGTGGGATAGCTTTCTCCAGTCATCCAAGTCATTGGATAGGGGAATCCGTGTATCCAGCCAGAATTGCTCGGTCAGTTTTTCCCAGGTGGACTTATCGATAACATCTTCAATAGCGTTCCAGTTAATGGCTTTGTAGTAAGTTTCCATTTGAAATCTCTTTCTATGTGTTGTGATGTGATAAAGAATCATTATTATTTTATCACAATTTTATAAGGGGATCGAACAAAAAGTCGGCGAACCGACTTTTGAGTTGTTAGCTGATGATAGTAATCAAGTCTGTAAGTAAAAACGAGATGACTGATTCCTAGAAGAACTAGATCACACAGCTTTCACATTGGTTGGCACCGACTTCGCCACCATCGTCAGTGAAGGTACGGACGTAGTAGATGGACTTGATACCCTTGTTGAAGGCGTAGTTACGCAGGATAGAAAGGTCGCGGGTAGTTTGCTTGCTTTCTTTTTTCCACTCGTAGAGGCCTTTAGGAATATCGCTACGCATAAAGAGAGTCAGAGAAAGACCTTGGTCTACGTGCTCAGTTGCGGCTGCATAGACATCGATAACCTTGCGCATGTCCATGTCATAGGCACTGGTGTAGTAAGGGATAGTCTCAGTTGACAGACCAGCAGCAGGATAGTAGATCTTACCGATTTTCTTTTCCTGACGTTCTTCGATCCGTTGAGTAATTGGATGAATTGAAGCAGAAACGTCATTGATGTAGCTGATAGAGCCATTTGGTGCAACAGCTAGGCGGTTTTGGTGGTAGAGACCATCAGCCTTGACCTTGTCGCTCAACTCTGCCCAATCCTCTGCAGACGGGATAAAGATTCCTGCGAAGAGTTCTTTGACACGGTCAGACTTAGGTACAAATTCACCTGTCAGATATTTGTCAAAGTAAATTCCGTTGGCATAGTCAGATTTTTCAAAGTTGTGGAAAGTCACGCCACGCTCGCGAGCGATATTGTTAGACTCAACCAAAGTCCAGTAGTTCATGAGCATGAAGTAGATGCTGGTGAACTCTACAGCTTCCGCTGATCCGTAATCAATCAACTGCTGAGCCAAATAGCTGTGTAGCCCCATAGCGCCCAGACCAAAGGTATGGGCTAAACTGTTGCCGTGGTCAATTGAAGGAACAGCCGTAATATGTGAGCTGTCTGTGACAAAGGTCAAAGCGCGTGTCATAGTTCGGATGGATTTTCCGAAGTCGGGCGAAGTCATCATGTTGACAACATTGGTAGAGCCTAAGTTACATGATACATCTGTTCCCAGGTGAAGATACTCTTGGGCGTCATTCAAAAGGCTAGGTTCTTGCACTTGCAGGATTTCAGAGCAAAGGTTACTCATGATGATTTTACCGTCAATTGGATTTGAACGATTAGCTGTATCAATGTTTACGACATAAGGATAGCCAGATTCTTGTTGGAGTTTAGAAATTTCTGTTTCCAAATCACGAGCCTTGATCTTGGTTTTAGTGATATTTGGATTAGCGACCAACTCATCATATTTTTCAGTGATGTCAAGGTAGGCAAATGGCACTCCGTACTCGCGTTCAACAGAATATGGGCTGAAGAGGTACATTTCTTCATTCTTACGTGCTAATTCGTAGAATTTATCTGGAATGACAACACCGAGTGAGAGGGTTTTAACCCGAACTTTTTCGTCAGCATTTTCTTTCTTAGTTGAAAGGAAAGCGATGATATCTGGGTGGAAGACGTTGAGGTAAACAACTCCAGCTCCCTGACGTTGTCCCAGCTGGTTAGAGTAGGAGAAGCTGTCTTCAAAGAGTTTCATAACAGGCACAACGCCAGACGCAGCTCCTTCATAACCTTTGATAGGTGCTCCAGCTTCCCGTAGATTGCTGAGGGAAATACCGACTCCACCTCCGATACGAGATAGTTGAAGGGCAGAGTTGATAGAGCGACCGATTGAGTTCATATCATCTGTTACTTGGATGAGGAAGCAAGATACCAATTCACCGCGGCGAGCTCGACCAGCATTAAGGAAGCTTGGTGTAGCTGGTTGATAGCGTTGGTGGATGATTTCATTGGCAATATCCTTAGCAATGGCTTCGTCTCCATTGGCAAAGTATAGGGCGTTAAAGAGAACACGCTCTTCCATGCCTTCTAGATAGTATTCACCATCATTGGTCTTTAGTGCATACTGGTTGTAGAATTTGTAAGCCGCCATGAAAGATTTAAACTTAAAATCTTGCGCATGGATAAAAGTAGCCAGCTCTTCGATGTACTCAGGAGAATAAAGCTGGATAAATTCTTTTTCTAGATAGTTTTCTTCTATTAAATATTTAATTTTTTCTGTAATTGAAGAAAATTGTTTAGTATTCGGCTCAACGTTTTCTTTAAAGAAAGCTTCTAAAGCTTCTTGGTCTTTATGAAGCATGATTTGACCGTTGACAGGACGGTTAATTTCATTATTAAGACGGAAGTAAGTAACGTCTTCTAAGTGTTTTAAACCCATAATCGTTTCCTTTATATTTTTTCTGCAAAAGAAAGTGCTCCTATATACTATAGAAGCTCCTCCTTCTTTTTGTCTTGCTATTCTTATGATAGTTGTTTTAATTTATTTGGTTGGAAACCAGAGAATGCATCAGTTGCTGTTTGGATAACCGGAGCAGCATTGAAGCCTAGGTTTTTGACGTGCTCGATGTATTCTGGTTGTTCGTCAAGATTAATTTCTCTATATTCCACATGATTTGTATCCAAGAATCGTTTGGTCATTTTGCATTGAACACAATTATTTTTTGAGTAAATCGTTACCATAAAAGGAACTCCTGTTTATTAAAATTTAATTCTTTCTTAGTATATCTCAAAGAAAAAATCTTGTCAACGGATTAGACTAAATATTGTGTTATATTTTATTATAAAACAGTGTAGAATACAAGATATGGTGTTTTGCAAGGAAAGGAAAAAGAGAGAAAGCATCTTAAAGATTGATATATCAAGGTTTTTACATAGTTAATAAAATTCTTTTCTAATATTTTTGAAAATTGTAATAACGATTCTCAAATAAAAAGTTAGCTGGAGACATAGCTAGATAGATCTTGTAAAATAAGGTGTCAGATAAGATTTTAGATTGAAAAATGCTGTTGAAATTTGAAAAAACTGATACTGATTCTTGAAAAAGATTTCAAAAAATGATATAATCAGAAATTGTAAGGGTTATCAAAATATCCTAAAAAAGAATTATTTAAAGGAGAGTCTAATTATGGCTTCTAAAGATTTCCACATTGTGGCAGAAACAGGTATTCACGCTCGTCCAGCAACTTTGTTGGTTCAAACTGCAAGTAAATTTGCTTCAGATATCACTCTTGAATACAAAGGTAAATCAGTAAACTTAAAATCAATCATGGGCGTAATGAGCCTTGGTGTTGGTCAAGGAGCAGACGTAGTTATCTCTGCTGAAGGTGCAGACGCTGACGACGCACTTGCAGCAATTGCAGAAACAATGGAAAAAGAAGGATTGGCATAATATGACAGAAATGCTTAAAGGAATTGCGGCATCTGATGGTGTTGCTGTTGCTAAGGCATATCTATTAGTCCAACCGGATTTGTCATTTGAGACTGTTTCAGTCGAAGATACGAATGCAGAAGAGGCTCGTTTGGATGTAGCTCTTGAAGCTTCACAGAACGAGCTTTCTGTTATCCGCGAGAAGGCAGTAGGTAGCCTTGGTGAAGAAGCAGCCCAAGTATTTGATGCTCACTTAATGGTTCTCTCTGACCCTGAAATGGTTGGTCAGATTAAAGAAACAATCCGTACGAAAAAAGTGAACGCTGAAGCGGGTCTTAAAGAAGTAACGGATATGTTTATCACAATTTTTGAAGGTATGGAAGACAATCCGTACATGCAGGAACGTGCTGCGGATATCCGTGACGTTACAAAACGTGTTCTTGCAAACCTTTTGGGTAAAAAATTGCCAAACCCAGCTTCTATTAATGAGGAAGTGGTTGTCATTGCACATGACTTGACTCCATCTGATACAGCACAGCTTGATAAAAACTTTGTTAAGGCTTTTGTAACAAATATCGGTGGACGGACTAGTCACTCAGCAATCATGGCTCGTACGCTTGAAATTGCTGCTGTTCTTGGTACTAATAATATTACAGAATTGGTAAAAGACGGGGACATCATTGCAGCTAATGGTATCACTGGTGAAGTGATTATCAACCCAACTGAAGAGCAAATCTCAGATTTCAAAGCAGCTGGTGAAGCTTATGCTAAACAAAAGGCTGAATGGGAATTGCTTAAGGATGCCCCAACTGTAACAGCAGATGGCAAACACTTTGAGTTGGCAGCTAACATTGGTACGCCAAAGGACGTTGAAGGTGTAAATGCAAATGGTGCAGAAGCTGTTGGTCTTTACCGTACTGAGTTCCTCTACATGGATTCTCAAGATTTCCCAACAGAAGACGAGCAGTATGAAGCATACAAAGCTGTTCTTGAAGGAATGAACGGAAAACCAGTGGTTGTTCGTACGATGGATATTGGTGGAGATAAGGAACTCCCTTACTTCGATATGCCACATGAAATGAACCCATTCCTTGGCTTTCGTGCTTTGCGTATCTCTATTTCTGAAACTGGTAATGCAATGTTCCGTACACAAATTCGCGCTCTCTTGCGTGCTTCTGTACACGGACAATTGCGCATCATGTTCCCAATGGTAGCTCTTCTGACAGAATTCCGTAAAGCTAAAGCGGTTTACGAAGAAGAAAAGGCGAAGTTGCAAGCTGAAGGTGTTGCTGTAGCGGACAACATTCAAGTAGGTATCATGATTGAAATTCCAGCTGCAGCTATGCTGGCGGATCAATTTGCTAAGGAAGTTGACTTCTTCTCTATTGGTACCAATGACTTGATTCAGTATACTATGGCAGCAGACCGGATGAATGAACAAGTTTCTTACCTTTACCAACCATATAATCCATCTATCCTTCGCTTGATCAATAATGTTATTAAGGCAGCTCATGCTGAAGGTAAGTGGGCAGGTATGTGTGGAGAAATGGCTGGTGATCAAACAGCTGTACCATTGCTTGTTGGTATGGGCTTGGATGAGTTCTCTATGAGTGCGACATCTGTTCTTCGGACTCGTAGCCTCATGAAGAAGCTAGATACTAAGAAGATGGAAGAATTGGCTCAACGTGCATTGACAGAATGTGCAACGTTGGAAGAAGTCTTGAAGCTTGAGAAAGAATATCTGGACTTTGATTAATTAATTTTATAGAGCGGGAAACCGCTCTTTTTTAGAACCATTTTCAAAATGGTTCTTTCTTTAAATTTCGTTCGTCAAAACTGCGACTTATATATTGAGGAAAATGAATCAATAGGAAATTGGTATATAAGAAAATGGAGAGAGGTCAATCGTTCGGTTTTTGGAAAAATTTGCCAATATTTATGAAATTTACTTGAAAAAATGTCGAAATTAAGATAAAATAGAAACATAGAAAACGCTTACAAAGAGGTGGTTGCATGGACAAAAACGAAGCATTAAGAACCTTTACAACCGGTGAAAACTTTCATTTGCAACACTATCTAGGAGCACATCAGGAAGAAGTAGATGGTAAGGTTGGCTACTCTTTCCGTGTTTGGGCTCCCAATGCTCAGAGTGTTCATTTGATTGGGGATTTCACTAATTGGTATGAAAATCAAATTCCTATGGCACGTAATGAAGCAGGTGTATGGGAGGTATTTACAGATCTACCCAAGGAAGGGGATATTTACAAGTACAATGTCAAACGTAGCAGTGGTCAAGAAATTTTGAAAATTGATCCACTGGCTGTATATTTGGAAGAACGACCTGGAACTGGAGCAGTTATCCGTACGATTCCTGAAAAGAAATGGAAAGATGGTCTCTGGCTAGCCCGTCGGAAACGCTGGGGTTTCTTCTCACGACCTGTCAATATCTATGAAGTGCATGCTGGCTCATGGAAACGTAATGAAGATGGCAGTCCGTATAGCTTTGCCCAGTTAAAAGAAGACTTGATTCCTTATCTGGTGGAGATGAACTATACGCATGTGGAATTTATGCCACTTATGGCTCACCCGCTAGGACTTAGCTGGGGCTATCAGCTCATGGGCTACTTTGCCTTTGAGCACACCTATGGGACGCCTGAGGAATTTCAAGATTTCGTCGAAGAATGTCACTTGAACAATATCGGGGTTATTGTAGACTGGGTACCAGGTCACTTCACTATTAATGATGATGCATTGGCCTACTATGATGGGACACCAACTTTCGAGTATCAGGATCACGACCGGGCCCATAACTATGGCTGGGGTGCTCTCAATTTTGATTTGGACAAGAATCAGGTTCAGTCTTTCCTGATTTCCAGTATTAAATTTTGGATTGATTTCTATCATTTGGACGGAATTCGGGTTGATGCTGTCAGCAATATGCTCTATCTGGACTATGACAGTGGACCTTGGCAGCCAAATAAAGATGGTGGCAATCGCAACTATGAAGGTTATTACTTCCTTCAACGCCTCAATACGGTCATCAAACTAGCCCATCCGGATGTCATGATGATTGCAGAGGAAAGTTCCTCAGGTACCAAGATTACGGGTATGAGAGAGCTGGGTGGTCTAGGATTTGACTACAAGTGGAATATGGGCTGGATGAATGATATCCTTCGTTTCTACGAGGAAGACCCAATTTATCGTAAGTACGATTTTAATCTGGTAACTTTCAGCTTTATGTATGCCTTCTCTGAAAATTTCCTACTGCCGTTCTCGCATGATGAAGTTGTTCACGGCAAGAAGAGCCTCATGCACAAGATGTGGGGCGACCGTTACAATCAATTTGCGGGGCTACGGAACTTGCTGACCTATCAAATCTGCCATCCGGGTAAGAAATTACTCTTTATGGGATCGGAATTTGGTCAGTTCTTAGAATGGAAGTCAGAAGAGCAACTTGAGTGGTCTAATCTGGAAGATCGGATGAACAAGCAGATGCAGGGCTTCACTTCTGCGTTAAATGCTTTCTATAAAGACAATCGTCCGCTTTGGGAAATTGATCTGAGTTATGATGGTATCGAAATCATTGACGCAGATAATGTTGATCAAAGTGTCCTCTCCTTTATTCGTAAGACTGAAAAAGGAGATATGTTAGTTTGTGTATTCAATATGGCGCCGGTAGAGCGGAAAAACTTTACCATTGGTGTTCCAGTGGCAGCCATTTATGAAGAAGTTTGGAACACTGAATTAGAAGAATGGGGAGGTGTTTGGAAAGAACATAACGAAACAGTTCAGTCTCAAGAAGGACTTTGGAAGGATTATCCACAGACCTTGACCTTTACATTGCCAGCTCTTGGAGCCAGCATCTGGAAGATCAAGCGTCGGATTAAATCAAAGTCGACTAAAAATAAAAAATAGGGTTATCCCAATTGTTGTAATTGAACTTGTATTAAAATATCGGAGAATGATGCGCAATTTGCGAAATGAAATGAGCCATAAGTTCGGATGCTGTAAGGTATAAGTCTTTCTTGGAGTACCGTTCCGTCAACACATTTCCTATTTTTGATGTTTAATGCACTCGAACCTTAGCAAGGAGTAGTCTATGAAGAATGAAATGCTAGCTTTGATTCTTGCCGGCGGGCAAGGAACTCGTCTTGGAAAGCTTACACAGAGTATTGCAAAACCTGCAGTACAGTTTGGTGGACGTTATCGTATTATTGATTTTGCCCTGTCTAACTGTGCTAATTCCGGCATTCACAATGTCGGTGTCATTACTCAATACCAGCCGTTGGCTTTGAATAGCCATATTGGAAATGGGTCCAGCTGGGGATTAGATGGCATTAATACAGGGGTGTCCATTCTTCAGCCTTATTCTGCTAGTGAAGGAAATCGCTGGTTTGAAGGAACTAGCCATGCAATATTCCAAAATATTGATTACATTGACAGTATCAATCCAGAATATGTCTTGATCTTATCTGGGGACCATATCTACAAGATGGATTATGATGATATGCTCCAGTCTCACAAGGACAATAATGCCAGCTTGACAGTAGCTGTACTGGATGTGCCTCTCAAAGAAGCCAGCCGTTTTGGTATCATGAATACAGATGCTAATAATCGGATTGTTGAATTTGAGGAAAAACCAGAAAATCCTAAGTCAACCAAGGCTTCTATGGGGATTTATATCTTTGATTGGCAACGCCTACGCAATATGTTGGTGGCAGCTGAAAAGAGCAATGTAGATATGTCCGACTTCGGTAAAAATGTTATCCCTAACTACTTAGAATCTGGCGAAAGCGTTTATGCGTATGAGTTTGCTGGCTATTGGAAAGATGTTGGTACGGTTGAGTCTCTCTGGGAGGCTAATATGGAATATATCAATCCAGAAAATGCTTTGGATAGTCGTAACCGTCGCTGGAAGATTTATTCTCGTAACTTGATTTCTCCGCCAAACTTCCTCAGTGAAAATGCCAAAGTAGAAGATTCTCTAGTTGTTGATGGTTGCTTTGTCGATGGGATTGTTAAACACTCCATTCTTTCTACAGGGGCTCAAGTTAGAAAGGATGCCGTTATTGAGGACTCTGTCGTCATGAGCGGGGCTATTATTGGTCAGGGTGCTAAGATTAAGAGGGCTATTATCGGAGAAGGTGCCATCATTGCGGAAGGTGTAGAAATAGATGGCACAGAGGAAGTATTTGTTGTCGGATACAACGAGAAAGTGGGGGTACCAAAAGATGAAGATTGATAAATATTCAGCGATTTTAGGAAATACAGTCGGTTTCCACGACATGTCGACTTTGACAGATCATCGTCCAGTGGCCAGCCTACCTTTTGGCGGGAAATATCGCTTGATCGACTTTCCTCTTTCAAGCCTGGCTAACGCAGGAATTCGTAGCGTCTTTGGTATCTTCCAACAGGACAATATTAGCTCAGTATTTGACCATATCCGTTCAGGTCGTGAATGGGGGCTATCTACTCTCCTCAGTCACTACTATTTGGGAATCTACAACACTCGTGTAGAAAGCTCTACAGTTGGTGAGGAATACTATGATCAGCTCTTAACTTATCTTAAACGTTCTGGTTCTAACCAAACTGTTGCTCTCAACTGTGATATTTTGATTAATATAGATCTCAATCAGGTTTTCCACTTACACAATACAACGCAGCAACCGATCACAGTTGTTTATAAGAAACTGCATAAAGAAAATATTTCTGAAGTAAACTCTGTTTTAAATATTGATGAAACAGACCACGTCAGAGGTCATAAGCTCTTTGATGAGCGGGAAGATGCAGAACTCTTCAATATGTCTACGGATATCTTTGTTGTGGATACTCCATGGTTAATTGAAAAGTTGGAGGAAGAGGCTAAGAAAGAACACCCTCAAAAGCTTCGCTATGTCCTACGTGATTTAGCGGTTGAAGAAGGTGCTTTTGCCTATGAATATACTGGCTATTTAGCCAATATCCACTCTGTAGCAACATACTATCAGGCTAACATTGATATGTTAGAAAGCAAAAAATTCTATTCACTCTTTAGCCCAAATCAAAAAATATATACCAAGGTTAAGAATGAGGAGCCTACCTATTATGCTCCTTCTTCAAAGGTGTCTTGCGCCCAATTTGCGTCTGGAAGTATTGTCGAGGGGGAAGTTGCTAATTCAGTGATCTCACGTAACACTAATATCAAAGCTGGTAGCCAAGTGAAAAATAGTATTCTATTTCCTCGTGCTGAAATTGGGGAAAATGCAACAGTTGAATATGCCATTCTTGACAAAGGCGTTGAGGTTGCAGAAGGTGTTGTAATACGAGGAACAGAAGATAATCCAATTGTTGTTAAAAAAGGTCAAAAAGTAACAGAGGACATGATTCAATGAAGATTTTATTTGTAGCAGCAGAAGGAGCACCATTTTCGAAGACAGGTGGTTTGGGAGACGTGATTGGCGCTCTCCCAAAATCACTTGTTAAACATGGTCACCAAGTTGGTGTTATTCTTCCTTATTATGATATGACAGATGCTAAATTCGGCGACCAAGTAGAGGATCTCTTCTACTTTGAGGTCAGTGTTGGTTGGCGACGTCAGTATGTTGGGGTTAAGCGCCTGGTCTTGAATGGCGTGTCCTTCTATTTCATTGATAATCAGCATTATTTCTTCCGAGGTCATGTTTATGGAGACTTTGATGATGGTGAGCGCTTTGCCTACTTCCAGCTAGCAGCAATTGAGTTGATGGAGCGGATTGATTTCATCCCAGATGTCCTCCACGTTCACGATTACCATACTGCAATGATTCCTTTCTTGGTTAAGGAAAAATATCGTTGGATTCAGGCATATCAGAATATCAAAACCGTCCTGACCATCCATAATTTGGAGTTCCAAGGTCAATTCCCGGACAGCATGCTATGGGAACTATTTGGAGTAGGCTATGAGCGCTATGCTGATGGAACCCTTCGCTGGAATGACTGTCTTAACTGGATGAAGGCTGGTATTCTCTATGCAGACAGAGTGACGACTGTGTCTCCAAGCTATGCTGGTGAAATTCGGACTCCAGAATTTGGTTGCAATTTGGATCAAATCCTGCGGATGGAATCCGGTAAGCTAGTAGGTATTGTTAATGGTATTGATACAGAGATTTACAATCCTGAAACAGATCCATTGCTAGCCCATCACTTTGACAAATCTGATTTATCTGGTAAACTAGAAAATAAGCGAGCTTTACAGGAACGCGTAGGCTTGCCTATTAGAGATGATGTTCCACTTGTCGGAATCGTATCACGTCTGACTCGGCAGAAAGGTTTTGACTTAGTGGTTGAAGAGTTGCATAATTTTCTTCAGCAGGATGTACAAATCGTCCTTTTGGGTACAGGTGATCCAGCTTTTGAACAAGCCTTTGCCTGGTTTGGTCAAGCTTATCCAGACAAGCTTTCGGCTAACATTCTCTTTGACGTGGGATTAGCCCAAGAGATTTACGCTGCTAGTGATATTTTCCTGATGCCTAGTCGCTTCGAACCTTGTGGTCTATCACAAATGATGGCTATGCGTTATGGAACCTTGCCTTTGGTACATGAAGTTGGCGGTCTGCGCGATACAGTAGAACCTTATAATGTTTATACAGGTCAAGGAACTGGATTTAGCTTTAATAATTTTTCTGGTTATTGGTTGAGCTGGACTTTTAAAGAAGCTCTTAACCTCTATACCCATGATAAGGAGGTATGGAAATCCATGCAAGAACAAGCCATGGAAAGAGATTTTTCTTGGGACACGGCTAGTTTGGCATATAGTGATTTGTACCAATCACTTCTATAACATTTACTTTGGAATCAGTATAAGCAAATCCTCTCTTGACCATGGGACAAGGGAGGATTTCCGTGAGAATTACATTTTTATATATTATCATGCTATTTTGGAGCTTTGTTTTTAGCCTGTGGCTGAAGCGAGTGTTTCCCATCTAGATTGAAAAAAAGTATTTCTACATTAAAAAAACTGTTTCCCGCTATCAAGAAAGGGAGATAATCGTCCACTATGGAACTGACAAAAGAGCAATTTATCCGAGATTTTAAGGATATTTTACATGAAAGACAACTAATAAAAGTAGCTGATGCAACGCCAAGAGAACTCTTCCAAGCTCTAGCTAATACTGTCCGTAAGTATATTACTCCGCTATGGTTGGAACGCCGTAAAAAGTTGGTAGAACACCGCCAAAAAACAGCTTATTACTTCTCTATTGAGTTTTTACCGGGTCGTATGTTAGAAACTAACCTACTCAATCTTGGGATCCTTGATACTGTCAAAGATGGTTTTGCAGAAATGGGCGTGGATTTTACAGCTGTAAAAAATGCTGAGCATGACATGGCCTTAGGAAATGGTGGTCTCGGTCGTTTGGCTGCTGCCTTTATGGATTCTCTTGCTACAACGGGCTATCCTGGTTTTGGAAACGGGATTCGCTATCGCTATGGTCTCTTCAAACAGCGGATCGTAGATGGATACCAGGTTGAAATTCCAGATGACTGGTTTGGAAGACTGGGGAATGTCTGGGAGACTCGAAAAGATCATGATATTGTAGACGTTAAAATTTTCGGTAATGTTTATCTCCGTGCTAACGAAGAAGGAAGAATTGTACCGGTTTATGAGAATTCTAAAACCTTGCGTGCGGTGCCTTATGATGTACCTCAGATTGGTTTTGGCAATGATAATGTCAATAACCTGCGACTTTGGGATGTTGAGATTCCAGAAGAATATGAGTTGGACTATCCGACGATCGAAGCTCGTCGCCGTGTACAGGATATAACAGCTATTCTCTATCCAGATGATTCTAGTCATGAAGGTAAAGAACTCCGTTTGATTCAGGAATACTTTATGACCAGTGCTGGTTTGCAGACTATTATTACTTCTTATTTGAAGCAAGGTTTGCCTTTAAAAGATATTCATGAGAAGGTTTCTGTCCATATCAACGATACCCATCCAGCTGTTGCACCAGCTGAATTTATGCGTCTTTTGATGGATGAATATGGTCTTGAATGGGCTGATGCTTGGAACACAACGGTTAAGACCATGAGTTATACCAACCACACTATTTTATCTGAAGCTTTGGAAAAGTGGGATGCTGAACTCTTTAAGAATGTCCTGCCTCGGGTCTATCAGATTATCTTGGAAATCGATAACCGCTATGTGACAGAAATGGCTAGTCGCGGGATTGCTCCACAAATCATTGAAAATACTCGGATCGTCAAAGACAATCAAATCCACATGGCTCATTTGGCGATCATTGGCGGTCATTCGATTAACGGGGTTGCTAAGCTTCACACAGAACTGCTCAAAGAAGACACCTTGCGTGATTTTTATAGCATTTACCCAGAGAAGTTCAACAACAAAACCAACGGGATTATCCAGCGCCGCTGGTTGCAAATTGCGGATGAGCCTTTATCAGCTGAGATTGATAAGCTAATTGGTAAGGGCTGGAGAAGTGATATCCATGAGTTGCGTAAGCTTTTGGAATTCAAGGATGATCAGCAAGTGCTGGGTGATTTTTATCGAGTGAAGCAAGAAGCCAAGGCCCGTCTGGCTGACTTCATCAAGGAATCAACAGGAGTAGAAGTTTCTACAGAAGCTATTTTTGATGTGCAGGTGAAACGCCTCCACGCCTACAAACGTCAGCTGCTTAACCTGCTTCATATCATCAAGCTCTACTGGGACCTCAAGGACAATCCTGACAAGGATATGGTGCCGCGTGTCTTTATTTTCGGTGCCAAGGCTGCTCCAGGCTACCACTTTGCCAAGTCTGTTATCAAACTGATCAATGAAGTGGCCAATCTGGTCAACAAGGATGAAAGCCTGCAAGGCAAACTCAAGGTTGTTTTCCTAGAAAACTACCGGGTCAGCCTGGCTGAGCTCATCATTCCAGCAGCGGATGTGTCTGAGCAGATTTCTCTGGCTTCCAAGGAAGCTTCGGGTACTTCTAATATGAAGTTCATGATGACAGGTGCCATTACCCTAGCTACTCTGGACGGGGCCAATATCGAGATTAAGGACGAGGTCGGTGATGACAACATTGTCATCTTCGGAATGGACAAGGACCAAGTTTACGAGCACTATGCCCGCCATGATTATTACTCACGCGGTGTCTATGAGAGCAATCCAGACATTCGCCGGGTAGTCGATACTTTTGTCAACGGAACGATTCCAAATGTTCGTGAAGAAGGCTCTGAAATCTACGAAGCTCTCATCACCCACAATGATGAATACT
>NZ_KQ969106.1:161615-162160 GCF_001578795.1 Streptococcus gordonii
CCTATGTAGAAGCTCAAGAGAAGATTGATGCTCTCTATCGTGACAAAGAAAAATGGGCACGCATGAGTTTGATCAATATCGCTACATCTGACAAGTTCACCTCAGATGATACTATTGAGCAATATGCCAAGGAAATCTGGAACTTAGAGAAGTAGTATTCTTTGGCAATTATGAATATTAAGAGATTGAGACTTTGTGCTTAGTCTCTTTTGGTATTCAACTGGGATCTCATTTTAAACTGCCAAAACTAAAACCGAAATTAGAAAGAACATATGAGCTTAACTTATTTGAAAAACGGTGATAAGGTTTGAAAGACTACACAATTTTCTATCAACAATTAACGGCTCCCTTTCGTAGTCGTCCTCAGTGGGTGAAGGGGGTTGCTTATTTTAATCGGGCGATGACACTTTTCATTCCTTTAATCTATGGACTAGTCCTGCTTAGTACCTATCTAAATAAAGGGTGGAAAGGATTGCTTGCTTTTATACTCCTACCAGCTATTGGATTTGCTCTGTTATCAGCTATTCGCAAACGACTGAATCAAG
>NZ_KQ969106.1:162378-171387 GCF_001578795.1 Streptococcus gordonii
ATGTGCTTGCTCTACTTTTTCTGGCTACCGGGGCTCCTTTGCCTCTTGCTTTCAGCAGGCTTAGCTGCGGTGCGCGTGATTGGTGGAGTGCATTATCCAAAGGATGTGCTAGTCGGCTATCTTTGCGGGATTTGCTGGGGAAGTATTCTTTTCATATTTTAAAATGTCTACGGAGCTTTCGTTTTTTCTACCGCTAACCTAAATAAAGAAATTTAGCAGCGGTTGTCAATCTATTATTGTTGATTTGACAAAGAAGAACAGTTTTAGCACTTTTGTCCTATTTAAAAGCCATCTTTCAGGAAAAAAAGAGAAAGAAATAGCGAAACATAGCGGTTTTAATTTACTATATTTAATGAAGAAAAGGGTAATAAATTAAAATCGCTTACAATGTGAAAAAACATTTGACAAAACAGTTTTTTAGGACTAAACTAAGGAAGTAATTTCAAAAACACAAAAGGAGAATTCATCATGAATTTAACATTTTTAGGACTATGTTTTGCCTGCTTTGGTGTATCTATCGCTGAAGGAATGATTATGAGTAACTTGTTTAAGGCAGCATCTCGTCAGCCAGAAATCATCGGTCAATTGAGAAGTCTTTTGATCATGGGGATTGCCTTCGTAGAAGGAACTTTCTTTGTAACATTGGTAATGTCATTTATCATCAAGTAAGGAAGTTTCGAAATAGAAAAGGAGGTGTCAACTGTTGGAAGAAAGTGTGAATCCAACTGTCCAACTCGGACCAATAACCTTTGATTTGACCCTGCTTGCCATGTCTCTCGTGACTGTTTTGATGGTTTTTGCCTTTATTTACTGGGCAAGTCGTAAAATGTCGATAAAACCCTCTCGAAAACAAAATTTCCTAGAGTACTTACTTGATTTCGTTACTGACTTTACAAAGGAAAACATTGGCGAACATTATATAAAAGAGTATTCGCTCTTCCTTTTTGTCCTCTTTCTATTTATTGCAATTGCAAATAATGTTGGTCTGATGGCCAAATTGCAAAGCACGAATGGATATAACCTCTGGACTTCTCCAACAGCTAATCTAGGTTATGACTTGGCTCTGTCCTTTATGATTACTTTGATTAGCCATGTGGAGGGAATTCGGCGCTGTGGCTTCAAAAAATACCTGAAGGGTTTTGCAACCCCAGGCTTTATGACGCCAATGAATATTTTGGAAGAGTTCACTAATTTTGCTTCATTAGCCTTGCGGATCTATGGGAATATTTTCGCTGGTGAAGTCTTGGCAGGTCTACTAGTGACCCTATCAAATCAAGCTTTCTACTGGTATCCAATCGCTTTTGTAGGTAACATGTTGTGGACAGCCTTTTCGGTCTTTATTTCATGTATTCAAGCCTATGTCTTTACCATGTTGTCATCTATGTACATTGGTAAGAAAATTAATCCTGAGGAAGAATAGAAAGAGAGGAAAACAAGAATGCACGTAACCATAGGTGAAATTATTGGCAACTTTATCCTGATTGCTGGCTCTTTTCTTCTTTTAGTATTTCTCGTTAAGAAATTCGCTTGGGGCAATATTGTTGGGATACTAGACCAACGAGCACAAAAAATTTCGGAAGATATTGATAGTGCAGAAGCTGCTCGCAAGAAGGCAGAAGATTTAGCGCAAAAGCGTGAAGAGGCCCTGGCAGGAAGCCGTGAAGAAGCTGCTACTATTGTTGAAACAGCTAAAGAAACAGCTGAGAAAAACAAGGCGAGTATTTTAGCTGACACGACAGAAGAAGTTAGCCGATTGAAGCAAAAGGTAAATCAAGAAATTGCTCAATCAAAAGCAGATGCTTTAAAATCAATCAAGGGCGATGTAGCAGATTTGTCAATCGATTTAGCTAGTAAGATTATTGGCAAAACCTTAGACAAGGAAGCTCAAAGTCAATTGATTGACAGTTATATCGACAAGCTAGGAGACGCCTAATGGACAAGAGAAGCTATGCAACCATTGAAAAGTATGCTGCTCCATTTGTCCAAATAGTGCTTGAAAAAAATCAGCAAAGAGATGTATTTAGAGAACTAAGTCAGATTAAGGGGATTTTTGAAGAAACCCATCTTACTGACTTTTTATCACATATTGGCGTTAGTCAAGCTGAAAAAAGCAAGGTTCTTCGTCTCTTTCAAACATGTGATTCGGTCTTGGTTAATAACCTGATTGAAGTCCTAATTACAAACGGACGGGAAGACTTCTTTTATCCAATCTTACTCGATATCTTGAAGAAAATCGAGAAGGAAACCAATGAATTTGAGGTAACTATCCATTCAGTGGAGGGATTGTCAGAAGAGCAGAAAGCTCGGCTTATTCCTGTGATTGAGAAGAAGATGAACCTCAAGGTTCGTTCTATCAAGGAAAATTTGGATAGGAGCTTGATTGGAGGCTTTGCCATTACAGCCAATCATAAGATAATTGACACAAGCATTAAGCGTCAGTTGAAAGCAGTTAAAGAAAAATTGAAATAGAAAGTGGTGTTCTTTTGGCAATTAACGCACAAGAAATCAGCGCTTTAATTAAGCAACAAATTGAAAATTTCCAGCCGGATTTTGATGTCACTGAGACAGGTGTAGTAACCTATGTTGGTGACGGAATTGCGCGTGCGCATGGGCTGGATAATGCCATGAGTGGAGAGCTCTTAGTCTTTGAAAACGGCTCTTACGGAATGGCGCAAAACTTAGAATCAAATGATGTTGGGATTATTATTTTAGGAGATTTTACCGACATTCGTGAGGGGGATACCATCCGCCGTACAGGTAAGATTATGGAAGTTCCTGTGGGGGAAGCCTTGATTGGACGGGTTGTGGATCCTTTGGGTCGTCCGGTAGATGGACTGGGTGAGATTGTCACGGACAAGACACGACCAGTTGAAACGCCTGCTCCAGGTGTTATGCAACGGAAATCAGTTTCTGAACCTTTGCAGACTGGTCTCAAGGCAATTGATGCCTTGGTTCCGATTGGTCGTGGTCAACGGGAATTGATTATCGGGGACCGTCAAACTGGTAAGACAACCATTGCTATCGATGCGATTCTAAACCAAAAAGGCCAAGATATGATCTGTATCTATGTGGCCATTGGTCAAAAAGAATCTACAGTTCGTACACAGGTAGAAACTCTTCGTCAGTATGGTGCGCTTGACTATACAATTGTCGTGACAGCATCTGCTTCACAACCTTCTCCTTTGCTTTACCTTGCTCCTTATGCTGGTGTAGCAATGGCGGAAGAGTTTATGTACAATGGCAAGCACGTTTTGATTGTCTATGATGATTTGTCAAAACAAGCGGTAGCCTATCGTGAATTGTCCCTCCTTCTTCGCCGTCCACCAGGCCGTGAAGCCTTCCCAGGGGATGTCTTCTATCTTCACAGTCGTCTCTTAGAGCGTTCAGCTAAGGTTTCTGATGAATTAGGTGGAGGTTCTATCACAGCTCTGCCATTTATTGAAACTCAGGCGGGGGATATCTCAGCCTATATCGCTACCAACGTGATTTCAATTACTGACGGACAAATTTTCCTCAGCGACAGCCTTTTCAATGCTGGTGTTCGTCCAGCGATTGATGCGGGTTCTTCTGTATCACGGGTTGGGGGATCAGCTCAGATCAAGGCTATGAAGAAGGTAGCCGGAACCTTGCGGATTGATTTGGCTTCCTATCGCGAGCTAGAAGCCTTTACCAAATTTGGTAGCGACTTGGATGCTGCGACTCAGGCAAAACTAAACCGTGGTCGTCGAACAGTAGAAGTATTGAAGCAACCAGTTCATAAGCCACTTCCTGTAGAAAAACAAGTTGTCATTCTCTACGCTTTGACCCATGGCTTCTTGGACAGTGTTCCGGTTGATGATATTCTTCGCTTTGAGGAAGAATTATTTGCTTACTTTGATGCACATCAAGAAGGTATTTATGAAACAATCCGGACGACTAAGGATCTTCCGAGTGAGGAAGTTCTGGATGCCGCTATTACTGAGTTTGTCAATCAGTCTAGCTTTAAATAAGAATAGAGGTGTCAGATGGCAGTTTCATTGAACGATATCAAAAATAAAATTGCATCCACAAAAAACACCAGTCAAATCACTAATGCTATGCAAATGGTATCAGCGGCTAAGTTAGGAAAATCCGAGGAAGCAGCTAAGAACTTTCAAATTTATGCTTCCAAGGTTCGGAAACTCTTAACGGATTTGCTTCATGGACATGAGGCAGAAAATGCTAAACACCATCCAATGCTGACAAGTAGACCAGTCAAAAAAACAGGTTACATTGTTATCACATCTGACCGTGGCTTGGTTGGTGGCTACAATGCCACTATTCTCAAAGCCATGATGGAGCTGAAGGCAGAATACCATCCAAAGGGAGATGATTTTGAGATTCTCTGTATTGGAGGTGTTGGTGCGGACTTTTGTCGAGCTAGAGGGGTTCAGCCAGTTTATGAACTGCGCGGTTTGCCCGATCAACCAAGCTTTGATGAAGTTCGTAAGATTATTAGCAAGGCTATCGAGTTGTATCAAAATGAACTCTTTGACGAGCTTTATGTCTGTTACAACCATCATGTCAATAGTCTGACTA
Source organism: Streptococcus gordonii (assembly GCF_001578795.1). Lineage (GTDB taxonomy): Bacteria > Bacillota > Bacilli > Lactobacillales > Streptococcaceae > Streptococcus > Streptococcus gordonii_A. The sequence goes on from NZ_KQ969106.1 coordinate 166,936, forward strand.
GCCAGATGCGGATTGAGCAAATGCTACCAATTATTGACTTGGATCCAAATGAAGCTGACGAAGATTATACCGTTAATTTGGAATTAGAATCTAGTCGGGAAGCTATTTTGGACCAATTGTTGCCTCAGTTTGCTGAGAGCATGATTTATGGGGCTATTATTGATGCTAAGACAGCTGAAAATGCTGCCGGCATGACAGCCATGCAGACAGCGACTGATAATGCTAAAAAAGTCATCAGTGATTTGACGATTCAGTACAACCGTGCTCGGCAAGCTGCCATTACACAGGAAATTACTGAAATTGTGGCGGGTGCTAGTGCCCTAGAATAGGCCACTGATTAATTAGAAATTAAACGAGGGAAATAACATGAGCTCAGGCAAAATTACTCAGGTAATCGGGCCAGTCGTAGACGTTGCGTTTGCAGCTGGAGATAAGCTACCTGAGATAAATAATGCACTTGTAGTCTATAAAAATGATGAGAAAAAATCAAAAATCGTCCTTGAAGTAGCTCTTGAGCTTGGTGATGGAGTGGTTCGGACTATCGCCATGGAGTCAACTGATGGTTTGACACGTGGTCTGGAGGTTCTTGACACAGGTCGTCCGATTTCTGTACCGGTTGGTAAAGAAACCTTAGGTCGGGTCTTCAATGTCCTTGGGGACACTATCGACTTGGATGCACCGTTTGGGGATGATGCAGAGCGTCGACCAATTCATAAGAAAGCACCGACCTTTGATGAGTTATCAACTTCATCTGAAATCCTGGAAACAGGAATCAAGGTTATCGACCTTCTAGCACCTTATTTGAAAGGTGGGAAGGTTGGACTCTTCGGTGGTGCCGGAGTTGGTAAAACCGTATTGATCCAAGAATTGATTCACAACATTGCCCAAGAGCACGGTGGGATTTCTGTTTTTACAGGTGTTGGAGAACGGACACGTGAAGGGAACGACCTTTACTGGGAAATGAAAGAATCTGGCGTTATCGAGAAAACAGCCATGGTCTTTGGTCAGATGAATGAACCACCAGGAGCACGTATGCGTGTCGCCCTAACTGGTTTGACAATTGCCGAATACTTCCGTGATGTAGAAGGCCAAGATGTGCTTCTCTTTATCGATAACATCTTCCGCTTTACTCAAGCTGGTTCTGAAGTATCTGCCCTTTTGGGTCGTATGCCTTCAGCGGTTGGTTACCAACCAACACTTGCGACAGAAATGGGGCAACTCCAAGAACGTATCACATCAACTAAAAAGGGTTCTGTAACCTCTATCCAGGCTATCTATGTGCCAGCGGATGACTATACTGACCCAGCACCAGCAACAGCCTTTGCCCACTTGGATTCAACAACAAACTTGGAACGTAAGTTGGTACAATTAGGGATTTACCCAGCCGTTGATCCACTCGCTTCAAGCTCTCGTGCCTTGGCACCTGAGATTGTCGGAGAAGAGCACTACGCGGTAGCTGCTGAAGTTAAGCGAGTCTTACAACGCTATCACGAATTGCAAGATATCATTGCCATCCTAGGTATGGACGAATTGTCTGATGAAGAAAAGACTTTGGTTGCACGTGCACGTCGGATCCAATTCTTCTTATCACAAAACTTTAATGTGGCTGAGCAGTTTACAGGTCAACCTGGTTCTTATGTACCAGTTGCTGAAACTGTTCGAGGTTTCAAAGAAATTCTTGAAGGAAAACACGACAAGTTACCAGAAGATGCCTTCCGTGGAGTTGGCTCTATTGAGGATGTTCTGGCTAAAGCAGAAAAAATGGGATTCTAAGAGGTGAATGATGGCTCAAATGACAGTACAAATCGTTACTCCGGACGGTCTCATTTATGATCACCATGCTGCATTTGTTTCCGTAAAGACCATTGATGGAGAGTTGGGAATCTTACCTCGTCACATCAATACCATTGCTGTTTTAGAAGTAGATCAGGTCAAGGTACGCCGAGTCGATGATGATAAACATATCGACTGGATAGCAGTCAACGGCGGAATCATTGAAATTGCAGATAATGTCATTACCATTGTGGCGGACTCAGCTGAGCGTGAGCGAGATATTGATATCAGCAGGGCTGAGAGAGCTAAACTCAAGGCTGAGCAAGAAATTGAAGAAGCACACGACAAGCACTTGATTGACCAAGAGCGCCGGGCTAAGATTGCTCTACAACGGGCGATTAACCGAATTAACGTTGGAAGCAAATAAGAGAGGCTGGGACAAAAGTCCTAGCCTCTCAATTGTTTTTGGATTGTCGAGCAAGACGCAGTGGTTGAGTGGGCTCTACTGCGCTGATTTCATCAGCTTTTACAGCCCTACTCAACTGTGCGGAGGTGGGACGACGAAATCGAATTCTAACGAATGACCGATTTCTGTCCCACTCTCTTTTATGTGGATATTATTTAACGAGCGATTGGTTGTTTGTTTTCGTCTAATGTAAATCCTTCCCCTAAAATCTCGTGAGCCTCTGTAATTGTGATAAAGGCATGAGGATCAATTCGATGGATAATTTCTTTCATCTGTTGCATTTCATTTCGAGCCAGGACGCAGTAAATGACTTTGTAGTCTTGCTTTGTGTAGTAACCAGTACCATTTAGCAAGGTCACACCTCGATCAAGTTCCTCTACAACAGCCTGTGCTAATTCTTCAGATTTTCCAGTAACGACTAAGAAACCTTTACCAGCATAACCACCTTCAGCGATAAGGTCAATAACTCGGGAAGCAATAAAGACAAATACCAGTGTATAAGTTACAAGACGCAAGTCTTTAAAGACAATCACAACTAAGAAAAGAACAAAGAAGTCAACGGCAAACATGAGTTTTCCGATAGAAATATGGGTGTATTTATTTAAAATACGAGCAATAATATCGGAACCTCCGGTTGTTCCACCGGCGTTGAAAATGATTCCTAGTCCGGCTCCGAGGATGATACCAGCTATCAAAGACACAATGACCAAGTCTCCGTCTAAATCTACTACAAAAGGAATTTTTTCAAAAATGGCCAGCCAAGCTGATACAGAGAATGTTCCAATTAGGCTGTAGTAGAAAGATTGTTTCCCCAGAATCTTCCAAGCAAAGAAGAAGAGAGGGAAGTTGATCACTAGGTTCATAACGGAAACCGGAAGTTTAAATAAATAGTAGGTAATGAGGGTAACCCCAGTGACTCCACCTTCAAATAAATGATTGGGAATAGCTAAATAATTGATCCCAAAAGAAAAAAGGCCTGCACCAAATATAATCCAAAGTATGTTTTTTAATCTCAGCATAAGAATCTCCTCCAAAAAATTTCCTTTTTATATTGTATCAAATGTTTCTAACTTATGTAATGAATTTAATGATTTTTTTTGATAAAATAGTAAAAGAATTGTAAAAAAATAGAACGAGTATTGCTTTCTGGCAGTAAGGAATCTGTAAGTTTCTCACGTTTGCATAAAAAACTATAGGGAAGATAAATGAACTGTCAGGCAGATAAGAGCATTATAGGAGTATTCCTTGCTCTATAAGCATAGAAAAGGAACATATGAAAAGAGGATTGTTGGTTTCGCTAGAAGGACCGGATGGAGCTGGAAAATCTAGCGTTTTAGAAGCTTTGGTACCGATTTTAGAAGCCAAAGGGCATCAAGTAGTGACGACTAGAGAGCCAGGTGGAGTGCCAATTTCAGAGGCTATTCGAGAAGTGATATTGGATCAGAATAATACAGAGATGGATGGAAAGACAGAACTTTTACTTTATATTGCCAGTCGTAGACAGCATTTGATAGAAAAAGTGCTTCCTGCCTTAGAAGCTGGGAAATTAGTTATCATGGATCGTTTCATTGATAGTTCTGTTGCCTATCAAGGTTTTGGCCGTGGTTTAGATGTAGCTGATATTGAATGGCTCAATCAATATGCTACGGACGGTCTTAAGCCAGATCTAACCTTGTATTTTGATTTAGATGTCGAAGAAGGTCTTGCTCGCATCGCTAAAAATAAGAATCGTGAGGTCAACCGTCTTGACTTAGAGGGACTGGAAATGCATCAACGAGTCCGTCAAGGTTATTTCTATAGCTTGGAAAAGGATCCAGAACGCCTAGTTAAAATTGATGCCAGCCAGGCTTTGGAAGATGTTGTAAAAGATAGCCTAGCTGTCTTAAACCAGCACTTAAATAGTAAATCATGAACATTAATGAGTTAAAGGAACTTCAACCTAAAATTGTTGATCGTTTTGAACGAATTCTAGAGCAAGATAAGCTGAACCATGCTTATCTTTTTACAGGAAATTTTGCCAGCTTTGATCTGGCCCAGAAATTAGCTCAGAGCCGTTTCTGTCAGGATAAGATGGGTGTTTGGCCATGTGGTGAATGCCGGTCTTGTCGACTGATTGCTGAGGAAGATTTTTCAGATGTTACAGTGGTTCGCCCACAAAATCAAATCATCAAGACAGAACGTATACGAGAGCTACTAAAGAATTTTTCACAAAG
>NZ_KQ969106.1:171691-179392 GCF_001578795.1 Streptococcus gordonii
TATATATTTTCCTTCTGACCAGTGATGAAAATTTAATCTTACCTACAATTAAAAGTCGGACTCAGGTCTTTCATTTCCAAAAAAATGAAGATTATTTGGTAGCGAAATTGGAAGAGTCTGGCTTGCTTAAGGACCAGGCGCAGCTTCTTGCAGCTTATAGCCAGACTTTGGAGGAAGCTCAAAACTTGCAGACTAGCAAATCCTTCTTTGATGTAACACAAGTCTGTCAGTGCTTTGTTAATCTTTGTCTTGCTAAGAATGAGTTGGCCTTTTTACAGGCTGCTAAATTAAGCAGTTTGGCTGATGATAAAGAAAAACAGGACCAGATTTTTAGAATTCTAGAGATTTTATTTTCTCAACATATAGAGAAAGAAAGTGGTCGGACTTCTTTAGATAGATTGTTTCAATCTCGAAAAATGTGGCGGGCAAATGTGAGTTTCCAAAATGCTTTGGAATATATGATCATACAGCCAGCAAAGCGTAGCTAAGGAGAAAAATAGATATGGATAAAAGAGAAATATTTGACGCTTTAGATGATTTTTCACAAAATCTACTGCTAACTCTGGCTGAAGTAGAAGCAATTAAAAAAAATCTAAAGAGTGTTATTGAGGAAAATACAGTTCTGCGCTTGGAGAATGACAAGCTGAGAGAACGACTCGGAGAAGTGGAAAAAATAGGACCAAGTAAAGGTGGCGGTCAAGGACGCGAGAATCTTGAACGGATTTATTTGGATGGTTTTCATATATGCACAGACTTCTATGGTCAAAGACGAGATAATGACGAAGAAGAATGCGCCTTTTGTAATGAATTATTGTTCAGGGAGTAGCCATGCAAATTCAGAGAAGTTTTAAAGATACGTCATCCTATGGCAAGCTCTATCTGGTGGCGACTCCGATTGGTAATCTGCAGGATACTAGCACTCGTATGTTAGAAACTCTTGAGAAAGTGGATTATATTGCGGCAGAGGATACACGTAATACCGGTCGCTTGTTGGATTATTTCGATATTTCGACCAAGCTAATCAGTTTTCATGACCACAATTCTAGAGCCAGAATCCCAGAAATCATTGCTCTTTTAAAAGAAGGTTATGATCTTGCCCAAGTATCAGATGCAGGTCTCCCCTGTATTTCAGATCCAGGCCACGACTTGGTAAAAGCTGCCATTGCAGAAAATATCATTGTCGTATCAGTGCCAGGTCCTTCGGCGGGAATTTCTGCACTGATTGCTAGTGGTTTGGCTCCTCAACCCCACATTTTCTTTGGTTTTCTTCCTAGAAAAAAAGGTCAGCAAAAAGATTTTTTTGAAAGCAAGAAGACTTATCCTGAGACGCAGATTTTTTATGAATCCCCCCATCGGGTCAAATCGACTTTGGAGAATATGCTGGAAGTCTATGGAGACAGACAGGTGGTTTTAGTTCGCGAGTTGACGAAGATTTATGAAGAATACCAGAGGGGACTGATATCTGAATTACTGGAAGCCATTGGTGATGAGCCACTCAAGGGTGAGTGCTTGCTGATTGTGGATGGTGCTAGTGAGGAGAAAGCTGAGAAGTCAGAAGAGGAATTATTGGCTGAAATTGATTTTCTCATTGAAACCGGCAGTCAAAAAAGCAAGGCTATCAAAGAAGTTGCGAAAAAATATGGTTTGAATAAGAGTGACTTGTACTCAACCTATCACCAGTAATCTTACAAGAGACTGAGAGCTAAAAGACAAAAAAGAAGGGACTAGAAAAGTTGACTTATTATAAAATAATTTATCATTCTCCTCTAGGTCCTCTTTCTTTGGTGGCAGATGAAAGCGGACTGAGAGGTGCTTGGTTTGTTGACCAGAAATATTTTGAGCGTGGTCTAAGTGGACAAGTAATTGAAGCAAGCAATCCCATTCTCGAGCAGACTGCTCAGCTCCTTGATGCCTACTTTGCTAGTCAGGATGTAGATTTCTCAAGTTTGACTTTAGCAGACGTAGGGACTGATTTTCAAAAGCGTGTTTGGAACTATTTGAGTCAGATTCCTAAAGGGCAGACGGTGACTTATGGGCAAATTGCCAGAGACCTTGATGTTGCTTCTGCTCAAGCGGTCGGAGGAGCTGTTGGTCGAAATCCATTTTCTGTTATCATTCCTTGCCATCGAGTTTTGGGAAGTCAAGGACAAATGACAGGATATGCTGGTGGTTTAGATAAAAAGCTCTGGCTCTTAAATCATGAAGCAAGAGAGATTGATAGAAAAAAATAGAGGTGAACTATGTTACAATTTATCGAATATCCCAAATGCTCTACCTGCCGTAAGGCCAAGGCTGAGCTCAATCAATTAGTAGTGGACTTTGAGGAAGTGGATATTGTCCAAAATACACCTAGCCGGGACCAACTCCTAGACTGGATTCAGAATTCTGATTTTGAGATCAAGTCCTTTTTCAATACCAGCGGACTCAAATACCGTGAACTAGGACTCAAAGAAAAAGTTCCACATATGACAGCTCAGGAAGCTGCAGATTTATTATCAACAGACGGTATGCTGATTAAGCGACCGCTCTTGATTCGAGATAACCAAATCTTGCAGATTGGCTACAGGAAGGCTTATGAAGAGTTAGGATTATGATAAAATAAGGCTTGATAAAAGGCTATTATATTCATCTGTAGTCGAATAGAACGACAAACAAAATAGGGATAAACCAATTGTGTTAGATAATAAAAAAACAGACTGAAATCAAGAAGATAGGAAAGATTTAGTCACGGGTAAAGAGGCGAATGGATTGAAAGCCTCTTTTTTTCTAACATAGAATTTCTTACCAGTTTGTTGAAGCTGTGGATAAAGCTTCTAAACAATTTCATTTGATATTTTGTAAGATGATCTCCCACCTTGCCGGGAAAGTGATGTTGAAAAACATATGTAGGTAGGTAAGTCCAAGAATTTTGAGGTCTATATTATTAAAGATGAGGAAGAATTATAATGTTTCTATCTTTTAAAATACGATATAGATCTTTTAGAGAAGGTTAGTGAAAAAATATTATATTTATGTGAATTAGTTGTTGATTTAGATACAAATCAAATTGTACACCTTAATTTTCTTAATAGGTAGGAAAATATGTTTAAAATAATAAAAAAAGAATATAATCAGCAAGAGGAGTTAATATATAAAATGGATACAAAGGAATTAATAGCTACTCCAACAATAGCTAGCGATATTACTTTTAGTTTTATATATTTATTTTTAGGTTTTAATTCAGAAAATATGGAATCCACCCAACTTTGGGGGTATCATAACGACTTTTCTTGGATAAAAAGAAGTTTGGTGCCTCCTAAATCTGATAAAGGTGTTATTGTTGTTACAGATAATGATATTAATGGGGGAGATAGTTTTCGCATTGACTATGCTTACAATTGGGAAACATATTATGATGTGCAATCGGGTTGGCTTAAAATTGGCTCTGAAATTTTAAGGGAAGATCTTAACCATGTTGAATTTTTCAGAAATACTATTGCTGGTATTGATAGGCGTGGCAATATCGAAGAATTTTGGCTCAAACCTAAATTTAAATGATATGAAACTAATATAGTGTTTCCTAGAATCTGGATTTCCTTGTGACGAATATTTGATTCTCTATTTCGAACTGGTTGACAGGTTTGTCTTGGTTACAGACTGGTATCTATACTTTTATTTTCAAAGATTATGATTTCTTTTTGATTGATGATGAAGAAGAATTGCAAACTTTTAAATGGTGAAGAACTTCTTATCGAAGGAAATAGGTATAAGGAGTATCAAGTGGGAAAGAAAGAATTATTATAGGTGAGGATTGTTCCATTTGGTATATTCAAGATTACTACCAATCTTTCATAAAAATAAAACAAGAGGTATATAGTGTCAAAAAAATTTAATGAAAGAACGTTTAGAAATATAGAGCAAATTTATAGAGTTTATTTATCTGACGAATTTAAAAAAGTTTATGGGAATATGACGAAACTTCCTAAAAACCGGTATGATTGGAGTGACTTTTTACCTCAGAATGTTAAAATGCTGAGTAATTACATACAAATAATCAAAGATAGCAGAAGAAATAGAATATGTTGATTGGAGTGATAATTGGGGAGAAGCTCCTAGCGATTTAGTACTTATGAAAAGAGAAATACAAAGTCGTTTAATAAATTCTCCAACATTATTTCCTATTTCTGGTCATAGGTATATTGCGTTATGTAATACTCCGATTTCGCCAGTATTTTCAATTGTTGGTTCCGATATAATTTATTATTCTAAAAGTTTAACAGATTATTTCCATGGAATTACAGTAAGTAGAGAGACAAATTTATCTGATTTACCCCAAATTTCTTTTTGGTCTGATATTGCGCAGTGATAAAAGAGAGATAAGAATAAATTCCAGTCTCTTCAATAGGAAATCTGAATTTAAAAGAGATAAGTTTAGGAAAAAACACAAGATGTCATGATTTTTCTTTTAGGGAATGTACTTCAAGTAGATTGTATGATCGAATTTGAGTTAGAAAGCGTGGCTGAAGAAGCTCCTAATGACATTAAAAAGCTTTTCATGATATAATAAATCTATCTCAATCTTAGAAAGAAGAATCATGGTTTTATCAAAAAAACGGGCTCGTCATGTGATTGAAGAGATTATTGCTCTTTTCCCTGACGCCAAGCCCAGTCTGGATTTTCGCAATCACTTTGAGCTTTTGGTAGCGGTCATGCTGTCGGCTCAGACGACAGATGCTGCGGTCAATAAGGCAACCCCAGATCTGTTTGAAGCCTATCCAAGTCCTCAAGACATGGCTGCGGCTGGTGAAGCAGACATTGCTAAATATATCTCCCGCCTAGGCCTCTACCGCAACAAGGCCAAGTTTTTGAAGAAATGCGCCCAGCAGCTTTTGGACGACTTTGATGGCCAAGTACCACAAACGCGGGCGGAATTGGAAAGTCTAGCTGGTGTTGGTCGCAAGACGGCCAATGTGGTCATGAGTGTGGGCTTTGGTATTCCAGCCTTTGCTGTTGATACCCATGTGGAGCGCATCTGCAAGCACCATGATATCGTTAAAAAGTCGGCAACGCCACTGGAAGTAGAAAAGCGAGTTATGGAGGTCCTTCCACCTGAACGTTGGCTGCCAGCCCATCAGGCCATGATTTACTTTGGACGGGCTATCTGCCATCCTAAAAATCCCGAGTGCGATCACTATCCGCAACTCTATCACTTTAAAGACATTTAAAAAGCGAGGTTTGATGACTTCGCTTTTACTTGATAGGGAAGAAAGTAAGTAAGAGCCAAGAAAACAACAGAGCAATAGCGCCAATTCCAAGGCTAAATAGAACAGGAAGGATAATGTTTTGGTAAGGAGCCTTGCCCCTTTCCTCAGCTTCTTCAATCTCGCTCAGGCTGCGTCTTTGATCATAGGCGACAATCTGGAGAAAGGTACGAAGATTATGCTGTTTCTTGAATTTCTCAATGCGTAGGGCATAGAACATAGTGATAGCAAAAATCAAGCAACTAATAGCGATACCAAACCAATCCAAATAAAGAATTAGTGGAATCATTATTATAGGGCTACCAATTAGTAAAATGGTAAAAACCGCTCCATCTTTTTGATAGCGCATAAATTCTTGGTCGTGAATAATTTGTTTCATGGTTTCCAAATCTCCTTTGATTAGTTTGTCCAATGACACTTCAAAGACCTTGCTCAGTAAGAGCAGGTTTTGAATATCAGGATAGGTTGCGCCGCGTTCCCAGTTGGAAATGGATTGACGGCTGACAAAGATTATTTCAGCTAAATCGTCTTGAGATAAATTTTTCTCTTTACGATAGTGCTGGATTAGTTTTCCGACTTGCATAAGATTTCCTCGCTTTCTGATTTCATTCTACTCAATTATACAAAAAATGACTATCAAAAATCTTTGACATGTTGATTTCATGGGGTTTAGCAAATGTTTTTGCCAATGAATTTACAGGTCTGTCAATTCATGTTTACCTACTGAAAAAGAGGCTAGCAGCCTCCTTTTATTATTCACTAAATCTTAAAAAATAACCATCTGGATCTAAAATCGCAAATTCATGAGGATAGATAAAGTTATTTCCCACTCGAAATTCTCTTTTTGTCAGCGGACGATAGATGGGATAATTAGCTGATAACAATTTTTGGTGGAGCTGTGGGACATCTTCAATGCCAAAGGAAATATTGACACCGTGCCCGAACGGATAGGTCAGTTGGGCTAATTCTTCTACGCTGCCTTCTTCTAGCATAAGTTGGCAGTCTTCAAGCGAGAGGAAGAGAAATTTCTCCTCTGGACGCTCGTATTCAATAGAGAATCCCAGCAAGTCGCAGTAGAAGTGGCGTGACTTTTCGATGTCAGATACCACAAACTCAGGAATGACAGCTTGATAGTCCATTAGTTTTCTCCTTAGATCTCAATCTCCATGACAATGGGTGTGTGGTCTTGGCGCGCACCGGAGTCAATCATATCAGACTTGGTCACCTTGTCAGCCACGCGGTTGCTTGTCAGCCAGTAGTCGATTCTCCAGCCTGTGTTGTTGATTTTAGAAGTCTTGCTACGTTGTGCCCACCAGGTGTATTGGTTAGAGATATCGCCGTGTAAATGGCGGAAGGTATCGGTAAAGCCTTTAGCCAGCAGGTTGGTGAAGCCAGCGCGCTCTTCATCGGTAAATCCTGGTGAACGGCGGTTGCTGGCTGGATTGGCCAGGTCGATTTCCTTGTGGGCAACATTGTAGTCGCCAGTAGCAAGGACTGGTTTTTGTTGATCTAGTGTTGCCAAGTATTCAGCGTATTTGGTATCCCAGATTTGACGGTCCTCCAAGCGTTTGAGGCCATCGCCAGCATTAGGTGTATAGACCTGAGTGACGAAGAAGTCGTCAAATTCCAGCGTAATAATGCGACCTTCGACATCCATGGTTGATGGAGCGCCGATTTCTGGGAAAGTTATGGTTGGCGTTAGTTCTTTTTTGTAGAGGAACATGGTTCCTGCATAGCCCTTGCGGGCCGGCTCTTGGGAGGAACGCCAAGTGTTTTCATAGTCTGGGAAAAGATTTGTCAAGATCTCCAAGTGTTTTTTTGTCGGACCTGTCGCAGATAGTTTTGTTTCCTGAATGGCGATAATATCTGCATTTTCTGCTTGCAAGGTCTGAAGGACGGATTGAGAGAGCTGAGCGCGAGCAGAATCACTGGTCAATGCAGCGTTGAGAGAATCAATATTCCAAGAGATGAGTTTCATAAAATTTCCTTTTCTAGTAAAATTTACTGAGTTTATTATAACAAAATTTAGGGCTGATTTATAGCAAAGTGATTGCAAGAGGTTTGGGAAGTTAGAATGACTTTCTATGTTTATGTTTTGAGTCAGGCCAGTCAGAAAAATGGGGTTTCGCTTGCATCTTCCAGCGCTAGCAAGTCAAGTGGATCTGTCTGGAATGAAACAGCTAATTCATCGTCGAATAAAGAGGTGAAGAAAACCATAAATATCCCTTATCACCAAATAATCTTGTCTAGATTGATATTCTGGAGTCAATTGGCAAAACAAAAGAATGGCTGGTGGAAGGGCTGTCTAAAGATGGTTAGACTGATATTTTAAATATCTTCATCTCAGAATATGAGAGTCGGAACTTGAATGTTGTGACCTATTAAACCTAAGGTATTTTCTTAGTTCACCTTTATATATAATCTTTTAGAAATCACTTGACAATGAGGCTGGGACAAAAGT
>NZ_KQ969106.1:179907-185941 GCF_001578795.1 Streptococcus gordonii
CAATCATTTATCACATCATATTTAACTTTTTATTTAAAAGCTTCTGTTGCTTTGGAAGGTGATTTCATTAAAACATCTAATCCCAATACTATCTTGAAAGTTATTCCTCTGGGGTCTCAAAACAAGACTATCCCGGTCGATCATATTGCTAGTGTAGATGATTCTTTTCGCCTAGATATTAAATCATTCTTTTGGGGAATTATCTTTGCTCTGATTGGCTTAAGTATGTTAGATTCATTTTTGATTGGCGCGCTCATTGTGACTGCGTACGGTATTGTGACTACATTGAGCTCTTTTCAAACACTACTCATTTTGAACCTGACTTCAGGTGGATCTCATGCAATTAGTGTTGTCGTTTTTGAAAAAGAGAATCTTATGACTTGTAAAGATACAATTGAAGGCTTAATTCAAAGACGTTACAATAATACGAATGTTACAGCAAATACAGATCGTGTCATTGATGCTTTGAATCAAAAATAGATATTCAGATAAGGAGGCATTGGCTCTCCTTTTTTAATGTCTTTTCTCAAACCTTGCAAAATATGGTATAATGAAGTGTTATCAAAAAAGGTTTCATTAGCCTTGAAAGGATTAAAAAATGACTGAAAAACAATCGTTTTATATTACAACGCCGATTTACTATCCATCTGGCAAACTTCATATCGGTTCTGCCTATACAACCATCGCCTGTGATGTTCTAGCACGTTACAAACGTCTCATGGGCTACGATGTTTTCTATTTGACAGGTTTAGATGAGCATGGTCAAAAGATTCAGCAAAAAGCTGAAGAAGCTGGTATTAGTCCGCAAGCTTATGTAGATGGCATGGCAGTTGGGGTCAAGGAACTCTGGAAACTGCTGGATATTTCTTACGATAAATTTATCCGGACGACAGACGACTACCACGAAAAGGTTGTAGCCGATGTCTTTGAAAGACTTTTAGCACAAGATGATATCTACTTGGGTGAATATTCAGGCTGGTATTCTGTATCAGACGAGGAATTCTTCACAGAAAGCCAGCTGGCTGAAGTCTTCCGTGATGAAAATGGAAAAGTAACCGGCGGAATTGCGCCGTCTGGACATGAAGTGGAGTGGGTATCAGAAGAGTCTTACTTCCTTCGTCTCAGCAAGTATCAAGACCGCTTGGTAGAATTTTTCAAATCTCATCCTGACTTCATCACTCCTGATGGTCGCCTCAATGAAATGCTGAGAAACTTCATTGAGCCAGGTTTAGAAGACCTAGCCGTATCTCGAACAACCTTTACTTGGGGAGTTCCAGTACCATCCAATCCAAAACACGTTGTCTACGTTTGGATTGATGCCCTGCTTAACTATGCGACAGCTCTTGGCTATGGTCAGGACGACCATGCTAACTACGATAAATTCTGGAATGGAACAGTCTTCCACATGGTGGGCAAGGACATTCTGCGTTTCCACTCTATCTACTGGCCAATCCTGCTCATGATGTTGGATATCAAGTTGCCTGACCGTTTGATTGCTCATGGTTGGTTTGTCATGAAGGATGGTAAGATGTCTAAGTCCAAAGGAAACGTGGTCTATCCTGAAATGCTGGTAGAGCGTTATGGCTTGGATGCCTTGCGTTATTACCTCATGCGTAGCCTTCCAATTGGTTCAGACGGAACCTTTACTCCTGAAGACTATGTAGGTCGTATCAACTATGAATTGGCAAATGACCTCGGAAACCTCCTCAACCGTACGGTTTCTATGATTAATAAGTATTTTGATGGTCAAGTGCCAACTTATGAAGAAAATGTGACAGACTTTGATGGAACGCTAGCTCAGGTGGTAGCCCAATCTATCGCTGACTACTACAAACATATGGATGCAGTTGACTACCCACGCGCCCTAGAAGCAGTCTGGACGCTTATCTCTCGTACCAATAAATACATTGATGAAACGGCTCCTTGGGTCTTGGCTAAGGATGAGGCCCTCCGCAATCAACTTGCAAGTGTTATGAGCCATTTGGCTGCCAGTCTTCGTGTTGTGGCACACATGATTGAGCCTTTCATGATGGAAACGAGCAAGGCTGTCCTCAGTCAACTTGGCTTGTCTCAAGCTGCTTCTCTGGAAAATCTAGCGATTGACCAGCTCCCGGCAGGTCTGACAGTTGTAGAGAAAGGAACGCCAATCTTCCCACGTCTCGATATGGAAGAAGAAATTGCCTATATCAAAGAACAAATGGAAGGCAACAAACCTGCGGTTGAAAAAGAATGGAATCCAGAAGAAGTCGAGCTCAAACTTAATCGTGATGCTATCAAATTTGACGACTTTGATAAGGTTGAAATCCGAGTTGCTGAAGTCAAAGAGGTTTCTAAAGTTGAAGGATCTGATAAGTTGCTTCAATTCCGTTTGGATGCTGGTGACGGTGAAGACCGTCAAATCCTCTCAGGAATTGCGAAATACTATCCAAACGAGCAAGAACTGGTCGGTAAGAAAGTCCAAATCGTTGCCAACCTCAAGCCACGTAAGATGATGAAAAAATATATCAGCCAAGGGATGATTCTCTCAGCTGAACACGGTGACCAACTGACTCTCCTTACTGTGGATGAAAAGGTCCCAAATGGAAGTTTGATTGGATAGAAGGATTAAAGTTTATAGAGGAAGTGTCGTGATTCTATATTAAAATTTCCCCGTAGCAAAATATTGCTGGGGGATTTTTTGTATATGGGAAAGCGCTTGACAAATGGTGTATATACATATATAATATCTATTGAAAAGTTTTAGGAGTAAAGTTATGAAAATAGCAAAAACAGTAGCACTAATTTTTGTGGTGCTTTTAATTGTCGTTCTCTTTCCACTTAATCCATATCTATCAGTTCTTCTGGCTCTGATTAGTTTTGGAACTTTATTTTTGATTGTAAAGAAGTAGGAGAATGAGAATGTTTAAGACACTTTTTAAAAAAGTACTAGGTGCAAAAATCTATGTTTGGATTGTAGTAGTTATACTGACTACTTTATTTGTAGTAGCGAAAACCTCCAATCTTATTGGATATATGCAAGGAAAGAATGCTTCAGATGAACGTAGTCAAATCTATACTCAAATAACTCGTATAGAGAAAGTAAACCAAAGTGTTTTTTTAGAAGTTGGGATTCAAAAGGTTGAAACGATTGAGAAAGATAAGAAGATACCTGGTACTAACATCAGTATTCCATTGTCTGTTAAAAAGGCAATTATCATCCTTAATTATACGGCTAAATTTGGAATCAAAGAAGGAGTTAAAGTTAGGAAAATTGCTGAGCATAAATATGAGTTAACAATCCCTAAATATGAAGTTATAGGAGTTAAGGTCCCAGATAACCCCAAAGACCGATACAAACTATATGACATGAGTGGCCAATTGTTGAGCGGAGCAACAGAAAACATTGATACTGGAGAACATGTTACTAAATCTCTCAGCAATAAAGAACAGGAAGTATACCTTAAACAATATGAGGAGCAGATCACTGAGTCAGCTGAAAAATACTATACAAGTATCGTGACTAGTATTGATCCAGAAGCAAAACTAACGTTTAAAAATACTAATAAATAGTAAAAATTAAGTTCTATCAACTGTTAAAAGCATCTTGCGTTAAATTGCAAGGTGCTTTTAGAATGTTTTAGTTTTTCTAGAAAAAACCAGTTCTCTATACTAGAAGATATTTCTTTGATTAGGTCGGTTTCATCCTAGGATTTTACCAAGATGAAGAATTAAGGTATACTAGGTGTAAGATTTTTTATTGGAGGTATGAGTAATGATAAAAAAATGGGACAGAAAAACAGTCTTAACCTTACTATATAGTTTTGTCACACTGGCTTTAGCGGTGACAGTTTGTTTTCTTCTTGTGTCTAAGATTAGTCATAAGGAGCAGCCAAAACAAGTGGGTTCTTCTACAGCAGTTTCGACATCTAAGTCTGACAGCTCAGAGCAAAAAGTTAGTATTTCAAGTGAATATGTAGCGAATACGGGTGATAAAGCTAAAATTGACGGTGGCGATAAGGAATGGAAGATTAATTACCAAACTCCTGATGGTGCTGTTTCAGCAGAATTTACGACAGAATGGAAATCTGAAGGAGAAACTTTAATAGCGATTGATAAGATGAGAAAGTCAGACGGCAATAGCGATTTTACCATTACTGTTCGTATTTTCAAGTATAAGACCGCCAAGCAACCTCTCATAACGATTACCATGTCAGACGGCAATCCTGCCCATGAAATGGTTTTTGCTAATCAAAAAGATTTTTTTGAACCGAGCGATGAGAATGGTGAAGGAACACAGACTACAGAATAAATTGATTGAGAGATAGAATTACGAGAGAAGATTTAATTTGTGTTGGTGGAAAAGTGAATAACACTAAGTTCCTCTCACCCAATTCTCATTCTAGCAGTCAATTTCCTACCCTAAATGTTCGGTCTGGGAATACGGGATATCTAATTGCTCTATTAAAAATTGGATTTACTAATCCTTATGGAGACCTTTCAGATTCAAGCAAAGCTAGATTGGCACTGGGTCAAAACATTGGAAATCTTCCTGCTGATCAGTATTATTATAGACAATAGAAGAGTCAGAGGCGAGAAGGGTGAATAACTCTATTCTCGTTTTTTTAGTTAACAAAACAAAAAAATGTTTGAAATAAACAGAAATATGTGGATAAAATGAGAGAAATGAGTTATAATGAACAAAACCAAGCTAGAGAGGATGGAGTATGGGTAAGAATCAAAGACAAGATGAAATTCTTAAATTTGTGGATCGAGCTGGAACTGTAACGGTTGCTGAGATAATGGAGACCATGAAGGTTTCAGATATGACAGTTCGCCGTGATTTGATAGAGTTGGAAAACCAAGGAAAGCTTACGCGAGTATTTGGTGGGGCGAAGAGTAATAAAGCTCAACAATATCGAGAGCTGCCACATGAAGAAAAGCTTTTTAAAAATATTGAGGCCAAGCGAACTGTTGCCAAGAAAGCTGTCCAGCTTATTGAGGAGGGAGACACTATCTTTCTAGGTCCTGGAACATCGGTCGAAGTGCTAGCTGAGGAAATATCAAATCAACATCTACGCGTGATCACGAACTGCTTACCTATTTTTAACGATCTACTCAAGAAAAAATCAGATACCTTTAAAGTTTTTCTGTTAGGTGGAGAAATGCGTGATGCTACTCAAGCTTTTGTCGGTGAAATGACCAATGCTCTTATGGATCGTATGTATTTTAGTAAGATGTTTTTCAGTGGAAATGGCATCAAAGATGGTCAAATTATGACATCTTCCTTTGAGGAAGCTTATACTCAGAAGCTAGCCTTAGACCGTTCTAAAGAAAGCTATCTTCTTATCGATTCATCTAAAGTTGGCAAGGAGGACTTCACTGCTATCTGCTCCTTATCGGAGATAACAGCCTTAATCACGGATCAGACTTCAGAAGCTGTTCAGGGAGAGTTGGAAGTTTATACAAAAGTAATTTCCTAGTTAAATCTAATTAAATAAACATTTAGTCAAAAGCTCTTTAAAGGGCTATTTGTTTATTTTAATCATATAGCAAAATTCATGTGAAAAAAACAAACAAATATTGTTGACAAAAAACGATAAATTTAGTATATTGTTAATATATCAAAAGAAAGCGTTTTACCGAAATTCTTTCTTGTAGATCAAACAAAGGAGAATGCTCATGGCAATTATTATTGGAGCAGATGCTGCTGGAAATAAGCTAAAAGATGTGGTTAAGGACTTTCTCATTAGAGAAAACTTTGAAGTAGTCGATGTGACAGAAGAGGGCAAGGATTTTGTTGATGTGACATTGGCAGTTGCGGCTGAGGTGAACAAACAAGAGGAAAATCTAGGCATTGTCATTGATGCTTATGGAGCTGGTCCGTTCATGGTAGCGACTAAAATTAAAGGCATGGTTGCAGCAGAAGTATCAGATGAACGTTCTGCTTACATGACTCGTGGTCACAACAACTCTCGTATGATCACAATGGGAGCTGAAATTGTTGGAGAAGGCCTGGCTAAGAATATTGCCAAAGGCTTTGTCAATGGTAAATACG
>NZ_KQ969106.1:186560-187789 GCF_001578795.1 Streptococcus gordonii
TTGGGGTAGTGTATTTGTTGGTACGTGGGGTTGGTATCAATAACGCAGTCAATAAAGTTCCTGGTGTTCGTTCTGCCTTAGTTCGTGATATGACAACAGCTCTTTACGCTAAAGAAGAACTCAATGCTAACGTCATTGGTTTTGGTGGTAAAATCACTGGTGAATTGCTTATGTGTGATATTATTGAAGCTTTCATCAATGCTGAATACAAACCATCTGAAGAAAACAAAAAATTGATTGCTAAAATTGAGCATGTTGAAACTCACAATGCTCATCAAGCAGATGCAAACTTCTTTACAGAATTCCTTGAAAAATGGGATCGTGGTGAATACCACGACTAAGAGGTGACGCATGATTTTAACAGTCACAATGAATCCATCCATTGATATTTCCTATCCTTTGGATGAATTGAAAATTGATACTGTCAACCGTGTGGTGGACGTGACCAAGACAGCTGGTGGTAAAGGACTCAATGTTACACGAGTTCTTTCAGAATTTGGTGATTCTGTTGCTGCTACTGGTTTAGTTGGTGGTAAACTTGGTGAGTTTTTAGTAGAACATATCGACGATAAAGTAACGAAACGTTTCTTTTCCATTCAAGGAGAGACTCGTAACTGTATCGCTATTCTGCACGGAGGCAACCAAACAGAAATCCTTGAAAAAGGGCCTGAAGTTCAGGAACAAGAAGGACAAGATTTCTTGGCTCATTTTGAAAATCTCCTTGACACAGTGGAAGTAGTAGCCATTTCAGGTAGTCTTCCAGCTGGCCTTCCTGTTGACTATTATGCAAGCTTAGTAGAACTTGCTAATCAAGCAGGGAAACCAGTTGTTCTGGATTGCTCAGGTGCAGCTCTTCAGGCAGTTCTTGAATCACCACATAAACCAACAGTTATTAAACCAAATAACGAAGAATTGTCTCAGCTTCTTGGGAAAGAAGTTTCTGAGGATTTGGATGAATTAAAAGAAGTTCTTCAAGAGCCTCTATTTGCAGGAATTGAGTGGATAATCGTTTCACTTGGAGCAAATGGTGCCTTTGCCAAACATGGTAATACTTTCTACAAAGTAGATATCCCTAGAATTCAGGTAGTCAATCCTGTCGGGTCTGGAGATTCTACTGTTGCAGGAATCTCATCAGGACTTCTTCATAAGGAATCTGATCAAGAACTTCTCATTAAGGCCAATGTCCTTGGTATGCTTAATGCTCAAGAAAAAATGACAGGTCATGTGAA
>NZ_KQ969106.1:187867-192053 GCF_001578795.1 Streptococcus gordonii
GGAATCATCTCAGCTCTTGCCTTTGACCAACGTGGTGCTTTGAAACGCCTCATGGCTCAATACCAAACAGAAGAGCCAACAGTGGCTCAAATGGAAGAACTCAAAGTCTTAGTAGCAGATGAATTGACAAAATACGCGTCATCCATGTTGCTTGACCCTGAATATGGACTTCCAGCTACAAAAGCTCTTGATGCCAATGCTGGTCTTCTCCTCGCTTATGAAAAAACAGGCTATGATACAACAAGCACCAAACGCTTGCCAGACTGCTTGGATGTTTGGTCTGCCAAACGCATCAAGGAACAAGGTGCTGATGCGGTGAAGTTCTTGCTTTACTATGACGTAGATAGCTCTGACGAACTTAACCAACAAAAACAAGCCTATATCGAACGCATCGGTTCTGAGTGTGTGGCAGAAGACATTCCATTTTTCCTTGAAATCCTTGCCTACGATGAAAAAATCGCTGACGCAGCTTCTGCAGAATATGCCAAGGTAAAACCACACAAGGTTATCGGTGCCATGAAGGTCTTCTCAGACCCACGCTTCAACATCGATGTTTTGAAAGTGGAAGTTCCAGTCAACGTTAAATACGTTGAAGGCTTTGGTGATGGTGAAATCGTTCATACACGTGAAGAAGCAGCAGCTTTCTTTAAAGCGCAAGATGAAGCGACTAATCTGCCATACATCTACTTAAGTGCTGGTGTGTCGGCTAAACTCTTCCAAGAAACACTTATCTTTGCCCACGAATCAGGTGCAAACTTCAACGGAGTTCTTTGTGGACGTGCGACTTGGGCTGGATCGGTTGAAGCTTACATCAAAGACGGTGAAGTAGCAGCTCGTGAATGGCTTCGTACTGAAGGACGTCAAAACATTGAAGAATTAAATCAAGTTTTAAAGAGCAGTGCAACTTCTTGGAAATAAAATTATATATTATATTTTAAAGAGAAAATCAATATATGTCTTAGCATAATTTGTAGGCTTTTATTTATAAATTGTAGATTGATTTTATATTGAAATAAAGATACATTAAATATGGAAAGGGGTGAAGTTTTATGGGACTAAATCAATTGTTTGATAAGAACTTGGTCTTCTGCCTACAAGCTGATAATCAAGAACATCTTTTTAATCAAGTCGCTAACCTTCTTGAAGAAAGAAAGATTGTAACTCCTTCTTATAGGACTGCATTAATCGAGAGAGAACAGTCATTTCCAACTGGATTGGACATGGAGTTTCTAGGAAAAGACTTACCGAATGTAGCAATTCCTCATACAGATATTGAACATAACTTAGCTGAAAAAGTTGTTGTGGTACGCTTAAATCAAGCTGTGACTTTTCACAATATGATAGCACCTGATAAAGAAGTAGAAGTTTCGCTTTTGTTCTTTATCATTAACAATTCAAGTTCTAGCCAGACGAATATTCTGGCACAATTGATGGATTTCTTTACTAAGAATGGAAATTTATATAATTTATCTAAGTTGGCAAATGAAGATGAATTATATGACTATATAACAAAAGAAATCGGATAAAATAATCAAGAAAATATATAAAATGGAGGCAATCCAAATGATTAAAATTTTAGCAGCCTGTGGGGCTGGTGTTAATTCAAGTCACCAAATTAAGAATGCGGTAGAAGAAGAATTATCTAACCGTGGTTATGATGTTCGCTGTGATGCAGTGATGGTTAAAGATGTCAATGAAGATTTGATTAAAGGCTATGACATTTTCACTCCAATTGCTGCGACAGATTTAGGTTTTGATCCTGGTATCCCAGTAGTAGAAGCTGGACCAATCTTGTTCAGAATTCCAGCAATGAGCGCTCCGGTGTTTGATAATATTGAAACAGCCATCAAAGAGCATGGTCTGAGTTAATTTTTAAAAGGGTATGAAAGCGCCGTCTAAAGAGTACGCTGGAGTTCATAAATTATAAATTATATATAAATTAATATAAATCGGGAGGATTTATTATGGATGGCATTATTAAATTAGCCAACGATATTTTTAAGCCAATTTTGGCAATGGGTGGTCCAATCATCATGTTAATTATTTTGACGGTCCTTGCCCTCTTGTTTGGGGTTAAATTCTCCAAAGCCCTTGAAGGTGGTATTAAATTAGCGATCGCCCTGACAGGTATTGGTGCAATTATTGGAATGTTGAATGGAGCCTTTTCAACTTCTTTAGAAAAATTTGTAACCAATACGGGGATTCAGCTTAATATTACAGACGTAGGTTGGGCACCACTTGCAACGATTACTTGGGGTTCTGCTTGGACTCTGTATTTCTTGTTGGTTATGTTGATTGTCAATGTCGTGATGCTATTGATGAAGAAAACAGACACACTCGATGTAGATATCTTTGATATTTGGCACCTGTCAATCACAGGTCTCTTGATTAAATGGTATGCAGATAAAAACGGAGTAAGTCAAGGTGTTTCTCTTTTTGTAGCAACCCTTGCAGTCGTACTAGTAGGAGTCATGAAGATTATCAACTCTGACTTGATGAAACCAACTTTTGATGACCTCCTAAATGCTCCAAGTTCATCTCCAATGACATCTACTCACATGAACTACATGATGAACCCTATTATCATGGTGTTGGATAAGATCTTTGATAAATTCTTCCCTGGACTTGATAAATATGACTTTGATGCCGCTAAACTAAATAAGAAAATTGGTTTCTGGGGTTCTAAATTCTTTATTGGTTTCCTTCTTGGTATTGTAATTGGAATTATGGGAACACCACATCCAGAAGCAAACGTAGAAGATTTAAAAACATGGGAATTGGTTATTAAATCTTGGTTGAGCCTTGGTTTAACAGCTGGTGTCTGCTTGGAATTGTTCTCATTAATCGGTTCATGGTTCATTGCAGCGGTAGAACCACTTTCACAAGGTATTACAAACGTTGCTACAAAACGTCTACAAGGACGTAAATTCAATATCGGTCTTGACTGGCCCTTCATCGCTGGTCGTGCTGAAATCTGGGCTTGTGCTAACGTACTTGCACCAATCATGTTGATCGAAGCAGTGCTTCTTTCTAAAGTTGGTAATGGTATCTTGCCACTTGCTGGCATCATTGCGATGGGTGTAACTCCAGCTCTCTTGGTTGTTACTCGTGGTAAATTGATCCGTATGATTGTTTTTGGAAGTCTTCTCTTGCCACTCTTTCTTCTTTCAGGAACTCTGATTGCTCCATTTGCAACTGAGTTGGCTAAGAATGTTGATGCCTTCCCTAAAGGGGTAGCTTCTACTCAATTGATCACACACTCAACTCTTGAAGGTCCAGTTGAAAAACTCTTGGGTTGGACAATTGGTAATGCAACAACTGGAGATATTAAAGCTATTCTTGGTGTTGTAGCCTTCCTTGTATTCTATATCGGTATCTTTGCTTGGTACAGAAAACAAATGATCAAACGTAATGAAGAATACGTAGCTCAAGGTAAAAACTAATAGATAGTTCTTTTGAGAAAAGAATGAAAACATAATAAGTTTGTTTATTCTTAGATAAAAATAGATTAATTGAAGATAGAAGAGACCTAAAGTCAAGGGAATAATGAATATGAACTTGCTGACGGTCTCTTTCTAGATAGAATTGATTAGTTAGCTTCTTGAATTTTATGAGCAGTTTCAGTTAGACAATCTTAAAAAGGACTCTATTAATCTATTATTATAAATTGTCCCCCTCCCATTTCTGTTTATCAGATTTGGGATTTTTTAATATGAAGGAGTTGTTAAACTGTATTTTTTGATACAATATGTATTGAATATCAAAGTAACAAAGGAAATAGTAATGAATCCTATGATTATGATTGTGGTACTTGGGCTACTCTGGCTAGTCATTGTTTTTCCACTCTATCTTCACTATCGAAAAGAAGTTTCTATTAGAAACAAATCTACATCTTTAATATCAGGCAAAGTAGTAGGATATAACAGTTCTATCTATACTCGCCATGGTGAGCCACCTAAGGTGGCCTTGCCTATTGTAGAGTATACCGTTCGCGACAGACAATATCGAAAAAGACTTGAGTACAAACAGTTTATCCCTGCCTCTTCAGGAAGAATCCAAAAAGATGTCTTTTCAAGTGACTATATTTATGGATCGGATAGGAGTCTAGACTTGAAAAATATATTTCCAGTTGGCTCAAGTATGATGGTCTATTATAACCCTAAGAATTCTGAAGAAGCGTATGTTG
>NZ_KQ969106.1:192469-200749 GCF_001578795.1 Streptococcus gordonii
GTATATCGGATTTTCTATTATCTTTCTCATTCTGATTGGAATTAATCTTTTCCGTATATTTTTGTAGTTTGAAAAGTCTAATTCTAGACGATGAGAGATAGTATTTTTATCTTTTTCAAAATCTGTTGAATCAAAATAAGACTAAAAAAGAGGATTGAACTCCTCTTTTTGGTTTCTTTATTTAAATTTAAAGCCTTCATAGACCAGATCTGCTTTAGGATCGGTCTTTTTAAATTCGTTGGCTAGTTTATCCATCATCTTGACAGGGCCGCACATGAAGACGGTGGTTTGGTTGTCCAGAGGATAATTCTTGAAGTCCAAATAGCCGGAGACCTTGCTATCAACCAAATGAAGGTCAAACTGCGGATTCTTGGCTGCGTAGTCTTTGAGTAGGTCTAGGTAGACTGCATTTTCAGCTCCAGTGTAAGCATAGTAGAAGCTGACTGGACGATTCAGATTAGGATTTTCTCGGATATAGGAGATGAAGGGCGTAATGCCAATCCCACCAGCAATCCAGATTTGTTTTTCCTGCCCTTGGTCAAGAATCATGTGACCATAAGCTCGGTCAATGGTGACCTTGGTTCCCTCTTGGATCTTGTCATACAGTTTCTTAGTGTGATCGCCAGAGTTCTTGATAGTAAAGTAGACGATATTGTCATGGCCGCCAGAGATAGAGAAAGGATGTGGCGCTTTTTCAAATCCTTCTTGGAAAATCTTGACGAAGGCAAACTGACCGTACTGGTAGTCTAACTTTTGACTGAGTTGGATTTTCAACTCTACGGTATCGTGGTTCAGGCGTTTGACCTGCAGGATTTTTCCCAGATGTCGAAAGGCCAAACTTTGATAGAAGAAGATGATATAAAAGCCAGAAGCTAAACCGATGATAGCGTAGAATCCGACTACGAAACCTAGTAAGGTCGGTGTTAGGAGTCGACCGCCCATCAGCATATAAGCGTGAAAGAGACCAAAGATATAGGCCAGATACACAAAACGGTGAATCCAGCGCCAAGCCTCATATTTGATGTGCTTGCCGAGATAGGCCACCAGAACAATGCTGACAAAGAGATAGATGCCGACATTTCCAAGCTGGGCTGCTAGATGAGAGCCCCAGAGACTGCCGCCCATAGCAACATTGTGGAGAGCAAGCAGGACGACGGAAAAGATAGCTGTAAACTTATGATAGGCGTACATCTTTTCGATGCCATGGAACCATTTTTCCAATAGAGCATTCCGAGTCGCAAGTAAAAAGGTCAAGGAAAGGGTTGTTAAGGCTAGACCGGGTACGATAAAGTTGGTCATCCCTGCTGAAGCCCAAGCATAGATGGTCAGGATTATGCTGATAGCGATAAGGGCAATTCCTTTGATAGATTTCATAGTTTGTGTCCTTTCTATAAATATCGCTAATTAGTTGTAATGTATTTGGTTACATTTTAACAAAGAAAAAACAAGCTGTCAAGGACAAGCTTGTTTCGTTTTTGGGATGGATAGGTCAAGTCTAATATTAGATAAGATAGAGAGCGCTTTTGCGATGTTACTCTTAAACATCTGAGGTGGTGTCTTCCGTTTTGTCAGTATCAGACTGGCCGAAAGGCAACTGCCTACTCCAGCGTGATAGATTTTCTCGGATATCTTTTCCAATTTCAGAAAGGTTAGGTAGACTAATATCGTCCTTCCAGCTTTGGACTCGCATATCTACTAAAAGACTAGTGAGTCGCGTCAGCATTTCTCTTTCCTCATCCGATAATGCGTTGGCGTTTTTAAAAATCTCTAAAACTTTTCTAACGTTTGAAATCTTAGAGAAATCATCAATAGAAGTGATACCGGCATCTAGTACAAGTCCGAAGAACAAATCAAAGAAATCTTTTAATTCTTCGTCAGATGTACTTCTTACCCAATTCTTCAATGTTTTATCCGTCTGAAGGCTATCTGGATTTAAGCTATCTAGGAGGACAAAGCTGTCTCCCTCAATCTGCCATGAAAAAGTATCGTGTTGAGCTAGACCTCCTAGGGCAGTGCTTTTGACAATTGCCATCTGTTTAGGAATTTCTAACATCATGCCCACAATAGAACCTTGCGGAATGTAATGCTGAATTTTATTGGCAATTGCCTTATAACCATCGCTTTCAATGATGGCCTTGTTAAGGCCAGGAGCATCATAACTATAGATCTTTTTAATACGCTCCTGCAAGAGAGGATTAACTTGACTAGCAGCATAAGCAGCCAAGTTCCCTCCCTTGGAATGCCCAGTCAAGATGAAGTCTCCATCAAGCTCTCTGAGAACTTCTTTTAGGTATTTCTTGGCATTTTTTTGGGCAGGAACCCGATCCATATAGGTCATATGAAAGTCTTCTTTCCAGCCAATGATAGAGTCATCGGTTCCTCTGTAGGCTAGGACGTAAGTGGCAGGTTTAGACTGAATACAGTATATTAGGGCAGCAAATTGTTTTTCAATCTCCATGTCAATGTCGTTTATAAACCCCATCAGTTTAATATTCTTAAAACGTTTAGTTTGGGAAGCTTTTTCAAGTAGTTTAAGACGATTGCGGGTATGCATCATAGATTGTTCTTGAGGGTAATTTTCAGCAATTTCCTGTAGTCGCTTGCTTTTATCTAGATCCAGGTCACTAGCGACAAGTCCGTCAAAGGAAAGGTAGGCTAATTCTGTTAGGATGAGCAGGTCTAGTTCATTAAAGGGACGGTCATAGATATTATCATACTGTGTATCATCTAGGTACTTAAAAATATTTTCCATTTGTCTATCTCCTAGGAATCGATATATAGATAGTATATCATAAGCTAGAAGGGTTTGGTGGAAGGAGACAAAAAAGAACAGAGGACAAAAGCTTAACTTTTGAGCCAGCTGCTCTTTCTTTTATCAGTAGGCCTTACCAATCACTAATGCGTAGATGAAGAAGAAAGCAAAACCAAAGAGGAAAATAAGACCGAGAATAGAGAGTGCTTTCAACCATTTTGCTAGGTTTTTATTTTCACCTGTAACTAGAAGGTAGTTCAATAGGGCAAAAAATGGGGTAGTTAAGAAGGAAGCAATCATAGCAAATCTTAGCATAGGTGCAACGCTTCCTTGGAAGAAATATATGATGATACCACCGATGATAGAAGTAGCAGTCATCCAAACATCCAGCTCTTTTTGTGAGATTTCTTTTTTCTTGAAAAGAAGGCGAAGAGACTCAGCATTGACGCGAGAGTAGCCATCGATAACTGTGATTACAGTTCCAAATATACAAAGAAAAGCGATAAAGGTTATCAAGAAGCGTGACCAATCTCCAAGAACAGAAGCGTACATTCCCACGAATTGTTGGATGTAGGCTGCTCCAGCTGCTTGGACTTCCTGCCCAGTTGGGTATTGGATTAAAGCGCCCATGGCGACGAAGAAAACGGCTAAAATAGCAGTCCCGATGAAACCAACGTTGAAGTCAAAGAGACCATCCTTGATAGAGATGTCAACTGTTTTTCCTTTTTCAGCAGTCCAGAGGGAATTGATGGCAGAGATTTCAATTGGAGCTGGCATCCAACCCATAAGAGATACGATAAATGGTAAAGCAGTCATTTGCCAAGGAGTTTTTTCAACAAAATCTGCCCCATATTCTGGATGCTCAATGATTGCAACAATGACAGCTAGGACAGTAGCGAGAGTCAAAGCAGACATAATCCATTTGGCCAGTCCGTCAAGGAATTTGTAGCCTCCAAAGAGAAGCATAGCCCAAATGATAACGATCAAAATTAGGGACCATTGGGTGATGCTGAGGCCTAGAGCATTAGGAAAGGCACTTGCTACGATAGCAGCACACAAAATCCCAACAGCAGCAGTGTTGACTAAGGCAGAGAAAACATTGAGGATAAAGAAAATACCCAAATAGACCTTTCCTTTTTCAGCGTAGCCTTCTACCAAGTTTTTTCCTGTTTCTAGCGTATATTCAGCACCAAATCGGAAAAATGGATACTTAAACAAGTTGGCAAGAATGACGAGCAAGAGAAGGGACCAGCCATACATGGCACCTGCTTGAGCAGATGAAACGATATGAGAGCCACCAACAGCAGCAGAAGCCATAAGGATCCCTGGTCCTAAGGCTTTTATTTTTGACTGCCAGGTAGATGTTTGAGTTTGTTCAATCATAATAAACTCCTTTTCGTACAAAGAATGAATTTTCAGATAATTCCGAATATTCTGTTATTCTATCAATTTATAAAGAAAATGTCAACGAATTTTCGGAAAATACTTGAAATTTCATGAAAATCATCTGATTTTTGTCCCGTCAAGAGAACTTCTGTGAATTGCTAAAGAATTTGGTATAATAGCTGTAAATAATTTTGAGCGAGGCGAAAATGCATAAGATTATGTTAGTAGAGGATGATCCAGTCATCCGTCAAATGATAAAAAAGATGTTAGAACAATGGGACTATCAAGTTTTTGCAGTTGAAGATTTTATGGAGGTTTTATCTCTTTTTGTTAAGGAGGAACCTCAGCTGGTCTTGATGGATATTGGTCTGCCCCTCTTTAATGGCTATCATTGGTGCCAGGAGATTCGCAAGATTTCAACGGTTCCAATCATGTTTTTATCCTCACGTGATCAGGCCATGGATATCGTCATGGCTATCAATATGGGTGGTGATGACTACGTGACCAAGCCTTTTGATAACAATGTTTTTCTGGCTAAGGTTCAAGGACTGTTGCGCCGCTCTTATGAGTTTGGTACAGATCAAAATCTCCTAGAACACCGAGGCGTGATTTTAAATCTCAAGTCTATGGACTTGATGTATAATGGTCAGGTCATTACGCTGACTAAGAATGAATTCCAGATTTTACGTGTTTTATTTGAGCGAGCAGGCAGTATAGTTGAGCGGGAAGATTTGATGAAAGAGCTATGGAATAGCGATTTCTTTATTGATGATAATACCCTATCTGTCAATGTTGCTAGGCTCCGGAAAAAACTGGAAGAAACAGGTCTTAAGAACTTTATTGAGACTAAAAAAGGGATTGGATACGGTCTGACAAATGGACACACGGAATAAGTTTTTCTTTATCAAATATTATATTTACTCAAGACGCTATTTTTTCTTGCAGTTTTTACTGTTTTTTGACTTGCTACTATTTTTTAGTTTTATATTTGAAGATAGTCGGGTAGTTCTTCAGTATATTTTTACTCTTTTACTGGTTTTGGGGATTCTGACTCTTTGTATAGACAGCTTGATAGCCTATAAGAATTATCACAATCAGCTACTTTATGGACAAGAACAGGCTCAAACAGCTGTAGAAGCTCTGCTATTTGATAAGATCCAAAAAATGGAAGCTGAAAAAAAGAGTCAATCAGTCCTAGAACGAGAGCGTTATAACGACTTGATGGACTACTATACTCTCTGGGCCCACCAGATTAAGACACCAATCGCAGCTGGATCTTTGCTGGTGCAGGACTTGACAGATCCAGATGCCAAGAAGCAACTGGGTCAAGAATTTTTTAAAATCGAATCTTATGTCAACCTAGTCCTTCAATATCTACGCTTGGAGAGTTTCCATGATGACCTCGTCTTGAAGAAGGAAAATCTGGAGGATTTAGTCAAAGAGGTGGTCAAAAAATATGCTCTTTTCTTTATCCAGAAAGGTTTGACACTGAACTTACACGATTTAGATCGAACCATTGTGACAGACAAAAAATGGTTTATGATCATCTTGGAGCAGGTCTTATCTAATAGCCTCAAGTATACCAAGGAAGGCGGAATTGAAATCTTCTGCCAAGATGATGTCCTCTACCTGAAAGATACTGGTTTGGGGATTAAGGACAGTGACATTTTGCGGGTCTTTGAAAGAGGTTTTTCAGGCTATAATGGTCGCCTGACTCATCAATCGTCTGGTTTAGGCCTCTATTTATCGAAAAAAATATCCGATCAACTGGGCAATTCCCTGTCATTAGAATCCCAAGTCGGTCAAGGCACTACAGTAAAAATCGGACTAGCAAAAAAACGCTTGGCAATTGATTGAGGTGAAGGTTAGGAGGAAGTTTCAACTGAAAGGTAAGTGAAAATGTGAAGTCAATCATTAATTTAGGAATATGGAACAATAAAAAATACCATTTTGATTGGGAAAATAAGATCCTAATGGAGGAGGTTTCTACTCCTAGTAACTGGTATTACATCTGGGTCCCCATCACTTTATTCCTTATAGATAAAATTTCTGCTCTGATCACTCAAATTGGTTTATTGGAAAATATGTGGACCAGAGTATTTTTGGTCGTTTTCCTGAGTCTACCAGCTTATTTTTCAGCAAAGTTAATAATCCGCTATTATCATTCTAGTCTAAAATTAAAAAGATCAGAGTTAGAAGGTACTCAAAAAGAAGCATTTATTAAGGGATTAAAAAGACGAAAAGTTTTTTTGCAACTTATGCTATCTTTTTTCATCATCACAACTCCAATTTCCGTAGCTTTATTTATTATAGAGATAGAAGTCAAGGCAGTGTTCTTTTGCTTCCTCTGTCTATTAGTAATCTTCATGTTCAGATTTGACTATCAATTTAGAAAATGGCCAGCGATCATGCAGTTACTTGTGGGAGAAAAGAAGGTCAGGGAGAGAAATATTTCATAAGAGAAAGAACTGGGGGAGTGGTAGTATGAGTCAAATAAAAGGAAATGGGTTTATTATAACTGAAGAAAATGGTTGTTATACAATGTCCTGGATGACAGGGGGGACATCAAGAAAGAGAAGTTACTTATCCAGTTAGTAAAGAATTAGTAGACAAGGCTTGGAGATCCGAACAAGATGCTTATGAGGTGGAACTATTCTTAGAAACTGGAGAATGGGTGACTAAGGAAAGTAAGGAAATAGCTATGCAAAATTATTTTAGATCAACACCCACTCGTATTTTAGTAAATCCGTTGTCAGTGGAACGGCTATTTTCTAATCAAGAATTTGGAGAATTGTTACATAAAGCCATCTCTTCAGAATTAAATCCAACTGAACTTGATGCTATTGGTACAGTTGATAACCTTTTGGAGCTTCTCCTAGTGGATCCAGTTGGCTGGGAGGAAGAAATAGAAGCAGTCCATCTGGAAATTCTGCAAGAAAAAATGAACAATTATATCTACTTCCTCGAAAGTAAGCAATATGTGGAGCGGTATGGCGATCACTTTGATAAAAAAGTTATCTATATTACATTCCAGAATTCTCCATCTGATAATGGTCTAGCCTTTCTCTCGGCGGTTCAGAAAGTGTTACAATCTACAGATATGAGCTTGAAGGTAGAATTGCCAGAGTAATAAAGGGAGCGAGGAATATAGACCGGCGAGTCCAAGGCATACTTTCTCTCGAGAAAGCAGAAATTTTCCTCCACATCATAACTCTCACCTAACCTTACAAATTTGTAAGGTTTTTCTTTTGAATTGAAAGGTTATGTTATGGCAGGTGTTTTTCAATTTTTATAAGATAAGACTATAAAAGAAAAAGGAGAAGGAAAATGAAAAAAGGGAATGGCCTCAATGGTTTTCAAATAAAACTAATCATGGCACTTTTAATGGTTTTGGATCACGTTGATAAGATTCCTGGCTTGCTACCAGCTGGATGGGATGGTATCTTTCATGCAGTGACCCGCTGTGTAGGAGTTTGGTTTGCCTTTGCGGCAGTAGAGGGTTTTATTCACACGCGCAACCGCATTGCATATAATCTTCGTCTCTTTTTCTGGGCGGGACTCATGTTCTTTGGAAATGTAATTTTGAATTTTCTTTTACAGTCAAAAGAAATACACAACTCCAATAACATCTTTCTAACACTAGCTTGTGGAGTTTTGAGTTTGGGGATTTTCTTTGGATTTTCTAAAGAGAAACTTGAACTTAATGGGCGCGACAAATGGATCCGTTATGGCTTAGGTGCAGTAGTCTTTCTAGTAGCTGCTTTCTTGACAGAAGGTGGCATGGTTATGATCCCCTTTATGCTTATTACTTACGGATGTCGAAAGAACGAAGCTCTACGCAATCTGCTTTACTTTGCTCTAGCTGTTCTGCTGTTTGTCATGAGTATCGAAGTTTATCCAAGCTTGTCAGAAATCCTTTCTATGATGCTCTATAATTCAGACTGGCTCTTTATCACTGTCTTACCTTTTCTTTATCTCTACAATGGCGAGCGCGGTTATACCAGTAAGTGGAGCAAATATTTCTTCTACATTTTCTATCCAGCCCATCTGTGGTTGATTGCTTTGATAGCCTTTTGGGCAAAATAAGATTTATTCCATCTTACAAAAGTGTAAGATTCCTTTCTGAATTGTAAGGTTAGGTT
>NZ_KQ969106.1:200988-204721 GCF_001578795.1 Streptococcus gordonii
ATGGAAAGCCGAGTGCAAATTCGGTAGAATAAGATTATCAAAAGAAAGAAGTGTTTAGAATGAAATTATTTAAAATCAGTCAAAAGAAAGATAGACCTTCCATTCGGCCGAGTCAAAAAGAAATTGAATGGACGAAATTCGGATGCCAGGCCAATCAGGTAGCTCAAGAAATGTACTTAGGATTTTAAAGGAGAAGTTATGAGTTTATTAGATGTACAACACGTAAAAAAGATTTACAAGACCCGTTTTCAGGGCAATCAAGTAGAAGCGCTAAAGGATATCCACTTCACAGTGGATGAGGGCGACTATGTGGCCATCATGGGAGAGTCTGGCTCAGGTAAGTCAACACTCCTCAATATTTTAGCCATGCTGGATAAGCCCACAGAAGGGCAAGTCTTTCTGAATGGAACAGATACAGCGACTATCAAGAATAACCAAGCATCAAGCTTCCGTCGAGAAAAGCTAGGCTTTGTCTTCCAGGACTTTAACTTGCTGGATACCTTGTCAGTCAAGGATAATATCCTCTTGCCTTTAGTGCTTTCTCGACGCCCCATCACAGAGATGATGCAAAAATTGGTCACTACTTGTACTGAATTAGGAATTAACAAGCTACAAGAGAAGTTTCCTTATGAGATTTCCGGTGGTCAGAAGCAGCGGGTTGCAGTGGCGCGTGCCATCATCACTGAGCCAGAGATTTTGCTGGCGGATGAGCCAACAGGGGCACTTGATTCCAAGTCATCGGCTGCGCTTTTAGATGTTTTTGATGATATTAATGACCGAGGTCAGACCATTCTCATGGTGACCCACTCGACATCAGCAGCCAGCCGTGCCAAGCGGGTACTCTTTATCAAGGATGGCATTCTTTACAATCAGATTTTCCGAGGTGACAAGACGGAACGTCAGATGTTCCAGGAGATTTCTGACACCTTGACTGTCATGGCAAGTGAGGTGGGTGCTCATGATTAGATTAACCGGTAAGCTTGCGCTTTCCAATTTGGTGAAAAATCGCAAGTTGTATTATCCCTTTGTTCTATCCACGATTGTAGCAACAGCGATACTCTATAGTTTTATTTCCTTGACTTATAGTAGTAATATGGAGACAACTTATGGTGGGACAGCGGCGCGTATGACCCTGCAGTTTGGGATTTGGGTTATTCAGATTGCGGTATTGATTCTTGTGACTTATGCTAATAGCTTTGTCATGAAAAATCGTTCCAAAGAGCTGGGAATTTATAGTATACTTGGTATGGAAAAAAGGCACCTACTCACTATGACGTTCATAGAGCTGTGTCTTTTATATACTGGGGTTGTCGGACTAGGGATTATCTGTGGGATGCTACTAGATAAGCTCCTTTATGCCCTGCTCTTGAAGTTTATGGGTATGCCTGTTGTGTTGACCTCAACCTTCCAATGGTCTAATATTTGGTTGACTTTAGTCAGTCTGGGTCTAGCTTTTGCTGTTATTCTTTTTCTTAATTCAATACGACTTTTGCGCTATAGCTCGCTCCACCTCATGCGAGAAAAGAAAGCAGGAGAAAAGAAGGGGAAATTCTTAGGTTTGCAGACTCTTTTGGGCGTCATTCTCATGGGAGTTGCTTATTATATAGCCTTGACAGTTACAAGGCCTGTTGCAGCTATTGCTAATTTCTTTCTTGCGGTGCTCATGGTTGTTGTAGCGACTTATTTACTCTTTAATGCTGGATCGATTACACTTTTAAATTTTCTAAGAAAACGCAAAAGTTACTATTACAAGCCTCAGAACTTTATTTCAGTATCTAACTTGATTTCTAGGATGCGTAAAAATGCAGCTGGCCTGGCTACGATTTCCATCCTTTCAACCATGCTTCTGGTAACATTGGTAGGAACCATTAATATCTATGTTGGTGCCAAAGACTATATTGATACTCTCTATCCAAAAGACTATAATGTCACAGTATCCTTGCCAGATACAGTAGATAGAAATGAACCTCTACTAGAAAAAGTGAAAGAAATTGCTCAAGAATCTGGTCTTAAAAATCCGACTTACTCCGACTATCTCTATCAAACGTCGATGCTTTCTGAGGTGGCGGGGAATGAAGTAACCGTTGGCGATCGTAACTTTATGCAAGCACCTCAATCTTTCAGCAAGGCGGTAGGTAGTTTCATGCTTATAAGCCGTCAGGATTATGAGAAGATGACAGGAGAAAGGTTAGACTTAGCTGATGGTGAAACACTTATCTATGGTAGAAACTTATCTTTAGATAAAAATCAACCCTTACGTATCAATGGCAAGGATTGGAAAATCAAGCAAATTTCCTCACAAGATTTTACTCATGGCCACTTACCTAATGGACACATAATGGCTGGAGGTGCCATGTTAAATATGGTTGTTAATGATATAAAAGAGGTAGGTTTGGATGTCTTGCATGAGTATTATATCGGTATCTCTAGTAATATGAAGAGCAACCAGGAGTTTTCTGATAAAGTACAAAAAGCAGTGACAGAAGAAATAGACCGTCTGCAAGTCGGAGGTTATACTGTAACTACTAATAAAGAAGAAGCTAAGCAAAACCAAAAACAGGTGACAGGTACCTTACTCTTTATAGGTCTGTTTTTATCGGTTATTTTCTTATTGGGAGCTGTTCTGGTGATTTACTACAAGCAGATTTCTGAAGGCTATGAAGACCGTGATGGATTTATCATCTTGCAAAAGGTTGGTCTTGATGAGAAGCAAACCAAACGCACCATACATAAGCAAATCGTAACAGTATTCTTCTTGCCACTTATTTTTGCTTTCTGTCATGTAGCTGCTGCTTTTCATATGCTTAGTTTGATCGTAGCGCTCTTAGGTGTGACCAATACGCCCCTATTAATTCAGACAACAATCATAACCTGTAGCGTCTTTTTACTAGCTTATATTTTAGTGTTCTTATTAACTTCACGTAGCTATCGAAAGATTGTTACACGCTAGTCTATTATCCCCGACCTTTGGTCGGGGCTTTTTTGATGTCTAGATTTTTACCTCTTGCCTCCCTCATTTTACCGCTTGTCCAAAAAGCTGAGATTTTTCAAAAAAGACTTGCTATTATAGTTTCAGAAGTTAAGGACAGGAGAAAATATCATGTTAGTAGAAACAAAAAATCTTAGCAAGCTTTATGGAGATAAGGTGGCAGTCAATGGCCTCGATATTCAGATTGAGAGAGGCAGTTTTACCGCTGTCTTGGGCCCTAATGGAGCAGGCAAGTCTACGACTATCCAGATGCTGATAGGTCTCTTGAAGCCAACGTCCGGGCAGATTTGCTATGCTGAAAAGCTTAGGCTGGGTGTGGTTTTCCAAAATAGTGTGCTAGACGCCCGGCTAACAGTTTTGGAAAATCTGACTATCAGAGCCAAGCAGTACAAGGAGATGCCGGCAGGTAGAATCGAACGCTTGGTCTCTCAGCTTGGCTTGTCAGCCTTTGCCAAGCAACCGTATGGGACGCTGTCTGGTGGTCAAAAACGTCGGGTGGACATTGCGCGAGCTCTGCTCAATAGCCCTGACCTGCTTTTTCTAGATGAGCCTACGACAGGCCTGGACATTCAGACTCGGGAGAGTATCTGGAGCCTACTCAAACAAATTCAGAAAGAAGAGCAGATGACCATTGTCCTGACGACCCACTATCTCAATGAAGCTGATGATGCGGATAAGATTTATATCGTAGACCATGGTCAAGTTATTGCCCAGGGCTCCGCAGACCAGATTAAGGGAAGCTAC
>NZ_KQ969106.1:204888-215763 GCF_001578795.1 Streptococcus gordonii
CCCTAAAACGACTCAAGAAGCACTGACCTTATTGGCTCAGGCTGCTCCCTATATTGAACAATTTGAATTCCAACCCGGAACCATGGACGATGCTTTTATGGCACTGACAGGAAGAGAGGTACGCTAATATGCTCGCTTTGATTAAACGCAATTTTTTACTTTATTTTCGCAACCGCAGTGGGGTAATTTTGTCCCTCTTTGGAGCCATTATTCCCTTTGTGCTTTATATCGTTTTTTTGAAAAGTAATTCTGGAGGCTATTCCAGCCAGCTGATGGACTTGTGGCTGATTGGTGGCGTGTTGGCAGTTACAGCATTAACAACCACATTGGCAGCTTTCTCACGGCAGGTCGAAGACCGGGAGCGGATGGTAACAGACGACCTCTTTATCACAGACTTGGGGCCGTGGGGCTTGCAGCTTAGTTATCTTGTCAGCTCTATTATTATCGGCTTTTTGATGCAGGTCATTATGTTTACCTTTATGCTCAGCTATTTTATGCAGGCGGATAAAATTTCCTTTGAATGGGGAAATCTTTCTTACCTGGTGCTTCTGATGATCTTGAACAGCCTCTTGGCCACACTGATAAATGCTCTGATTGTTCAACGCTTCAAATCAGTGGATAGTCTGGGTAAATTAGCGACAGTAGTCGGAGCGACCTCTGGCTTTCTAGTGGGAACCTATATCCCTATTGGAAACTTACCGAACATGGCTCAAAACCTGATGAAGCTTACGCCTTCTAACTACATAGCATCTCTTTTCAGACAGCTTCTCATGAAGGAAAGTCTAGCAGACACTTTTGCTAATAGCAGCCAGTCACGAGTAGATTTTGAAAAAACAATGGGAATTCGCATTGAATGGCAGGAGCTCTTGACAAGGACAGAAACTTTCTATATAGTTGGAATAGTTTTAGTTGCAATAGCGCTTATTTGGATAGTGCAAAATATGATTGTCGTCCGTCGGCTGAAACTACAATAGAATGTGAATAGGGAGCTTCCTCTTGCAAGCAAAATTTGAAACAGATCCGACCATTTCTTCCAAGGATCCGCTAGTTGTGGTCAAGGCAGACCAGCTAGCGGCAGAAGCCAAGGCCATCTTAGATTATTTAGAGCAGTACAAGGCAGGGCCAAGTGGCGTCCTGCCTATCAAGTCGGATGATAAACTGGTCATGCTGAAGACTGAAGATATTATCCTAGCAGACATCAACCAGACAACTCTGATGATTTACAGCAGAGAAGGCATTTACCAGACGACAGAGACCTTGACTCGTTTTCAGCAGCGGATTAGTAGCTCAAACTTTATCCAGGTTTCCCGGCATGCTGTCATCAATATTGACCATCTGGAGTCTTTGTCTGATAGTTTTTCTGGCAATATGACGGCCAAGCTGACCAATCAAATCAAGACCGAAGTCAGCCGTCGCTATGTCAAACTCTTGATGGAATATCTGGGAATCTAGGAGGTAAGTGATGAGTATAAAAAAATGTCTACATGCTATATTAATGGGCATCCAGACAGGGAGTGCAGTCTATCTGATTGTCCTTGCTTTCTCTATTCAAAAACATCCGCCCACAACTAGTAATATCATCAGTGTCATAGTGATGAGCAGTTTGATTGGGATCATTAGTTCAATTTTAAAAACTCTTGAAGACCGATTCTCTTTTTTAGTCTCGATTTTACTGCATTTTGTCATAGTTGCGGTCTTAGTATGCTGTTTCATGGTCTACAATAACTGGGGATTTTTAATTTTCAACTGGCATTTTTGGCTAGATTTTATTCTGATTTATCTCTTTGTATGGCTCTTTCGTTACTTGGATACAAATCTTAAGACCAAGAAGATTAACAGTGCCTTGGCCAAGCGCAGAAGGGAAAAAGAAGGCAAGTAATCTACTGAAAAACATTCTGATAAGCATATCATAAAAAAATGGAGTTGGGATTGTATCCTGCTCCTGTTTTTATATCTAAAAAGAGGCTGGGACAAAAGTCCTAGCCTCTCAATTGTTTTTGGATTGTCGAGCAAGACGCAGTGGTTGAGTGGGCTCTACTGCGCTGATTTCATCAGCTTTTAAAGCCCTACTCAACTGTGCAGAGGTGGGACGACGAAATCGAATTCTAACGAATGACCGATTTCTGTCCCACTCTCTTGATGTGACATTACACTCCTAATTTGATATGAGGGAAGTAATTGTAGAGATAGTCAAAAGTAGAACGAAGTTGAATATCTGTCGTTTTGCCAATATTTCTAATAGGCATCTGATATTTCTTGTTATTTGATCGAACAGCTATCAGAGTAGAATTTCTGTTGGATGCAAAGCCTCGATGCATGGTGAAAATATGGTGGTAGAGGTGGATAACCTGTTTGAGGTCAACAGTTCTTACACCACGATAATAAGTGATCAGGTGATCTTTATAGATGATGATTTTCAATTCTTCGTCATGGAAGGAAGCTTGTTCTAGTAAGAGATTAAGATTCCCTTGGACTTCTGGATAAATTGAGTAAATTTCATTATAAGCTTGAACATTCTTTCTGCGGTTGAAGAGTCCAGTTCCAACAAAAAAGACAGATAAACCGACTAGGAAAAGGACGTAAAAGATGAATTTGGAATGATCAGAGTCAAACTCAGAAAGAGAGATATAAGAGCTGGTTGCAATTTTGGCCGAGATATCTCCAACTTCATTTCTCAGACTATGCATCAAGCTAGTGTAGTTGGAAATATATGATTGGTCCTTCTTTTGAACACTTGTATTTATGTAAGTACCGACAAGTCGTGCAGGATTTTTCTTTAGCTCTCCTTTATTTGCTTGCTCCACTAGCTTGGCGATCTGCTTGTCACCTTTTTTTGCTTGAACGCCAACATATCCATCCTTATATTGAAGCAGCCAAACCTCAGTTTTATCATTTACCGGGAAAATAGGTTCTGGAGAGATATCATAAACTTCAGTATAAACTGTTTCAGAAGAAACTTTAGCGGTGTCTGCTGAGTAGGCAATTTTAGGATTAGCCTTTTGGTACTGGATAAAGGCCATGGCGCCAGCTATTCCAAGAAAAATTAGAGTAATAAATAATAGGCCAATCATTCCCTGATTTCGTTTTTCTTTAAGCATTACTAAACCTCCAATAAAATTTTGTATAATAATTTGATATTCAAAGAATATCTAGACTGTAGTATAGCAAAATACTTGACTTTTGTAAAACAAGTGTTAAAATATGAATGAACATAAAAATAAATTCATTCACAAAAGAGGCGTGGAAATGGATAAAAAAAATGAGCTCTTAGCTGCGGCTAGAGAAGTCTTTGCAGAAAAAGGCTATAAGGCAGCTGGAATTTCTGATATTGCCAAGAGAAGCCATATGGCTGTCGGATCCTTTTACAAGTATTATGAGTCCAAGGAAGCTATCTTCTTGGAGGTTTATGTAGCTGAAAATAGCCGTATACGTGAGGGAATCATGCAACGCGTAGACTGGCAGGGCGAGCCCGAGGCAATCGTTGAACAGCTTTTTGAAGTCACTTTTGAGTTGATTTCGCCCAATAAAATTCTAGCTGAGTGGAATAAGCCAGGCATTTCTCAGATTCTGCACGATTACTATAATCAGGATTCCGGACGAGCATCCAATGCCTTTCATCAGTTTCTGATTCAGACCTTCAGCCAGCGCTTGCAGGAAGAGGGCTTTTCGCAGGAGAAAATAGCTGAGATCATGAAGGTTTATGACTTGATTTATTACATAGACATGCATGTTACAGAACAGGATTTTTCAGGCTACTTCGATAGTCTTGAGACTTTAGTGAAATATTTTGTTAAGGGGATTTTTTCCAAATAGAGGAAATTCCTTTTCTTAAAAGCATTAGTGAATGAATTTCTAAAACTATTCATTCACAAACAAAGGAGGTGATGTCTTATGTAGTGCGAATAGGAATGGTTAGAAAGCTTTGAATGAATATTTGGAAGCGTTCATTCAAAAATAGAAAGTGAGGAAATAGAATGAACAAGCAAGGAGGATTTGCTATGAGTGGAATGGCTATTTTGGGTATCTGTCTGGTCGCGATTGGTCTTTTGACCATTGGCTACGGCGGTGTGACATTTGGTTTTAGTTTAAGTGTGGATTTTCAGTCATTTTTAGTCGGAGGTCTCATCATTGTTCTAATCGGAGCAGCTTTGATTCCGGGCTTGCCGGCAGTTGCTAAGCTGGCGGTACTGGCTTTGACAACTTTGTCATTGCTGATTTACATTCACATGATGCCAGATTTAGAGTTTATGCTTATGCTCATCTCAGATGTTGTGGTTTTAGGCTTTGCGACCTGGTTTGCTATCCTTTTTTAAGAAAGTAGGTAATGAAGATGATTGTAGTTTATGATTCAAATACTGGTGTCGGTAAACGTTTTGCAGAATCACTGGGCTATCCGACCCAGAGCATCAAGGAGAAACTGGAAGAGCCCTGTATTCTCATTACTCGTAATGCTGGTGCTGGGAAAATTCCTTGGTCTACCAAACGCTTTATCAAGAAGCATCCTGGGCTGATTAAAGGTTTTGTTAACAATGGAGACTCTGTTAAACACGGCCGGACCTTCTGTGGGGCGACTGCCTTGATTATCGAAAAATATGGGCTCCAGCATATCTGTGATATTGACCAAGGCGGTAGTCCAGAAGATGTCAAGACTGTGCAGGCGTTTTTGGCGGAGTGCTAGTCTCAACAAGTTTTGCCTAAATGGGGGACTCCTATGTCTAGGTCCAAGAAAATTTGGAGCTTGTTTCTGGCTCTGATTTCAGTTCTTATCCTAAGGACTCGCGGGCTTTCACAGAATGAACTCGACATTTGAGATAAGACGGAAAAAATACTTTCAAATAAGAAGCATCAGATAAGAACCAGCTTAGTGCAATTTTAAGCCTGTTAGAAAGCTGACCAATTGGACCCAAAGTGCTGAAAGCAGAAAGCTCCAGACTCTTTTGTATAAAAATCGTTTCTTTTTCTGCAACTTGTTAAGAGATTTCTTCCGGTTGCTAACGCTGGATAGCCACTTGCTGAAAATCTCTTGTTTTTGTTTCAGAATTCTCTATAATAATTGGCAAATAGAAAAAGGAGACAAGAAACATGATGGAAACAAAGATACAAGAGAAACTGAAGTCAGGCTTGGAGGTGGATGATTTTCAAAAAGATGGAGACATCTACCTGGCTCTGAATCCGGACTATATCTCTGGCGACAATGCTAAGTATATGACTATGTATAATCGCTTTGCTCGCTGGTATGATTTGAGTGAAAAATGGCTGGGTGGCCTTCTTTATGGAAAAGCAGTCGATAAGCTGAGAAGGGAGCTAATGGCTGAAATAGAATGGAAAGACCATTTGTCAGTTCTTTATGTCTCTATCGGGACTGGTCAAGACCTGCGCTACATTCCTGAAAATATTGACCTGAAAAGCTTAGACTTTTTCGGGGCAGATATTTCTATAGGCATGCTGAAAAAATGTCAGAAATCTTGCTCTAAGAAGACCAATCTACAACTCTTTCATGCCTGTGCGGAAGATCTACCCTTTGCGGATAATAGTTTTGATATCGTTTATCATATTGGTGGAATCAATTTCTTTAGCGATAAGGCCAAGGCCATGCAGGAGATGATCCGGGTGGCGAAACCGGGGACTAAGATTATGATTTCTGATGAGACGGCAGACTATGTGGACCAGCAATATAAGAAAAACCACTTTAGCAAGGACTATTTTAAGGATGCTACTGTTGATCTTGGAGAAATTGAAGCAGCAGTTCCAGCGGGCGTCAAAGAGAAAGAGTTGAAATTCCTCTGGGATGGTAAATTCTACGCCTTGACTTTTAGGAAATAAATCAGAAGAACCGGACTTTGTTTCCGGTTTTTGTGATTCTGAATAAAAGAAACATTCGACACAGTTTAATTGTTAGAAAAATATTCCTTCATGCTAAGTGATAAAAATGTAAGTTTAAAAGCTGAAATGAAAGGTTAGGTTACAGAAAGGTTATCTTTATTTTTGCATAATAGGGGGTGCCCTTTTGATTTTCTCCAAATAGAGAAATGATTGTAGGGCTAATATCATACTTTTTAGAAAGGAATATTGTATGAAAAAAATAACTGCAAATTTTTTGAAAAATAATTGATGTTTGTATTCTAGAATATTTAATATGAGGGATTAAAGAAAGTTTAAACTTTTTACAATAAATTGACACCGGAAATGAAATGACAGATTATATTAGAATTGTTTATGTTTGCAATCTTACAATACTGTAAGATTATAAGTTTGGAACGTAAGATTTATGTAAGATTAAAATTTTAATATTTTGCTAGAATGAAATTAATAAGATGTTTTACTATTTCATTCAAAAATTTTTGACAGTTGATTTTAAGAATCTGATTTACAAGCAGTCAACTACATTATTTTCAAGAGGATAAATTCGATGAATTTTAAGTAAAAAAATGATAATCATTCGTTTTCGAATAAGTCTTTTTGTAGTTTTTCTTGAAAAGGAGGCTTTTTATGAGGAAAAATATTGTCTTATTTAGCTACCTATCCTTGATTTGTCTTGGGTTAGGATTATCCATGAATCCTTACTTATCTTATAGTTTGTCTGCAAAAGATTATGGGATTGTTGGTGTAGTGAGTCTGCTTGAACTCTTCTATATTGTTCCTATCATAATATTATTGGCCTATTTGGCTCGCAAATGGCGAACGCCTTCTGTTGCTCTTTGGCTAGCTTTTGTAGGAGGCTTATTTTTATCCAGTTTTTTGCTATAGTTGGTGATGAGAGCATTTTTGCTTGGTTAAAGTCAACTTTTCCTAGCAACTCATTCTTTAATATCTTTAAAGATTCTTTAGTAGCCCCATTTATTGAGGAGCCAGTCAAGTTATTAGCTGTTGTTTGGGCAATATATTTTATGCCTGTGAAAAATCTAAAATCTATACTGTTGCTAGGCTATGCGGCAGGGACAGGATTCGAGATTAGGGAGCAGTTCACTTTTATTGCTAAAAATTTAGATAAAGGATTGGCTTATTCCATTTCTCAGGCTCTGGGGAGAATTTTCGCAGCTTTGACTTCTCACGGGCTTTATACAGCTTTAACGGCTTTTGGCTTAATACTCATGCTACTTTATTATAAGAAGAATCAATCAGTATTTTATAAAGGTATATTTTGTTTCATTTTGCCTTTTGTTTTGCATTTTCTATGGAATTTGCCAAACGGTCAATTATCCTTCAGTCCCCTTATGACTGCTTTTGAAGTTTCTTTCAGTTTAGTTGTTCTTTACGAAGCTTTTCATTTTGCCAAAAAATTTGATCGAAAACAAGACTTAAACATTGGTAACAACCATTTCCTTGATTTCAGAATGGGGGTAAAGGAATGAAGAAAAGACTTATTCTTTTTATTTACTTTTTTCTAGTAATACTTGGACTAGGGGTTGTTACAGAACCTTATATCTCCTATAGTTTGTCAGGTACTGATTATGGGATAGTGGGAGTAGCTAGTCTATTAGAAATTTTCTATATTGTTCCAGTCTTTCTTTTGCTCTTTCTTTTGGCTAAAAAAATGGCAGACCCCCTTGGCAGCTATTTTATTAGCACTGATAGGCGGACTTTTCCTGTCGAAGTTTCTATCTAGTACGGCTGATAGGGGACTGACTTATTTATTAGAAAGTAACTTTCCTAAGATTTCCTGGGTGAATATCATTCAGGACTCTGTTGTTGCTCCGCCTATTGAGGAGCCTGCCAAACTTCTAGCAGTAGCCTTCGCCTATTACTTTGTTCCAGTAAAAAAT
Organism: Streptococcus gordonii; assembly: GCF_001578795.1. Lineage (GTDB taxonomy): Bacteria > Bacillota > Bacilli > Lactobacillales > Streptococcaceae > Streptococcus > Streptococcus gordonii_A. The sequence continues at coordinate 212,652 of NZ_KQ969106.1, forward strand.
CTAAAATCAATATTGCTGCTGGGCTATGCTGCGGGTACAGGATTTGAAATTCAAGAACAATTTGTTTGGATTGCTAATAATGTAGACCGTGGTTTGGCTGATTCTCTATCACAAGTCATAAGCCGTTTAGTTCCGGCTTTTATGTCTCACGGGCTATATACATCTTTGCTTACTTTCGGTCTTGCACTGATATTATATTATCGTAAGAAGAATCAATCTGTATTTGCTTATGGCCTATTTTGTGTTATGCTGCCTTTTGTTTTACATTTCTTGTGGAATCTGCCAGCGAATCAGACTTATTGGGGTCGGATAATTCTAGCTTTTGAGCTTGCTTTTAGTCTTTTGGTCCTCTATAAAGCCTATGGTTTAGCAAAAGATATAGATAGGCAGTCAGGTGAATTACGATTGAAAAATTCTCATCTTTTTAGAGGCCGTTATACCGGCAGGGGTTAAGGAGAAGGAGTTGAAACTCCTCTGGGACGGAAAATTTTATGTCCTGACGTTTAGGAAATAAATCAGAAGAACCGGACTTTGTTTCCGGTTTTTGTGGTATTTCAGACACAAAAAAGTAATAAAAGATTGGATTTGGTAGCATCAGCTTTAATTTGAAAGTTAATGTAATTATTTGTTCAATGCTAGCAAGTTAATGAAATTTGAATAAATATTAAAAAAAGGCTTATAACATATGGTCTTTTTATTGATAGTATGGTAGAATGAAGGCGTAATGTATCTATAAAAAAATGTTTACTTTTTTGTAAAGGTAAACACTGATAAGATGGGGGAAATCGGTTAGTATACAATTACATTGTACATTCAAAACTGAATATTATGAGAAAGGAAGATTGCATGAACAAAAGAATTAGAACTTGGCTTCACGTCATTATTCTTTGTTTGGGAGTGGTTTTGCCATCATTAACTCCTCTTGCCCAAGTGCAGGCGGCCGAATTTAATGATGTCATTACTGAGATGAGTCTCAAAAATTCTTCTGGAGGAGACTTAACGCAAGGGATAGATATTTGGCAAGATTTTCGCGTTTACGCAAAATTTGTATTGCCTGATAACCAAGTACATCAAGGAGATACGACGACAATCACCTTGCCGCCAGAGTATGCTTTTGCGAACTCTTCAGCCATTGAGCTTAAGGACGAGTCAGGTAATCTTGTTGCAAATGGATTTTTGGATTCTGCAAACAAAACGATTACCTTAACATATACAAATTATGTTGAGCAAAAATCTGGTGTCCGTGGAGAATTTTTCTTCTATGCTCGGGTTGACCATGATGTAGTGAGTCAAGAAGGTGACTTGAATGCTGGATTTACAATAGGAACACGGACCTTAGTTCCAGGGACTGTTCATTATAATGGACCTCCTAAACAGTATGACTCTAAGATTGAAAAGAGTTCCTTCCAGTATAAGGATGACGAGAAAAATGTTATTCGTTACAATATTACTGTAAACCGCAATATGGCCAACTATAGTGATATAACCATCAAGGATGCGTTCTCGTCTCCAAATTTCACCTTCTTACCAGATACTTTTCGTATTTATAAAGTAGATTGGCGTTGGAATAACGGAGATTGGAAATGGTCTAATGCTCAGGATATGACAGAAACATTTAAGAAACAAATGACTGTAAATCCGGGCGGAGATGGATTCACTTTACCTCTAGGAGATACTAATGGCTTTGGTTATATGATTGAATATAGGGCTAAAGCAAATTATGATTTAGTTGATGGCGAAAAAATTACGAACGTAGCCAAGATGAATTATAATGGTGGTCTGACTGAACAATCAACTAGCACTCGTACCTATCAGATTGCTGGTGGTGTAGCTGAAGGATATGTATTCTCTATTAAGATCCACAAGGTAAATGAAGCAGGTGAAAATCTTCAAGGTGCTGAATTTGAAGTGGTTCGTGACAGTACTGGGGCAGTAGTTGGCAAGTTGACAACAGATGCTGATGGTAATGCGAGCGTAGGAGAGTTGTTGAGGGATAACTATACTATCCGAGAAGTGACAGCACCAGAAGGATATGGCAAATCAACTGAGGAAATCAAGATTGGTTCACAAGATTTCGGAACTGATAAATCGGTATCTCGTGATATTGTCAACAAGAAGACACCAACCGAAAAGGATATCACCTTTAAGAAGGTGGATTCAAATGGAAAAGAAATTCCAGGTGCGGAACTGAAAATCTATAGTGGAGATACAGTCAATCTTGAAGAGGCACCTGTTGCAGACTGGACTACTGTAGCTGACACTTCTAAAGTGATTAAGCTGGCACCAGGCACCTACACTCTAAGAGAGTTCGATGCTCCAGAGGGATATCAAATTGTAGGAGATATTACTTTTACAGTTAATGCTGACGGTTCTATCACTATTAAGAATAAGGGAGCTGATGATACTGTTCTTGTAGCTGGTCCAGTTCTGACTATTACTGATAAAGACGATGACAGTCCCAAAGCTATTACTTTCAGTAAAGTAAACCTTGGTGGTACAGAAATCGCGGGCGCTCAAATCAAGATCTACAAGGGCGACAAGGCAGAAGGCACAGCTGTAGAAAGCTGGACATCTGAAGCTGGTAAGTCTAAAGATCTCAACTTGGCACCAGGTACTTACACCTTCCATGAGGAAGTAGCTCCAACAGGTTACCTCAAGGTGACTGACATCACTTTCCAAGTCAAAACTGACGGTACAGTGGAAGTGACGAATGTTGGAGAGAAAGACTCTAAAGGTGAAGACAACAAGGTCGTAACTGATGGTTCTAAAGTAACTGTAACCGATAAAGACGATGACAGTCCCAAAGCTATTACTTTCAGTAAAGTAAACCTTGGTGGAGAAGAAATCGCGGGCGCTCAAATCAAGATTTACAAGGGCGATAAGGCAGAAGGAGATGCAGTAGAAAACTGGACATCTGAAGCAGGTAAGTCTAAAGAATTGAACTTGGCACCAGGTACTTACACCTTCCATGAGGAAGTAGCTCCAACCGGTTACCTCAAGGTGACTGACATCACTTTCCAAGTCAAACATGACGGTACAGTGGAAGTGACAAACGTTGGCGAAAAAGACTCTAAGGGTGAAGACAACCGTGTTGTAGCGAATGGTGCAACTC
>NZ_KQ969106.1:216679-218939 GCF_001578795.1 Streptococcus gordonii
CAAGATCAACCAATACGGTACCGAAATTGGTAGTGCACAAATTCAAATTTTCCGAGGCAACGAGGCAACTGGTAATCCTGTAGCAGAATGGACTTCAGAAGTAAACAAATCACATGATTTAGAATTAGCTCCTGGAGTATATACTTTCCATGAAGCGACAGCCCCAGCTGGTTACCTAGCTGTTAAAGACATCACTTTCCAAGTGAACTTCGACGGAACGATAACAATTTTGAACGCTAATGGAAACACAGTAGAGTACAAGGATGGGAAGTTAGTAGTAACAGACCAAAGTATTCCAACAATTCCAAGTGTCCCAAACAAACCAAACAAACCAAATAAACCTGATAAGCCAGGCAATAAAGATCCTAAAGATCCAGGCAATGGAAAACCAAAGGATCCGGATAAGAAAAATCCTAAAGATCCTGGTAAGACAAATCCAAAAGATTCAGAAAAACCACAAGAAAAAGATAAGACTAAGAAATCTTTACCATTAACAGGTACAGAGCTTAGCTTTACACTTCTTGCCCTTGGTTTAACTATGATTGTTGGATGGGGAGTTTATTACGGGACTCGTTTTAAAAACTAAAACAAGAAACAAGTGTCAATGAAAATTGACGCTTGTTTTTTATGACTTTCACTTTTTTTCAGAAATAAGTGATAGAACTGAACAGATAAAAATTGCTGATAGCTGAAGAAAATTCTATGATTCTCCTAATTTTAGAAAAATCACTCATAAATATGAAAACGGCTTCATTTGTATTGAGATTATGCAACTTGTTTTATAAAATAAGATGAAGAAAACTATAGAAATAGCTTGCTTCTATAAAAATAGAAGCGGTTACTCGGTGGAGGATTTTATGGAAAAAGGATATTGGAATCGTAAAAGAATCTATAGCATCCGGAAATTTACTGTTGGTGCATGCTCAGTGCTTATTGGAACTTGTGCAGTTTTGTTTGGAGCTAGTCTTTCTGCAGGAAACTCCGTTTATGCGGAAGAAGTAGCTGTTAACGCTAGTGCTGAAAGCGTCAAAGAAGAAGGAAAGATTGAGGAAGAGCCCTCTGATAAGGCAGTTGCCACTAGCGAATCATCTGAGGCTCCAGATGCTAGTCCAGTTCTTTCAACACAGGAAAATTCTTCAGAGAAAAAAGAAGAGAATTCATCTAGTCCTAAGATAGAAAAAGAGTTTTCTGAATCAGTAAAGAATGAAGCAAAAGAAACTAGCGAGTCCTCTGCCCAAGAAGGATCAGAAAAGGATAAGGTAAAATCTGCTACTGAGGAGGAAGTGAGTCAAATGATTGAGGATAGAAAGGTCAATTTTAATCAGAACTGGCACTTTAAATTAAACGCTAATGCTAAGGAAGCAGTAAAAGCAGAAGCTGACGTGACTTCATGGAAAAAATTAGACTTACCTCATGACTGGAGTATCCACTTTGACTTTGATCATGACTCTCCTGCACAAAATGAAGGTGGGCAGCTTAATGGTGGAGATGCTTGGTATCGCAAGCCTCTTAAATTAGATGAAAAAGATTTAGATAAAAATGTTCGCCTGACCTTTGATGGGGTCTATATGGATTCGCAAGTCTATGTGAATGGCCAGCTGGTCGGTCATTATCCAAATGGCTATAATCAATTTTCATACGATATTACAAACTATCTTCACAAAGATGGCCGGGAAAATATCATTGCTGTTCATGTGATTAACAAGCAACCAAGCAGTCGTTGGTATTCAGGAAGTGGAATCTACCGTGACGTTTCTCTTCTTATCAGAGATAAGGTTCATGTTCAAAAGAACGGAACAACCATCTTGACTCCTCAGTTGGAAAATCAAAAAGATGGAAAGGTAGACACTCTTGTCAGCAGTAAGATTGCTAATACAGATGATAAAGATCATGAAATTACAGCTGAATACCAAATTGTGAGACGAGGCGGGGAAGCTGTAACAGAAGTGATTCGTACTGCCAGTCAAAAACTAAAAGCTCATGAGACTAGTACAATTCAGACAAGTTTACAAGTTGAAAGGCCAGAACTGTGGACGGTGTTGAATGATAAGCCTGCCTTATATGAGCTAGTGACACGGATTTATCGTGATGGTCAGCTGGTTGATGCTAAGAAAGACTTGTTTGGTTATCGCTATTATAACTGGACTCCTAATGAAGGTTTCTCTTTGAATGGTCAGAGAATCAAATTTCACGGGGTTTCCTTGCACCATGATCACGGGGCTTTAGGTGCGGAAGAAAACTATAAGGCTGAGTATCGTCG
>NZ_KQ969106.1:219064-225169 GCF_001578795.1 Streptococcus gordonii
GGGGTCAATTCGATTCGTACGACCCATAATCCTGCTAGTGAACAGACTTTGCAGATTGCGGCAGAGTTGGGATTGCTAGTCCAAGAAGAGGCTTTTGATACCTGGTATGGAGGTAAGAAGCCTTACGATTACGGTCGTTTCTTTGAAAAAGACGCCACTCACCCAGAGGCTCAAAAGGGAGACAAATGGTCTGATTATGACTTGCGGACAATGGTTGAAAGAGGTAAAAATAACCCAGCCATCGTCATGTGGTCTATCGGAAATGAAATAGGTGAGGCTAATGGAGATGCTCATTCCTTAGCGACTGTTAAACGTCTGGTCAAGGTTATCAAGTCAGTTGATAAAACCCGCTATGTGACGATGGGGGCTGACAAATTCCGCTTCGGTGATGGTAGTGGTGGCCACGAAAAAATCGCTGATGAGCTAGATGCAGTTGGTTTTAACTATTCAGAAGATAATTACAAGGCCTTGCGTGCCAAACATCCAAATTGGTTGATTTATGGTTCTGAAACGTCTTCTGCGACTCGTACACGTGGTAGCTATTTCCATCCAGAGCAAGAATGGGTTGGAAGCAATCAGTCTTGGCGAAACTATGAACAATCGGACTATGGAAATGACCGAGTTGGCTGGGGTAAAACGGCAACAGCTTCTTGGACTTTTGACCGAGATAATGCTGGTTACGCAGGACAATTTATCTGGACAGGAACAGACTATATCGGTGAACCAACTCCTTGGCACAACCAAAACAGCACTCCTGTAAAGAGTTCTTATTTCGGAATAGTGGATACAGCTGGGATTCCCAAAAACGACTATTACCTTTACCAAAGTCAGTGGGTTTCTGCTAAGAAGAAACCAATGGTTCACCTGCTTCCTCACTGGAATTGGGAAGACCAGGAATTAGCAGACAATGTTGCAGATGCTGAAAATAAAATACCAGTCCGTGCGTACTCCAATGCTGCTAGTGTTGAATTATTCTTGAACAACCAATCTTTGGGACTCAAGAAATTTAACAAAAAAGAGACAAGTGACGGCCGTAGCTATCAAGAGGGGGCAAATCCTCAAGAACTCTACCTTGAGTGGAAAGTGGCATATCAGCCAGGGACTTTGGAAGCAGTAGCTCGTGATGATCAAGGTAAAGAAATCGCCCGAGATAAGATTGTAACAGCAGGTCAACCTGCAGGTGTACGCTTGGTCAAGGAAGAGCACGCTATTGCAGCAGATGGAAAAGATTTGACCTATATCTACTATGAAATCGTAGACCGAGATGGCAATGTCGTGCCAACTGCCAATAATCTTGTTCGTTTCCAATTGCATGGGCAAGGTCAGCTAGTCGGAGTAGATAATGGAGAACAGGCTAGCCGTGAACGTTACAAGGAACAAGCAGACGGCTCTTGGATTCGCAAAGCTTTTAATGGTAAAGGGGTTGCCATTGTCAAATCAACAGACCAGGTAGGGAAATTCACCTTAACGGCTCATTCTGATTTATTAAAATCGGACCAGGTGACTATCTTTACTGGAAAGAATGATCAGAAAGACAAGACAGTTTTAGGTACGGAAGTGCCAAAAGTTCGCACAGTTTTGGGACAAGCTCCAAACTTGCCAGCGACAGTTCCTTTTGTTTACAGTGACGGAAGTCGGACTGAACAGCCTGTGACTTGGTCACAAGCAGATGTTAGTCATTCGGGCATTGTAACTGTCAAAGGAGAGTCAGAAGGCCGTCAGGTAGAAGCGCGTGTTGAAGTTTTAGCCGTTGAAAGAGAGTTACCAGTTATCAAACGAGTAGCACCAGGGACAGATTTGAGTGCTGTAGATAAGTCAGTTGCTCTTGCCTTAACTGATGGAAGTCTTGAACATTATGATGTGGATAAATGGGAAATTGCACCAGAAGATAAGAACAAACTTTCTGTTCCAGGTTCCCGCATTCAAATGACTGGGCAACTTGCAGGTACAAAGGTCTCAGCAACCTTACTGGTGACGGATAGGGAAGCAGAAGCACCTGTGAATCCAGCTGTAACTCTTGACGGTGATTCTGTAACAGGTCTAACTAGTCAGAAACCAGTTCATTACCATAGTCTTACCTACGGATCTCAACTTCCCTTAGTAGCTGCGACAGCTGAAAATGCAGATGTCACAGTTGTTCAAGCTAGTGTTGCAAATGGGTTGCGGGCCAGCATTTATGTTCAGCCTAAGGATGGCGGTGCTCTACAGACCTATGCTGTTCAGTTCCTAGAAGAAGCTCCTAAAATTGAACGTTTGAGCTTACAAGTTGAGCAAGCGAATCATCTAAAAGAGGATCAGACTGTTCCATTAACTGTTTTGGCTCATTATCAAGACGGTACTAAGACGGTCTTACAGGCTGATAAGGTGGTCTTCTCTACAACAGGAGAGGGAGAGCTGGCTGTTCGTAAAGGAATGCTTGAATTACACAAGCCTGGAATTGTCACACTCAAAGCTGAATACGAGGGAGCAGAAGGACAAGTAAACTTGACGATTCAGGCTAATACAGAAAATAAAACGGTTCAATCCGTTCGTCCTGTTAGTGTGGTAACTGATTTGCATCAAGAACCAAATCTTCCAGCCACTGTTACTGTTGAGTACGACAAAGGATTCCCTAAGGTTCATAAAGTTACTTGGCAAGCAGTGGCTAAGGAGGAACTTGATCGCTACCATACTTTTGAAGTAGTAGGAAAGGTCGAAGGTATTGATCAAAAAGCCATTGCTAAAGTCTCTGTTGAAGGGATTATTGCAGTAGAAGAAGTCAGTGTTACGACACCGATTGCAGAAGCTCCACACTTGCCTGAGAGTGTACGGACTTACCACTCAAATGGTCAGGTTTCGTCAGCAAAAGTTACTTGGGAGCCTATTGCACCTAATCAATATCAAAAAGAAGGTGTCTTTACTGTGTCAGGACAGGTGGAAGGAAGTGCTTTACCAACCAAGCTTCATGTACGAGTATCAGCTCAAACAGAAAATGGTGCTAACATCTCTGATCAATGGACAGGTTCAGAATTGCCACTTGCTTTTGCTTCAGATTCTAACCCTAGCGATTTAGTATCTAATGTTAATGATAAAGTGATTTCTTATACGGATCAGCCAGCCAACCGTTGGACTAACTGGAACCGTCGTGAAGAAGATTCGGTAGGGGTTCTCTTTGGAGATTCTGGTATCTTGACTAAACGGTCAGTAGACAACTTAAATGTAGCCTTCCATGAAGATCACGGGGTAGGGGCACCTAAGTCTTATGTAATTGAATATTATGTTGGGCAAGCTACGCCAACAGCTCCAAAAAATCCTAGCTTTGTAGAAAGCGAAGAACATGTCTTTAATGATGATAGCAATTGGAAACCTGTGACCAATCTGAAAGCTCCAGATCAGCTAAAAGCAGGTGAAATGAATCACTTTAACTTTGATAAGGTAGATACCTATGCTGTTCGTATTCGTATGGTGAGAGCAGATGACAAACTTGGAACCTCTATCACAGAAGTTCAAATCTTCTCGAAACAAGTTGCTCCAGCTAAGCAAGCACAGACTAGAATACAGGTGGCGGGACAAGATTTGCCAAACTTTAATCCGGACTTAACAGACTACTATTTAGAAGCTAAGAATGGAAAGGCGGATGCAGTAACCGCAAGTGTCAGCAATAATGGTCTGGCAACTGTCGTACCAAGTGTCCGCGAGGGAGATCCCGTTCGTGTTATCATCAAGGCTGAAAATGGAGATATTCTTGGTGAGTATCGCATCCACTTTACAAAGGACAAAGATCTATTGGCACGTAAACCAATAGCGACAGTAAAACAAGCTCGCCTGCTCCAACTAGGTCAAAATCTAGAGTTGCCAAGCAAGGTCCCTGTTTACTTTACAGGGGAAAAAGACTATGAAGTGAAAGATTTGGCTGTCGAATGGGAACCTATTCCAGCTGAAAACCTATCAAAAGCTGGTCAGTTTACTGTTCACGGTCATCTGGTTGGAAACGACTTACCTGTCGAGCTAAGAGTTCGAGTGACTGATAAGTTAGGCGAATCTGTGTCAGACAATCCTTACTATGATGAAAATAGTAACCAGGCTTTTGCTTCTGAAACAAATGATGCTGATCCAGATTCTCATGATCGAGTGGATTATATCAACGACGAGGACCTTGATGAGAGCCGACGTTGGACAAATTGGTCTGCGACACCATCAGCTAATCCAGATGTTTCAGCAGGTGTTATCTTCAAAGAAAACGGTAAGATTGTCGAACGAACAATCAATCAAGCCAAACTGCACTTCTTTGCTGATAGCGGTACAGATGCTCCGTCTAAACTAGTCTTAGAGCGTTATGTTGGCCCAGACTTTGATGTTCCAACCTATTATTCAAACTATCGAGCTTATGAATCCAACCACTTGTTTAACAATCCTGATAACTGGGAGTCCGTTCCTTACAATATGAATCAAAATATCCAGGCTGGTACAGAATTGACAGCAACCTTTAATGCTGTGAAATCCAAGGCTATGAGATGGAGAATGGATAGAAAAGCGGATAAGAATGGAGTTGCCTTAATTGAGATGACTTTCTTGGCGCCAAGTGAGCTGCCTAAAGAAAGTACAAAATCAAAAATCTTGCTTGATGGTAAAGAACTTTCAGGCTTCTCTGCAGAATGCTTGGAATATCAAGTGTCCTATAGTGGTCAACGTCCAAAAGTGACAGTAGAAGAAAATGACCAAGTGGCTTCAACTGTTGTAGATAGTGGAGATAATCGTTTGCCAGTCTTGGTTCGACTTCTGTCTGAGAGTGGTAAGCAGGTTAAGGAATACCGTATTCAATTGACGGAAGAAAAAACTACTACTGGTAATGTAGCAGCTGCAGTTCAAGAAGAACTTCCACGTCTAGAAGTCGAAGAAAAAGAACTACCTTATCAGACAATCGAAAAAGAAGATGCCAATCTCTACCTTGGGGAAAGCCGTGTAGAAGAAGAGGGGCAAAATGGTAAGGAAAGAATCTTTACTGAAGTTGCTCCAGATGGTCAGCGAGTAGAAAAATCACGAGAAGTGGTTCAAAATTCAATCAATCGCGTCCTGCTTGTCGGTACTAAGAAAGGAACAGCTCTTCCAGAAGATGATATCAAAGATTTGGTTCTCTATATGCCAGAGCTTCTGATAGAGGAAGAAGAGGTTGATTTCCAAGTGCAAGAGCGAAAGAATCATATGCTTCCAGCTGGTCAAACGCGTATCATCCAAGAAGGCCGTAAAGGTATTCGTGTGAACTTAGTCGAACTTGAAAATGGCAAGCGCACTCTTAAAGAAAGCTACAATAAATTAGAAGCACAAGATCAGATTCTAGAAGTGGGAACTGCCCTTTCAGAAGAGAAAACAAAGTCACAAGATACTTATAAAGCTAATTCACAAACTTCTGGGCAAGACAAAGATCAGAGTCTAGAAGAAAAAGTTCAAGTCACCAAAGCTGTGAAAGAAGAGCATACAGAAGCTAAATCTAAAGAAGAGCAGCTTCAAGCAGAAAAAGTCAAATCAACCGAAAAAGGTTACTTACCGAATACAGGAAGTCAGTCCAATCAAGCAGCGATAACCACGGGCTTAGCTCTCTTGGGCTTAGGCGCGGGTCTTGCAGCAAGGAAACGTAGAAAAGAAGACTGAGATTCAATGATTAGGTAAGAGGACAATCCGTTGAACTAGACGAAGAGATCAGGGAATTATCCCTGATCTTTTTTATGTAACTACAGCACTTCTAGTAAGCTGAGTCTAGCAAGATAAGGTTCACATTGACTCCTTGTGTTGAAAGATGACAAAATTGTAAGCTTTAAAAGCCCAAATGAAAGGTTAAGTTATGGAAGCGAGTTTAAAAAAGCAGTATCCTTATAAGTGTAAAGGAAAGGGAAAGAAAGTTTCCCTTGATAAAAGCAAATGTTATAAAGGAGGCCTAATATGAAAATGAAACTTTTTAACCAAGACAAACGTCCTCTAAAAGCACAAAAGATTTCTAAAGAAGAAATCGAGAAGACTCGCTTAGGCTGTGCCTCTAGTCAATATTACTTCTGGTTACAGTATAGTCATTAAGGAATATTAAGTTCCAGCTTCTATAAAGAGGCTGGGACAAAAGTCCTAACCTCTCAA
>NZ_KQ969106.1:226354-231212 GCF_001578795.1 Streptococcus gordonii
GACGGAACGTCAGATGTTCCAGGAGATTTCTGACACCTTGACTGTCATGGCAAGTGAGGTGGGTGCTCATGATTAGATTAACCGGTAAGCTTGCGCTTTCAAATCTTATTAAGAATCGCAGTCTTTATTATCCCTTTGCCCTTGCGACCTGTCTGGCAGTAGCTATTTCCTACATCTTTTTCTCTCTGACCTTTAATCCCCATTTGGCAGAAATGGCTGGAGCGAGTGCCGTTTCCATGGTCTTGGCTCTAGGATTAATTATTGTTAGTATTACCACATCTATTATTGTTTTTTATGCCAATAGTTTTGTCATCAAGAATCGGTCCAAAGAATTAGGGCTCTATAGTATGCTGGGGCTGAATAGGTTTCATCTCTTTATCATGGTGGTCATAGAGTTGATAGTCTTTGGGCTGGTGACACTTCTAATTGGTCTGGGGATAGGTCTCTTATTTGACCAATTGATTTACGCTTTACTGCTGAAAATCATGGATCTGAAGGTTGTTTTGACTTCAACTTTTCAACCTCTAGTACTATTCCTAGTCACTTTCTTCTATGGCTTTGTATTTTTCTTCTTGATGATTAAAAATGGCTTGTATTTGAGAAAATTAGATGCCCTCCAGCTTGTCAAGGAAAAAAATAGTGGTGAAAAGAAAAGTCGCTTCCTAGGACTGCAAACCATTTTAGGTTTAGCATCTCTTATTTATGGTTATTACTTAGCATCAGGAGTAACCAATCCCATTGCAGCAATCCTTGTGTTCTTTGTTGCAGTTCTCTTTGTCATTTTGGGAACTTATCTTCTCTTCAATGCTGGAATCACGAAATTTTTACATTTCTTACAAAAGAGAAAAAACTATTATTATCAGCCCAATAATATGATTTCGGTGTCTAACTTGATCTTCCGAATGAAAAAAAATGCTGTTGGTCTGGCAACAATTACAATCTTGTCAACCATGGTTCTGGTGACCTTGTCTGGCGGAGCTAATGTCTATGCTGGTGGAGAATATATGCAAAATGCCATGTTCCCTCATGATATCAGCCTACAAGGAAAAGGTGTGGATAGTCAGCAAATAGATCAAGTCTTGACAGAGTTTTCTCAAGAGCATAACTTACCCGTGACTAAAAAAGATGTCTATCAGTACTATACTATGGGAGTCAAAAGTCTAAATGACAATCAGCTGGACTTATACCCAAGTACTCAAAAAGCAGTAGCACCTAATATCTATATCTTGGCTGTCTCTGAAGCAGTTTATCAAGACATGACTGGAAAGTCACTTAATCTTGAAGAAAATGAAGTGGCAATATTCCAACAAGGTTTGAAACTGAAAGATCAAGAAACGTTGACAATTGCTGACCAAACTTTGAAAATCAAGAAAGTGTTAAAAGAAGACTTTATTTTTGGTCATTTACCAGATCAGATGAATATGATTGTTCCCGGGAAAATCTATATGGTGGTGAAAGATCCAAGTAAGATCTTCGCTGGCTGGATGGAAAAATATGCTGTCAATAGTAACTATTACGGTGGTCTGAATCTGGATCTGCCAAAAGACCAGCAAAGTAAATTGAGAGATGCCTATCAAGAAAAGCTCAGTGCCTATAATACAACCCTGCCTGAAAATCATGCAGTCTATGGATCAGTATCGACTTCTGATAAGCAAGAAATCAAGGGGATGCTGGGAGGTATGTTCTTTATCGGAATCTTCTTATCCGTCGTCTTTATGCTTGGAACTGTACTCATCATCTATTACAAGCAGATATCTGAAGGTTATGAAGATCGGGATCGCTTTGTGATCCTGCAAAAGGTCGGTTTGGATGAAAAACAAATCAAGCAAACCATTCGTAGACAGATCTTGATAGTTTTCTTCCTACCTTTGGCCTTTGCCTTTATCCATCTAGCCTTTGCTTACCATATGCTAAGCCTCATCTTATCAGCTCTTGGAGTACTCAATGCAAGTTTAATGTTAGCAGTAACCTTGGGAGTCTGTGCTATTTTCTTTATCAGCTACATTATTGTCTTTGCGATTACATCGCGTAGTTATCGTAAAATCATTTCAATGTAAGAAGTTGGGTTTGCCAACTTCTATTTTTATACAGCTATTATGCTTTACAAAGTAGTGAAAGTGTGTTATACTAAGTGTAAGAAAGCTAGTATGTATTGCATATTAGTTGATGTCAATTTTCACAGAGAAATTTGAAATTAGATGAAAGGAGAGAGGATGGAACAAACGCAACTGTTAAAAGGAATCTTGGAAGGCTGTGTCTTGGAAATCATTTCGCAAAGAGAAATCTACGGTTATGAATTGATTCAAATATTAAATGAAAAAGGATTTAATATCGTAGCTGGGACAGTCTATCCCTTACTTCAGAAATTAGAGAAAAAAACCTACATTAGGAGTCGGCTCAAAGCATCACCAGGAGGACCAGATAGGAAATACTTTTCTCTGACCAAGGAAGGACGACTCTATCTGAAAATGTTCTGGCAACAATGGGAAGGGCTGCTGACTAATGTCACAAATGTCAGAGGAGGAAAAAGCAAATGAAACAGGAAAAAAACAATATTCAGGAACTCATTCAAAAAACAAATGATTCAGTCCAGAACTTAAAACCTGAAAATAAAGCCTATTTTGATGATTTAATTGTTTATATGGCTTCGTCCTCTTTGTTTCATGACGAAGGGGCTATTCGTGAACAGTTATATCAGATGGTACTAGATTTTTCGGACGCTGAGAAGGATGGAATTACTGCTCAAGAATTTTTCGGTGAAAATCCTCAAGCAATGGCAGATGAACTAGTTAAAGACAGTCCTAGGATCAGTAGGCGACAAGTATTCGAAATCAGTTTGATGGTGGGGGCCATTTTGGTCTTCTTCCGTCTCCTAAGTAGTTTTGCCAGTAAATCTTATTTGCAAATCGCTCCGCTAGTTTATCTTAGTGATACAGTTTTAGGGCTGGTAGTTGTAAATGTGATTTTTTACTTAGTGGCTAAGACTATTTATGAAGATTGGAAAAAGTGGCAATTATGGCTGGCTAGTTCTTTAACAATCATACTGGCTGTCTTACTTAGATATGGAGCAGAAACTAGTTTGGTGGGAGTAGGTGGTTTTGTCATCTCTTGGCCGTGGGATGTCATTCTTTTAGGTAGCCTAGTTAGTCTTATTTCCATCTTTCTAAGCAAAAAAGAAGCTCTATTTCGAATAATGCTTATCCCGATTGTTGCTCTTTTCCTAGTTGGATTACTTAAACGTTGGTCAGACAGAATGCAGATTACAGATCCTTTATGGACAGTGGCTCTGCCTATCGGACTAATTTGCCTATCGCTTCTTATTTTCTATTTTTATAGTTGGAAGCAAGGTCGGAAATAATTTTGCAGTTTCTAAATGCCAAAACTTGTGATATAATGAACCGTCTATATTTTTGAGGAGATGATGATGGATATTTTTCGTAAAAAAGATGTCAGCAAGTCAAGGACTGGGATGAAAAGGCATCTAAAGATTCACGATTTGATTTTATTAGGAATTGGAGCCATGGTGGGAACAGGAATTTTCACCATCACAGGGATTGGAGCAGCCAATTATGCTGGTCCGTCCCTGATTATTTCGATTATCATTTCAGCGCTTTGTGTGAGCATGTCAGCTCTTTTTTATGCTGAATTTGCTTCTCGCATTCCGGCCAATGGTGGGGCTTATAGCTATATCTATGCTGTCTTCGGTGAGTTTCCGGCATGGATTGCTGGCTGGCTGACTATTATGGAATTTATGACTGCTATCTCAGGTGTTGCTTCTGGCTGGGGATCCTATTTAAAGGGGCTATTGAGTGGCTTTGGCATCCAGCTCCCTACGGCCTTAAATGGCACCTTTAATCCTAAAGAGGGGACTTATGTAGATCTCTTGCCTATCTTGGTTTTACTTTTTGTCACCGCAGTTGTCTTGTTAAATTCTAAAGCTGCTCTGCGCTTTAACTCAGCCTTGGTAATTCTGAAATTTTCAGCTTTAGCACTTTTCGTTATTGCAGGTCTTTTCTTTATCAAGGCAGAAAATTGGTCTAACTTTGCTCCTTTTGGTTTTGGTGAGATTTATGGCGGGAAGGTCGGTATTATGGCTGGGGCTTCGCTCATGTTCTTTGCCTTTCTAGGCTTTGAGTCCATTTCTATGGCGGTCGACGAAATCAAGGAACCTCAAAAGAATGTTCCGCGTGGGATTGTCCTGTCTTTGACCATTGTGACCGTTCTTTATATTTTGGTGACCTTGGTCCTGACAGGGATTGTTCACTACACTAAGCTAAATGTTTCAGATGCGGTAGCCTTTGCTCTTCGCAGTATTGGACTTGGCTGGGCGGCAAACTATGTCTCAGTAGTGGCGATTTTGACCTTGATTACGGTTTGCATTTCCATGACCTTTGCCCTGTCTCGAATGATCTACAGTATTGCGCGTGATGGTCTCTTACCTCGATCATTTAGACAGTTGACCGAGACAAGTCGGGTACCAAAGAATGCAACAATTTTAGTAGGGATTGCGTCAGCTGTTTGTGCGGGTATTTTCCCCTTGGCTAGTATCGCATCTTTCCTCAATATCTGTACCTTGGCCTATCTAATTTTATTGGCTCTTGCCATTTTGAAATTACGAAAAGATAAAGGTATGCCCCAAGCAGGTGAGTTCAAAACTCCTTTGGTTCCGGTCTTGCCATTTTTATCTATTATCATCTGCCTGTCCTTTATGACCCAGTATACTAGGGAAACCTGGCAAGCTTTCGGTATTGCTTTACTGGTGGGGAGTCTTATTTATTTTGGATATGGCTACAAGCATTCTGAAATTTATGCAGATCATTAATTTTTATCGCAGAAATATTAGAGAGTGGGACAGAAA
>NZ_KQ969106.1:231232-234492 GCF_001578795.1 Streptococcus gordonii
GCATAAGCTTTCCTAAAAGAACCTTTTAACTAAAGAAGGTCGAAAGGAAAGTGAATGGTCGACTGAAGGCAGCAGGAAAGGCTTCTTTTCTGATATAATAAAATGTAAAACGAGGTGACAAATGATTCGTAAAGTAAAACTAAGTGACGTCGTAGCCATTCAGCAACTTAATACTGAGTGTCTGGGCTATGACTTTGATAGGGAAGCGATGGAGGCTCAACTAAAGAGGCTGCTAGAGAATGACCAGCATTTGATTTTGGTAGCTGAAGAAGATGGACAGGTCATAGGTTACGCTCATGCGGCTAGCTACGACTGTCTTTATTTCCCGTCCTTGCTCAATCTCTTGGCTTTGGCCGTCGCTCAGGATTTTCAAGGGCAGGGACATGGCAGAGCGCTAATGCAAGCATTGCGTGACGAGGGAAAAGCGGCAGGTTACACAGGAATTCGGATTAATTCAGGCATTTCCCGCACTTCAGCCCATAAATTTTATCGTAGTCTTGGCTGTAGCGAAAAAGCAGACCAGAAACGATTTTATTGGGAGTTTTAGAGAAAAGAGGAGTAGATGATGATTGAACCACTATCTCAGCAGCATGCTTTAGAAATTGCTAATGACTGGCATTACGAGGCGCCCTATGATTTTTATGATATGAAAAATGATTTGGAAGATTATGAAGAAATAGTCTCCCCAGAAGCGCGTGGAGACCGTTATTATCAAGTTCTTAGAGAAGGAGAACTCTATGGATTTTTCTGCTTGGAGCAGAAAGGAGAGCGAAATTTGGAGCTTGGTTTGAGCATGAAGCCGGAGCATTGCGGAAAAGGTCAAGGCGCTGTATTTTTGCAGGGAATTCTGGACTTTATCATGGAAAAATTTGCGCCCCGAGTCATAATTCTATCCGTGGCTGACTTCAATCACCGAGCCCAGCAGCTCTATCTCAACATGGGCTTTGAAGTGGTGAGGCGCATCCCGCAGGAAAGCAATGGGGATATTCATCTCTTTGTTGAGATGGAGAAGAAGGTCTAATTTTAGACTTTGTTGCAAAGCGTCAGATAAAATTATTGACAGTCAAGAAAAAGTCGTCCAATATACTTATGACTGCGGACGATTATCAGCTAATTTGTATATGAATATCAATAAGCAAAAGGAGAAAACCATGACATTGAAGAAATTTTACCAGGCCTTAAGGCCAAGAAAAAATATGTGCGTACAGGCTGGGGCGGGGCGGAAAACTACGTCCAGCTCTTTGACACGATTGAGCAGAATGGGGTGGCTCTTGAAGTGACACCATATTTTCTCATCAATGTTTCAGGTGAGGGGGAGGGCTTCTCCATGTGGAGTCCGACTCCTTGTGATGTTCTTGCGACAGATTGGGTGGAAGTAGATGACTAAGACAGTACTAGTGACGGGGGTTAGCTCTGGTATTGGTAGAGCTCAAGCCCAGAGCTTTTTGGAAAATGGCTACCGGGTTTACGGGGTGGATAAGGATGAAAATCCTGGCTTTCTAAATGAGCTTCGTTTCGTCAAGTTGGATTTGACAGGTGATTTGACGCCACTCTTCACCAGCTTGCCCGAGGTAGATATTCTCTGCAATACAGCAGGAATCTTGGACGATTATCGTCCTCTGCACGAGACCAGTGATGAGGACTGGGATCAGATTTTTGCGCTTAATCTGACCGCTACCATGAAAATCACCCGATTTTACCTGCAGAAAATGCTGGAGAAAAAGTCTGGTATCATCATTAATATGTGTTCGATTGCTAGCTTTTTGGCTGGCGGAGGCGGTGCTGCCTATACGGCCTCTAAGCATGCCCTGGCTGGCCTGACCAAGCAGATAGCCTTAGACTATGCGGATAAAAATATCCAAGTATTTGGTCTCGCACCAGGCGCTGTTAAGACAGCCATGACTGCCGCAGATTTTGAACCAGGCGGACTAGCTGACTGGGTTGCTGATGAAACGCCGATCAAGCGCTGGCTGGACCCCCAAGAAGTGGCTGACGTTAGTCTCTTTCTATCTAGTGGTAAGGCAGCTGCTATGCAGGGCGAGATTATCAAAATCGACGGTGGCTGGAGTTTGAAGTAGCCAGTCGGAACATGAAGGTAATGAAGAAAAACCAAACCTATTTTTAAAAGATATCATGGAGACTGTAAAGTCGGAAGAGCTAGATGATGATTTCTGTTTGTATGCTAAGGAAAATGGAGAACTGAATTTTCAGGACAGCTACTTGCTTCCTTGTTGGTAAAGTTTTTGTCCTTTAGGGCAAAAATCATGGCTATTGTTATCATTAAAGCAAACCAAAAGGCGGGAATGAGAATAGGAGAAAGCATTTCGCGAAGGGCTGGTGCAATAGCGCTGAGTAGCCGACTAAGGAGAATTCCTGTTAAGGGAGTTGTTAGGGCAAACCAGCGCGGGTAAGCCGTTTTCTTACTCAAAACGAGGATAACAATAAATAGGAGAAGTACAGCCATAAGTACGAAATAAATAAGCAGAAAGTTATTTTTCACTATTGAAAAGCTTTCTAGTAATTTTGCAATATCGGCAGAGGGATTATGGGCATACAGCCGCGAAGTGGCGGCAAAATAGAAATAGCTGGTGTGGAGGAAAACACAGACAGTCATGAGAATCCAAGCTCCTACTATTCCTAGCCATTTTTGTCTCAGCCCGATAGAGAGGATATAGACGCCCATTCCTAAAAGCGGGAAAAGAAGTAAGGCATAGCCTGCAAAATCAACTTTCCAAGCTGCTAAATCAGGCATGTGCTGCCAAAATCCCTTTCCAAAACCGTCAGAGATAGCAATCAATATATCTGCAACATAAATCAGCCAGCTTCCTAAAATAGACCAGGGAGCCCAGCGACGGATCGTTTTTTGAGTCATAAGCGCCTCCTTTAGACTTGTGTTACTAGCATTTTACCAAAGGTTTGTTACGGAAGCAAGTCTCGAAATGCCTAGAGGCTATAAAATGGTGTCTGCTTTCTATGTAAGGGGATGAAATGATTTCAGAAAGTGTGGGAAATGTTTGATTTTTGGGCTCTTTGTCAACTGTAGTGGGTTGATGAGAAGTTTTTTGATGTTCAAAGCGATGAGGATTCTAGTTTTAAAATTGTCAAAGTTCCGAAATCCGAAAGCGTTTCGCTTGATGACTTTGATTAGGTTGTTAGTAGCTTCTAGTTTTGTGTTTGAGTAGGGCAGTTCCAGTGCGTTCAGGATCTTATCCTTGTTTTTCAAGAAGGTCTTAAAAACAGTTTGAAAAATAGGATTTACA
>NZ_KQ969106.1:234614-238216 GCF_001578795.1 Streptococcus gordonii
GCGGATGTTCTCTTGTCAGTCATGGAGCAGAAAGCAGAAGTGACTGATCAAGAGTGTTTACAGGCTCTGATTTACTATTATGAGCATGATGACTTTATGGATTTTGATAAAGATATAGTTTTGTAGGAAGATTTTTTATAAACAATAATTATCATTTTAGAAAGACAGGAGAAGTGATGACCCCAAAAGAAATGTGGCAGGCATACAAGAAAATCAATCCAAAGATTGGCGACGATATTGACGCCTGGGCCTTTGGCGCAGAGCCAGACCAGCTGGCCGAGCTGGTGCTGCGCGGTCAGAAGACAGCGACGGCCTCGGCCTATGAGCTCTATAAGCTTGAAAATGAGCCCTTGCCTCAGGCAGGAAGCTTTGATGTCATTTTAGACAGTCAGGACAGGGCTGTCTGTATCGTTGAAATCACCAAAGTAACTGTTCTACCTTTTAATGAGGTTTCAGCCGATCACGCCTTTAAGGAAGGAGAAGGAGATAAATCCTTGGCCTATTGGCAGCAAGTCCATCAGGCATTTTTCACGGAGAGTCTAGCGGAAGCTGGTTTGGAGTTTTCCCAAGAAATGGGTGTCGTCTTAGAAGAATTTCGCAAGGTCTATCCCTTGGATGAAGTGTAGCGTTTATTTTGATTTCGCATAGTATTTTTAAAAATTTTCTTTTAGTGGTATAATAATGGTACTATCTTACAGAAAAGAGTTGTTTTATGACAAATTATGCAATTATTTTGGCTGCGGGTAAAGGTACTCGCATGAAGTCGGATTTACCAAAGGTACTGCACAAGGTGGCAGGAATTTCTATGCTAGAGCACGTTTTCCGCAGTGTCAATGCCATTAATCCAGAAAAGACCGTGACAGTTATCGGTCACAAGGCAGAGCTGGTGGAGCAAGTCTTGGCAGGTCAGACAGACTTTGTCCGTCAGACTGAGCAGTTGGGAACTGGGCATGCCGTTATGATGGCAGAGCCTGTTTTGGAAAATCTGACGGGTCAGACGCTAGTCATTGCTGGCGACACTCCCCTGATTACAGGAGAAAGCTTGAAAAACCTGATTGACTTCCATATCAACCACAAGAACGTTGCGACCATTCTGACGGCAGAAGCTGAGAATCCTTTTGGCTACGGCCGTATCGTTCGCAACCAGCACGATGAAGTATTGAAAATTGTCGAGCAGAAGGATGCTTCTGACTTTGAGCAGCAGATCAAGGAAATCAATACAGGGACTTATGTCTTTGACAATGCCCGTCTCTTTGAAGCCCTCAAAAATATCAATACTAATAATGCTCAGGGCGAATACTATATCACAGATGTGATTGGTATTTTCCGTGAAAATGGTGAAAAAGTCGGTGCTTATACGCTCAAAGACTTTGATGAAAGTCTAGGGGTTAATGACCGCGTGGCCCTTGCTACAGCTGAGAGCGTTATGCGCCGTCGGATTAACCAGCAGCATATGGTCAACGGTGTCAGCTTTGTCAATCCAGATGCGACCTATATCGATGTGGATGTGGAAATTGCGCCTGAAGTTCAAGTTGAAGCAAATGTGACCCTGAAAGGTCAAACCAAAATTGGGGCAGAGACTATTCTGACTAATGGTACCTATATCGTGGACTCTGTTATTGGAGAACGGACCGTTATTACCAGCTCTATGATTGAGGAGTCAAGTGTGGCAGATGGAGTGACGGTCGGGCCTTACGCTCACATTCGTCCAGGTTCTAGTTTGGCCAAGGATGTCCATGTTGGCAACTTTGTAGAAGTTAAAGGATCGTCAATTGGAGAAAATACCAAGGCTGGTCATTTGACCTATATTGGAAACTCTGAAGTTGGTGCTAATGTAAACTTTGGTGCAGGTACGATAACGGTTAATTATGATGGTCAGAAGAAATACAAGACTATCATTGGCGACAATGTCTTTGTCGGTTCCAACTCGACCATTATTGCTCCAGTTGAGCTAGGTGACAATTCATTGGTTGGTGCGGGTTCCACTATTACCAAAGACGTACCAGCAGATGCAATTGCTCTGGGACGTGGCCGTCAGATTAACAAGGAAGATTATGCTAAGCGTCTTCCTCATCACCCTCAAAATAAGTAGGTTTAATCATGGAATTTGAAGAAAAAACCGTCCAACGGACGGAGATTTATCAGGGACCGATTTTTAAAGTGGTTCAGGACCAGGTAGAGCTGCCAGAAGGGAAAGGCCAGGCACAACGAGATTTGATTTTTCATAATGGAGCAGTGGCTGTGATTGCTATTACTCCTGAAAATAAGATGATTCTCGTTAAGCAGTACCGCAAGGCTATTGAGGCAACTTCTTATGAAATTCCAGCTGGTAAGCTAGAAGTGGGAGAAAATGCTGATCCGCATGCAGCTGCCCTTCGAGAATTAGAAGAAGAAACTGGTTACACAGGTCAGCTAGAGCTAGTTTATGATTTTTATTCTGCTATTGGTTTTTGCAATGAAAAGATTAAGCTATATAAAGCTAGCCAATTGACAAAAGTAGAAAATCCTCGTCCTCAGGACGAAGATGAAACCTTGCAACTTTTTGAAGTCAGTCTAGAGGAGGCGCATCAGTTGCTGCAAAACGGTGACATCTGCGATGCCAAGACCATCATGGCTCTTCAATATTGGGAAATGCAGGAAAATCAAAGATAGGGGGAAAACCTATGGGAAGACCTTTATTAACTGATGAAATCATCGAGCGGGCTAACCGTGGTGAAGTCATATCGGATCCTCCTCTCGTGGATGATGAGGAAACTAAGATAATTAGAACTGATCAAGGAAGATTTGGTTATGCTACACCGCAAGGAGAGTTTAATCAGGACACCATGCAAATTGAAGTTGATCGGGAAGTTGTGAAAAGCCGACGCATTGAAAATCAGAAGCGAGGGGTCTTTCAAGCTAAACTCAATAAAATTTTGTTGTGGATTATTCTCCTGTTGGTGGTTTTGATTGCAGCCATTATTTGGCTATAAAAATAAGCGATAAGCCTAAGGCTTTCGCTTTTTTAGAAAAGGTTGGAAATAATGAAAATTGGAATTATCGCGGCTATGCCCGAAGAGTTAAAAGTATTGCTGGAGCATTTAGAAAATCCAGAAAAGCATCTTCGATTGGGACATGTCTATCATACGGGTTCTATTGGCCGTCATGAAGTAGTATTGGTTGAGAGCGGAATTGGAAAGGTCATGTCTGCGATGAGTGTGGCTGTTCTGGTCAATGATTTCAAGGTTACTGCTGTCATTAATACAGGCTCAGCTGGAGCGGTGGCTGAAGGTCTGGCTATCGGAGATGTGGTGGTTGCAGATCGTCTGGTCTACCATGATGTGGATGTGACAGCCTTCGGCTATGACTATGGTCAGATGGCTCGCCAGCCACTCTATTTTGAGGCTAGTCGCTATCTGGTCTCTGAAATGAAGAAAATTTTAGACAAGACCCATCAAAAGGCAAGGGTAGGTTTGATTGCGACAGGTGATAGCTTTGTTGCTGGTCAAGAAAAGATTGATCGTATCAAGGAACATTTTCCAGATGTCTTGGCTGTCGAGATGGAAGGTGCAGCTATTGCTCAAGCCACATATTCGATTGGCCTGCCTTTTATGGTCATACGA
>NZ_KQ969106.1:238541-241606 GCF_001578795.1 Streptococcus gordonii
CACAGCTAGCCATGATGCAAATGTCACTTTTGATGAATTTATTATTGAAGCTGGTAAACGCTCGGCAGAAACCCTGATTCAGTTTTTAAAAGAGTTAATCTAGAGTAAGATCGACCTAGTCGGTCTTTTTATATTCTTGCCAAAAAATCCCTTTTGATGGTATAATCAAGAAGTTGCAATCAATGATAGAGGAGAAAAAGATGAGTATTTTAGAAGTAAAAAATCTTAGCCACGGTTTTGGTGACCGGGCTATTTTTGAGGATGTATCTTTCCGCTTGCTCAAGGGTGAGCACATTGGCCTTGTTGGTGCTAATGGCGAGGGGAAATCAACCTTTATGAGCATTGTGACGGGTAAAATGCTACCGGACGAAGGTAAAGTCGAGTGGTCCAAGTATGTGACGGCTGGCTATCTGGACCAGCATGCTGTGTTGGAGCAGGGTCAAACTGTCCGTGATGTTTTGCGCACAGCCTTTGACGAACTTTTCAAGACAGAAAGCCGCATCAACGACATCTATATAAGCATGGCTGAAGAAGGAGCCGATGTTGATGCCCTGATGGAAGAAGTGGGTGAGCTGCAGGACCGCTTGGAGAGTCGAGATTTCTATACCCTAGATGCTAAGATTGACGAAGTTGCGCGGGCACTAGGTGTTATGGACTATGGTATGGAGAGTGATGTGACGGAGCTATCTGGTGGGCAACGGACCAAGGTTCTCTTGGCTAAGCTACTTCTGGAAAAACCTGATATCCTGCTTTTGGACGAGCCAACCAACTATCTGGATGCCGAACATATTGACTGGCTTAAGCGCTACCTACAGAACTATGAAAATGCCTTTGTTCTCATCTCGCATGATATTCCTTTCCTGAATGACGTTATCAATATCGTCTATCATGTAGAAAATCAGCAACTGACCCGTTATTCTGGTGATTATTACCAGTTCCTAGAGGTCTACGAGATGAAAAAATCTCAACTGGAAGCAGCCTACGAGCGCCAGCAGAAAGAAATTGCGGATCTCAAGGACTTTGTTGCCCGTAATAAAGCTCGCGTGGCGACCCGTAATATGGCTATGTCCCGCCAGAAAAAGCTGGATAAGATGGACATCATTGAGCTGCAAAGTGAAAAGCCTAAGCCTTCCTTTGACTTCAAGTCTGCTCGTACTCCAGGTCGCTTTATCTTCCAAGCCAAGGATTTGCAGATTGGTTATGACCGACCTCTGACCCAGCCCCTCAACTTGACTTTTGAACGTAATCAGAAGGTAGCGATTATCGGGGCCAATGGGATTGGAAAAACGACCCTGCTCAAGAGTCTGCTGGGCATTATTCCGCCGATTGCAGGCCAAGTCGAGCGGGGCGACTATCTGGAGCTGGGCTATTTCGAGCAGGAAGTAGAAGGAGGCAATCGTCAGACTCCGCTGGAGGCTGTTTGGAACGCCTTTCCGGCCCTTAATCAGGCGGAAGTCCGAGCAACTCTGGCCAGATGTGGACTGACTTCCAAGCACATTGAGAGCCAGATCCAGGTCCTTTCAGGTGGGGAGCAGGCCAAGGTCCGCCTTTGTCTTCTCATGAATCGAGAAAATAATGTTCTGGTGCTTGACGAGCCGACAAATCACTTGGATGTAGATGCCAAGGAGGAACTAAAACGAGCTCTGAAAGAATACAAGGGCAGCATCCTCATGGTCTGCCATGAGCCTGATTTCTACGAAGGCTGGATGGATCAGATTTGGGACTTCAATCAATTGACGTAAAGATTTTTTTCTGTAGAAAAAGTATTTTGTTTTTTAGATAAAAGAGAAAGAGGCTGGTCAGAATCTGACCAACCTCTTTCTGAACTTAATAATTTAAATATTCATTAATATCTTGTTTTTCAATCTCTTTGCCATATTCGCAGACAGGGCATAGTACATAATATTTTCTTCCATAAGGGATGAGAGGAATCCAGTAGAGGGAAAACTTCCGACCTGTTTCAATAAGATCCCAAGGAGCAGTTTGTTGACAGTTTCCACATTGGATAGCAGACTGAGTATGTCCTAGTTCTTTTTTATAGCCTTTGTAACCCCAAATAATCATATGAATTTATTCCTTTCTTGGTTGAACTAGAGGATTATTTTTAAAGTTATAATCCTTGATCACTTCGATCTTTTGAATCTTGATCTCGTTTTTAGGTTTATTGTTTTCATCAGTCTCGCTTTCAGCAATTTTATCGACAATATCCATGCCGTCTATGACTTGGCCAAAGACTGTATAATCACCATCTAAAGAAGGATTTCCACCTTTCTTATAAGCTTTAATAATTTGTTCTGGATATTTGCTTTTAGATAATTTGCTTGAGCTGTCTGTCTGGTTTTGGTTGATAAAGAATTGACTACCATTAGTATTATCGGACGCTGCATTGGCCATAGATAGAGCCCCGCGGAGGTTGTATAGGTAGGCAGAAGTTTCATTCTTAAAGCCTTTTCCTGAGTCAATTTTTTGATTCTTTCCATACCATATTGACTCCCCACCTGTACCGTTTCCTTTAGGGTCACCACTTTGAATCATGAATCCCTTGATGACGCGATGGAAGATAACTCCATCATAATAGCCTTCTTTAGCATGAGTCAGAAAATTTTCAACTGCTAGAGGTGCATATTTGGGAAAGAGTTTGAGAGTGATGTCACCAGCTGTCGTTACGATTTTAACTTTTGCTTCATCTTTGGCAACTTTGGTTGATAGTTGAGGGAAGTTGGCATTTTTATTTGTCAATGCTTCCTTGGTTTCAGTTTCTTTTTTGCTAGCTTCAGCACTGCTTGCACTAGCTGCTAGACTAGAGTCTACATATTCATCGCCCCGCAAGACGCGTTGGATACTAGTACAGCCTGCTAACAAAAGGCTGGCTGAAAGACCCAAAATTAATAATTTTTTCATCATAATCCTTTCTTAACTTAAATAGAAACTACTCACATTTTACTATAAAGGTCAATGATTTTCAAATCTTGTAAAAAAAGAGAGGATCCTTACTTGCAAAGCTTTAGGTTTGAATGGGAGATGGGGGAAGTCAGAAAGACTAATCCACCTAGCTTCATATAGGT
>NZ_KQ969106.1:241626-242955 GCF_001578795.1 Streptococcus gordonii
CCCATATAGATTGTCCAGAAATAAATGTGTTGATTATCGTCAGAGTCATAAATGAAGGCAGTTTTTAGTTCTTCTGGATTAAACGTAAGCTGGAGTTCTTCTTTGATTTCTCTTATAGCCACTTCGATTGGACTCTCACTATCCTCAATTTGCCCACCTGGAAGGACGTAGTAGTGTTGTCCATTTTTATATCGATAAATGGTCAGAATGCTATTTAGTTTGGGATGATAGATAAGTATGCCAGCTCTCATAAGCAACTCCTTTATCTTTTTATTCATCAAGTTTAACAAAATAATGTTTAGAATACTAGATTGGAAACATATTATCGAAAAAAGTTGCGATTGTGAAATCTAGCTAGTCACTAGGGCTTTTATTTAGTTGGTCATTACTTTTGTTTTATTCCTAAAATCATTCTAACGTTATCTAGGGAAGGAGAAGGTGAGAAATTTGATGGAGGCGACAAGAGTCTAATTGGAATCTAATGTAAGGTGATGAGATGCTAGTTCTTATCTTTACCTGAAAGGTTGTGCATACAAGAAGATTATGGTAAAATGAAAAAAATAAAAATTAATAGGAGCACTTTCCATGGAGAAAAGACTTACACGAGATACTAAAAATCAAAAAATTGCTGGTGTTTGTGCTGGTTTAGCTAAATATTTTAACATAGATCCTACACTTGTTCGCGTACTGTGGATTATTTCAGTGTGTGCTCTTGGAACAGGGATCCTTGCTTATGCAGTTTGCTGGTTCGTTATGCCAGAAGAGGGAGCAACCCAAGACTAAAAGAAGACTTGATCTTTTAAAATCCCAAGCCAGCTAAGCTGGTTTTTTTCTTTTCGTAAGAAGTATTAAAGGTGAAGATTAAGTATGTCAAAGCGTAAAATTTATCGTTTCTTGTCTATAGTTATTGTGGTATAATAAAGGTTATGGCAAATAGTAAAAATACGAAAAAAGGCCGAACAACACGTCGGCCAACAAAAGCAGAATTAGAAAGACAAAGAGCTATTAAAAGGATGTTACTGAGTTTTGGCTTGGCCTTCATTCTTCTTTTTGCTGCCTTAAAACTAGGTGTTTTTGGGGTGACTATTTACAATCTGATTCGATTAGTAGTTGGTAGCTTAGCGTACTTAGCAATTGTAGCGACTTTGATTTATCTTTTCTTTTTCAAATGGTTAAGTAAGCACGAAGGTCTGATTTCAGGTTTTATTAGCATTTTTGTTGGTTTGCTTCTAATCTATCAAGCCTACTTTGTAGATGTCTTATCACTCAAAGGTCAAGTCTTGTCCAGCACTTTAGCCAGAATTTTTTCTGATTTAACTGCTTTTAAAG
>NZ_KQ969106.1:243018-243731 GCF_001578795.1 Streptococcus gordonii
TAGGATCACTCTTGCACTTACCCATCTCTTTTCTCTTTTCAAATTTTGGTTCTTACTTTATTGGTATTCTCTTTATTTTAGTAGGTGCTCTACTAATCAGCCCTTGGACCATTTACGATATTTCTGAAAAGCTGGTTGAAACATTCCACCGTCTTAGTGAAAAACGTGAAGAAAAGCGGCAACAGCGTTTTATTGAAAAAGAAGAACAGGCTGCTTTAGAAGCAATGCAGGCGATTGAAGTGGAGCAAGAAGGACCTGAAGTCGATTTGGAAACGGGCGAAATTTTGGATGATGAAAATCATGTAAGAACTCCCGTTGTCATTGAAGAAGAGGGATATGAAGATTTAGGAGAATTTGAACTAGAAGAAGTTCAAGATTTAAAAATTCAGCAGGAGTCAGAAGAAGCAGACACGGACACAGATGTTGAGGTAGACTTCACAGCCAAAGAAAGTTTGGATTATAAGCTACCGACCATCAACCTCTTTGCGCCTGATAAACCAAAAAATCAGTCTAAAGAGAAGCGGATTGTTCGTGAAAACATCAAGATCTTGGAAGAAACTTTTGCGAGTTTTGGCATCAAGGCTACTGTTGAGCGGGCTGAAATCGGACCTTCCGTCACCAAGTACGAGGTTAAGCCAGCTGTAGGTGTTCGGGTCAATCGGATTTCCAATCTGGCTGATGACTTAGCTCTAGCTTTGGCTGCTAAGGATGTG
>NZ_KQ969106.1:244423-245593 GCF_001578795.1 Streptococcus gordonii
CGAGACTCAGAAAGCCAGCGCATCTATGATTCAGCGGCGACTCTCGGTCGGCTTTAACCGGGCTACTCGCCTTATGGAAGAACTTGAAGCGGCAGGCGTTATCGGGCCAGCCGAGGGAACCAAGCCGAGAAAGGTTTTGCAGACGAATTGATCCTAATTTCACTAGTCTGCTAGCAAGGTAATCATTTGATAAAAACAAATCTGCCAGCAGTCAGCCGGCAGATTTTCTCTACTCACTCAACGGAAAGGAAAGAAAGTATGAAACTGGACACTATTCACCACATAGCTATTATCGGTCATGATTATGCCAAGACCAGAGAGTTTTATGTAGACAAGCTGGGCTTTGAGCAGCTGGATGAGCACCACCGGCCAGATAAGCAGGATATTCTCTTTAATGTCCGCAAGGGAAATCTAACTTTGGAAATTTTTATCAAGGAAGAAGCTCCCAAGCGGCCAGCCTTGCCTGCTCCAGAGCATACGGGTCTGCGGCACCTGGCCTTCCGAGTAACAGATGTCGAAGAATACTTAGCGGAATTTGACCGTTTGGAGATTCCTCATACCGAGCTACGCTATGATGACTTTGACGGCTGTAAGATGGCATTCTTCTTTGATCCTGATGGGCTGCCTTTAGAGATTCACGAATAAAACTGCGCCTTTATTTTCCAAGGACAGGCTTAACTATCCATACTTCAGCCTAAAGTCTGAAGAAATGACGTCCAGTTTTTGCTACAATAAGTAAAGTAAAATCAATAAGGAAAACTCTATGCATCAGAATCAATTTCAAGGACTTAGTCAAGCCCAAGTTGAAGAACGTCGCCAAAATGGTCTGACTAATCAGGTTACCATCTCTACAGAAAGAACGACTTGGCAGATTGTTCGGTCCAATATTTTTACCTATTTTAATTTTATTTTTCTTGTACTGGCCATTCTCTTGGTCCTAGTTCAGTCATGGAATAATCTCCTCTTTGTTCCCATCGTTGTCATTAATTCCTTGATTGGGATTTTTCAGGAATTTAGGGCTAGAAAAGTTCTCAACCAAATGAAACTCTTACACACTTTCTCAGCCAATGTGATTCGAGATGGAGAAGAGCAGGTGCTTTCTGTCGAAGAACTTGTTCAGGATGATGTGGTTAAATTTTCTGCGGGAAATCAGATTTACGCCGATGGACA
>NZ_KQ969106.1:245909-253472 GCF_001578795.1 Streptococcus gordonii
GCTGACTGGTGAGGCTGATGAGATTGAAAAAAATTCGGGAGATGAGGTCCTATCTGGTAGCTTCGTGGTTGCTGGCCAAGCCTATGCTCGACTGGACAAAGTAGGAGACCAGGCTTACATAAACCAGCTAGCTAAAGAAGCCAAAGAAATAAGCGGTGTAGAAGAATCCAAGATGGTTCATGCTGTCAATCGCCTAGTGCAGATCATTGGGATATTGATTATTCCTTTAGGACTCTTGCTTTTCTTCCGCAGTTTTATCAGTAATCAAGAAACTCTGCAAGTCAGTGTGACTTCAACAGTCGGTGCTATTGTGGGAATGATTCCGGAGGGACTCTACCTCCTGATGACGCTTGCCCTAGTTCTGGGGGCTGTTCGCCTAGCTAAACAGCAGGTCCTTCTCAATAGTATGAAGGGTATTGAGACTCTGTCGCGAGTAGATGTCCTTTGTGTAGATAAGACGGGGACTATCACAGAAAATAAAATGGCTGTTCGCCAGTTGCTTCCAGTAGCAGATCAGAAAGAGTTTGCATTAGAAGCACTGAGTCACTATCTTGAGGCTAGTCAGGACGTCAATGATACCATTGAAACCTTGCGAGCTTATCCTGGGATTGAAAAAAGTGGACAAGCCTGGTCCATTAAACGGCTGTATCCGTTTAGCTCTAAAAATAAATATGCAGCGGTATCGTTTGACCAAGGGACCTTTGTTTTAGGAGCTCCAGAGTATGTCCTTCGACAAGATTTAGAAAATTATCAATCATATTTTCAGGATGCAGCAGAAGAAGGGAGCCGAGTGCTAGTGTTTGGTCTCTATGAGGGCTCAAACTTGGAAGCTAGCTTGGAGGCGCCTGTTAGCCCGCTTCTGTTTATCCTTTTGGAAAATCCTGTCCGAGAGAATGCTGCAGAGACTTTTTCATATTTTGAAAGACAAGGTGTGAAAGTTAAGGTCATATCAGGAGATAATCCTATTACAGTAGCCGCAGTTGCTAAGAAGGCAAATATTCCACATGCAGCAAACTATGTTGATGCTAGAAGCTTGGATTCGGATGAAAAGATCATTCAAGCTGCAGAAACGTATACAGTATTTGGTAGAGTCAGTCCAGAGCAGAAGCAAAAATTGATTCAGGCATTACAAGGTCATGGGCATAATGTTGCCATGACAGGCGACGGTGTCAATGACATTCTTGCCATGAAAAAGGCTGATTGTAGTATCGCGATGGAATCTGGAAATGACGCAACCAAGCAGATAGCGCAAGTGGTCTTGCTGGACTCAGATTTCTCCCATATGCCCCACATCGTTGCAGAAGGAAGACGGGTGGTTAATAATATCCAACGTTCGGCCAGTCTTTTTCTAGTTAAAAATATATTTTCTATCTTACTGGCATTGACTTCGACCATATTTGCCTTCACGTATCCTTTGCAAGCTTCGCAGATGTCCTTGATCAGTGGTTTTACAATCGGGATACCTGGTTTTTTACTAGCTTTAGAGCCCAATAAGGCACGGATTAGAGGACGCTTTTTAGAGACGGTTTTGAAAAATGCCTTGCCTGCTGCCATCGTAGATTATCTAGCGGTCTTAGTAGCAGTATATTGTGGTCACTGGCTTGGACTTTCTCCAAAGGAAATCAGCACAAGTTCGATTATTCTTCTTGCAGTAGTAGGCTTTGTCATAATGTACAAGCTTATTCGACCTCTTAATCGCATTAAGATTGGAATTATGCTCCTCAATATAGCAGGTATTAGTCTAGCAGCTTTGCTCTTACCTCGCATCTTCAATTTGAGTGGCCTGTCAATCGCAGGAATCCTAATGACTGTCTTACTTTCGTTACTTTTGGAAGGACTGATATGGTTCTTCCAATTTTTAACTAACAAGACAGTAGCTCTGTACAAAAAACGTAAATAAAATGAAGTTGGGATTTTCCAACTTCATTTTATTTTGATAAAAAGAGGCCAATGACCATTGCCAGGTATAAAAAGAAAGTCAACATAAAGCCAGCCCGCCAAAAAAATTTTAAAAATTTTGGATAGTAGAAAGTCTGCTTTTTCTTGAGAAAATAGATCGTAATTCCGATTGCCAAGGCAGATAAAGCCAAGACCAGCTGTGGCAACATGCTATGGTAGTATGCTCGGTCAGAAATAATATAGAATTCCACAAAAAACATTGGGAAAGCCAAATCAGCAAAGTTAAGACCGAAGCGTTTTAATCGTAAAAATTTTATTAAAATAATAGATAAAGCAATAGTTAAAAAAATAAATAAAACGGAAGCAATTCTTAATAACATCATAGCTTTATTTTATCACAAAAAAAGTCAAAAAAGAAGAGAATTATCCTTGCATTTTCAATTCTTTAGTGTATAATAGAAAGGTATGCGATAAGCATGCTTGTGGGAGGTAATGCTCAAGTTTTATTGAGTAAATTCTACCGCCTAACCACAAAGGAGGATTTAAAATGGCTAAAAAAGTCGAAAAACTTGTAAAATTGCAAATCCCTGCTGGTAAAGCTACTCCAGCTCCACCAGTTGGTCCTGCGCTTGGTCAAGCCGGTATCAACATCATGGGATTCACTAAAGAGTTCAACGCTCGTACAGCTGATCAAGCTGGTATGATCATCCCAGTTGTTATCTCAGTATACGAAGACAAATCATTTACTTTCGTTACTAAAACTCCACCAGCTGCTGTTCTTTTGAAAAAAGCTGCAGGTGTTGAAAAAGGTTCAGGTACACCTAACAAAACGAAAGTTGCAACTGTTACTCGTGCACAAGTACAACAAATTGCTGAAACTAAGATGCCAGATTTGAACGCTGCAAACCTTGAGTCTGCAATGCGTATGATCGAAGGTACTGCTCGTTCTATGGGATTCACTGTTACTGACTAATTGTAACAATCCTATTTGCCCGCAATACACTTGATCATGAGACGAGTGACGTGGGAGATGAAAATCGATATGACCACATTACAAGGAGAAAGATAAAATGGCTAAAAAAAGCAAACAACTTCGTGCTGCTCTTGAAAAAATCGACAGCACAAAAGCATACAGCGTAGAAGAAGCTGTAGCTCTTGCAAAAGAAACTAACTTTGCAAAATTTGACGCAACTGTAGAAGTTGCATACAATTTGAACATCGACGTTAAAAAAGCTGACCAACAAATCCGTGGTGCAATGGTATTGCCAAACGGTACTGGTAAGACAGCTCGCGTTCTTGTTTTCGCACGTGGTGCTAAAGCAGAAGAAGCAAAAGCTGCTGGTGCAGACTTCGTTGGTGAAGATGACCTCGTTGCTAAAATCAACGACGGTTGGTTGGACTTCGATGTAGTTATCGCTACACCTGACATGATGGCTCTTGTTGGACGTCTTGGACGTGTCCTTGGACCACGTAACTTGATGCCAAACCCTAAAACTGGTACTGTAACTATGGATGTTGCTAAAGCAGTTGAAGAGTCTAAAGGTGGTAAAATCACTTACCGTGCAGACCGTGCTGGTATCGTACAAGCTATCATCGGTAAAGTTTCATTTGATGCTGATAAATTGGCTGAAAACTTCAAAGCTTTTAACGAAGTTATCCAAAAAGCAAAACCTGCTACAGCTAAAGGAACTTACGTAACTAGCTTGACAATCACAACTACTCAAGGACCTGGTATCAAGGTTGACGTAAACTCACTTTAAAAATAATAAAAGGAGGCTGGGACAAAAGTCCTAGCCTCTCAATTGTTTTTGGATTGTCGAGCAAGACGCAGTGGTTGAGTGGGCTCTACTGCGCTGATTTCATCAGCTTTTACAGCCCTATTCAACTGTGCGGAGGTGGGACGACGAAATCGAATTCTAACGAATGACCGATTTCTGCCCTACTCTCTTTTTTCTGGAGAAAATTCAAAATATTTCACTTGGTACATAAAAGTTTATTTAAAGGTTAACAATGTTAACTGACTAAGAATATAAGAGAGGCTAAAAAATCCCATGCTAAAACTGCCTGTTCTCCTAATAAGTCTAGTTACAAGTCCAGATAAACATGATATAATATGGTGAAACATTTATTTATATAAAAAGGAGACGATGCGATGAAAAAAGATCAGAATCAGCTTACTTGGCTGATGGTGTCCCTGATTGCCTTTAATATGGTTTGGGGGCTTGGAAATGTCGTCAATAACTATTCCCAGCAGGGAATCTCTGTTATTGTTTCCTGGATTCTTATCCTAGCTCTATACTTCATTCCTTATGCTCTAATTGTAGGACAACTGGGGTCGACATTTAAGGAAAGTGGGGGAGGTGTCAGTGACTGGGTTGAGAAGACTTCTACCAAGCGCTTGGCTTATTTTGCTGCCTGGACCTATTGGGTAGTGCATATTCCCTACTTGGCGCAAAAGCCTCAAGGAGTTTTGATCCCACTTGGTTGGGCTCTTCAAGGGAATGGTGATTTTTTAAGTAGCCTCGACATTCATTGGATAGTGATTTTGAGTTTGCTAATTTTCGGTGCCTTTCTCTATTTATCTACTAAGGGACTTTCTACCCTCAAGGTAATTGGTGGTCTAGCAGGAAGTGCTATGCTCATCATGTCTATCCTTTTTGTTCTTTTAGCTGTAGGTGCGCCTTTTATCAAGCCTGATATGCAATTTGCAACGGCTAATATGGATAAGCTGAGTACCTATATTCCAAATTTTGACTTTTCATATTTTACAACAATTTCCCTCTTGGTCTTTGCGGTTGGTGGAGCTGAGAAAATTTCCCCTTACGTTAACCAAACCCGCAATCCTGCCAAGGAATTTCCAAAAGGGATGATTGTCATGGCTGTTATGGTTGGAGCTTCTGCTATTTTGGGGTCTCTAGCTATGGGAATGCTATTCGATGGAAGTAATATTCCAGACGATTTGATGCGTAATGGTGCTTACCAAGCTTTCCAAAAACTTGGAAATCACTGGGGTGTCGGTAATCTTTTGGTTGTAATCTACGCCTTGACAAATATGGTCGGACAAATTGCTGCCCTGGCTTTCTCTATCGATGCGCCTCTGCAAATTTTACTTAATAATGCTGATGCTGAATTTGTTCCAAGCTGGTTGCGTAAGCGCACTTCAAAAGGTGTGTTGATTAATGGTTATATCTTAACAGGGATTTTGGTGAGTCTCTTGATTATCCTGCCAATCTTTGGAATAAAAGAAATTGACGGTTTGGTTAAATGGATGACCAATCTTAACTCTATCGTTATGCCGATGCGTTATCTCTGGGTTTTCCTTGCCTATATGTTGTTAAACAAGGCTTGGAAGAAGTACAAAAATGCGGAGTATAAATTAACAAAAAATCCTAAAGTTGGCTTTGTTATTGGAGCTTGGTGCTTCCTCTTTACAGCTTTCGCTTGTATTCTGGGGATGGTTCCAAAAGTGGATTATGCTCAAGATCCAGCTGGTTGGAAATTCTCTCTCTTGACTAATGTTTTGACTCCTCTTGTTCTGATTAGTTTGGGAATTATTTTGCCTTTACTAGCTAAGCGTGAGAAAAGACAAGCCCGTCGACAAGAAATCGCTGAGAAATAAATTAAGTAATATATATAAATCGGTCCTATCTGATGATAGGGCTGATTTTAATAGAGACAGGTAGCTCATAATCAAGATGAGCAGTTGAGTAGTGAATGTTTCATACTTAGATTTGGATGAGTAGAGAAGATGTTAAGGTATCTTACTTCAATCAAGGCAAAATTTGTTGAAAGCTCTGTTTACTTATGGATCGTTTGAATTAAACAAGCGAATTCGCTATAATGAAGATACTATAATAAGACTAGCAAATAGGGGAAAGATGAATCAGATGAAAAGTATTGTTTTAGCAGGAGATTATGGTTATATTCGTCAAATTGAGACAACTATAAAGTCTTTATGTTGCTATCATGAAGATCTGCTTATCTATGTTTTTAATCAAGATATACCACAAGAATGGTTCATTAATGCTCGAAAAAAAGTAAAAGGGACAGGAAATAATTTACTTGATATCAAGCTTTTACGAGATGATTTAAGGATGAAGTGGGAAGAATCAACCTACTCTCATATTAACTACATGGCCTATGCTCGCTATTTTATTCCAGAATATGTGAAGGCTGATCGAGCTCTTTACCTTGATTGCGACTTGGTTGTCACTCAGAACTTGGATCACTTATTTGATTTGGATCTGGAAGATTACTATATTGCAGCAGTAAGAGCTACCTTTGGTTTGGGGATTGGCTTTAATTCTGGAGTCATGCTCATAAATAACGAACGTTGGCGGGAGGAAAATATTTCTCAGCAATTAGTTGAGTTGACTGACAGGGAAATTGAAAGGGTCTTGGAAGGAGATCAGAGTATTTTAAATATGCTCTTTGAGGGACAGTACTTAGAGCTAGAGGATAGCTATAATTTCCAAATTGGTTTTGATATGGGAGCCGCTCAGTATGGGCATGATTTTGTCTTCGATATTCCTCTGTCTCCTCTGCCAGCTATTGTTCACTATATTTCCGCTCTAAAACCATGGAACCTTCTAACAAATATGAGACTGAGGGAAGTTTGGTGGTTTTATAATGACCTTGATTGGACAGCTATCATTGCGAGCAAAGCTCTGAAAGGTGTAGAAAAGCATGGTCAAGATTTAGACCAAGTCTACAAGAAAGAATTATTGACCTTGACCAATAGTGACTCTTTGGAGCGCATCAAAGAATTGATTCAAGCTTTGCCAGATTGTCTTTTCCATATCGCTGCTTATTCAGATATGTCAGATCGTTTGATCAGTCTTTTGTCCTACGAGAATGTTCGCCTGCACCGCTTGGTTCTACCGATTCCGTTGAAGCAGTTAGCTGTGGCTTGCGATCTTTATCTAGACATTAATCATGACCACAAGTTTCTAGATTTTTTGGAGATAATCGAAAAACAAGGAACGCCGATTTTTGCTTTTGAGACTACTCAGACAGAAGGAATTACGGAAAGAATTTTTGCCACTGATAAGTACCAAGAAATGGTAGAAGCTATTCGCCGATATCCTTCTTAAGTAAAAAATCATCCAACATATTTGTTTATCTCTTGAATTAAGCTAGTCTTATCCTCTGACAAGGCTGCTTTTTCTTTACTACTGTTTGAGCAGAATATCGATTTATCAAAAAAGAAATTTTTGAAAGATTTAACTATATAAAAATCATAAAATGTGGTAAAATAGTACAGATAAAATAAGGAGTGTAAAAATGGTAGAACCCAAGTATAAACGTATTCTAATCAAGTTGTCCGGCGAAGCTCTTGCTGGTGATAAAGGTGTTGGTATCAATATTCAGACCGTTCAAAAAATGGCTGAAGAGATTAAGGAAGTTCACGATTTAGGAATCGAAATTGCTCTTGTTATCGGTGGTGGTAATCTCTGGCGTGGAGAACCGGCTGCCGAAGCTGGAATGGATCGTGTACAAGCTGACTATACTGGTATGCTGGGAACTGTTATGAACGCTTTGGTCATGGCTGACTCTTTACAGAGAGTAGGAGTTGATACTCGCGTTCAGACTGCAATTGCCATGCAACAAGTCGCAGAGCCATATATTCGCGGACGTGCACTCCGTCATTTACAAAAAGGACGT
>NZ_KQ969106.1:253540-256757 GCF_001578795.1 Streptococcus gordonii
ATTTTTGGAGCTGGTATTGGGTCACCCTACTTTTCAACCGATACAACAGCCGCCCTTCGTGCTGCAGAAATTGAGGCAGATGCAATTTTGATGGCTAAGAATGGTGTTGATGGGGTCTACAATGCGGATCCTAAGAAAGATAAGACAGCTGTTAAGTTTGACGAATTGACCCACCGTGATGTCATCAGCAAGGGATTGCGAATCATGGATTCTACAGCTTCTACTCTTTCCATGGACAACGATATTGATTTGGTTGTCTTTAATATGAATGAAGCCGGAAATATCAAACGTGTTGTCTTTGGAGAGCAAATCGGGACAACAGTATCAAATAATTTATAAGAAATTGGAGATAAAAAACTTATGGTAAATGCAATTGTAGAAAAAGCAAAAGAAAGAATGAGTCATTCGCATCAAAGTTTGGCGCGTGAATTTGGAGCTGTCCGTGCGGGTCGTGCGAATGCAAGTTTGTTAGACCGTATCAGTGTTGAATACTATGGTGTAGAGACTCCGCTCAACCAAATTGCTTCAATTACTATTCCTGAAGCTCGTGTTCTTTTGGTGACACCTTTTGATAAATCTTCTCTTAAAGATATCGAACGTGCTATCAATGCGTCTGATCTTGGTATTACACCAGCTAGTGATGGCTCTGTTATCCGTTTGGTTATTCCGGCTTTGACAGAGGAAACTCGTCGTGACTTGGCTAAAGAAGTGAAGAAAATTGGCGAGAACGCTAAGATTGCGATTCGAAATATCCGTCGTGATGCTATGGATGAAGCTAAGAAGCAAGAAAAAGCAAAAGAAATCACTGAAGACGAATTGAAGACTTTAGAAAAAGATATTCAAAAAGTAACAGATGACGCTGTCAAGCATATTGATGAAATGACTGCTCACAAAGAAAAAGAACTCTTAGAAGTTTAAAATTTTATCAAAATGAACACTCAGTTGGCACTGCTGACTGAGTTGTTTTAACATAAAAATCCTTGCCCTTCAAAAAAAGCAAGGTAGAAGAAGGAATCGATGAATACAAATCTTGCTAATTATATTGTGGGCTTGGTTATAGATGAAAACGACCGTTTTTACTTTGTCCAGAAGGACGGTCAGACCTATGCTCTAGCTAAGGAAGAAGGAGAGCATCAGCTTGGCGAGTCTGTCAAGGGCTTTGCCTACACTGATATGAAACAAAAACTACGCCTGACTACCATAGAGGTGACAGCAACCCAAGAAAGCTTAGGTTGGGGAACAGTGACTGAAGTGCGCAAGGATTTGGGTGTCTTTGTCGATACTGGACTTCCAGACAAGGAAATTGTCGTATCGCTGGATATTTTACCTGAGTTGAAGGAACTTTGGCCCAAAAAGGGTGATAAGCTCTATGTACGACTGAGTGTAGACAAGAAAGACAGAATCTGGGGCAATCTGGCCTATCAAGAAGACTTCCAACGTTTGGCTCGTCCAGCCTATAATAATATGCAAAATCAAAATTGGCCAGCTATTGTCTATCGCCTGAAGCTTTCAGGTACCTTTGTTTACCTTCCGGAGAATAATATGCTGGGTTTTATCCATCCAAGTGAGCGTTATACAGAGCCACGTTTGGGGCAGGTCTTAGATGTGCGGGTCATTGGTTTCCGTGAAGTAGACCGTACTCTTAATCTATCTCTTAAACCTCGCTCTTTTGAGATGCTGGAAAATGATGCCCAGATGATTCTGACCTACCTAGAAAGCAATGGTGGCTTTATGACCTTGAATGACAAATCCTCACCAGAAGATATCAAGGCCACTTTTGGTATTTCTAAGGGACAGTTCAAAAAAGCTCTGGGTGGTCTGATGAAGGCAGGAAAAATTAAGCAAGATCCGACTGGCACTGAGCTACTTTGAGGAATCATTTAAAACTTATGAATTTGGAAGGAGGCCAAGCGAATTTACCCCTTTTCCAATGATAAGATTCTCCTCCATCAGGAGACATTCCTCTTATAATCTGGGCTTCTTTCCCAGATTATTTTTTATCTTTTTGTGGTAGAATAGAAGAAACTTTTACTAGAATGAGAGAAATTATGCCTAAGAAAGAAAGAAAATTTGATAGCCATTCTATTCCGAGACGCTTAAATCTCCTATTTGGAATGGTGATTATATTATTTGTGACTTTGATTGGCCGTCTGGCTTATATGCAAGTCTTCAACCAAGATTTTTATACTAAAAAATTAGCAACTGCTAGCCAAACAAAGATAAAACTAAGCTCGGTTCGTGGGCAAATTTATGACGCATCTGGGAAGCCTTTGGTTGAAAATGCAACCAAACAAGTTGTTTCCTTTACTCGCAGTAATAAGATGACTGCTGCCGATATCAAAGAGACTGCCAATAAGTTACTGGATTATGTGGATGTGACAGATGTAGACTTAAGAAAGCGCCAGATTGCTGATTATTATCTAGCGGATCCAGAGGTTTACCAAGAAGTAGTTGCCAAGCTACCGAAGAAGAAGAAGTTTGACTCAGATGGAAATCGCTTATCTGAATCAAAAATTTACAATAATGCTGTAGAAAGTGTGGATGTATCTAGTCTTAACTATAGTGATCAGGAGAAAAAGGCTATTTTTTCTTTAGCCAGATGAATGAGATTGCTAATTTCGAGACGGGAAATATTCGTACGGACGATTTATCAACAGAACAAGTGGCTCTAATTGCGTCTAGTAGCAAGGAATTAACTGGAATTAGTATTTCAACTGCTTGGGAGCGCAAGGTTTTGGACACTCCCTTAGCTTCTATTATCGGTAGTGTTTCAAGTGAAAAAGCAGGTATTCCCGCTGAGGAAGTAGATGCCTATTTGAAGAAGGGCTATTCTTTAAAAGACCGTGTGGGAACCTCTTATCTTGAAAAAGAATATGAGTCGGTTCTGCAAGGAGAACGGGCGATTAAGGAAATCCACCTGGACAAGAACGGTAACATGGAAAGTATTGACACAATTTCTGAAGGAAGCAAGGGAAAAAATCTCAAGCTGACTGTGGAAATGACTTTTCAAAATGGTGTAGATGAGATTCTAAAAAACGCTTTTGTAGCGGAATTAACAGCAGGGAATGCCACTTATTCTGAAGGAGCCTATGCTGTTGTCATGAACCCGGAAACTGGAGCTATTCTTGCTATGGCTGGAGTTAAGCATGATTTGAAATCAGGAAATGTTAGCTCGAACTCTTTGGGAACTGTGACAGATATCGTGGTACCAGGATCA
>NZ_KQ969106.1:257326-258783 GCF_001578795.1 Streptococcus gordonii
TGGTACCAGGATCAGTAGTTAAGGCAGCCACTTTGACAGCAGGTTGGGCTAATAATGCTATCTCAGGCAATCAGACCTTGACGGACCAACCAATAGTCTTCGGTCAGGATTCGTCATCAATTACATCATGGTTTACTAGTTATGGGAATCGGGATATTACAGCTGTGGAAGCCCTAGAGTATTCATCAAATACTTATATGGTGCAAGTTGCCCTCAAGATGATGGGAACACCTTATACTCCGAATATGGGAGTGGATTTGAAGAATTTAGACTCTTCCATGGAAAAACTGAGAGAGACTTTTGCAGAATATGGCTTGGGTGCTAAGACGGGAGTGGACCTTCCAACTGAATCTCAAGGCTATACCCCTAAAGAGTTCACTTTTGCTAACTACTTGACCAATGCTTTTGGTCAGTTTGATAACTACACACCTTTGCAATTAGCTCAGTATGCGGCTACAGTCGCGAATAATGGCAAACGGGTCGCTCCGCATTTAGTTGAAGGTATTTATGCTAACGACAAAAATGGTGGCCTGGGAGACTTGATTGAAAAGAAAGAAACCAAGGTTTTGAATCAAGTAAACATTTCTGAAGATAATATGAAATTGATCAAGGAAGGTTTCTATCAAGTGGTTCACGGAGGAAGTGGTTTTACGACAGGAAGAACTATTTCTCAAGGTGAGTCAGTTCCAATCAGTGCTAAGACAGGAACGGCTGAAACATTTGTTAATAATGGTCAGCAGGCTATCAACACTAATGTTGTAGCCTATGCACCAAGTGATAATCCTAAGATCGCAGTGGCGGTTGTTTTCCAACATAATACCAATCTATCATCAACGGTTAGCCACAGCGTTACTCGGGATATTATCAATCTATATAATCAACTACACCCTATGAATTAGAAAGGATGCTATGTTATATCCAACCCCTATCGCTAAGCTCATTGATAGTTTCTCAAAACTGCCTGGTATCGGTATCAAGACAGCTACACGATTAGCCTTTTACACCATTGGAATGAGTGATGATGATGTCAACGAATTTGCTAAAAATCTTTTGGCAGCTAAGCGTGAACTAAGTTACTGCTCAATTTGTGGTAATCTGACGGATGAAGATCCCTGCGCTATTTGTCGAGACGAATCGCGTGATCAATCTACAATCTTAATTGTTGAGGATAGTAGAGATGTCTCAGCCATGGAAAATATTCAAGAATACCACGGACTTTATCATGTCCTGCATGGCTTGATTTCACCTATGAACGGTATTGGACCGGATGATATTAATCTTAAAAGCTTGATTACTCGTCTGATGGATAGTGAGGTGACAGAAGTTATTGTTGCGACCAATGCGACAGCAGACGGAGAGGCAACTTCTATGTATATCTCAAGGGTCTTGAAACCTGCTGGTATTAAGGTGACTCGACTAGCGCGTGGTTTAGCAGTTGGCTCCGACATTGAGTATGC
>NZ_KQ969106.1:259076-260693 GCF_001578795.1 Streptococcus gordonii
CTGTTCAAAAAAATCGGAATTATGATATACTAAAACGGTCTAAAGAGAATCAATCTCAAGTATAAAATCTTTAAAGGATAGGATAGACGAGATGGCAAAGAAAAGTTTAATTTTGTTGTACGGTGGTCGTAGTGCAGAACGGGAAGTATCTGTCTTATCGGCAGAGAGTGTTATGCGAGCTATTAATTATGATCTGTTTTCTGTAAAAACATACTTCATCACGAAAGAGGGCGACTTTATCAAGACTCAGGAATTTGAAGCAAAGCCAGTAGCTGATGAAAAGCTGATGACCAATGCCACAGTGGACATGTCTCGGAAGATTAAGCCAAGCGATATTTACGAAGATGGAGCAGTGGTCTTTCCAGTCCTGCATGGTCCCATGGGAGAAGATGGCTCAATTCAAGGCTTTCTAGAAGTGCTCAAAATGCCTTATGTCGGCTGTAATATTCTATCTTCTAGCCTAGCCATGGATAAAATTACGACCAAGCGAGTGCTAGAATCAGCAGGCATTGCTCAAGTACCTTATGTAGCGCTGGTTGATGGAGAGGATCTAGAGCAAAAAATCCAAGAAATCGAAGAGAAACTGACCTATCCAGTTTTTACTAAACCTTCTAATATGGGCTCAAGTGTCGGCATTTCTAAATCGGAAAACCAAGCAGAACTGCGTGCTTCTCTGGACCTGGCATTTAAATACGACAGCCGGGTACTGGTCGAGCAAGGCGTGACGGCTCGCGAGATTGAGGTTGGGCTTTTAGGCAATGTCGACGTCAAGAGTACTCTGCCTGGAGAAGTGGTCAAGGACGTGGC
This sequence comes from Streptococcus gordonii, assembly GCF_001578795.1. Classification (GTDB taxonomy): domain Bacteria; phylum Bacillota; class Bacilli; order Lactobacillales; family Streptococcaceae; genus Streptococcus; species Streptococcus gordonii_A. The sequence continues at coordinate 259,884 of NZ_KQ969106.1, forward strand.
TTTCTATGACTACGAAGCCAAATACATTGATAATAAAATTACCATGGATATTCCGGCTAATATTCCAGAAGAAGTGGTGGGCCTGATGCGTCAAAATGCTGAGGCGGCTTTCCGAGCTTTGGGTGGGCTGGGATTGTCCCGTTGTGACTTTTTCTATACAGAAGATGGTCAGGTCTTCCTTAATGAACTCAATACCATGCCAGGTTTTACCCAATGGTCAATGTATCCATTGCTCTGGGAAAATATGGGGCTGGCCTATCCTGACTTGATTGAGAAATTAGTTGGCCTAGCTGAAGAGGCATTTGCCAAGAGAGAGGCGCATCTTCTCTAAAATATGATATAATAGAAGGGCTGAAAATTTTCGGTCCTTTCTTTTTGCGAGCAAACCGAAAAACGAGGAAGAGAAGAAGTATGAAATTAGACTTATATGAAATCGCAGAAGTCCTATCTGCGAAAAATGATGTGACTCGGTTTGAAAATGTCGCGCTTAGAAATGCTGAGTTTGACAGCCGCTTGATTGAGTCAGGTGACCTTTTTGTGCCGCTTAAAGGGGCGCGTGATGGCCATGACTTTATTGCAACAGCCTTTGCTCAGGGAGCTGCTGCCACCCTATCTGAGCGTCCAGTTGCAGAGGGGACTTATATCTTGGTCGATGATGTTCTGACGGCCTTTCAGCGCTTGGCCCAATACTATCTGGAAAAGATGCAGGTGGATGTGTTGGCGGTGACAGGCTCCAACGGTAAAACGACGACCAAGGACATGCTAGCTCAGCTACTAGCAACCACTTACAAGACCTATAAGACTCAAGGT
>NZ_KQ969106.1:260713-267069 GCF_001578795.1 Streptococcus gordonii
GTCTGCCCTATACGGTTCTTCACATGCCTGAGGACACAGAGAAACTTGTCTTAGAAATGGGGCAGGACCACTTGGGCGATATCCATCTCCTGTCTGAACTTGCCAAACCTAAAACAGGCATTGTAACTCTGGTTGGAGAAGCCCATCTGGAATTTTTCGGCAGCCGAGCTGAGATTGCTCAAGGCAAGATGCAGATTGCGGACGGCTTGAGAAAAGATGGTCTTTTGATCGTTCCAGCGGATAAGATTGTCAATGAATTTCTGCCAGCAGACTGCAAACTGGTTCGCTTTGGTCCTGATGCGGATATCTTCCTGACGCGTCTGGAAGAGCGCAAGGACAGCTTGAGCTTTGAATGCAACTTTTTGGAGCAGAGGATTGACCTGCCTGTGACCGGTAAGTACAATGCGACCAATGCCATGATTGCAGCCTATGCAGCTCTGCAGGAGGGTGTATCTGAGGCGGCAATTGCTCAAGCCTTTTCTGAGCTGGAGCTGACCCGCAATCGAACAGAGTGGAAGAAAGCTGCTAATGGCGCAGATATCCTATCGGATGTCTATAATGCCAATCCAACAGCCATGCGCTTGATTCTGGAGACTTTCTCGACCATTCCGGCCAATCCAGGCGGACGAAAATTGGCAGTGCTGGCGGATATGAAAGAGCTGGGAGCGGACTCTAAGTCCATGCACGGCTCGATGATTACTAGCCTCAATCCAGAAATTGTGACCGACCTTTTCCTCTATGGGCAGGATATGGAAGCCCTCTATGACTATGCCAAGGAGATTTACCCGCCAGGCAAGGTGCAATACTTTATCAAAAATGACGAGAAAGACCAGTTTGAACAGCTGACCGAAGCTGTCAGAGAGAAGCTGACTCCTGCTGACCAAATCCTGCTTAAAGGCAGCAATTCCATGAATCTGGCTAAGCTGGTAGAGGATTTGGAAGATGGAAACTAGATTAGAAAATAGTTGCTGATAAAAATACTCGTGCAGTGAAACGGTAAAAGATTAAAAACGAATAAATTGTTAATAAAAATTAGGAGATGAGAATGGGAGATTTTTTTACAAGTCAAAAAACAGAACCGCCCGTATTAACACCCCTAGGATTTGTGCTCATGCTACTGGCTTTGTTTATTGTGATCTATAGCGCAAGTAGATTTTATAAACAAAAAAGCTTTCAAAGAATTTTTCAAGGACTTCAGATTGTCCAACTGGTTCTTTTGTATGGTTGGTATATGGCCACCCATGCTCCCTTGACTGAGAGTCTGCCTTTCTATCATTGCCGGATTGCTATGTTTGCTGTCCTGCTCTTGCCAAGGAAAACGTCCTATAAACAATACTTTGCCTTATTGGGCGTATTTGGTCCGATTTGTGCCTTGCTTCATCCAATTTTTGATCCTTACCCGCTTCCGCATATTACCTTGTTTTCTTATTTAGTTGGACATTTGGCTCTTTTGGGAAACTCCATTATTTATTTAATGAATGAGTACGATTATAAAATTTTATCCTATCGTCGGATTCTTGAAATAGCCTTTGGCATGAATGCTGTCATTTTCCTTGTGAATCAGCTAACTGGTGGAGACTATGGATTCCTCAAAAACCCTCCTTTAGTCGGTGACTATGGTATGTTGGGAAATTTCCTTTTAGTATCTTCAGTATTGGTTGTAGCTTTGTGCGGCTTTTCCCTTCTTTTTAAACGATTGAAAGAAGCTCAGGAAAACAGAATGTTACTTTTAAAAGATAGGAGAGAATGAGATGATTCCATTTTTAACAACAAATCAGACGGCTCCCCCTTTGATATCGGCACTTGCCTATGCTTTGATGATTTCCCTTGTCGTCTTATCCATTTATGGTGCAGTTAAATATCATGACAATCCAGGCTTTGTTAAGGCGTTTAAGTGGATCCAGTTTGTTCAGCTTTTGGCTCTCTATGCTTGGTATATCGGTTTCCGTCTTCCTTTGGCTAACAGTCTTCCGCTTTATCATTGTAGACTAGCCATGTTTGCCATGATTTTTTTACCAGATAAATGGAAGATAAAGCAGTATTTTGCTTTACTTGGAGCTAGTGGTGCTATTTTTGCTTTGGGTTATCCGGTATTTGATCCTTATGACTTTCCACATATTACAAGCTTTTCATTTTTGATTGGCCATTATGCACTTTTGGTTAATTCTTTGATTTATCTATTTAATCATTATGACAAGCGTTTACTAAAAAAAGTCGAGATTATTGCCTATACCTTAATGTTGAATCTCTTCTTGATTGGGGTCAATCAAGTAACAGGAGGAAATTATGGCCTTCTAGCTAGACCTCCCTTTATCAGTGGGGACAACCTCTTGATAAACTATTCTTTGGTTTCTTTTATTCTGATTCTGGCCTTGCTTCTCTTTGACGAATTATTTAAAAGAAATATTTTCAAAAGAAAGCTTTTTAGAAGAAAAAGGTCGGCTTAATAGGGCTTGAAAAGAAGCAGGTTTCTTTTGAATGTATACTTTATTGAATATTAAAAGCAGCTCTTCAAAGGCTGCTTTTGTTTAAGTTTTTATGATTTGGTATCAAGAATTGTCAGGGCATCTCGCAGTTCATCTGCCAGGTGTTTTTTCTTATAGTTAAGAAATTCTTCTAAATCTTTAACAGTGTTATAACGCTTGTGAAGACGATACATCTGTGAAATCTTATACTGAGGGAAGTCATTAAAAAAGTTTTGAGTCAGTTTCCATTCACGAACATAGCCCAAAGGACGCATGTGATAGCGAACACCATCAATGACTCGGCTATGGTGACGATGATGAAGATGGCCAAAAACAACATCTTTCACCCCATATTTGACAAAGAGCTGGTGAAAAGCTTGGCTACCCAGGAAGGCGTTGAAACGTTGGAAATATGGGTGGTCATAAAGAAATTCTTGATGGGGAACAAAATGTAGAGCAATAATAATGGGACCATCCAAAGAAGCAAGTAGTTTTTCTAACTGAAGGAGGCTGTGAGCTGTAATGCTAGGATCGTCTAGTTTCCTATCTAATCTACGATCAAACCAGAAGTTATTTTTGTTCTCAGGTGCTCTTCCTTGCTTTTTTCTGGAACAAAGCTGTAATCATACCAGCCAGAAAAGCTGATGAGCTTGGTCTGACCAAACTGCTGGACCTGAAAATCATAACCAGAAATCTCTTGTTCAGAAAGTCCCAGCATATCGTGGTTGCCGAGATTAAAAGAGGTGGGAAGTTCTTGCACCAAGTCTTCAATAAAGGGCAAACTAATATTGGTTAGGTCATTAGATAGATCTCCTGCAATGTGAAGATGGTCAATTCTCTCTTTTTTTAAAACCTCCTTAAGTGTCGTTAGTTCAAAGTGTCCAAACTGATTGGAGTCCAGATGGAGGTCGCTCATAAATCCGATTCTTGTCATGGTTTTAGTCTAGCACAAAATTGTTCACTTGAACATATATAAGGTTAATTAGTTTTGCAGAGTTGATTTTAAGGGATATTCAAAGTAGAGTGGTTAAGATATTAGGAAAAGAGCAGACCTTTTTCATGTCGTAAAATTTACTTTTCTAACAATTTTGTAACAAGGAGTCCCTTGACTTGCTATTCATTAAAAAGTATCATACACTGGATTCTGGACTTCTTGAATTTTATTTCAAAAAATAGTCAAACGTGTATAAGTATGGTATAATTAAACGATATGTGAAAAGAGGTAGTTATGGATATTTCAGAAATTCGTCAAAAGATTGACGCAAATCGTGAAAAATTAGCTTCTTTCAGGGGGTCTCTTTGACTTAGAAGGTCTGGAAGAAGAAATCGCCATCTTAGAAAATAAGATGACAGAACCTGACTTTTGGGATGATAATATTGCCGCTCAAAAGACATCTCAGGAATTAAATGAACTCAAACAAACCTATGAAAATTTCCATCAGATGACGGATCTTTTTGATGAATCTGAGATTTTGCTTGATTTTTTAGCTGAGGACGATTCGGTTCAAGAGGAGTTAGAGGAAAAGCTGGCAGAACTCGAGAAAATGATGACCAGCTATGAAATGACTTTGCTTTTGTCTGAACCATATGATAATAATAATGCGATCCTCGAGATTCATCCAGGCTCTGGAGGTACAGAGGCTCAGGATTGGGGAGACATGCTACTCCGTATGTATACACGTTTTGGCAATGCCAAGGGCTTCAAGGTAGAGGTTCTAGACTATCAGGCAGGTGATGAAGCTGGTATTAAATCAGTCACTCTTTCTTTTGAGGGGCCGCATGCTTATGGTCTGCTTAAGTCGGAAATGGGAGTTCACCGTTTGGTTCGAATTTCTCCATTTGACTCAGCTAAACGTCGCCATACGTCCTTTACTTCCGTAGAGGTTATGCCTGAATTGGATGATACCATTGAGGTAGAAATTCGAGAAGACGATATTAAGATGGACACCTTCCGTTCGGGCGGAGCTGGTGGTCAGAACGTCAATAAGGTTTCTACTGGGGTGCGACTGACGCATATTCCTACTGGAATTGTGGTGCAGTCTACCGTTGATCGGACTCAGTATGGAAACCGTGATCGTGCAATGAAGATGCTTCAGGCTAAGCTGTATCAACTTGAACAAGAGAAAAAAGCAGCTGAAGTTGACTCATTAAAGGGCGATAAAAAAGAAATTTCGTGGGGAAGTCAAATTCGCTCTTACGTCTTTACACCTTATACTATGGTTAAAGACCATCGGACCAGTTATGAAGTGGCCCAGGTCGATAAGGTAATGGACGGCGATTTAGATGGCTTTATCGATGCTTATTTAAAATGGCGTCTCAACTAACAGAAGGGGATTTTAGTAATAAATGTCTATTATTGAAATGAGAGATGTTGTCAAAAAATACGACAACGGGACAACAGCCTTACGAGGTGTGACGGTGAAAGTAGAACCAGGGGAGTTTGCCTATATTGTAGGACCCTCAGGGGCAGGTAAATCTACCTTTATTCGCTTGCTCTACCGTGAAGTTGCACTTGATAAGGGTGCGTTGACAGTAGCTGGCTTCAATTTGGCTAAGATTAAAAAACGTGACGTACCAATGCTTCGCCGTAAAGTAGGAGTAGTCTTCCAAGACTATAAACTGCTTCCAAAGAAGACAGTATATGAAAATATTGCTTATGCCATGGAAGTAATTGGTGAACGCAGAAGTCACATTAAGAAACGAGTTATGGAAGTATTAGACCTAGTGGGACTTAAGCACAAGGTCCGTTCTTTCCCTAACGAACTTTCCGGGGGAGAGCAACAGCGGATTGCTATCGCTCGTGCAATTGTCAATAACCCTAAGGTTTTGATTGCTGACGAGCCAACTGGGAACTTGGACCCAGATAACTCTTGGGAAATTATGAACTTATTAGAGCGGATTAACCTGCAAGGTACAACAGTTCTAATGGCGACCCACAATAGCCAAATTGTAAATACTTTACGCCATCGCGTCATTGCGATTGAAAATGGCCGTGTGGTACGTGATGAAGCGGAAGGAGAATACGGATACGATGATTAGTAGATTTTTCCGTCATTTAATAGAGTCGCTAAAAAGTTTGAAGCGAAATGGTTGGATGACGGTAGCCGCAATCAGTACGGTAATGATTACTCTTAGTTTGGTTGCTATTTTTGTTTCGGTTATTTTGAATACGACAAAATTAGCCAACGACTTGAAAAACAATGTTCGAGTGATGGTTTATGTTCGTAAAGACATTGAAGACAATAGTATGACGGTTGTTAAAGAAGGTCAGACTGTTGATAATGAAAATTACCATAAAGTCTATGATGCTTTGAAAAAAATTGATCATATTGAGAAAATCACTTTTTCAAGTAAGCAAGAGCAATACGAAAAATTGACAGAGACTATGGGAAGCGATTGGAAAATCTTTGATGGTGACGCCAATCCCCTATATGATGCCTACATCGTTGAGACAACCGATCCAAAATATGTTTCTTCAGTGAAAGAAGAAGCCCAGAAAATCGACGGGGTCTCAGATGTACAAGATGGTGGAGCAAACACCAAACGGATTTTCTCTTTGGCTGACTTTATTCAGACTTGGGGCTTAATCTTGGCTGGTATGTTGATATTCATTGCCATCTTCTTGATTTCCAATACTATTCGGATTACCATTATTTCTCGGAGTCGGGAGATTCAAATTATGCGATTGGTAGGAGCAAAAAATAGTTATATCCGCGGACCTTTCTTGTTAGAAGGTGCCTGGATTGGTCTACTTGGAGCTGTTATGCCGGCAGCCCTGGTTTATTTTGCATATAATATTGCCTATCGTTCAGTCAATAAAGGTTTAGTGGCGCAAAATCTCTCAATGATTGCACCTAAACTCTTTATTCCGATCGTGATTGCCTCTCTCTT
>NZ_KQ969106.1:267466-291071 GCF_001578795.1 Streptococcus gordonii
ATTTTAAAAATGGATTGAACATTTTTTCATGGGCTATCGTCGTAGCTGGTCCGTGGCCTGGATAGACATCATATTCCTTTGGTAAATGAAGCAATTCTTGTTTGATACTAGCAATCAGCTGGTCAAAATTTCCAGTTGGAAGGTCTGTGCGTCCAATTGATTCTCTAAAGAGGGCATCTCCGGACAGAACAAAATGACCTTCAGGAAAGACAAGGGAGACTCCTCCAATTGAGTGGCCTGGTGTAGGTAGAACATAAAATGTGAAACCATCTAAATCATAATTTTGATGATAAATAAAGAAATGCTCAGCTGGTTTCAAGACAAGTGTTTCGATATCGTTATGGCGATCTAGCCCTGAAAGATTCAACTCAGGTGTATAGAGCCAGCTGGCTTCGCTTTCTGCCACATAGACTGGAGGATATCCGAATGCTTCTCGAACCAAATCTAGGCTCATGATATGGTCATAATGGGTATGGGTTAGTAAAATTGCTGAAATAGGCTTTCCGATTTCAGTGATTTTCTTTTGGATTGCTTGAAAATTACTACCGGGATCAACTAGGATCAGATGACTGTAATTTTCTATATAATAGGTATTTTCGTAAGCTAAAGGATTTAATATTTTATGTACTTGCATGATTCTTCCTCTCTATGATGAGTGTATCAAAAAAAATAAGTTTTAGCAGAAATGAAGCTTGAAAATGGGTTATTTATCTTTTGCTAAAGGTAGATTGTCTAAACAAGAAATCATCTAAATGCTCTCTGGCTTTCATTATTCTAGCCTCGCATCTTGACTGCAAACATGGTATAATTTTGATAATATGAAACGAAAAAATATGAAGTATGCTATTGTCGATTTGGAAGCGACAGGAACAGGTAGCACTGCAAAAATTATTCAAGTAGGAATTGTCATTCTAGAAGATGGAGAGATTAAGCAGACTTACCAGACAGATATTAATCCCCATGAGGCTTTAGAAGAACATATCAAACAGCTGACAGGTTTGTCTGATCAACGCTTGAGCCAGGCACCTGATTTTTCTCAGGTGGCGCGTGAGATATATGAATTGATTGAAGATGCTGTCTTTGTAGCCCATAATGTTAAATTCGATGCAAATTTACTAGCAGAATCCCTTTTTTGGGAAGGTTTTGACTTATTGTCTCCTCGTGTCGATACTGTAGAGTTGGCTCAAGTCGTGTTTCCAACTTATGAAAAATATGGACTCTCCAGTCTCTGTGAACTACTGGAAATTCCTTTGGAACAAGCCCATACGGCTATTTCAGATGCTATGGCGACAGCCCTGCTATTTTTAAAAATCCAAGAAAAAATTCAAAGTCTGCCCAAGCCCTTACTAGAACGCCTTCTTATTTTGTCTGACAGCTTGATTTATGAGTCCCGCTTGGTACTAGAAGACTGTTTTGAGAAGATGCCAGAAGGAAGAGCAGATGATTGGCTTGAATGTCACGGTATTTATCTAAAAAAGCAGGCTAAGTTTGGCAAAGAAAGGTATTTATCCACTGATTTTGCTAAGAATATTTCTTTACTTGGATTAGAAGAGAGGCCTGAACAGCAAAAGTTTGCTTCTCTTATAGAAAAGGCCATAAAAAATCCTTTACCTAATTTCTTACAAGCCCAGGCTGGTTTAGGAAAGACCTATGGTTATCTGCTACCTCTTTTGGCACATTGTCAGGAAAAGATTGTAGTCAGTGTACCGACTAAAATTTTGCAGGATCAAATTGCAACAGGAGAAGGAAGAGCGATTGAAGAAGTTTTTCAAGTGGCCTTTCATAGTTTGAAAAGTACAAAATCCTATATCAAGTTGGATACTTTTTACCGGAGTTTAGAGCGATTGGATGATAATCGCTTGCTTAATCGTTGCAAGATGCAGCTTTTAGTTTGGCTTACTGAAACTAAAACAGGAGACTTAGAAGAAATTGGTCAAGCTCATCGTTACCAAGCTTTTTTCGAGGAGCTAGGGCATGATGGCCAAGTGAGCAAAAAATCTTTATTCTACGGTGTGGATTTTTGGCAAATTGGTCAGGAAAAAGCGCGGGAGAGCAGAGTATTATTGACTAATCACGCCTACCTACTCACTCGATTAGAAGATGATAAAAGTTTGATTGAGGGACGTATTTTAGTAGTAGATGAAGCTCAGAAGCTCTTTTTGGCTTTAGAAAGCTTTTCTCAGAAAGCTCTCAAGATGAATCAGCTACTGCAGACAATTCAGCAAGAAATTCCTCATGCCGATTCCCTGCTGGAACAACGTCTACTTGAAAGTCTGCAGTTTGAGTTAGCACAGTTAGTGGAAGTTTTTCATAACGAAAAAGTGAGTGAAGTAAGGGAGAAAACCTTGCTTAAGCTAAGACAGGATCTGTCTGAGCTTCCAGCTCACTATCTTCCAGAATTGCGAGAGATTTTGGATCAAAGGTATGAACAATTTTGGTTGGAAGATGAATATTTTGAACAACATCGAGTGACTAGCCTTCATGCAGCTAGATTATCTTTAATGAACTTTCAGGATTTCCTGCCTGATAGGGCCCAGCTCTTTTTCATCTCTGCAACCTTGGAAATCAGCCGAAAGGTGAATCTAGCTCAGTTACTTGGCTTTCAAGACTATCAGTTTTATCATTTGCCAGCTAAGAATTATCACCAACAGAGAATTTGGGTGGATAAAGACTTTCCGGACTTGGTTGATTTGCCACTTTCTCAGCATGCCCGATTGATTGCTGAGAGGATTGAAAGTTTATCCAGCTTAAACCTTCCGATTTTAGTTCTCTTTACTTCTAAGGAGCTCTTGTTAGAAGTATCAGAAAACTTGTCTTTGCAGCATTTAGCTCAGTATAAGAATGGAGATGCTAGTAACATTAAACGTCGCTTTGATCGAGGAGAAGCTCCAATATTACTGGGGACAGGTAGTTTCTGGGAAGGAACGGACTTTTCTAGTCAGGATAAAATGATTCAAATCATTACACGTCTACCTTTTGACAATCCGCAAAATGTTTTCACGCAAAAGATGAATCGTCGGCTTCGTCTTGAAGGGAAAAACCCTTTTTATGATTATGGCTTGCCAGTTGCGATTTTACGCTTGAAACAAGCTTTGGGACGGACGGTTCGCCATCGCAAACAGCAGTCTGCTGTTCTTATCTTGGATAATCGTGTCTATACCAAGCGATATAGTCGCCAGATTAGAGGAGTCTTGACGAAGACAGCACCAATTGAGCAGTCTTCTTTTGAGCAGATTCTGCAAGATATGCGATTTTATTTTAAAAATAAAACTGTTAAAAAGAAGAACTAGTTGATAGGTGCAAAATTTTGAAGAAAGGTAAAATTTCTCCAAAAAATCGTCTGACTCAAGTACTTAAATTTTGCTATAATAGAAACATTGAAAAAAGAAGAAGGTTCTGATTAATCATGTTTAAAAAATACATTCCAGGTTTGGGTTTATCATTAGCCATAGCTGCGATTGCTACCTGTTTGGGCAAAGCTTTTCCTTTGTTTGGCTCCAGTGTATTTGCAATTTTACTTGGTATTCTGTTGAATCATTTTTGGAAAATTCCTCAGAAATTTCATTCTGGCTTGGTTTTTTCGGGTAAGAAACTCTTGCAGTATTCCATTATCTTGCTAGGTTTTAGTTTGTCTATTTCAAAAGTTTCTGCAACTGGCTTGTCATCTTTAAAAATCAGTATTCTTACGATTTTACTAGCCTTTTTATCCGCTTATCTTATAGGCCGTTTTTTGGGAATGGGACGAGTCTTAACCTTGTTGATTGGATTTGGAACAGCTATTTGTGGGGGTTCTGCTATTGCGGCGGCTTCACCGATTTTGGAAGCTAAAGAAGAAGAGATTGCTCTTTCGATTTCAACTATTTTCTTCTTCAATATTTTGGCAGTTTTCATTTTCCCTTTTCTTGGGCATGTCATGCAGATGTCGGCCGAAACCTTTGGAACCTGGGCAGGAACAGCTATCAATGATACTTCGTCTGTAGTAGCTGCTGGCTATACCTATGGACAGACTGCTGGTGATTTGGCAACAATTGTTAAATTAAGTCGAGCTCTGATGATTGTGCCAGCTTGTCTCATTTTTGCAGGTGTTCGCTATATTAAGTCCCAGTCATCTAAGCAAAAAATAGATCTAAAGAAAATTTTCCCTTGGTTTATTTTATGGTTTGTCTGTGCATCTCTAATTAGTAGTACGGGTGTTTTACCTGCTTCCTTTATTTCCTTTACAAAAATTCTATCTCAATGGCTGATGGCAATGGCCTTGGCAGGAATAGGCTCTCGGGTCTCTTTTGCCCAGTTTAAACAAGCGGGAGCAGCTCCACTTTTAACTGGTGCCTTTGCTTGGTTTGTTGTTGCAGTATCTAGCTTGATTATTCAGTATTTTTTCTAGACAGGAGTGAGTATGTCTTATTTTAAACCCTCGATTGATTCGCGAGTGGATTATAGTTTAATTTTACCAGTTATTTGTTTATTGATTTTTGGCATCGTGGCCATTTATATAGCAGTGAGTCATGACTATCCTGCTAGTGCCTGGGCTATAGTTGGACAGCAAATTGCTTGGATAGCTTTAGGGATTGTGATTAGTTTTGTCGTTATGTTTTTTAACACCAAATTTCTTTGGAAGATAACTCCCCTTCTCTACGTTTTTGGTTTAGGTCTCATGGTTCTACCACTGGTCTTTTATAGCCCGTCTCTAGTTGCTTCGACAGGAGCTAAAAACTGGGTAACAATTGGTGGTACGACCCTCTTCCAGCCGTCAGAGTTTATGAAAATCTCTTATATTCTGATCTTATCGCGTTCAGTTGTTCAATTCAGCCAACGAAATAAAGACAAGATTAGGACGATCAAAATGGATTGGCTATTGATTTTAGAGCTCTTTCTCTATACTGTGCCAGTCTTGATTTTGCTGACCTTACAGAGTGACTTGGGGACGGCTCTTGTTTTTATGGCTATTTTTTCAGGAATTGTACTCTTATCTGGAGTCTCTTGGAAAATTATTCTTCCCATCTCTCTAACGGGCGTTTCACTTTTTCTAGCCTTTATGCTAATTTTTACCTGGGAAGGTGGTAGGGCATTTCTTCACAATCTAGGCATGCCGACTTACCAAATTAATCGGATTTTAGCATGGCTTCATCCTTTTGAATATGCCCAAACAACTACTTATCAACAAGCTCAGGGCCAGATTGCTATTGGTAGCGGTGGAATCTGGGGGCAAGGTTTTAATGTATCCAATTTATTAGTGCCGGTGCGAGAAAGTGATATGATCTTTACGGTAATTGCGGAAGACTTTGGTTTTATGGGCTCTATCTTTCTGATTGCCCTCTACCTTTTGCTTATTTATCGCATGTTAAGGATTACTCTGAAATCGAATAATCAATTTTATACCTACATTTCTACGGGTCTCACTATGATGCTGATTTTTCATATCTTTGAAAATATTGGAGCTGTGACAGGCTTACTTCCTTTAACAGGAATTCCCCTGCCCTTTATTTCCCAAGGAGGCTCCTCTATTATCAGTAACCTAATTGGAGTAGGTCTCTTGCTTTCTGTTAGTTATCAAAATAATCTTTTAGAAGAGCAACAGACAGGATATTCTAGAAGACGAAAGAAAATTATTCTGAAAAAATTAAAATAGGAGGATAGGATTCATGACGAAAGTTGCTGTTATACTAGCTAATGGTTTTGAAGAAATAGAAGCACTCACAGTTGTGGATGTTTTGCGTCGAGCCAATATTGCCTGTCATATACTTGGATTTGAGCAAGTAGTGACAGGTTCTCATGGAATCAGTGTTCAAACTGACCGATTGTGGCAGGGAAATTTAGACGATTATGATATGGTTGTTTTGCCGGGTGGAATGCCTGGGTCTGCTAATCTTAGAGATGACCAGGACCTGATGAAAGCTCTAGCTAAGATGCATGTAGAAGATAAGTGGATTGCTGCAATCTGTGCCGCTCCCATAGCACTTGAAAAAGCAGGAGTACTGGAGAATAAAAAATTCACTTGTTATGATGGCGTTGAGGAGAGCATTAAGAGCGGGAATTACCTGAAGGAGACAGTGGTCACTGATGGCAAACTTATTACAAGTCGAGGTCCCTCAACTGCGCTTGCTTTTGCTTATTCCATAGTGGAGAAGCTAAGTGGTGATGCGGATTCCTTACGCCAGGGTATGCTATATACAGATGTTTTTGGAAAATAAACTAGAAAACCCATTTATCAATAAGTGGGTTTTTGTGTTTAAAAAATAAATGAAAAATTGATTCTTTATTTTTATTTGGATTAAAAGGATTCTTAGCAGTATATTTGACCAATATTAGCGCTTTTTCAGGAAAAATATGGTATAATAAAAGCTATGGATTATCAAGATTATATCTGGGATTTAGGCGGTACGCTTCTCGATAATTATGAAACTTCCACAGCTGCTTTTGTACGAACCTTAGCGTCATTAGGCATAGAAGCCAGCCATGATGAAGTATATCAAGCTTTAAAAGTGTCAACGGATTATGCAGTACAACAGTTTGCTCCGGGAGTGAACGATTTTTTGAGGTCTTACAAGGCCAATGAAGCTAAGGAACTTCAACATCCTGTTTTATTTGACGGAGCAAAAGAGCTACTAGAGACCATAATCGAACAAGGTGGCAGAAACTTTTTAGTCTCCCACCGGGACAATCAGGTTTTAGAAATTATCTCTAAAACAGGAATTGAATCCCTCTTTACAGAAATTGTCACAGCTGATAATGGTTTTAAGAGGAAACCAGACCCAGAATCCATGAATTATCTTAAGGAAAAGTACCAGATTCGCTCCTGCTTAGTTATTGGTGATCGCCCATTAGATATAGAGGCTGGTCAAGCTGCAGGTTTTGCTACTTATCTTTTTGATAGCATGGAAAATCTAAAGAATTATTTACATTTAAATACAGAAAAGGAATAAAATGACAGAAGAAAAGCAACAAGACATCCAATCTCAAGAATATGATGCCAGCCAGATTCAGGTCCTTGAAGGACTTGAAGCAGTTCGTATGCGTCCGGGTATGTATATTGGATCAACTTCTAAAGAAGGTCTGCACCATTTGGTATGGGAAATAGTTGATAACTCTATCGACGAAGCCTTGGCTGGTTTTGCTAGTCATATTCAAGTCTTTATCGAAAAAGACAATTCTATCACAGTTGTCGATGATGGACGTGGTATTCCAGTTGATATCCAAGAAAAAACTGGCCGTCCTGCTGTTGAAACTGTCTTTACTGTCCTTCACGCTGGAGGGAAATTCGGCGGTGGTGGCTACAAGGTTTCAGGAGGTCTTCACGGTGTAGGTTCTTCTGTTGTAAATGCTTTGTCCACCCAACTAGATGTAAAGGTATATAAAAATGGTCAAATTCACTTCCAAGAATACACTCGTGGCCAGGTCGTAGCTGATTTGAAAGTGATCGATGAAACAGATCGTACAGGTACAACGGTTCATTTTACGCCAGACCCAGAAATCTTCACCGAGACTGTTGAATTTGATTTTGAAAAACTCAATAAACGGATCCAAGAACTTGCCTTTCTCAACCGAGGCTTGTCTATCTCAATTACCGATAAACGAGATGGTATGGAACAAAGTAAAGACTACCATTACGAAGGTGGGATTGCTAGTTATGTCCAGTACATCAATGAAAATAAGGAAGTGATTTTCGACAATCCTATCTATACAGATGGAGAAATGGAAGATATAACCGTGGAAGTAGCTATGCAGTATACGACAGGCTACCATGAAACGGTGATGAGTTTTGCTAATAATATCCACACACATGAAGGTGGGACACATGAGCAAGGTTTTCGTACAGCCCTAACTCGTGTCATCAATGATTACGCTAAGAAGAATAAACTTCTCAAAGAAAACGAAGATAATCTCACAGGTGAAGACGTTCGAGAAGGCTTGACAGCAGTTATCTCTGTTAAACACCCAAATCCTCAGTTTGAAGGACAAACCAAAACCAAACTGGGAAATAGCGAAGTTGTTAAAATTACCAACCGTCTATTTAGTGAAGCATTCTCAGATTTTCTTTTAGAGAATCCTGCAGTTGCTAAGAAGATTGTCGAAAAAGGAATTTTAGCTTCTAAAGCAAGAATTGCTGCCAAGCGAGCTCGGGAAGTGACCCGTAAGAAATCTGGTCTAGAAATTTCGAATTTGCCAGGTAAACTGGCGGATTGTTCGTCAAATAATCCTGCTGAAACAGAACTCTTTATCGTAGAGGGCGACTCAGCTGGAGGTTCAGCTAAGTCAGGACGGAACCGTGAATTTCAGGCAATTTTGCCAATTCGAGGTAAGATTCTCAATGTTGAGAAGGCCAGCATGGATAAAATATTGGCCAACGAGGAAATCCGGAGCCTTTTCACGGCTATGGGAACTGGTTTTGGTGCTGATTTTGATATTAGCAAGTGTCGTTACCAAAAATTGGTTATCATGACTGATGCCGATGTCGATGGAGCTCATATTCGTACCTTGCTTTTGACTTTGATTTATCGCTATATGAAGCCGGTCTTGGAAGCAGGCTATGTTTACATCGCTCAGCCACCTATCTATGGTGTTAAAGTTGGAAGCGAAGTAAAAGAATATATTCAGCCAGGTGCTGATCAAGAAATAAAACTTCAAGAAGCCTTAGCTAGGTATAGTGAAGGTCGCTCTAAGCCTACAATTCAGCGTTATAAAGGTTTGGGAGAAATGGATGATCACCAACTGTGGGAAACAACCATGGATCCAGAACACCGCTTGATGGCGCGTGTTTCAGTTGACGATGCTGCAGAGGCAGACAAAATCTTTGATATGCTGATGGGAGATCGGGTAGAACCACGTCGTGAATTTATCGAAGAAAATGCTGTTTACAGTACATTAGATGTATAGAAATGAAGAAATTATATACAAGACTAATGAAATTATGATATAATCATTATGTTTATTCTCAAGTAATAATACGAAGGAGTTTTATATGTCTAACGGACTAATTATTCTAATCATAGTGATTGCAGTAGCTTTAATTCTTGCTTATGTAGCTGCTGTTGTCCTAAGAAAGAGAAATGAGACTCTACTTGATAGTTTGGAAGAACGTAAAGAGAAACTATATAATCTTCCTGTGAATGATGAAGTAGAGGCGATTAAGAATATGCATCTCATCGGTCAAAGTCAGGTAACTTTCCGTGAGTGGAATCAAAAATGGGTCGACCTTTCCCTTAATTCTTTTGCAGATATTGAAAATAATATCTTTGAAGCAGAAGGTTATAACAATTCCTTTCGCTTTCTAAAGGCAAAGCATGCGATTGATAACATTGAAAGTCAGATTAATCTGGTTGAAGAAGATATTGAGTTAATCCGTGAGGCCTTAGCAGACTTAGAAAAGCAAGAAGCAAAAAATAGTGGACGTGTTCTTCATGCTTTGGAATTGTTTGAAAATCTACAAGTTAAAGTAGCTGAAGATACTGAAAAGTATGGACCAGCAGTTCAAGAGATTCAAAAGCAATTGCAAAATATTGAATCAGAGTTCTCCCAATTTGTTACCCTTAATTCTTCTGGGGACCCAGTAGAAGCTGCGGATATTTTGGATAAAACTGAGAACCATATCCTTGCTTTAACTCATATTGTTGATAAGGTGCCAAGTATTGTCACTGAACTAAGAGAAGTTTTACCAGACCAGCTGGAAGATCTTGAATCTGGTTATCGGAAATTGGTGGAAGCTGGATATCATTTTGTTGAAACGGATATCGAGTCTCGCTTCTCCCAACTCCATTCTAATATCACTCAAAACTATGAGAATATTGCTGCTTTGGAGCTGGACAATGCCCAATATGAGAATACTCAAATTCAAGAGGAAATCAATGCTTTGTATGACATCTTTACGCGAGAAATTGCTGCTCAGAAAGTTGTCGAAAAATTACAAGAAAACTTACCAGCTTATTTGAAACATACAAAAGAAAACAACCAACACCTTCAAAGTGAGTTGGATCGTTTGTCTAAAATGTATCTTCTATCTGATGAAGAAGATGAAAAGGTTCGTGATTTACAAAGTGAATTATCTGGATTAGAGGCAGTTGTTTTAGCTACTGTAGAGGACTCAGCTGAAAATAAACAAGCTTATTCGTTAACTCAGGAAGCACTTGAAGCAACTCAAGAGCGCTTGAAAGAAATTGAAGACGAACAAGTCACTCTTGGTGAGCGTTTAGAAAGAATTGAAAAAGATGATGACAATGCTCGTCAAAAAGTCAACATCTACATCAATAAGCTTCACACAATTAAGCGCTATATGGAAAAACGCAATTTACCAGGAATTCCAAAGAGTTTCTTAAGTCTCTTCTTTACAGCCAGCGATCATACAGAGGCCTTGCTTACAGAGTTGGAGCAATTGCGCGTAAATATTGATAATGTTAATCTGTTACTTGAAAACGTTACAAATGACATTCATGATTTAGAAACTGAAACCTATCAGATTGTTCAGTATGCAACTTTAACAGAACAGCTTCTTCAGTATTCTAATCGTTATCGTTCCTTTGATCAAAGTATTCAGGAAGCTTTTAATAAAGCTTTGGATATCTTTGAAAATCAATTCGATTACGAAAGTTCATTCGAAGTGATTTCTCAAGCTCTCGAAGTTGTTGAGCCTGGCGTAACAAGTCGTTTTGTTACATCTTATGAGAAAACCCGAGAAAATATTCGATTTTAAAAGAGTTCCTAAGGGAACTTTTTTATTTTATTATCTCTATTTTCTTATGTTATAATGGGGGATAAGGATGGTCTTTTCTGAAGATTTTCCCCATTAGTTGACTCTTTAACAAGAAGCTTTTGCTCTTGAATATCATACATTTTAAGCAATAGACTTCAAGATTGAGAAAAGAATGTCCTGAAAGGAAGAAAGTTTTTCTGTAGGAAAAATCTTATGTGAACAAAATGGGAAGAAATTTCCTGATTAATGGAGTAATTATAAAAGGAAGTAAGCATATAATGAGGTGAGAGAATGGAGCAAATAAAAGGTCTCTTAGTCATGGACGTAGACAGCACCTTAATCATGGAAGAAGGGATTGACCTGCTAGGAGAGGAAGCGGGTGTAGGAACTCAGGTTGCGGCTATTACCGAGCGTGCCATGCGTGGAGAATTGGACTTTGAAGCTGCCTTACGTGAGCGGGTCGCCCTTTTAAAAGGCTTGCCGGAGGATATTTTTGCTCGAATTGCAGAAAAGATCCACTTTACTCCTGGAGCCGAGAACTTGATCAAGGAGCTACATAAACGGGGCTATAAAGTAGGCTTGGTGTCAGGTGGCTTTCATGAGACTGTGGACAGACTGGCTGAGCAACTAGGAGTTGACTATGTCAAGGCAAACCGTTTGGAAATTGAGCAGGGCTTTTTGACAGGCCAAGTTTTAGGAGAAATTGTCACTAAGGATACCAAGCTTGCCATGCTAAAAGCATGGGCATCTGAAAATAAGTTGAAATTAAATCAAACGATTGCTATGGGAGATGGTGCCAATGATCTGCCTATGATTCAGGCGGCGGGGATGGGAATTGCCTTTATGGCCAAGCCAATCGTGCGAGAGCAGGCTCCTTACCAGATTCAAGAATGCAATCTCTATCGGGTCATTGATCTTTTGGATAATAGAAAAGAATAGGAGTGAAGTATGCATATCCTAATTGCGCCAGATTCATTCAAGGAAAGTTTGTCAGCTCCTCAGGTTGCTCAAGCTCTTCAAACAGGTTTTTCTCAGGCCTTGCCAGATGCCAGCTTTGACTTGCTACCAGTTGGCGACGGGGGCGAGGGGACAATGGCTGCGCTGACATCAGCCTTAGGATGGACTGAATTTTACCACACTGTGACTGGTCCTTTTGGCCAGCCAGTAAAAATGCCTTATGCTAGAAACGGTCAACAAGCCCTCTTTGAAATAGCTGATTTGGTCGGACTCGCATCTATTCCTCAGGAAAAACGAAATCCCTTGGCCATAGAGACCAAAGGATTGGGAGAATTGATTTTGCACCTGGCTGAAGACGGTGTCAGAAAAATTTTAGTTGGTATTGGGGGTTCGGCCAGCAACGACGGTGGAATTGGACTAGCAGCGGGCCTGGGCTATGAATTTTTCGATGTGGACAATCATAGATTGCGCCCCATTGGCTCGTCTTTGGGAAAGGTCGCTCGAATATCAGCTGAGCAGGTTCCTGCTTTCTTGAAAGAAGTTGAGATTGAGATTTTGACTGACGTTGACAATCCTCTTTGTGGAGCGCTCGGTGCGACAACTGTTTTCGGAGGTCAGAAAGGTCTAGCTCCCTTATTATTCTCTCAAGTAGACCAAGCCATAGCAAGTTTCTATCAGTTAGTTGATCCTCAGGTGATTGATATGGAGGGAGCTGGGGCCGGAGGCGGAATGGCTGCAGGACTGGTTGCTTTTGCCGGAGGAAAAATCGTTTCGGGTATTGAAACCTGTCTAAATTTACTGGATTTTGATGAAAGAGTTAAAAAAGCGGATTTGGTCGTAGTGGGAGAGGGGCGGATGGACCGTCAGTCTTTGGCGGGTAAAGCACCAGTTGGTGTCGCAAGACGAACACCAGAAGACATCCCTGTACTGGCTATTTGCGGTAGTCTGGCAGATGATTTACCAGATTTCCCGATTGAAAATATTCAGGCAGCCTTTCCGATTATTGCGCGAGCAGATAGTTTAGATAAGATACTAGAGCAGGCCGAGAAAAATTTGATTCGAACAGCTAGAAATGTTGGTAATCTACTAAAAATGAAAAAAAGCGATTAGTTCGCTTTTTTTAGTAGGTATTCAATTTCTTTAACTATCAAGCCCTTTTCAAAGAAGAAGATATCACAAGATAGGTCCCCAAAGTCATTTTCTAAAATGGTCACAATCTGATTCAGATCGGGACTAAGCTGATAATAAGTGCAAGAAAATTGGACGGGGTTGTTATGGTAGACTTTTTGAATTTTAGTTAGATAGTCCGCCTTGCCTTTGATGATTTCGATTGTATCACCCTGTAATTCCCAGCTAACTTGATCAGAAAGAAAGGTCTGATAGGTTTGCCAGTCACGCTGATTTTCTGCATCAAAAAAAGCAAAAAGTTTCTCTATATTAGTCATCTTATCCAAACCACTTTTTCCAGATAGTTCGCTTTTCCTTTACAGGTTCTTCTACTGGTTGAAACAGGCTAGCAAACTGTTGGTACATATCTTTCTCATCTACCTGGACAAGATGGTCGCTGTGGATAATGAGTCCAAATGGAGAAGTTTGGCAATCACCAGAAACAATTGTTGCCTCACAACTAAGATCTTTAGATATTTTCAAATAAAAGATTTGATTGCTAGACTCCACTTCTGGTGAAATTTTGACTAGGACAGGCTGATATTCTTCTACAATTTTGCTGAGTACTTCTTTGAAGTGACTACGAACGAGAGAAGTATTTGCTTGCTCAACAGAGCAGCAGGCTAGTACTCGTTCCTCAAAAGTTCCTAAAAATTTTCGTTGCTCATCAGGGTTAAGTTTGGCACCACCTTGGGCTTTCTCCATGATTACTTTATTAATATCTGTCATAGGTTTAGTATAGCATAAAGTCAGAGGGGCTGCAAAAATACTTATTTTCATAATATTTCATAAAGATAGAAAAAGCATGCAAAGTGTAAGCGGTTGCTTGATAAATCTAGATTTTTTAAGGTTAAGAGACGATTTTTTCTTGAAAAAAACGCTTATTTAGAGTATGATAGAAGAGTAAATAAAAAAACTCAAAGGAGAGTAAGAAATGTCAATTATTACTGATGTTTACGCTCGCGAAGTCCTAGACTCACGCGGTAACCCAACACTTGAAGTAGAAGTTTATACTGAATCAGGTGCATTCGGACGTGGAATGGTTCCTTCAGGAGCTTCTACAGGTGAACACGAAGCAGTTGAACTTCGTGATGGCGACAAATCTCGTTACGGTGGTCTTGGTACACAAAAAGCAGTTGATAACGTAAACAATGTTATCGCTGAAGCTATCATCGGTTACGATGTTCGTGACCAACAAGCTATCGACCGTGCAATGATCGCTCTTGATGGTACTCCTAACAAAGGTAAATTGGGTGCAAACGCAATCCTTGGTGTGTCTATCGCTGTAGCTCGTGCTGCTGCTGACTACCTTGAAATCCCGCTTTACAGCTATCTTGGTGGATTCAACACTAAAGTTCTTCCAACTCCAATGATGAACATCATCAATGGTGGATCTCACTCAGATGCTCCAATCGCATTCCAAGAGTTCATGATCTTGCCAGTTGGTGCTCCAACATTTAAAGAAGCTCTTCGTTACGGTGCTGAAATCTTCCACGCTCTTAAGAAAATCCTTAAATCTCGTGGTTTGGAAACTGCCGTTGGTGACGAGGGTGGATTCGCTCCTCGTTTTGAAGGAACTGAAGATGGTGTAGAAACTATTATCGCTGCTATCGAAGCTGCTGGTTATGTTCCAGGTAAAGACGTATTTATCGGATTTGACTGTGCGTCATCAGAATTCTACGATAAAGAACGTAAAGTATACGACTACACTAAATTTGAAGGTGAAGGCGCCGCTGTTCGTACATCTGCAGAACAAATCGACTACCTTGAAGAATTGGTTAACAAATACCCAATCATCACTATCGAAGATGGTATGGATGAAAATGACTGGGATGGTTGGAAAGCTCTTACTGAACGTCTTGGTAAGAAAGTACAACTTGTTGGTGACGACTTCTTCGTAACAAACACTGACTACCTTGCACGTGGTATCAAAGAAGGTGCTGCTAACTCAATCCTTATCAAAGTTAACCAAATCGGTACTCTTACTGAAACTTTTGAAGCGATTGAAATGGCTAAAGAAGCTGGATACACTGCAGTTGTATCGCACCGTTCAGGTGAAACTGAAGATTCAACAATCGCTGACATCGCAGTTGCAACTAACGCAGGTCAAATCAAGACTGGTTCACTTTCACGTACAGACCGTATTGCTAAATACAACCAATTGCTTCGTATCGAAGACCAACTTGGTGAAGTAGCTGAATACAAAGGTCTTCAAGCTTTCTACAACTTGAAAAAATAGGCGGTGGGACAGAACTAAATTTTTAAAAATTTAGTTCGTCGTCCCAGCCCCGCGAGGATGATTAGGAGTTTTTTGGAGTCTAAAAGACGAACAAAAAGTCCAATCAGCTACTGCGCCAAAAGTTTTTTACCAAAACAAAGCGAGACTGAAAGACTTTTGTCTCAGCCTCTAAGGATCCCTCAAGCTTGACTTGAGGGATTTTTGAATAAAGTAAAGGGAGTCTCGGGAGATGATTTATTTTCTTCTATATATTCTAAGTAGAGAGTGGCCAGCTCTTATTCTCTTGATTGTTGGACTTCTTGTAGCTCATCGATGGAAGTCTAGGAATCTGGCACTTTTAGCGGTTCTTTTATTCTTTTTGGTCACCAGTATATTGTGGAAACCTCAGTTGAGTCCGTGGCTTGCTTTTCTCTTTTTATTCCTCGCTTTCTATTTATTGATTAAAAGATACAAATGGGTTCTTTATCCTGCTCTTGCTTTAGGTTTGTTGCTGTTGGC
Organism: Streptococcus gordonii; assembly: GCF_001578795.1. Lineage (GTDB taxonomy): Bacteria > Bacillota > Bacilli > Lactobacillales > Streptococcaceae > Streptococcus > Streptococcus gordonii_A. The sequence continues at coordinate 283,012 of NZ_KQ969106.1, forward strand.
AGTTTCTCCAATAATTGGCTTATTTTTTACAATTTATGTTCCAGTAAGCCATTATGCCTATCTTGAGGAAAAAGGGCAGACAGTAGTAGTTCGAGAAGACTACTATGGAGCTTTTTTTAGTGATAGTAATATAGAGATTATAACTTATGGCGAAGGGAAGCTTATACCAGTAAATGTAAAGCAGTATGATAATGTTCCTATGCATGAATTTAATGAAGGCAAAGATGTTAACGAAGAAGCTTTTCTTGCTCAATCGCTAACAAGAGAACGATTGGAAGAGTTAAAAGACTTTATTAATAAAAGAAATCAGCAAAGACGATAGATTAGCTAGAAGCAGATTTTTTATAGATTTGTTGGGAACTTTCCTTGCTTGAATCGATGAAAAGTAGTATGATAAGACACAGATTGTGAGGAGAAATAAATGAAAGATTTTCACTTTGATGCGATTTCAGCATTTGAGAACTACGAAATTGAAAAAATGGAGGATGGCCAAGTCATTGTTACGACCGAAGTGGTGACGTCTTCTCTAAACTATTATGGTAATGCTCATGGCGGCTACCTTTTTACTCTCTGTGATCAGATTTCTGGTCTAGTCTTGATATCACAAGGTTTAGATGGAGTAACGCTCCAGTCTTCAATTAACTACCTGCGAGCAGGACATGCTGGTGATAAGCTTACTATCTCAGGGACCTGTGTTCATCCAGGACGTAAAACGAGAGTAGTAGATGTGGTTATTAGCAATCAAGAAAAAGAAAATGTCTGCAAGGCAACATTTACCATGTTTGTTACAGGGCAAAGAAAAGAAGAAAGCCAGATTAATATTTAGTACTTAAGTCCCAGTTTTTAACTAGAAACTGGGATCTATTTTTTTAAAATACCTAGCCAGTATCTGAAATTTGTGTATATATAAAAAAGCATCTCTCAATGAGGATGCTTTTTTTAGTTTGCTTAAAACAAACCTTTGATTTTATCGATAGCGTCACTGGCCATTTCATTTCCAGCTACTAACTTTTTGGCTTGGTCTAGGTATTCGCCAAGTTTGTCTTTATTATCTTCAACGAACTTTTTAGCTGCATCGAAATCTTTCTTTTCGATCATTTCTTTTACTTGGTTAAATAAATCTAGGGGATTCATAACAAGCTCCTTTGTCATTTTTCTTTCGGTATTAATTTAACCAAACTTTTAAATAGAAAGCAAGGAATCTGCTTATTTAAAGGTGACACAGACAGATTCAGGAACATAAAAGTCATGAGAGACTTCTGTTAATTTACCGCTTTCTATATCACGTTTGAAAACTGTCGCATTGTCAGAATCTTGGTGAACAGCGATAATGTAGTTTTGATCAGGTGTGATATTAAAATCTCGTGGATTCTTTCCATTGGTTGGTGTAATTTCGACTAATTCCAAGCTGCCATCCTTGAGAATTTTATAGACAGCGATTGAATCATGCCCGCGATTGGATCCATAGAGAAACTTGCCATCTGCAGAAAGTCTGATAGCAGCAGTACCATTTGCTCCAGTGAAGTCTTCAGGTAGGGTCGAGATAGTTTGTAAGTGGTCAAATTGGCCAACACCATCATAGATAAGAACTTCAATCGTTGAGTTTAGTTCACAAATGAGATAAGCCATTTTGTAATAATTATGGAAGACTAGATGGCGTGCTCCAGCACCAGGCGCACAAGTGTAAGTATCTAATTTTTTTAGTTTCCCATCTTCTGAAAGGTCATAGGTTACCACTTGGTCAGTTCCTAAATCACAAGTAACTAGGTATTGATCAGGTGTTAAGTCAGTGAAGTGAACATGAGCAGATGCTTGATTCTCATGTGGACCAGATCCTTCATGCGTGTCAGAATCTACTAACTCCAGACTGCCATCAGATAAACGTTTGTAGACTAGGACTTGCCCCTTATGATAGTTGGCTCCATATACCAAATCACGCTTTTCATCTACTGCAACATAGCAGAGAGGAGCTCCTTCTTCAACGACATGATTTAAAAGTTTGAAATCCTTGTCAAATGCAGCGATTCCTCCCTGCCCATTTTCAGCCCCAACAGTATAAAGATGATCAGCTGCGTCAAATGCAAGATAGGTCGGACTGGCTTCTTCGGCCACCAGCGCTAAGTTTGACAAATTTCCATTATTTGAATCAAAATCTGCCTTGTAAAGACCTTTTGACTCCCGTCGGGTATAGGTACCAAAGTAAACTGTTTGTGTCATTTTCTTACCTCGTATTGGTGTTTAATAAAGATATTGCCATTATATCATAAAAAAGCTTGGATTGGTTTTCATGATAGGATATGCAAAAAAATTAAAAGAATAGTATCAGTTTAAAAAACACAAAAAAAATAGATGGTGGGTAGGAGGGTCTTAGATAGCTTTGTTAGAATAGATTTGTTCAAACAAAACAAAAAGGTTAAAAAGCTGTTTATCTTTGTTGATAAAAACATTTACAACAGATTTTAACTCAATAACTTACTAAAAAGGAGAACATCATGAACTTTAAAAAATTAGCTATTCTTATCGCTGTCTTAGGACTCTCAATTATATTTTTAGTAGCTTGTGGAAATAAGGATAAGCAAAAAACAGAAACCTTGGACGGCAAGCCAATTGATTACAAGAAGGATGCTGTAGATAAGAAAAACAAAGTAGTTGATGGGAAAGAAGTGACAGAATATACTATGCCAGATGGCAATATTGTTCAAATTCCAGTAGATAATGAAGAAGATACAGATACAGCAGATTCAAGTGCAGAATAATAATGAGTGGTCGTGAGACTTGGAGGCAGTATGTTACGAGGAAAAAAGAAAAATTCTAAAATTATTTTAATCAGCAGTGTAGCTTTATTGACTTGTGCAGCTGTGGGAGGATACTTCCTTTTGCAGCCAGGTCAAAATCAATCTGTTGTTGTCAACAATAAAGTTGACTCTAAAACAGTTCAAGAAGCAGTAGATGAAGCTAAGAAGAAAAGTTTGGTTTTATCTGGTGAAGTTGCACCGAATAATAGCAGTAAGGTTAAGATCGATCCATCAAAAGGTGAGGTCAAGGAAGTGTTTGTTAAAAATGGCGACACTGTCACACAGGGACAGCCTCTCTTTTCCTATGTAACTTCCCAAGAGCTGACGGCTCAATCAGCTCAATATGATGCTCAGGCTAAGTCCAATAGTATTAGTACGGCGCAAAGTAATGCTTCAATTAAGTGGGAGACTTATAATCGTAAATTAGCAAATTTGAACAGTTTGCGTGAAAAATATAATGCGAATAACGATGAGTCCCTACTAGATCAGATTAAATCTGCGGAAGATGAAGTTGCTCAAAGTTTAAGCGATGCGAATTCAGCTGATAATGAAGTAAAAAATGCTCAGATTGAAGCAGAAAAAGCTCAGGCTACTGCTCAAACTGAATCAGACCGAATGAAATATGATACAGTAACAGCAGATACAGCGGGCACTATCACTTCTATGAGTGAAGACTTACCGACTCAATCAAAGGCTAAGAAAGAAGAAGAAAACTTTATCGAAATCATGGACAAGTCCAAGACTTTTGTAAAAGGGAACGTTAGTGAATTTGATCGCGAGAAATTACAAGTAGGACAAAAAGTTGAAGTAGTTGACCGTAAGAACCCTAAGAAAAAATGGACAGGTACAGTAACTCAAGTCGGTACTCTTACAGCGGATGCAGCAGCAAATGGTAACAAACAACAACAGGAAAATCCAAATCAAGCTAAATATCCATACAAAGTAGAGTTAGATCAAGCCGAAAATATGCCTTTGATTGGTTCTCATACTTATGTCAACGTTCTTGAAAATGCGCCTGAAGCAGGCAAGGTTGTCGTGAATAAATCTTATGTGTTCACAGAAAACGGTAAATCTTATGTTTGGAAAGTTGAAAACAAAAAGATCAAAAAACAAGAAGTTAAAACCAAGGCCCTTAAGGGTTCGCTTGTTGAAATCACAGAAGGTTTGAAGATGGAAGACAGTATCTCTAGTGTTAAGAACGGCATGAAAGAGGGTATGGAGGTAGGAGCAGATGTTAAAGCTTAAAGAAATTCATAAATCTTACCAACAGGGCAGTCAGCAATTTCCTATTCTAAAAGGAATCGATCTTCATGTAAAAGAAGGTGATTTTCTAGCTATTATGGGTCCGTCAGGATCTGGTAAATCAACTCTGATGAATATCATCGGGTGCTTGGACAAGGCTAATGCTGGAAGTTATCATATTGAAGGTACAGATGTATCCAATCTATCAGACAATCAATTGTCAGATTTACGAAATCAAAAGATTGGTTTTGTATTTCAGAACTTCAATCTGATGCCAAAGTTAACGGCTTGTCAAAACGTGGAATTACCTTTAACTTATATGAAGGTTCCCAAAAAGGAAAGACGGGAACGGGCAATGGAGATGCTACGTTTGGTAGGCTTAGAAGAGCGGAGCGAATTTAAGCCGATGGAATTATCAGGGGGACAAAAGCAGCGGGTAGCCATTGCCCGCGCTTTGGTTACTAACCCAAGTTTTATTCTTGGAGATGAACCGACTGGGGCCTTGGATACCAAGACCAGCGTACAAATCATGGAACTTTTTAAGCAGTTTAATGAAGCTGGAAAGACAATCGTGATTATTACCCATGAACCAGAAGTGGCTCAAATGTGCAAGAAAACAGTTGTTTTACGTGATGGAAATATTGAACACAAAGCGGTAGAAAGGAATTAAGACATTTATGGAAGATATTTTTGTAGCTCTAAATTCCATTTTATCGCATAAAATGCGCTCAATGCTGACCATGCTGGGAATTATCATTGGGATCGGTGCCATCATTGCTATCTTTTCAATTATCGAAGGAAATACAGAAAATACCAAGAGACAGTTGATCGGTGGCAGTAATAATACCATCAAAGTGGTCTATGACAAGAAGAATGTGATTGACCCTAGTATACCTGAAAAGGCTCAGGCAAAAAAACCTGGCTACATCCCTTTCATGGGTGAAGATATACTGAATAAGATTCGAGAAATCCCTGGTGTTAAAAATGCTCTTTTAACCTATGGAACGGATGACAAGATTTACCATCTGGAACAAAAAACATCTGGTAAGGTACAGGCTGTGTCTCAAAATATTGCAGAAATCAAGAAAATGCGGACCGTAGAAGGTGCAGATTTTTCCGATCCTGCTTTCCAAAACCAAGAGCAGGTTACTTATCTGGAAAAATCTCTCTATGATAGTCTTTTCCCAAATGGAAATGGGATTGGAAAATATATCGAAGTCAAGGGAAGTCCTTTCAAGGTAATTGGTGTTTTTGAGTCTACGGAACAAAGTGGCTTGACAGCGGGAGCTGATCGGGTTGCCTACATTCCACTTCAACAATGGCACAGGCTTTTTGAGGAGCTGAATGTTAATCCTGAGGTGACAGTTCAAACCTATAAAGCAGATGACTTGAAGAAGGTAGCAAAAAAAGTTGGAGATTATCTCAATCAACAAGTCCCTAGTTCTGATTATATGTTTGGGGTGCTGAATTTACAGGAATTTGAACGCCAATTGGATAATTTGAACCAATCAAACTTTGTACTTCTGGCAGGGATTGCCAGTATTTCCCTTCTGGTCGGAGGGATTGGTGTTATGAACATCATGCTGGTCTCTGTTACAGAAAGGACTCGTGAAATTGGTATTAAGAAGGCTTTGGGAGCAAGACGAAAAATAATTCTCAAGCAGTTTTTAATTGAAGCAGTTATCTTGACCTTGATGGGTGGATTTATAGGAGTAGTGGCTGGAATCCTATCTGGTTTTGCTATCACCCAGTCACTGGCTTATCCTTACATCCTTTCCCTCTTCTCAGTCTTTGTAAGTTTGCTATTTTGTTGTATAATAGGGGTAGTATTTGGATTGCTACCAGCCGTCAAGGCGTCCAAGCTTGATCCAATCGAAGCTTTGCGCTTTGAATAGAAGTAATAAGGAGTCATTATGTATAAGATTTTGGTCGTAGAAGATGATACTACTATCAACCAAGTCATATGTGAATTTTTAAAAGAAAGTAACTACAGTGTTACACCGGTTTATGATGGCGCAGAGGCTCTACGTCAGTTTGAAGAAGAGACTTTTGATTTAGTTATTTTAGATATGATGTTGCCATCCGTTAGTGGTTTAGATGTCCTCAAGGAAATCCGTAAGACATCGCAGATCCCAGTCATGATTTTAACTGCTCTAGATGATGAATATACCCAGCTAGTGAGTTTTAATCACTTGATCAGCGATTACGTGACTAAGCCTTTTTCACCTCTCATTTTGGTGAAAAGAATAGAAAATATTTTACGTCGGACTGCTGTTTATTCTGAAATTGTCATCGGCGACTTGCGCGTGGTTTTAGAAGATTGTACGATTTTCTGGCAAGGAGAAAAGCTAGCTCTGACCAAGAAGGAGTATGAAATTCTAGAAGTTCTTGCTAAACGTAAGGGCCATTTAGTGACTCGGGATCAGCTTATGAATACTATTTGGGGTTATAGTGAGTTAGATAGTCGTGTCTTGGACAATCATATCAAGAATATTCGCAAGAAAGTTCCTGGAATTCCTTTGTCAACCATTACTGGTATGGGCTATCAATTGGGTGGAGATCAGGCGTGAAGATTGTAAAAAAGAATTTCCTGCTGACCAGTTCGATTATCTTTGTCGTTGTCACAGTAGTGCTTGCTAGTCTCTATTTTGCTATGCCAATCTATTATGAGCAAGTAAAGAGTAGAGAAGCTAATCATGAATTTGAACAAGTGACTCAGCAAATGAAGGGAAAGTCGATTGACGAAATGAAATCTCTTCTCACTGATTATAGTCATAAAAACAATCGAATCTGGTTTAATTTGACAGATGCCAAAGATCAGGTCATTTACCCGATTGTTGAAGTAAGTGAGCCCCAAGATTCCTTACAACTAACAATCCTTCCTACCATGGCTGATGGAACAGCTAAGCATAAAAGTATCAGCAAGAAGCTTAAAACATCTGATGGAAAAATCTTGACCCTGCAGGGAGAATATTCTCTGCAGCCCGTCAGTGATGCCAGTCACATTTTGCTCAATCTCTATCCTTTTGTTTTAGTCGTATCTCTTAGCCTAGGAGGACTTTCTGCCTATCTTTACAGCCGGACCTCTAGTCAGCGGATAAAGGATATATCGGCTGCAACTCGTCAGATGACCAGTTTAGCGCCAGATGTTGTTTGTGTAGCTAAAGGAAAAGATGAAATCGCTGAACTCGCTCAGGATATCAATCACCTTTATGCCAACCTAATGACAAGTATGGAAGCGTTGAAAGTGGAAAATGAAAAGGTTGCTGAGAGTGAAAGAGAGAAGGCTGAGTTCCTTCGTATGACCTCTCATGAGCTAAAGACGCCAATAACCAGTATGATGGGAATGATTGACGGTATGATATACGGCGTAGGGGAATTCAAGGATCGAGATACCTACCTTCATAAATGTCGAGAAATTTTAGAAGAGCAATCCGCTCTGGTTCAGTCCATCTTAGCTATCTCTAAAATGGAGATGGGAACAGAGGTGACTGAGGAAGTCTTTTCGTTGAAGCAGGTTCTAGAAGAAAATCTCGGCGCCTACAAACTGATGGCAGACATGAAGCATTATCGGTTCCAAGTTAGTCTAGAAGAGGCTAAGATGAAGGGCAATAAGATCTACTTGGTCAAGGCGATCAAAAATCTCATTGATAATGCTTTTAACTATACTGTTCAAAATGGGAAAATCTCAATCCGCCTTGAAGAACACCTCTTGGTTATTGAAAATCAGGCTGAGCGCGTTTTAGATGAGACTCAGATTCAGCAGATCTTTCAACCATTTTACAGGCCGGATTATAGCCGAAACCGGAAAGATGGAGGGACAGGTCTGGGACTCTTTATCGTTCAGCAAATTTTGGATAAGCATCAGTTTGCTTATAAGTTTGAAGCTGTTGATGGTAAATGGATGCGATTTAGCATTTCCTTTTAATTGAAAACTCTTAGGCAAGCAGGAATAGATTTTACAATCTAATAAGAGGCTGGGACAAAAGTCCTAGCCTCTCAATTGTTTTTGGATTGTCGAGC
>NZ_KQ969106.1:291450-296787 GCF_001578795.1 Streptococcus gordonii
ATAGATTGACAGCGCTTACATATAGTGCTAGAATGAAGCTGTAGTTTGCTGAAGAATAATAGTAAGAGGCCCTTAGAAAGCCTCTTTGACTGTAGTTAAATTAATGTCATTGAGGTGTATTTGCTTAAGAAATATTTTTCAGTAAAAAGTCAGGCATATGAGAATCCGATTAGCAGTTTGGCCCCATTCATCAGTAGCTTTCCTAGCCAATCTTTTGCATTGCGGAACTAACTGGCCTTTAAAATGGTGTATTATAGTTTAATTTTTCTAATTGTTGCTCCTCTTTAATGATCTTGCTTTTTATTTAATCTTAAGAAATAGAGCAGATATTTCCAATAAGAGGGGTCGTTTTCTTGCCTTTTTAAAAATTTCAAAGGAGGCATTTCATAAAGTGAAAGAGGGGAGGAGTGCTTCAAACTTTTGAAAGTCCTATATGTATTATGATATTTTTTCGTTATTTATTTATCAGACGGTAGTGAAGGAAATTGTATCTACTAACCTTGACTGTTGTTTTGAAAACATGGTATAAGGAGTCATTTTATGAAAAAATCAACCATTGTTTCGATTGTAGTTTCAAGTTTATTGATTAGCCCTCTTGTTTTGGCACGTCATGTTCAAGCAGACGAAGTTGGCTCAAATAGTGTTGAGCCAGTATTAGCGACCAGTACGAATCAAGAGTCTAGTCCTGATAAATCGGTATCTGAGCAAGTAGCGTCAAGTGAGAATGCCGAAGTGTCTAAGGAAAGCTCTACAGAAAATGTAGGGGAAAAGGCGGTCGTTGAGCAAGCAATCGATTCCAATCAATCTATAGGTGAGAAGGAAAGTCATTTAGATAAAGCAGTTCCTGAGTCTTCAAATGTATTGGATAAAGCAGCTTCGGACAAGGGAACTGTTCCTGAAAAGCCAGTAGCAGATACTGGTAGTGATACTGAAAAGAATGTTGATTCAAGGATAGAGAGCAATGCAACAGCTGTAGATTCAAGTAGAGAGTCAGGAAATGATAGAAGTGCTACTAGAGTGTCTAATCCACCTAAGACGACCTTAGCAGACTTGTCAGAAGTAACTGGTCAAACAAGGACTGAGGAAGATTCTAAGAAGGAAGCAACAATCAGCGAAGCTGTTAACCAACTCTTAAAATGGGCATCGACAAAAGAAGGACAAGTTGGTTCAACTGACCAGGATCGTTTAGCCTTTGCTAAGAGTCTAGGAATGATTGACCAAAAGGCGAAAGGATCCGATCCAGTTACAGATCTTGTTACTATGGTTGCTGCAGCTAAAAAACTCCATGCTGCTTACAGAGCAGAGCGCAAGACACCTCTCTTTATGAATGGAAGAGCACAGCCTATTTTCCCATTTACTCGTGGTGATAATCCTGAACATTATTCATATGAGAATAGTGATATTGTCCGTTATGTTGTTTATGTTGAAACGGACTATGATACAGATGGAGATGGGAAACCAGACTTGGTAAAGACTTTCGTCCAAGTTCCAAAGGCTGCTGTTAAAGGTGATTATAAAGCTCCGACAATATTTGAAGCTAGCCCCTATGTAACAGGTACGACAGAAGAACGGACCTTAGAAGGGCTTGGTCTCAAAGAGGGTGGCAAATTTGATATGGCTAAGCTCTATACCAAGCCAGACAAGAGAAAAGCAGTCAAAGAAGTTTCGACAGAAGAGGTTGCAAAAACTACTAATCCTAAGGAGTGGTACTATGTCAATCCACGTGAAAGTTCAGCAGATTACACTCATTATGACTATGAAAATTTGAACTGGTACAATTATTACCTGGTCCGTGGTTATGCGGTCGTAACTAGTAGTGGTCTGGGCTCAAAAGGGTCAGATGGAATCAATACAACAGGTTCTGATTTGGAAGTTGCTGCCTACAAGAGTATTATCGAATGGTTGAATGGCAAACGCAGGGCCTATGCTGATAAAACAAGCAATCGGGAGGTCAAGGCGGATTGGTCGAGTGGCAATGTTGCCATGACTGGTTTGTCTTGGGCTGGAACAACAACTTTTGGGGTCGCATCTACTGGTGTAGAAGGTCTTAAAACCATTGTACCGGCAGCAGGAATTGCCAGTTGGTATGATCACTTTAATAGTCAAGGTTCTCCTCTTGATACAGGTGCCTCAAATGATCTATCTTGGTTGTCTGTTTATACCTCTGGTAGGATCTTAGACAAGGATGACTGGGATAAAATTAAAGACTACTATGCTGCTTATATCACAAAACTAAATGAGCTACAACACAAGGATGGTCATAATTATAATGAAGAATATGCTAAGCGTGACTATACCTTAGATGCAGCTAATCTAAAAGCTGCTCCTTTGCTTATTCAAGGGCTTAATGATGATAATGTCAAACCAAAACATTTTGAATTAATGCTAGAAGCATATAAGAAGGCTGGTATAGATCCAAAAGTATTGCTCCACCAAGGAAATCACGTTTATCCATCCACTCGCTGGGCAGGAACTACAGTGGCTGGTCAAGCATTTAATGATTTAATGAATCAATGGTATAGTCATTATTTATTCGGCCTTCAAAATGGCATTGAACATCTTCCGCAGGTGACTGCTCAGGACAACCTAGATCCAAACAAGTGGCGCAGATTTGACAAATGGGAAACAGAAAATAAAATCACTGCTCGTGCCTATTCCAAGAGAGAGGATGTGACTGTATCTAGTGATTTTTATGGCACGGGTGAAAATTGGACTACGAGAAACCAAGACGCAGCCTTTCATTCATCTGCTGTCAGTGCTTCATATGCGGCTCCAGTTGATCGTGATATTACCATTAAAGGCCATATCCCTCTTCATTTTAGTGCAGCCTTCTTGAAAGGTGATAAGAAGCATGCCCATGTCAGCGCGACTTTGATGGATGTATCTGATGAAGAATTTGATGTTGTCAAAGAAGAAATCACTTATGATAAGGACGGTTATAGTACTCGTACACTCGAAAAAGAAACGGTTGACGAAAAAGGGGACTGGCATGGTAGTAATCTAGACAGCCTTCCAGTGAAAGAATACAAGACGCATAAAGTGAAAAGCGTGGTTATCTCTAGAGGCTGGATGAATTTGGCTAACCCAGATTCAGGTTTTAATTCTGCAACTTCTAGACATTCAATCGATCTAAAAGAAAATGAGTACCACAACTACACTATGTACTTGCAACCAAACTTGTATACTGTTAAAAAGGGTCACCGTCTGGTCCTAACCTTACATGCTTTTGATCCAGACTACATTTATTATGCTGATCCATACGAAGTCAAGTTTAAGACAGATTCTATTTCTGCAACGATACCAATTGTAGAAGAAAGTCAATCTCTCTTACTTCGTTATCAGCCAAATGAGAAAGATACCGAGTACGCTAAGTTAGCAGACCGCATCCTAGCAATTGCTAAAAAGAACCCTGCGGTAGAAAAGGACAATCAGCAGGACAAGGGAAGTGGTTCTGAACTTAAGCCAGGAGGACAAATGGATCAACAACCACCAGTAGGACGGGACTCTATGGAATTCCGTAAAGAACAAAAGGTTGAAATCGCTAATCTTGAACACAAAGAAAATGATGCTTCTTCAAAAGAAGTGGCTCTTTCAAGAGAAGTAAGACTTCCTGAAACTGGTCAAAAAGCAAATTCTTGGTCAATCTATGGTATGCTAAGCTTACTTTTAGCCGGCTTATGGAAAGTGATTGGTGGACGTAAAGAAAAGAAATAATGCTATCTCATTATTATATTTACACTTGGCATTTCCCATCTTGCTTGCTGGATTAACTTGAAAGTCTGGAGAAGAAATACTGATCTCTAGTGTATCTCCTTTAGTGTTATGAAGCTAGCATCTTGAGAAAGGCAAATTTTTCTTAGCAGTCTAGCCGATAAATCACACCCTGAAAGTTAGAAATGAACTAACCTTCGGGGTGTTTTAATTTGAAGTCTTTTAAGATAATTGAAGTTTATGCTTTTAAAAAAATCAGGAAAAAATAAGTAGATGCAAGATGTCTCAGCTAATTGTTAGAGAATGAAAATGGAGTAGCCGAATGTGTAAAGCTAGGAGTAAAATCCTTGCAAAAATGATATAATAAACCTATATTTTCTAGAGGAAAAGGCAAGCTATGAAATTACTTTATACAGATATTCGCCATTCTTTGACCAAGGTTTTGGTTGCGGAGGCTGAGAGCTTGGTGGTGGCTGGTAAACGAGTCTTTTATATTGCTCCAAATTCGCTTTCTTTTGAGAAGGAGCGGGCGGTTTTGGAGTGCCTGAAGAACAAGGCTTCCTTTGCCATTACAGTGACGCGCTTTGCCCAGATGGCTCGGTATTTTGTCCTCAATGATGTTCGGCAAGGGCAGAGTTTGGACGATATTGGTCTGGGGATGTTGATTTATCGGACCTTGACAGAGCTGGATGATGGAGAGCTTAAGGTCTATGGCAGGATTAAGAAGGATTCCCAGTTTATCCAGCAGCTGATGGATCTTTACCATGAACTGCAGACTGCCCAGATGTCCTTTGCGGATTTGGAATTTCTAGAGGAGCCTGAGAAGCGGGAGGATCTGGTCAAGATTTTTACAGCGGTAACTGTTGCTCTGAATAAGGGGGATTTTGATTCGTCTTCTCAGATTGCTGCTTTTGCCCAGCATATTCTGGCTGGCGACACAGATGAGGAGTTGGCAGATTTGGCTCTGGTCATTGATGGCTTTACTCGTTTTTCTGCCGAAGAGGAATACCTGGTCGGTCTCCTGCATCGAAAAGGCGTGGAGATTGTTATCGGGACCTATGCCAGCCAAAAAGCCTATCGAGCAGCCTTTCGTGAGGGCAATCTCTATCAAGCTAGTGTGGACTTTCTGAGAAAACTAGCCGAGGACTATCAAGTCAAGCCTGACTATATCCCTCATGCGGAAGCAGAAGATGCCTTTGGACGGATTTCTAAGATCTTGGAGAGTCGTTATGACTTTTCAGAATCAACGGTGAGTCTGAGTGAGCCAGACCGCTCCCAGCTTCAAATCTGGGCTACTATGAATCAGAAAGAAGAGCTAGAGTATGTGGCTAAATCCATCCGGCAGCGGGTTCATGATGGTGTGCGTTATAAGGATATTCGTCTACTCTTGGGGGATGTGGAAGCCTACCAGCTTCAGCTCAAGACCATTTTTGACCAATATCAGATTCCCTACTATTTAGGGCGGAGCGAGTCAATGGCTCAGCATCCGCTGGTTCAGTTTGTCGAGTCCTTGGAGCGGCTCAAGCGCTATAATTTCCAACTGGAAGACCTGCTCAATCTCTTAAAGACGGGGCTCTATGGCGATTTGACTCAGGAGGAGCTGGATCATTTTGAGCAATATCTACG
>NZ_KQ969106.1:296819-301709 GCF_001578795.1 Streptococcus gordonii
CACGGCTAATAGCCAAGGGAAATTTGACCTAGACCGTCTCAATCATATTCGTCGCCGGGTTATGACTCCGCTACAAGACTTTTTCAAATCCCGTAGCCAGACGGCGTCGGGGCTCTTAGCTAAATTTACGGAGTTTGTCCAAGCAGCCCGTTTGTCGGACAATTTGACGGCTCTGCTACAGGGAGCAAGTCAGCAGGAGCAGGAGCGTCACGAGGAAATCTGGAAGGCTTTCAGCCATGTATTAGAGCAGTTTGCTCAAGTCTTTGCAGATAGTAAGGTCAAACTGGACGACTTTCTGGCCTTGGTCCTCTCAGGCATGCTTTTTTCTAACTATCGGACAGTGCCAGCGACAGTAGATGTGGTCAAGGTTCAGTCTTATGACTTGATAGAGCCTTTAGCAGCTCCTTACGTCTATGCAATCGGACTGACTCAGGAGCGTTTTCCTAAAATCGCGCAAAATAAGAGTTTGCTTAGTGATGAAGATCGGGCTCGACTTAATGATGCGACGGATTCTCAGGCGGAACTGCAGATTGCTAGCTCAGAAAATCTCAAGAAGAATCGCTATACAGCTCTATCACTGATGAATTCTGCTACCAAAGAGCTGGTCTTGTCTGCGCCAGCCTTAGTCAATGAAGTAGAGGACAGCATGTCGACCTATCTGCTGGAATTGACTGCAGCTCCACTTTCCTCGCCCATCATTGTCAAAAAGCCTCAGGCTTCTAGTGACGATATTGGCAGCTACCGAGCTCTCTTGTCTCAAATCATTGAGCTCCACCAAGAGGAGATTGACCGAGAGTGGACAGCAGAGGAGCAGACTTTTTGGGCGGTGGCCGTGCGGGTTCTCCGCAAGAAATTGGCAGCAGAAGGCATCAGTATTCCGCAAATTAGCAAGGAACTGAAAACGGAGCCTCTGCAACCGGAAACTCTGCAAACCCTTTATCCAAAAGATCAGCCCCTCCGACTTTCAGCCTCTGCTTTAAACGAATACTTACAAAAATCAATATGGCTATTTCATCAAATATATTCTAGGATTACAGGAAGAGTGGACCATCCATCCGGATGCTAGAAGCCACGGGTAATTTTCTGCATCGTAATTTTTGAGAAAGTACTTCAGGGGGATACTAGTCGAGACTTTGACCAGCGACTAGAAGTGGCAATAGACGAAACCATGCGGGAGTCCGAATTTGAAAGTCTCTACAATGAATCTAGCGAGAGTCTCTTTACTCGTCAGTTGCTGCTAGATACAGCTAAGTCAACGAGCCAAGTTTTGGCCCAATCAGCTGGGATTGAAACGATTGGGGAAGAAACAGTCTTTGGGAACAGTAAAGAGCCTTTCCTTATCTTGGAAGATGGCAGAGCTGTTAGTGTTCGAGGCAAGGTGGATAGAATTGACCGTTTGCTAGCTGATGGGAGTCTGGGAGTAGTGGACTATAAGTCCAGCGAGACTAAGTTTAGTTATGAAAAATTTTTTAATGGTCTAAATTCTCAGCTTCCAACTTATCTAGCAGCTATTCAGGAACTCCAAGGTCAGCAGGAAGGTAGAGATCTTTTCGGCGCTATGTACTTGCAAATGACAGAGCCTATTGTTGCCCTTAAAGATACCAAAGAGCTAGGAGATGCGGTCAAGGAAGTTGCGAAAACCATGCAGTACAAGGGGCTCTTTTTAGCAGATAAGCTGGCCTCTTTGGGTCCTGTTTATGAGAAGAGTAAGGTTAATAGTCTCAGTCACGAGGAACTGGCTATTTTACTAGCATATAATGAAATTCTCTATAAAAAAGTAGCTGAAGGCATTCTAGCTGGCCACTTTGAGATCAATCCCTATACAGAAAATGGCCGGAATATAGCACCTTATGTCGATCAGTTTAAGGCTATTACAGGATTTGAAGCCAATCGCCACCTAGGCCAAGCTAGACAGTTAGATAAATTAGATTTGACTAAATTTGAAAAACGTCCAGTTGGTGAGAAACTGCGCCGAGCATGGATAGAAAAGATGAGGGAGGAGTTGGAAAAATGAGGAAGAAGTCTTTTTTAAGTCCAGAAGAAATCAGTCAGCTACAGCATTTTGAAGCCATTTCAAATAAAGAACAAAAACGGACTGCTGAGCAGATTGAGGCTATTTATTCCTCAGGTCAAAACATCTTAGTCTCTGCATCAGCTGGATCAGGGAAAACCTTTGTCATGGTTCAGAGGATTATTGACCAGATTCTCCGTGGAGTGTCCATCCAGGAACTCTTTATCTCAACCTTTACTGTAAAAGCGGCAGCAGAACTTAAGGAACGTCTAGAAAAAGAGTTAAGTAAAGTCCTCAAAGAAAGTCAGGATGAAGAACTTAAACAGCACCTAGCCCAGCAGTTAGCAGCTATTGCCACGGCTGATATTGGGACCATGGACTCTTTCACACAAAAGCTTCTCAACAAGTATGGCTATCTTCTGGGCCTGGCCCCTAATTTTCGTATTCTCCAGTCAGCTAGTGAGCAGACTATGCTACAAAATGAAGTCTTTCAGCAACTTTTTGAGCAATATTATTCTGGTGAGCAGAAGGATATTTTTGAAAAGTTAGTCAAAAATTTCACGGGCAAGAAAAAGAACATCTCTAGTTTTCGCCAGCAAGTCTACTCCATTTACCAGTTTCTCCAATCAACCAGCAATCCTCAGAGATGGTTGCGGGACTTTTTCCTTAAAGGCTATGAGGAGACAGATCTTTCGCGTGAGAGAGACAAAATTTTACAGCAAGTGAAAGGTGCTCTTTTTGACCTCGAAGATTATTTCCGTTTTCATTTGGATCATGAGGGACGTGAATTTGCGGGAGCCAAATACCAGGAAAATGTGTTGCTTGCGCTAGATAAACTGGGGAGTTTGCAGGAATTGTCCTCTGAGCAGGACTATTTCCGCGTCTTAAAAGATGTGGTTCTTCTATCTCGGGCTAGTGGCGGCCGAGCCTTGACCATCACTACTCGCAAGGAAGAATTAAAAGAGCTGGCTGATACCTTTAATCAAGGACGTAAAGAAAGAATCGAGCATTTGCGAGCTCTTGAGTCCAGCCTCTATCAATTTGAGTTCCTTGAGAAGTATCAAGATGATAGTCTGCCTCTCCTAGATTTGTTGCGCGATTTCATGAGTGATTTTACTCGAACTTATCTGGAGAGGAAAAAAACAGAGAATGCTTTTGAGTTTGGGGATATCAGCCATTTTGCGATACAGATTTTAGAGGACTTTCCACAGGTAAGAAGCTTCTATCAAGAGCGTTACCATGAAGTCATGGTCGATGAGTATCAGGATACCAACCACACTCAGGAGCGAATGTTGGAGCTCTTATCTAACGGCCATAATCGATTTATGGTGGGAGATATCAAACAATCCATCTATCGTTTTCGTCAAGCGGATCCCCAGATTTTCAATGATAAGTTTCGGCTTTATCAAGCAGATCTGAGCCAAGGGAAATTGATTGTCCTCAAGGAGAATTTCCGCAGTCATGTAGAAGTACTGGAAGCGACCAATGATGTCTTTAAGAGACTGATGGATGAGCAGGTCGGGGAAATCAACTATGATGAGACTCATTATTTGGTGGCGGGAAATCCGACGAAAGCATCTCCTAATCCCAAAAATAGGGCTGAATTCCTCCTTTATGATTCGACGGTAGCAAGCGAGGAGCTAAGCGAGGAAAGCATCTCTGCTGGAGAAGTGTCTCTAGTTATCAAGGAAATCACTCGACTGCATGAGGAAGAAGCGGTTGCCTTTAAGGACATTACTCTTTTAACGGCTTCTCGGACTCGAAATGATATAATTTTGGATGAGTTTGCCAAGCACAATATTCCTCTTGTACCAGATGGAGGAGAAGACAATTACCTCCAATCTGTCGAGGTCATGGTCATGCTGGACACTTTGCGAACGATCAATAATCCCTTAAATGACTATGCCTTGACAGCCCTACTCAAATCAGCAATGTTTGACTTTGGAGAAGATGAGCTGGCTCGAATAGCGCTACAGAAAAGTCAGGAAAAATCGCAGGAAAATCTCTATGAGAAGTTAGAAAATGCCTTGACTAATCAAGGATTGCATCCAGACTTAATCTTGCCAGACCTTAAAAAGAAGCTAGTTCTCTTTCAAAAGACGCTCTTATCGTGGAGAACCTTCGCTAAAACTCATTCTCTGTACGATCTGATTTGGAAGATTTATCAAGACCGCTTTTATTATGACTATGTTGGTGCCTTGCCCAATGGAGCCCAGCGTCAAGCCAATCTCTATGCCCTATCACTCAGAGCTAATGACTACGAGAAATCAAGCTTTAAAGGGTTGTCTCGATTCATCAGCATGATTAATAAGATTTTAGAGAACCAGCACGATTTGGCTAGCGTTCCCTATGCCGCACCACAAGATGCGGTTCATCTGATGACAGTTCACAAGAGTAAGGGACTAGAGTTCAAGTATGTCTTTCTGCTTAATATGGACAAGGCTTTTAACCGCCAAGATACCAGTTCTAGCATTATCTTGAGTCGTAAAAATGGGATTGGGATTAAATATATCGCTGATGTAGAGGTTGAATATCCAGAAGAAGTGAAACCGAGATCAATCCGTTTGTCAATGGACACGCTACCCTACCAACAAAATTTAGAAGAAATCAAGCTAGCTAGTCTTTCTGAGCAGATGCGCTTGCTTTATGTAGCCATGACACGGGCTGAAACCAAGCTTTACTTAGTTGGAAAAGGCAGTCAAGAAAAACTTGAGAAGCGAAGCTGGGGGCAAGCTGAACAGGGTCTTTTATCGGATTCCATACGTAGTCAGCTAACTTCTTTCCAAGACTGGATTTATGCTATCCAGGCTGTTTTTTCCGATGAGAATCTCGCCTACGAGACCCGTTTTGTTACTGATGAGGAGCTAACTGCTGAAGAG
>NZ_KQ969106.1:301862-302714 GCF_001578795.1 Streptococcus gordonii
TCGCTCTGCTATTGAGCTGCCTAGTGTGCGAACTCCAAGCCAGATTAAGAAGTTTTATGAGCCGATCATGGATACGGATGGCCTGGATATCATGGATGAGCGAGCAGCTTTTCGGCCTCAGCCCAGCTTTGACTTGCCTGATTTTGGCAAGAAAGCCAAAGTGACTGGGGCTCAAGTCGGCAGTGCCGTTCATGAGCTTATGCAGCGGATTCCTTTGGATAGCAGTCCCAGCATGGCTGTACTTCGTTCTGCTTTAGCTCAGGTTCAGGCCGATGAAGCGGTCAAAAAGCAGATTCAGCTGCCTAAGATTGCATCGTTTTTCGAGACGGATTTGGGGCGACTCTTGATTGAGAACAGTGACAGAGTTCGTCGAGAAGCACCTTTTGCCATGCTCAAGAGAGATGAAGCTAGTGGTCAGGAATTTGTTTTGCGGGGGATTTTGGATGGCTATCTGCTCTTTGAGGATCGGATTATCCTCTTTGACTACAAGACGGATAAATACAAGGATTCATCAGAGTTGATTGCTCGCTACCGAAGCCAACTAGACCTATATGCTCAAGCTCTCAGCCGTTCTTACGGTATTTCTCAGATTGAAAAATATTTGATTCTGCTTGGCGGTGAGAAGCTTCAGGTAGTTCAGGTGGACTGATTGGTTGGTTTCAGAAAGGAAAAAATTAGATGGAGCAGTTAGAACGAATTCAAAAAATGGAAGGACATCTGAATAAATATGCTCAAGTCCTAGCAGATGCTCAGAAAGCTCTAGATCAACTGGAGCGCTGCCAGTCAGATTATATCCAGTTGAGGGACTACTATACTGGTCATAATTTTTTTTATGATTTAGAATACTCAAAT
>NZ_KQ969106.1:303773-305746 GCF_001578795.1 Streptococcus gordonii
ACGACACATTCTTGAGTGCGGGTGCGAAATCTGTCAGTAGACCGAGACTAGTGTCCGACGGCTGATTACCGTTATCAATCTGGAGTATCGTACTCCCAGAGGGTCCTCAGGCGACTGGGGTCCGAATAAAGGTGGAACCACGTGTCAACGTCCTTGCAAAGTTTTTTTGCGAGGGCTTTTTATTATATCTAAACCAGAAGATTCCCCTATTTTCCTTTACCAAAGCGGTAAATTTCGTCTTTCATTTATTGGAAGTTCTAAAAGACAATCAGAGTCAGATAATGGATAGTGTGTGAAAGAGAGGTGGCAAGATGGTTAAGCTAAAAAGTCTCAGGCAGATCAATCCTTATGTAGCGGGGAAGCAGCCCAATGAGCCAGACATGATTAAGCTCAATACCAATGAAAATGCTTATGGGCCAAGTCCTAAGGTGGCAGAGGCCCTGCAGAACTTTGATGCCCAGGAGTTGCGCAAGTATTCCAGTTTGGATCAGGCGGAGCTCTGTCAGGCTTTGGCTGCAAATTTGGGTGTATCACCCGACCAGCTCATTATCGGTAACGGGAGTGACGACATCTTGTCCATGGCTTTCCTGGCCTTCTTTAACAGTGGCGAGTCGGTCTTATTTCCAGACTTGACCTATGGTTTTTACAAGGTCTGGGCGAACCTCTACCAAGTGCCTTTTCGAGAAATCCCTCTGTCAGCTGATTTTGAGGTCCATCCGTCAGATTATTTTGGAGATAATGGTGGCATTATCCTAGCCAATCCCAATGCTCCGACGGGAATTTAT
This sequence comes from Streptococcus gordonii, assembly GCF_001578795.1. Classification (GTDB taxonomy): domain Bacteria; phylum Bacillota; class Bacilli; order Lactobacillales; family Streptococcaceae; genus Streptococcus; species Streptococcus gordonii_A. The sequence goes on from NZ_KQ969106.1 coordinate 304,559, forward strand.
CTGCCGCTGAATCAGTTGGAGGAAATTCTGGCGTCCAATCAGGATGCGGTAGTGGTGGTGGATGAGGCTTACATTAACTTTGGCGGTCAATCTGCCCTGCCTCTTCTAGACACCTATCCCAACCTCTTTATTACACGGACCTTTTCCAAGGATGCTGCTTTGGCTGGTCTGCGAGTGGGCTACGGTATCGGTCAACCAGACTTAATAGCTGTCATGAAAGCTGTTAAGGACTCCATCAATCCTTACTCGGTGGATATGTTAGCAGAGCGATTAGCCCTTGCGGCCGTTGAAGATTGGGATTATTATCGGGAAACCGGTAGAGCCATACAAGAGACCCGAGATTGGTTCGCTGGGGAATTGGCTGTGCTGGATTTCCAAGTCCTGCCAAGTCAGACTAACTTTGTCCTAGCTCAGCCTACTAGAATCTCTGCAGCAGAGCTTTTCCAACAGTTAGAAGAGCGTCGGATTTATGTGCGGTATTTTCCAAAATCAGAGCGAATCAAAGACTTTCTGCGCATCTCTATCGGGCGGCGAGAGGAGATGGAAACTGTCCTAGAAGCTATCAAGGACATTTGCAGCAACTGAGTGTTTGACTCAAAGCCAGCTAGTGTAAAAATAGATCTAGAAAGGAAAGCAGCCTATGAATAAAATCACCCTTCCGATTGGCATGCACGACAAGCTTTTCAAGAGGGCGCGTGTGACCTACGAGATTGAACGGGACATCAGTGATTTCCTGATGGCTCAGGGTTTCAATCGGATTGACACACCGACTTTGGAGCACTTCGAGGTCTTCAGTGACCATGTGGAGCCCCATCATTATCATCTTTTCGATAAAAAAGGCGAGCTATTGGTGCTACGACCGGATGTGACCAGCCAGATTGGTCGGGCTATTGCTTCGACCAGGGTGCATACGCCGACCAAGTTTTCCTATTCGGGCAAGGTCTTTCACTATCAAGAAGAGTTGCGCGGTCTTGCCAACGAGCTCAGTCAAGCTGGTATTGAGATTATCGGTTATCCAGCTCGCGAGGCGGTGCTTGAGGCTATCAAAACAGCCAAGCAGTCGCTGGATTTGGCGCGGGTAAAGTCTTATCAGTTTGAGTTTTCCCATGCAACAATCCTTCAGACCATCCTAGAGAGTTTGGTCTTGGATTCGAAGGAAGAGACCCAGCTGCTAGATTATATTCGCAA
>NZ_KQ969106.1:306049-310453 GCF_001578795.1 Streptococcus gordonii
CGCTTCGGGGCAGCAGAGCTGACAGCTATCGGCTGGTCCCTAGATATTGACAGTGTCTATCAGGCTATTCATGATGACCTGCCTGACGAGGGAGGAAAGGAAGGTGACAGCAGATGAGTCAGATTACTATTGCCCTGACCAAGGGGCGGATTGAGGAAGATACGGTCAAGCTCTTGACCCAGGCTGGTTTTGATATGTCCTTCATGGCAGACAAGGGGCGCAGCTTGATTTTTGAAAGTCCAGACAGTCGCTTTCGCTTTCTTTTGGTCAAAGGGCCTGACGTGACGACCTATGTGCGCCACGGAGTAGCTGATTTGGGTATTGTCGGCAAGGACATTCTCTTTGAGCATCCGACTGGCTATCTGGAGCTGCTGGATCTGAACTTTGGCCTTTGTAAATTCTCACTGGCCTCAGTTCCCAGCTACGATCCTCATGATCACAAGCGCAAGCGAATTGCGACCAAGTACCCAACGGTAGCGACTGATTATTTTAATCAAAAAGGGGAGGATGTGGAAATCATCTCCATCCAAGGCAGCGTGGAGATTTCACCGGTGCTGGGTCTGGCGGATGCCATTGTTGATATTGTGGAGACGGGTCATACCCTGTCAGCTAACGGCCTGCTGGTTTTTGAAGACATTTGTCGGGTGTCAGCCCGGCTCATTGCCAATCAGGCTTCCCTGAAAAATAACCCGGATATCATGCCTTTTGTGGCAAAGATTGAATCCCTAGTAGGAAGAAGAGAGGTGGCTTTTAAATGACAATTATCAAGCGTTTAAGTGGAAGTAACGAAGAAATTTCACGGATTTTATACGAAGAGCAGCTGCAGCTTAGTCAGCAGAACTTAGATGTGGAAGAAGCAGTGGCTGAGATTATCGAAAGGGTCAAACAAGACGGTGACCAAGCATTAAGAGACTATACCAAGCTCTTTGACAAGGTTGAGGTGGCAGAACTTGAGATTGGGCAGGAGCTAATCGACCAGGCTTTTGAAGAGATTGACTCAGAGGTCTTGGCCGCTCTGAAAAATGCCCAAGCTAATATCGAATCCTACCACCGCCAGCAGTTGGAGACTGGTTTTAAGGATAGTCCCAGCGAGGGTGTTATCCGTGGACAGTTGATTCGGCCGATTGAGCGGGTCGGCACCTATGTACCTGGCGGCACCGCAGCCTATCCGTCCTCCGTTCTCATGAATGTTATTCCAGCTAAGATTGCTGGTGTCAAAGAAATCATCATGATTACACCGCCCCAGGAGCACTTTACCCCAGCGATTTTGGTCGCAGCCAATCTTGCTGGTGTGGATCGGATTTTCCAAATTGGCGGAGCCCAAGGTGTAGCTGCTCTGGCTTATGGAACTGAGACTATTCCCAAGGTGGATAAGATAACTGGGCCGGGCAATATCTTTGTAGCCACGGCCAAGAAGATGGTCTATGGTGTTGTGGGAATTGACATGATTGCCGGTCCTTCGGAGATTGGAGTCATTGCGGATCGTTCAGCTAGTCCTGTCTATGTGGCAGCCGACCTTCTGTCGCAAGCTGAGCACGACAAGCTGGCTCGTGCTATTCTGGTGACCGATTCAGAGGAGCTGGCAGACCAAGTGGAAGCAGAGCTAGACAGACAGCTGAAAGAGCTGCCGCGGGAGGAAATCGCGCGTGCTTCGATTGAGAACAACGGCCGCATCATCCTTGCACCTTCTAAGGAAGCCATGTTTGAGCTCATGAATCAGGTGGCACCGGAGCATTTGGAGATTGCCATGGATGATGCTTACAGCTATCTGGACCAGGTTGAAAATGCTGGCTCTGTCTTTCTGGGGCACTATACCAGTGAGCCAATCGGTGACTACTATGCGGGAGCCAATCACGTTTTGCCGACAACCAGCACCAGCCGTTTTTCATCAGCTCTGGGTGTCTATGACTTCATCAAGCGCATCCAGTACACCCAGTACAGCCGTGCTGCTGTAGGGGCGGCTGACAAGGATATCACCAGTCTGGCCTATGCAGAAGGTCTGCAGGGACATGCCAAGGCCATCGAAGCCCGCAGACAGGAAAAATAAAAGGAGTTACCATGAGACAAGCTGAAATCAAGCGAAAAACACAGGAGACTGATATTGAGCTGGCTGTCAATCTTGACCAACAGGAGCCGGTAGCTATTGAGACTGGTGTCGGATTCTTTGACCACATGCTGACCCTTTTTGCCCGCCACAGTCGAATTTCTCTGACGGTCAAGGCTGAAGGCGACCTTTGGGTGGACAGCCACCATACGGTTGAAGATGTGGGCATCGTGTTAGGACTGGCTCTGCGTCAGGCTTTGGGAGACAAGGCCGGCATCAACCGCTATGGCACTAGCTTTGTGCCCATGGACGAAACGCTGGGCATGGCCAGTCTAGACTTATCCGGTCGCTCCTATCTGGTCTTTGAGGCGGATTTTGACAATCCCAAGCTTGGGAATTTTGACACCGAGCTGGTAGAGGAATTTTTCCAAGCCCTAGCCTTTAATCTGCAGATGAATTTGCACCTGAAAATCCTTCATGGCAAGAACAGCCATCACAAGGCGGAAAGCCTCTTTAAAGCGACTGGCCGAGCTCTGCGGGAGGCTATTACGATAAATCCAGAGATTCATGGAGTTAACTCCACCAAGGGCTTGCTCTAGCTTGTCCTTCTGAGTGAAAGGAGTTGATGTGGAGATGATGATTGTTATTGATTATGACGCGGGAAATACTGCCAATGTTCTCCGTGCTCTGGCTCAAGTTGGAGTAGAAGCGCGTCTGTCAGCTGACCCGCAGGAAATTTTGGACGCAGATGGTTTGATTTTACCAGGAGTCGGTGCTTTTCCTACTGCTATGCAGGAATTGGAAAGGCGAGGGTTGGTTTCAGTTATTCAACAGGCTGTGGCCGATGGTAAGCCTCTCTTGGGCATTTGCTTAGGCATGCAGCTCCTGCTGGAGTCTGGATTGGAGAATGGTCAAAGCTCTGGACTGGGTTTGATTCCCGGTGTTTGCCGTCGGATTCCGGATCAGGCTGATCTGCCTGTGCCTCACATGGGCTGGAATGACTTACAGATGCAGCAGTCGTCTGCTTTGACAGCTAGTCTCGAGGGCCAGTCAGTCTATTTCGTCCATAGCTACTATACAGATGTTCCGGAGGAGTACTTGGATGTGACGGCTGATTATGGGTTGCCTATCCCAGCCATGATTCACCGAGGATCGGTCTTTGGCTGTCAGTTTCACCCAGAAAAGTCAGGTGCTGTAGGCCTCGGTATCCTAGAGAAGTTTAAGGAGTATGTCTATGAAAATACTGCCCGCTATTGATATCAAAGACGGTCAGGCCGTCCGCCTTTTTAAAGGGGATTTTAGTCAGAAGACGGTAGTCAATCCCGATGTTTTGGAGCAAGCTCGAGTTTTCAAAGAAGCCGGGGTTACCATGATTCATGTGGTTGACTTGGACGGAGCCTTAGAAGGTCGGGCGGCCAATCGAGATTTGATTGCTCGGATTAAAGCGGAAACTGGTCTATCTATCCAAGTCGGGGGCGGCATCCGCAGTCTGGAGCAGATTGAAGATTATCTGGCAGTCGGCATTGACCGTGTCATTATTGGCTCTATGGCTGTTAAGAATCCTGAATTTGTTGAGGCTGCGCTGGAGCGCTTCGGAAGCAACAAAATCGTAATTGGCATCGATGCGAAAGAGGGGCTGGTTGCGACTGAGGGCTGGCTGGAAACCAGCAGTCAGGACTATATCAGCCTAGCGCTGGCCATGGAAAAAATCGGCGTCCGCCTCTTCGTCTATACGGATGTAGACCGAGACGGGACTCTGACTGGCCCCAATATCCAGCATTATCAAAAATTGCTTGCAGCTCTCAAGCAAGCTCAAGTCATTGCTTCTGGTGGTATCCAGTCAGCGGATGACTTAGATGAACTGAAAAAGCTGGGCTTGGCTGGTGCCATTGTGGGCAAGGCCTATTACAGTGGACGAATTAGCCTAGAGCAGATCAAGGAAGCAGAAAGGGGCTAGCCATGCTGAAAAAACGAATCATTCCCTGTCTGGATGTCAAGGACGGCCGAGTGGTCAAGGGTATCAACTTTGTCAATCTGACTGATGTAGGAGATCCAGTCGATGCTGCCAAGGCTTACTATGAAGCTGGCTGCGATGAGTTGGTCTTTCTGGACATTACCGCTACTCATGAGGAGCGGGACACGACGGTCGAGATGGTCCGGCGCGTGGCGGAGCAGGTTTTCATTCCCTTTACCGTCGGGGCGGCGATTCGCACAGTTGAGGACGATGAAGCGGAGTGCTGCAGGCGTGGGGCGGAGTAAGGTTGCGGTTAATTCTATCAGCACTGGCAAATCCTCAGTCTTTTAGCTGACTGCGCCGAGAATTCGGCAGCCAATGTGTGGTACTGGCTGTGGATGCTAAG
>NZ_KQ969106.1:310867-319582 GCF_001578795.1 Streptococcus gordonii
TGCTGACCAGTATGGACAAGGACGGGACCAAGTCCGGTTTTGACTTGCCTATGCTGGAAGCCGTCTCTCAAGTGGTTTCCGTTCCTATCATCGCATCTGGTGGTGCTGGCAGTAGCCAGCATATCCTAGAAGTTTTTGAAAAGACTGCAGCGACAGGTGCCTTGGCAGCTTCAATTTTCCATTATGGTCAGGTCTCCATCTCAGAGACCAAAAAAGCCATGCAGGCAGCTGGATTGGAGGTTCGCATCTGATGAAAGAAGTAAAGTTAGATTTTCAAAAACAAGGCGGTCTTATACCTGCCATTATTCTAGACCACACCAGCAAAGAAGTTCTCATGTTGGCCTATCTCAATGAAGAATCCTACCATCTGACCCGCATTAGCGGTCAGATGTGGTACTGGAGCCGGTCACGTCAGGAACTTTGGCATAAGGGAGCCACCAGTGGCCACTACCAGACTGTCAAAAAAATCACAACTGACTGCGACCTAGATACCCTGCTGATCGAGGTAGACCAGCTGGGAGCAGCCTGCCACACCGGTGCTAAATCCTGCTTTTTTCATACAATCTGGGATGAACAAGACAACAAAACCGACTAAAAGCTCCCTTGCTTTATTATTTGGTTAATGCAAAAATAAACTAAGAAGTCAGCCTGCCATTGGAAAGAATTGCTTTTTATAGTAAAATAAGGACAGTAACAAGGAGATACTATGCTAGAAACTCTCTATCAAGAAGCCCTCAAACGCAAAAAAGAGCCCAAGGAAGGCTCCTATACCAGCTATCTCTATGACAAGGGGCTGGACAAGATTCTAAAAAAAGTCGGTGAAGAAGCGACTGAAGTGGTCATTGCGGCTAAAAATGCTAACAAGGACGAGATGGCCAATGAGACAGCTGATCTGCTCTACCATCTAGCGGTCGCTCTCGTTGAGACTGGCGTCAGTTTGGAAGAGGTAGAGGCCGTCCTCCAAGCTCGTCAGGGCAAGCAGAGTCGGATTCACGACCGACCTGAAATTGACCAATACTAAAGTGACACAAGATTTGCAGAAAGGCGGTCCAGCATGCGCGATAACCATCTTCATACCTATTTTTCCTACGATTCTGAGGCAGATTTCTGTGACTATCTGGACCATTATGAGGGCGAGATTGTCACCACTGAGCACTATGATTTGTCTAATCCCTACCCTTACGAAGCTGCCTCGCCCCACGATGATGTGCCTGACTATGCGGCCTATTCAGCAAAAATAGCAGAGCTGAACCAGCAATATGGCAAACGCATCAAAAAGGGCATTGAAATTGGCTATTACGCTCCGCGCAAAGACGATATCCTAGCTTTCCTAGCGGACAAGGATTATGATCTCAAGCTTCTATCTGTTCACCACAATGGCAGTTTTGACTATCTGGAAGATCCGGTCTTGCAGTTGGATAAGATGGAGTTAATTCCCCGCTACCTAAGAGAGTTAAAAGAGGCTATTGAGGCTGTGCCAGCAGATGTCTTAGCTCATTTTGACTATGGTTTTCGGAAATTTGCGCTTACCGTAGATGAGTTAAAAACTTTTGAACCAGAGTTGCGACAGCTTTTTCAAAAGATGATTGACCACGATCTGGCCTTTGAGCTCAACTGCAAGTCCATGTATCTTTACGGTCACGAGGAACTCTATATTTATGCTCTCTCTCTAGTCAAGGAGATGGGCGGCCAGCGCTTTTCAGTGGGGTCGGACGGCCACAAGCTGGAGCATTTTAGACTGGGTTTTGATCAGATTCAGAAAATCTTGGAAGCCTTTGAAATTGGGGAAGATGAGCTCATCTGACATCTGTTAGACCTGCCTATGCTGATAAAGAAACAAAATATGAAATAGGTCATTCTAAAAAGTGCCTGTTTACCTAACTGTTATTCAAGAGGCTGGGACAAAAGTCCTAGCCTCTCAATTGTTTTTGGATTGTCGAGCAAGACGCAGTAGTTGAGTGGGCTCTATTGCGCTGATTTCATCAGCTTTTACAGCCCTACTCAACTGTGCGGAGGTGGGACGACGAAATCGAATTCTAACGAATGACCGATTTCTGTCCCACTCTCTTTTTAAAATCTCTGTCTTACGAAAAGAATAGGCAAAAACAGGTATCTGTGATATAATAGATAGGAATTCTATGTATGAAAAAGCTTGAGAGAGAAATAAAATGAGAAAAATAGTGATAAATGGTGGCCGTCCTTTAAAAGGTGAGGTTACGATTAGTGGTGCAAAAAATAGTGTTGTAGCTTTAATTCCAGCTATTATTTTGGCAGATGGCATTGTGACTTTAGATGGAGTACCAGCTATTTCAGACGTTGATAGCTTGATTGATATCATGGTAACCATGGGAGCTAGTGTGAAGCGGGATGGAGACAGTCTTGAGATTGATCCACGTCAGGTTCAAAGTATGGCGATGCCTTATGGTAAAATCAATAGTCTCCGCGCTTCCTATTATTTCTACGGAAGTCTTTTAGGGCGCTTTGGAAAAGCAACAGTAGGTCTTCCAGGCGGATGTGACCTTGGACCGCGTCCGATTGATCTTCATTTGAAAGCTTTCGAAGCTATGGGAGCTCAGATGACTCAAGAAGGCAATGCCATGCATCTGGAAGCTGAGACTGGACGCATGCGAGGAGCAAGCATATACATGGATACAGTAAGTGTTGGTGCTACGATTAATACTATGTTAGCTGCTGTTCGAGCATCCGGTCGGACAGTTATTGAAAATGCAGCCCGTGAACCTGAAATTATTGATGTTGCTACTCTTTTGAATAATATGGGTGCCCATATTCGTGGTGCTGGTACAGATATTATCACAATCGAAGGTGTAGATAGGCTTCATGGGACTCGTCATCAGGTTATTCCAGATCGAATCGAAGCAGGGACTTACATTTCACTGGCGGCAGCAGTCGGCCAAGGGGTTCAGATTAATAATGTCTTGTATGAGCACTTGGAAGGTTTTATCGCTAAGCTAGAAGAAATGGGTGTTAGAATGACTGTCTCAGAAGACAGCATTTATGTTGAAGAGCAAAGAGAACTCAGAGCTATCAATATTAAAACTGCTCCATATCCAGGGTTTGCTACTGACTTACAGCAGCCAATCACTCCGCTTTTGTTGAAAGCCAAAGGACGGGGCATGATAATGGATACGATTTATGAGAAGAGAATTAATCATGTGCCTGAGCTTGCTAAAATGACAGCTAAAATCTCATCAACCAGTCATCAAATTATCTATGAAGGACCAAATCAGCTACATGGTGCTGCTGTAAAAGCTACTGACTTACGTGCGGGAGCGGCATTGGTTATTGCAGGTTTGATGGCTAAAGGCCGGACAGAGATTACCAATATTGAGTTTATCCTTCGTGGCTATTCTAATATTATTGAGAAACTGAAAAATTTGGGTGCCGATATTGAGTTGGTAGAAGAAGCGTAAGGATACAAGAATAGGATATATACGAAAATATTGTCTAAAGGTAGCTTATGAATATTTGGGCAAAACTAGCTGAATTTGCTTTTATTGAAACGGACCGCCTGCTACTCAGACCCTTCTCTTACCAGGATGCAGAAGATTTCTATGCCATAGCCTCTAATCCACAGAATCTGGAGTTTATCTTCCCAAGTCAATCCAGTCTGCAGGAGAGCCAGTATGTAGTAGCTAACTTTTTTATGAAGAATCCTCTTGGTGTTTGGGCAATCTGTGATAAAGAAAGCCGGCAAATGATAGGTTCTATCAAGTTTGAGAAGTTAGATGAAATTAAACAAGAAGCTGAGCTGGGCTATTTTTTAAAAAAGGATTATTGGGGAAGAGGACTAATGACCGAATGTGTCAAAGAGATTCTCTTTCTATCTTTTAGCGAATTTGACCTAAAAAGGCTAAGCATTGTCACTCATCAGGAAAATCTAGCTAGTCAGCGTGTTGCTCAAAAGGCGGGTTTTAAAATGTGTCGGCAATTTAAAGGAAGTGACCGCTATACACGAAAGATGAGAGACTATATCGAATTTCGCTATGAAAGAGGTGATTTTTATGAGTAAACACCAGGAAATTATCGCTTATTTGGAGAAACTTCCTATTGGTAAAAGAGTTAGTGTTCGTAGTATTTCGAACTATCTAGGAGTCAGTGATGGAACGGCCTACCGAGCGATTAAGGAAGCTGAAAATAGAGGTTTGGTTGAGACTCGTCCTCGTAGCGGTACTGTTCGAGTGAAATCTAAAAAAGTTGTTCTAGAGCATCTGACCTATCATGAAATTGCTGAAATTACTCGTTCAGAAGTATTAGCTGGACAGGCTGGTTTAGATAAGGAATTCAGTAAGTTCTCTATTGGGGCTATGACAGAGCAAAATATTATGCGTTATCTGACTGAAGGAGGTCTCTTGATTGTCGGGGATCGGACAGAGATTCAGCGCTTAGCACTAAAGAATGAAAATGCGGTATTGGTTACAGGGGGATTTCGAGTTGAAGAGGATATTTTAACTCTTGCAGATCAGATGGGAATCCCGGTCATGCGGACCCAGCATGATACCTATACAGTAGCGACAATCATTAATCGTGCGCTTTCCAATATCCAAATAAAAACAGATATTTTAACAGTTGAACAGGTCTATCGTTCTAGTCATGAATATGGCTTTTTAAGGGAAACGGATACAGTTCGTGATTATTTGGAGCTGGTGCGTAAAAATCGTTTCAGTCGCTTTCCGGTCATTAATCAGCATCAAATGGTGGTTGGAGTAGTGACGATGCGTGATGCGGGCGATAAATCTCCCAACACTATTCTTGATAAAATTATGACTAGAAATCCGTTCATGACTGGCTTGAAGACAAATATTGCCAATATCAGCCAACGAATGATTGCAGAGGATTTTGAAATGATTCCTGTTATTCGTAGTAATCAAACCTTACTAGGAGTTATTACTCGGCGGGATATTTTGGAAAAAATGAGCCGAGAGCAGGTATCAAGTCTGCCAACCTTCAGCGACCAGATTGCTCAGAAGTTAGTCCAGAACGCTAATGTTTTCTCCTTTACAGTAGAGCCTTTTATGCTGGAAAATAACGGGGTTTTATCGCATGGAGTTCTAACAGAAATCTTAAATACTGCAACTCATCAACTGGTGGCTTCTAATGGACGAAGTTTAATTATTGAGCAGATGATGGTTTACTTTTTACAGGCTGTTCAATTGGATGACTACTTGACTTTGACGTCCCGTGTGGTGCATGAAACAAGACGTTCAGCAATTATAGATTACGATGTCTATTTAGACCATCAATTAGTAGCTAAAGCGACTATGACAGTGAAAATAAACTAAGAAGAGGAATAAAATCTAAGAATGATTACAATAAAATCGCAACGCGAAATTGACTTAATGGCAAAAAGTGGGGAGTTTCTCGCTTCTATTCATCGAGGTTTGAGAGACTTGATTAAGCCAGGAATCGATATGTGGGATATTGAAGAATACGTCCGTAAACGCTGTAAAGAAGCAAATGCTTTGCCCTTGCAGATTGGTGTAGAAGGCGGCATCATGGACTATCCATATGCTACTTGCTGCTCTCTAAATGATGAAGTAGCTCATGCTTTTCCCCGCCATCAAAAGCTGGTAGAAGGTGACATTATCTGTGTAGATATGGTTGTCGGATTGGTTGATAAGGCTGAATTAGATGTTTCAAAACTGGATTTTAATAAGGTCTCAGAAGTCAAAAAATACACAGAAAGTTTTCGTGGTGGTGTTGCAGATTCTTGCTGGGCTTATGCAGTTGGAAAAATTAGTCCAGAGGCACAGCAATTGATGGATGTGACCAAAGAATGTCTTTACCGAGGAATTGAAGCAGCTCAAGTTGGTAATAGAATTGGCGATATTGGTGCAGCAATCCAAGAATACGCTGAAAGTCATGGTTTTGGTGTTGTGAGAGATTTGGTTGGTCATGGAGTTGGTCCGACTATGCACGAGGAACCAATGGTACCCCACTATGGTCGAGCAGGACGTGGTTTGCGTCTAAGAGAAGGGATGGTATTGACCATCGAACCTATGATCAATACTGGTACTTGGGAAATTGACACAGATTTTAAAACTGGCTGGGCTCATAAGACTCTTGACGGTGGTTTGTCTTGCCAATACGAACATCAGTTTGTCATCACCAAAGACGGTCCAGTGATTTTGACCAGTCAGGGTGAAGAAGGAACTTATTAAAAAACATAGGAGGTTGGGATAAGGCGTTCCTAGCCTCTTAACTTTGTCCAGTAGAGACTGAGAATCGTAGCAAAAAAGACTTCTTGCTATTAGAAAATAAAAGAGAAATAAATGATGGGCCATTGCCCTAGTTTTAGAAAGGAAGCTCATGAAAAAAATAGTCGAAAAACTAAAACAACAGCAGTTTTTACGGGCTTTTATAGGATTTTATGATAAGTCCGAGATAGGCATGACCAGTATAGCTGTTGCCTACTATTTTTTGATTTCGGCCCTTCCTTTATTGCTGGTTTTAGCTAATATTTTACCCTATTTTCAAGTCCAAACGGATGCCCTCTTGAATTTGTTAAGCGAAATGTTACCAGATTCACTTTACCCCATGGTGGCTAAAGCTGTGAGAGCTGTTTTTGGTCAGCCGTCTTCTGGTTTACTAGGTTTCTCCATCTTGTCAGCTCTCTGGGCTTTTTCCAAATGTATCTCATTTTTGCAAAAGGCTTTTAATAAGGCTTATGGTGTTACAAAAGGGCATGGACTGCTTCGAAACCGCTTGTTTAGTTTTGTGGTGAGTATTGGTTTACAGATCCTATTGATACTTTCTATGATTCTATCTGTTTTTGGTCGAAGTATCCTAACTGTGGTTTACAATGTTTTTGATTTAGATGTCTCTTTCTATAGACAAATCACTACTATAACTGAGGGTCTTGTTTTCCTGGTTCTCTTTCTAACCTTAGTTGCCCTCTATTATCTTTTGCCTAATGTTAAGATAAACAAACTTCGGTACGTCTTGCCAGGGACCATCTTTGTAGTGGGAATTCTTTTTGGCCTACTGAATTTATTTAGTGTCTATTTGGAAGCGTATATGCACCACTTTATTAATGTCCGTTTTTTTGGATCGGTCGTTGCGATTATCATCATGTTATGGTTCATTATTGTTTCTAAAATATTGATTATCGGTGCTATTCTCAACGCGAGCATTCAAAGTTGCTCTGAGTCTGAGTTCCAACTAGATAGAATAGGAAGTTTTTCTTTTAAAAAGAAGGACTAGCCAAATGCCATTCTAACGGATGGCCAGAAAAAACTCCATAAAAAAGTCTTTTACTTATCACCAAACTTTATTAGCAGATGAGAAGGGAGAAACATCCATGAACTCTGAAAAAAATGCCGCAATACGATCAGAAGTTTTCAAGCAAGAGCTTGTTTCTAGTCTATTGTCTAAAAAGGTATCTACGATAAAGAAAGTAGCTAAGCGAATTAGACGCCAACGCATAGAAGGCCTGGATCAAGCATTAGCTGAAGCTCTGGACTTTGTTATGACAAAACCAAGATCTTGGGAAGCTCAGCATGAGTTGATTTTAACCATTGCAGCGACAGATTGTACTAGCCTAATACCTTATTTGGAAGAATTAGTTCAAGGAAATTACTCAGCGACTGTTCTCTATCGAAGCTTGGCTTTAGCTATCGTATATTTGCAAAATAAAGACAGGAAAGAGTTGAGCTATGTATACTCTATATTAGAAAGTGGCAACCAGAACTTATTTGCTGGAGCTTTGCTAGGCTTGAATCAAAGAGAAGTTGTACTCAGTCATGAGGAAGTCCAAGACTTCTATTGTACAGCTAAACGTGAAGTATACTTAGAGAACTTCAGGCAGGTCATTTCTCCAATTCAGGTCCTAGTATCAATGGCTTACCTGTTTGAAGACAAGGATCGACAAGAACTGATTAGCTACTGTCAAGAATTGAATTCTGCATTTTTCTCTAGTATCATTACTAATCTTAATAAGAATAAGAAGATTCCTTACTTGTAAGGATTTTGATATAAATTTCTTAAAGAGGATTTTCCTCTTTTTTCTTTTTAGATGATTTTATTGCATTTGCAATAAAATATGATATAATAGTTTCAAATAAAAATTAAAGGAGGGGATATGTCAGTATTGCGGGAAATTGGGATTATTGCCCGAGCTTTGGATTCCATTGCTAATATTGAGTTCCGTGATATAGATTTGGCGCGGGGGCAATATCTTTATCTGGTGCGAATCGCGGAGAATCCGGGAATTATCCAAGAGGAGCTGTCGGAGCTGCTCAAGGTGGATCGCTCAACGGTTGCCCGCTCTGTTAAGAAGCTAGAGGCCAAGGGCTTGGTCCAGCAGAAGGCAGCCAAAGGCAACAAGAAGAACAAGGAATGGTTTGTGACGGAAAAAGGAGAAAAACTTTATCCTTTTATCCTAGCTGAAAATGACTATTCTGAAGAGACGTCCTTGCGGGGCTTTTCTCAGGCGGAAGTTCAAGCCTTGGAGAAAATGCTGGTCCGAGTGCGTGAAAATATCACAGGTGACTGGGAAGCCGTCAAAAAAGGACAAAAAAGAAACTATTAAGATTAAAGAGGTGCATCATGAAGGTTACAGTTGAACATGGATTTTGGCAAGTATTTCCGGAAGCTAAGATAAGTATTTTAGTGGTCAAGGGGCTGGATAATAGTGTGGATGAAAGTAAGGACCCATATTTCAAATCCCTGCTGGATAAGGGATCAAAGCGAGCTGGG
>NZ_KQ969106.1:320049-323556 GCF_001578795.1 Streptococcus gordonii
CAAGAGGGTCAGTCAGGGGCGGGAATTTCATCCAATCAATCCTTTGGTCGATATCTACAACAGTGTCTCGCTGTCTTATGCAGTTCCATGTGGCGGTGAGGATTTGGATAAGATTGTCGGAGGTCTTTATTTAGGAAAAGCCAAGGGTGGGGAAGCCTTTTTCCCATTGGGCGCTGAGAGTGACGCGCCGGCACTGCCAGAAGAAATCATCTACTACGATGAAGAGGGAGTTGTCTGCCGTTGCCTTAACTGGCGAGAAGCCCAGCGGACTATGTTGACAGAGGATACCAAGGATGCCATCTTGGTTATTGAGGCCATCAATAAAGAGCAGGCAGTGCGTGCTCGAGCAGCTATGACAGAACTCCAGTCTTTGATTGAAGAGTATTTTGGCATCAAAGGTGAAATCACCCATCTGACTCTTGATAATTCAAGCTTGGAAATCTAAGTCTAAAAAAATCTGGATCAGATTATCTGGTCCAGATTAATTTATGTAGGGTAGATCTTTTTTATAAATAGTTGCCAGAATCCCCCCTTCTCATCAGTTCTCAGGTCCTAAGTCTTTCGTAAAATAGTACCTTTTTCCTCTATAAGGATATTCTTTCAGGGTAAATACTTCTTGATAACCATGTTTTTTATAAAAATCAGGTGCCTGAAACTGATAGGTATTGACGAATGAATAGGTACAGTTTCTGACTCGAGCCTCTTTTTCAGCTTGATCCAAAATTTTTGAGCCAATACCTTGCCCACGAAGGTCTTCTTTGACAAATAGATATTCGATTTCAAGCCAATTTCCAAAAGTTTCCCCGGTCAAGCCAGCTATGAGATTTCCTTCTTCATCCTCTAAATAAATCTCCAGAGCTTGGCTTTCTGACGGTTCTCTTTTTGAGCGGTTATAGGTTCTGAGTAAGTTTCTCAGTTCATCTCTTTTAGTTGAGTCACCATTTTCAAATTTTAAGTTCATTTCTGCCTCCATGGAGCTCTTTCCGAGGTCTTTAGTTCTTTTTCTCAAAGACAAATAGTTTGCTGAAAACGTAGTTTAGAACGATAATAAGCACCTGAGCGATAAGGGTTTCAATGGTGTTGACCATTTTGATATTATGATTAACAAACTGGCCAATAATCTGCGGGAAGCTAGTCACAAAGATAAAGGTCAAGAGTAAATTTAAACCCATCGTAGCCAACCGGGCCGTGAAAAACTTGACTAGTCTAGCAGGCCAGCCCTTTCTTTTTTGCTTAAAAACGATGGTGTCATTGGTCGCAAAGGCAAAGAGAATACCAAGAACATCACCAATGACGGTTGCCAAGATTTCATTGCTAGTTAATTCATAACAGATCATCCTGCTGGCAACAGAAACGATAGTTGTTGCCACACCAAAGAAGAGATAGGATAGAATCTCATTATCAAAGAATTTTTTTATTAAGGATTTCATAAAGATAGTCTATCATATTTCAAATATTTATGCTATACTAGTTGAGTTGCTGAGTTTGTAAGGGAAAGGCTTCTCTCTCTTCTTATTCCTAGCAACCCTTGGCGCTTAGCTTCTTTCGCCAAGCATATTACACGCGGTAAAACCGCTAAAGGAGAATTTGATGAAAAAATTAACTGCCCGTGATATGGTGCAAATTGCTCTTGTAGCAGCTATTTACATTGCACTTACAATCACACCACCCTTCAATGCGATTAGCTTTGGCGCTTATCAGTTTAGAATTTCTGAAATGATGAACTTTATGGCCTTTTACAATCGTAAATACATTATTGGTGTGACAATAGGTTGTATGATTTCCAATTTCTTTAGCTTTGGTATCTTAGATGTTTTTGTTGGTGGGGGGTCAACTTTAGTTTTTCTATCTCTTGGGGTTGTCCTATTTAGCAAAGTTAAGCCGGGCTATCTGCTCAACGGTTGGCTTCGAAAAGACTTCTTTCTATTCTCAATTTTCTTTTCGATTTCAATGGTGACAATTGCTATTGAATTGAATATTGTTACTGGAGCACCATTCTTACTTACATGGTTTACAACAGCTATTGGAGAATGTGCATCTCTACTTGTCGGAGCTATCTTGATTGATAAAATCAGTAAGCGCGTTGACCTAACCCAATAAAAACGAAAAGGCTTATTAGGTTTGTGAAATCTGAGGCCTTTTTTCTTGCTGTTAAGGCTAAGAGAAACTTTGATTGATAGGCCCTTTTCTTAGTTTTTTAAGTGAAAAAATAGGGCGAATAGAGATATTTATGATAAAATAAGAGTATGAAAAATAGAATGTCTGAGTTAGTTTCCCTGCTCAATCGTTATGCTCATGAATATTATACAAAAGATGAACCGAGTGTATCAGATAGTGAGTATGATCAGCTATACAGGGAACTAGTTTCATTGGAAGAGCAATATCCAGACGAGATTTTACCAGAGAGCCCGACTCACCGAGTGGGTGGAAAAGTTTTAGATGGTTTTGAAAAATACCAACACCAGTATCCTCTCTATAGTTTGCAGGATGCTTTTTCACGTGCAGAATTAGTTGCCTTTGATGAACGAGTAAGAAAAGAATTTCCAGATGCATCATACCTCTGTGAACTGAAAATTGATGGTCTATCTATTTCACTGGCATATGAAAATGGTATTTTGGTAGCAGGAGCGACTCGTGGTGACGGATCCATTGGTGAGAACATTACGGAGAATCTCAAACGCGTCAAGGATATTCCTCTGACCTTACCAGAACCCTTGACTATTACAGTACGTGGGGAATGCTATATGCCAAAGGCATCTTTTGATGCGGTAAACCAGCTTCGTCAGGAAAATGGGGAGGCAGAATTTGCTAACCCAAGAAATGCAGCAGCAGGGACCTTGCGTCAGCTAGATACATCAGTTGTGGCAAAGCGCAACCTAGCAACATTTCTCTATCAGGAAGCCAGCCAAACATCTGAAGCGACTCAGGAGAATGTTCTCCAAAAATTGAGTCAACTTGGCTTTTCTGTTAATGAAAAACGGATACTGGCTAGCACTATAGACCAAGTCTGGGACTTTATTGAAAAGGTTGGTCAGGAACGGGATAAGCTTCCATATGAAATAGATGGAATTGTTATCAAGGTCAATCATTTGGCTGCGCAAGACGAACTTGGTTTTACTGTTAAGGCGCCTAAGTGGGCTATTGCTTATAAATTTCCTGCAGAAGAAAAAGAGGCTCAACTTTTATCTGTAGACTGGACAGTGGGTCGGACTGGAGTAGTAACACCTACAGCTAATCTAACACCAGTTCAGTTGGCGGGGACAACTGTCAGTCGTGCGACTCTACACAATGTTGATTACATAGCGGAAAAGGATATTCGTAAAGATGATACAGTTATTGTCTATAAAGCTGGAGATATCATTCCAGCTGTCTTGCGTGTGGTAGAAAGTAAACGTGTTTCTGAAGAACACTTGGATGTACCTAGCCAGTGTCCGAGTTGCCAGAGCGATTTGCTCCACTTTGAAGATGAGGTTGCCTTGCGATGTATCAATCCACTCTGTCCTGCCC
>NZ_KQ969106.1:323585-329003 GCF_001578795.1 Streptococcus gordonii
TTCGAGATGTGTCAGGCATTTACCGCTTAAGCATCGAGGATTTACTCCAGTTAGAGAACTTTAAGGAAAAATCAGCTAATAAATTATATAATGCTATTCAGGCTTCTAAGTCAAACTCAGCCGAAAAACTCTTGTTTGGCTTAGGTATTCGCCATGTTGGTAGTAAGGCTAGTCGGATTTTACTGGAGAAATTCCATGATATTCCAAGCCTTGCTCAGGCAGAGCAAGAAGAGATTGCCAGCATTGATAGTCTTGGCATGGTGATTGCTAAAAGCCTGCACAGCTATTTTGCCCAAGAGGGAACACAGATCCTGCTGAAGGAACTAGAAGAAGCCGGAGTTAATCTGGCCTATCTTGGTGAAAAGGTGGCGGCAGATGCAGTCCTATCGGGTAAAACGGTTGTTTTAACAGGAAAATTAGAAACATTAACACGAACACAAGCTAAAGAGAAACTTCTTCGTTTAGGAGCCAATGTTGCTGGCAGTGTTTCCAAGAAAACGGACTTGGTTATTGCTGGAGCGGATGCAGGTAGCAAGTTGGCCAAGGCCCAAGAATTGGGAATCGAAATCCAAGATGAAGCATGGCTTGAACAGTTATAGAGGCGTTGTATGAAAGATGTAATAAAACGAGCAAGACTCATTTATAACCCGACATCTGGTCAGGAAATTATCAAAAAGAATATTGCGGAAGTGCTGGACGTTTTAGAGGACGTAGGCTATGAAACCAGTGCTTATCAAACGACGCCAGAGCCTCTTTCTGCGCAAAAAGAAGCAGAACGGGCTGCTAAAGCTGGTTTTGATTTGATTATCGCAGCAGGAGGGGACGGCACCATCAATGAAGTCGTAAATGGAGTTGCACCCTTGGAAAATCGGCCTCGCTTGGCCTTCATCCCGACAGGTACAACCAATGACTATGCGCGTGCGCTGAAGATTCCTATGGGTAAACCTGTCGAAGCTGCGAGAATCATTGCTAAAAATCAGACCATCAAAATGGATATCGGCCGTGCCTTTGGGCAAAAATATTTCATTAACATCGCAGCGGCCGGTACTTTAAGTGAGCTGACCTATCGTGTTCCAAGTGAAGCCAAGTCTCGCTTAGGCTACTTTGCCTATGTTGCCAAAGGTGCGGAAATGTTGCCACGTTCTAAATTCCGCAAGGTGCGTATTACTCATGATCATGGTGTTTTTGAAGGTAAGATTTCACTCATGTTTGCAGCACTGACCAATTCTATTGGAGGCTTTGAGCGAATCGCTCCTGATGCCAAATTAGACGATGGCAACTTTACCTTGATTTTGGTCAAAACAGCCAAACTTTTTGAAATGTTAGCCCTAATGATTCAGGCCATTAATGGTGGCCAACACGTGACAGATGTCAATGTCGAATATTTAAAAACAAGCAAACTAAAACTAGAAGTTTTAGACAGCAAAGAACCATTTATGCTTAATCTTGATGGCGAATATGGTGGAGACACTCCAGTTGAATTAGAAGTCTTCCACAATCACTTAGAATTTTTTGCCAATATCGATGAAATCAGCGACGATGCTCTTTGTTCAGAAAAATCATGATGAACCTAGGAGATAAAAATGCCAGACTACCAGGTCTTAGTCCATTACCACAACCCCACTGATGATTACCTTTCGTACAATATATGGCAGTGGCAGGAAAACCAAATCGGAAAGGAAACGTCATTTTCTAATTTTGATTATTTTGGGCGAAGTGGACTTGTTACTTACCAAAGTGAGACAAACTTGGATTATGTCCATTTGATTATAAAAAAAGCAGACTGGTCAAGCCAGACCATTGATTATACCATTCGTCTCTTGCCAGCCCATCTAGTTACAGAAGTTTGGATTCTTGAGGGAGACCATCAAGTCTATTATTCTAGGCAGGCGGCAGTCACTAGCCACTATTACAAATACAGAGATCCTCATGCTTTTGATATGGCAGTTTCTTCCAAAGAATTTGACCGTTATTGGGGTTACCAAGGTAGCTTAGGTTCCTTTTACCAAGCTTACAAGACTGAATTTAAACTTTGGGCACCGACAGCAAAAGCGGTTGAAGTAGTCATCTATAAAGATGCCAGCACCCAAGCCGATATTTGGAAGACTATTTCTCTAAAGAGAGGTCGAGATTTCTCAACAGACCACACAAAGAATACAATCGGAGTGTGGCAAGGGAGTATTTCTGAAGATCTAGCCAAGCGTGCCTACCAATATCGTGTGATCTTTGATCACGAAGAATACTTGACACGGGATCCTTATAGCCTGGCTACCAGCCCTGATGGTAAAACGAACAGCTATTGTGACAGCCCAAGAACGAAATCCACTTGGATTTCAAGTTAAGCAGGGACAAGAAGCCCACTGGCGCGTGAAGAATGCCTGCCAAGCAGTCATCTATGAGATGCATATCCGTGACTTAACAAAATCAGAAAGCTCAGGTGTCGCACCAGCTTATCGTGGAACTTTCCTTGGAGCCTGTCAAACGGGTACGACCAATGATACTGGCCAAGCGACAGCCTTTGATTATATTTGTGACTTGGGTGTGAATTATGTCCAGCTCCAGCCTGTCTCGGATCGTCATAAGGACTATGATGAAAATGGCCAGGTGACCTATAACTGGGGCTACGATCCGCAGAACTACAATGCCCCAGAAACTAGTCTTTCCAGCAACCCATCTGATCCAGCTCAGGCTATTCGTGATTTAAAAACTTTGATTCAAGCCTATCATAATGCTGGGATTGGAGTGATTCTTGATGTGGTCTATAACCACATTTATTCTACCTTTGACTCCCCATTTCAAGCCAGTGTTCCCGATTATTACTATCGGATGAATCCAGATGGCTCTTTCCAGAATGGAACCGGAGTCGGAAGTGAAACCGCTAGCGAGCATGAGATGTTCCGCAAGTATATGATTGATTCACTCTTGTATTGGGTCAAAGAGTATAACGTGGATGGTTTCCGGTTTGATTTGATGGGGATTCATGATGTAGAGACCATGCAGATCATTCGAGATGAATTGGACAAGGTAGACCCACGTATCCTGACTTACGGAGAAGGATGGGATATGGGCACGGGCCTCCTGCCTCAAGATAAGGCCAAGAAAGACAATGCCTATCAGCTCTTAGATATTGGATTCTTCAATGACAATGAGCGAGATGCCATCAAAGGTGCTGAGGTATTTGGAACCTTGAAAGCTGGATTTGTCAGTGGTCAGGGGACTGAAAATATCATTGCCAAGGCTATTTTAGGAAGCAGTGAGCTGGGTAGCTACCTCATGCCAAATCAGGTCGTCAATTATGTTGAGGCTCATGATAATTATAATCTGCATGATTTACTAAGAGAATTCCATCCACATGATGATCTAGAAACCTTAACCAAGCGAATTGAACTAGCGACTGCCATGAATATTCTCATGCAAGGCTTAGCCTTTATGGAGCTGGGGCAGGAGTTTTCTCGAACTAAGTTGGTGGCAACAGGACCAAATGGCCAGGTGACTCAAGCAGATAAAGAAAGAGCTATGAATAGCTACAATGCGCCAGACCAAGTCAACCAGGTGGATTGGAATCTGCTTTCGAAACATCAAGATAGTGTCAATTTTATTCGCAAGATTATCCAACTAAAAACGACCATGAAAGAATTTTCTTACTCAACATATGAAGAAATTTACCAACATGTCTATGTTCGTCATGCACAGACAAATAGTGGTCTTATCATTTTTGAAGTCAAGGACAAGAAGCATTATCTAGTCATCTTTAATGCTAGTGGCACACCTTATCGCTTGGAAAATGCGGACAAGCTCAAACTAGTCGTCAGCAATAATCGAAGTAAGATTAATACAGAAGTTGAGAACTTAACTGCTAGCGTTTTTGAAATCTTAGCTTGAGTTGATTCACTTTAGATGACCTTACTTTATAAAATCATTGAAGCAGGATGGGAGCAATCAGATCTCTTCTGCTTTTTTGCTAGTTCAAATGGAATAATCGTCTCTTGTTTTCTGACAATTCTAATCTAGAAGAGTATAATAAGGGTAGGAACCCATGTGATTCTTTCTGTATAGAGAAAGGAGGCTTTTATGCCACAACGTGATTATGCTTTCGGTTTTCATGATAATATAGCACCGCTTTATTCGACTGGAAAAGGATTGACAGAAGCAGTTGTTCGTGAAATATCTGCCATCAAAAAGGAACCCCAGTGGATGCTAGACTATCGTTTGCGCTCCCTAGAGCTATTTAACAAACTGCCTATGCCAGATTTCGGCCCTGATTTGTCAGGTATTCGCTTTGAAGACGTCATTTATTACCAGAAACTAAGCGGACAGCCAGCTCGCAGTTGGGATGATGTTCCTGAAGAGATAAAAAGGACCTTTGACCGTCTAGGAATCCCAGAGGCGGAAAAGCAATTCCTATCTGGTGCTGTTGCCCAGTACGAGTCTGAGGTGGTCTACCACAATATGAAGGAAGAATTCGAAAAGTTAGGAATTATTTTTACTGACACGGATACAGCAGTTCAAGAGTATCCAGAGCTAGTCAAGCAATATTTTGGAACAGTCGTGTCAAATGCTGAACATAAGTTTGCGGCCTTAAATGGAGCAGTTTGGTCTGGTGGAACCTTTATCTATGTTCCTAAAAATGTACACTGTCAAATTCCTGTTCAGACCTATTTTCGTATCAATGGAGAAAACGCAGGCCAGTTTGAGCGCTCCCTCATGATTATCGAGGAGGGTGGCTCCATCCAGTATATCGAGGGTTGTACAGCACCGACCTATACGACCAATAGTCTTCATGCTGCGACTGTTGAGATCATAGTCAAAAAGGATGCTTTTTTCCGCTATACGACCATCCAAAACTGGTCGGACAATGTCTATAATCTGGTAACGGAGCGGGGCACTGTCGAAGAGGGTGGTACTTTGGAATGGATTGATGGCAATCTAGGAAGCAAGGTCAATATGAAATATCCTTGTAGCGTCCTCAATGGTCGAAATGCCAGAACCTCTGTCCTCTCTATGTCTTTTGCAAATTATGGCCAGCACTTGGATGCAGGATGCAAGGTCTTTCATAATGCACCCAAGACATCCAGTACCTTAATTTCTAAATCAGTGGCCAAGGACGGTGGTAAGACGGACTATCGTGGCCAAGTTCGCTTTGGTAAGAATAGTGCAGGTTCCAAATCTCATATCGAGTGCGATACTATTCTGATGGATGGTGAGTCTAGCTCCGACACCATTCCCTTTAATGAAATCCATAATTCCAACGTCGCCCTAGAGCATGAAGCCAAGGTTTCCAAAGTGTCTGAGGACCAGCTCTACTACCTGATGAGCCGAGGTATCAGCGAAGAAGAAGCCACAGCTATGATTATCAATGGTTTTATGGAACCCATTACCAAAGAACTCCCAATGGAATATGCCGTCGAACTCAACCAG
>NZ_KQ969106.1:329940-334191 GCF_001578795.1 Streptococcus gordonii
TTAAGGATTTTTAGCCATTATTTTAGGAATTTTTATCTAAAAATCTTTACATTTACCGGAATTTTGATATAATATTCTTTGTGCAAATGGAGCACAAAAAAACGACTAATCCGCTTTGGTCATGAATCATAAGATTAGTAAGATAGGAGTAAAAAATGAATCCATTAATCCAAAGCTTGACTGAAGGTCAACTTCGTACTGATATCCCTGCATTCCGTCCTGGTGACACTGTCCGCGTTCACGCGAAAGTTGTCGAAGGAACTCGCGAACGTATCCAGGTCTTTGAAGGTGTCGTTATCGCTCGTAAAGGTGCTGGCATTTCAGAAAACTACACAGTTCGTAAAATCTCTAACGGTGTAGGTGTTGAACGTACATTCCCAATCCACACTCCACGTGTTGATAAGATTGAAGTCGTTCGTTACGGTAAAGTGCGTCGCGCTAAATTGTACTACCTTCGTGCATTGCAAGGTAAAGCGGCTCGTATTAAAGAAATCCGTCGTTAATCTTAGAAAGCTCTGTCAGATGGCAGAGTTTTTCTCTAGGTCCCCTTAGTTCAATGGATATAACAACTCCCTCCTAAGGAGTAGTTGCTGGTTCGATTCCGGCAGGGGACATGTATATGAAAAAAGCTACGTCATTTAACGTAGTTTTTTTCTGTTTTTAAATGAAAGCGCTCTAAAATAAATTGTTTTTTTAGTAAAATAGGAGTACAATGAGTTGGTATAATAAAATAAAAAGCACCGAATCGGTGCTCATTTTTTCAAGTTGTGTACGGACAAAGCCTTATTTTAACTTGCTGTGTTGTTTCGAATAGTTCCAACAACTTCATTGTACTATACTTGTCAAAGATTATCAAGTGAAATGTAAATTAGTTTACAGATACAACAAAAAGCTAGTTTATCCTCATTTAAAACAATACAGTTCTAAAACTAAAATACAACCCCTTACTAATTCTAACAGATTTCCACAAATATATCATTATTTTATTGAAATTCTCATTGGAAATGCTACAATATAATAAGGATTGTATTTTAAGGAGATTGTTTTGAAGAAATTCAAATTCACTAAAGATAATTTAGCTATTCTAACTGAGTTAGTAAAGTTTATAAATGGGTGCATTGATCTAATCAAAGCTCTCATTTCTTAATTTTAAAATTATATCTTAATACAAATACAACGGAGGTTTTTATACATGGAAAACAAAAATTACTCTATTGGACTCGATATCGGAACTAACAGCGTCGGATGGGCCGTCATTATGGATGACTATAAAGTCCCATCAAAAAAGATGAAAGTTCTGGGCAATACTGATAAACGATTTATCAAGAAAAATCTCATCGGGGCTCTGTTGTTTGATGAGGGAACTACTGCTGAGGCTAGACGCCTTAAACGAACAGCGCGTCGTCGCTATACTCGTCGTAAAAATCGTCTTCGCTATCTTCAAGAAATCTTTTCTGAGGAAATGAGCAAGTTGGATAGTGGTTTCTTTCATCGATTGGATGACTCCTTTTTAATTCCTGAGGATAAAAGAGGGAGTAAATACCCTATTTTTGCTACCTTGGCAGAAGAAAAAGAATACCATAAGCAATTTCCAACTATCTATCATTTGAGAAAGCAACTGGCGGATTCGAAAGAAAAGGCTGACTTGCGCTTGATTTATCTAGCATTAGCTCATATGATTAAATACCGTGGACATTTTTTATACGAAGATACATTTGATATTAAAAACAATGATATCCAAAAAATCTTTAGCGAATTTATAAGCATTTACGATAGCACCTTTGAAGGAAGTTCACTTAGTGGACAAAATGTACAAGTAGAAGCAATTTTTACTGATAAAATTAGTAAATCTGCAAAGAGAGAACGTGTCCTGAAACTCTTTCCTGACGAAAAGTCCACTGGTCTCTTTTCAGAATTTCTCAAGCTAATTGTTGGGAATCAAGCTGATTTCAAGAAACATTTTGAACTAGAAGAAAAAGCTCCACTACAATTCTCTAAAGATACCTTTGATGAGGATTTAGAAAACTTGCTCGGACAAATTGGAGATGGTTTTGCAGACCTTTTCTTAGTTGCTAAAAAACTCTATGATGCCATTCTTCTATCTGGAATTTTGACCGTCACAGATCCTTCAACCAAGGCTCCGCTATCGGCGTCTATGATTGAGCGCTATGAAAATCACCAAAATGATTTGGCAGCTTTAAAACAATTCATCAAAAACAATCTTCCAGCAGAAAAATATGTTGAAGTTTTTTCTGACCAATCTAAAGATGGGTATGCTGGATATATCGATGGAAAGACTACACAAGAAGCATTTTACAAATATATCAAAAATCTTCTCTCTAAATTCGACGGAGCGGATTATTTCCTTGATAAAATCGAACGTGAAGATTTTTTGAGAAAACAACGCACCTTTGATAATGGTTCTATTCCTCATCAAATTCACCTTCAAGAAATGAATGCCATTCTCCGCCGACAAGGAGAACATTATCCATTCCTGAAGGAAAATAAAGAAAAGATAGAAAAAATCTTGACTTTCCGTATTCCTTACTACGTTGGTCCATTGGCTCGTGGCAATCGTGATTTTGCTTGGCTTACTCGAAATTCCGACCAAGCAATAAGACCTTGGAATTTTGAAGAAATTGTTGATAAAGCAAGCTCTGCGGAAGACTTCATCAATAAGATGACTAACTATGACTTGTATCTGCCAGAAGAAAAAGTTTTGCCTAAGCACAGTCTGTTGTATGAAACATTTGCCGTCTATAATGAATTAACAAAAGTAAAATTTATTGCAGAAGGATTGAGAGGCTATCAATTCCTTGATAGTGGTCAGAAGAAGCAAATTGTCAATCAATTATTCAAAGAGAAAAGAAAAGTAACTGAAAAAGATATCATTCATTATCTACATAATGTTGATGGCTACGATGGAATCGAACTAAAAGGAATTGAAAAACAATTTAACGCTAGTCTTTTTACTTACCATGATTTGCTCAAGATTATCAAGGATAAGGAGTTTATGGATGATGCTAAAAATGAAGCAATTCTTGAAAATATCGTCCATACGCTAACTATCTTTGAAGATCGAGAAATGATTAAGCAACGCCTTGCTCAATATGCCTCTATCTTTGATGAGAAAGTGATTAAAGCACTGACTCGTCGACACTATACCGGTTGGGGAAAACTCTCTGCCAAGCTGATTAATGGTATCCATGATAAACAAAGTAAAAAAACAATCCTTGACTACCTGATTGATGATGGAGAGATAAATCGTAACTTTATGCAGTTAATCCATGATGACGGGCTTTCTTTTAAAGATATTATCCAAAAAGCACAAGTGGTTGGTAAGACAAATGATGTGAAACAAGTTGTCCAAGAACTACCAGGAAGCCCTGCCATTAAAAAGGGAATTTTGCAAAGTATCAAGATTGTTGATGAACTTGTTAAGGTTATGGGGCACAATCCTGAATCCATTGTGATTGAGATGGCGCGAGAAAATCAGACTACTGCCAGAGGGAAAAAGAATTCCCAACAGAGATATAAGCGTATTGAAGATTCATTAAAAAATTTAGCTTCTGGACTTGATTCAAACATATTAAAAGAAAATCCAACAGATAATGTTCAACTTCAAAACGACCGTCTCTTCCTCTACTATCTCCAAAATGGGAAGGATATGTACACTGGAGAAGCTCTTGATATCAACAAATTGAGCAACTATGACATTGACCATATCATCCCACAGGCCTTTATCAAGGATGATTCTCTTGATAACCGTGTCTTGACTAGTTCAAAGGATAATCGTGGGAAATCCGATAATGTTCCTAGCCTAGAAGTCGTTCAAAAAAGAAAAGCCTTTTGGCAACAATTATTAGATTCTAAATTGATTTCAGAACGTAAATTTAATAATTTAACTAAGGCTGAACGTGGCGGGCTAAATGAGCTTGATAAAGTTGGCTTTATCAAACGCCAACTAGTTGAAACTCGACAAATCACAAAACATGTTGCTCAGATTTTGGATGCTCGCTATAATACAGAAGTGAATGAGAAGGATAAGAAGAACCGTACCGTCAAAATCATCACTTTGAAATCCAACCTAGTTTCCAACTTCCGTAAAGAATTTAGGTTATACAAGGTACGGGAAATCAATGACTACCACCACGCACATGATGCCTACTTAAATGCAGTAGTGGCTAAGGCTATCCTTAAGAAATATCCTAAACTCGAGCCTGAATTTGTCTATGGTGAGTATCAAAAGTA
>NZ_KQ969106.1:334402-350088 GCF_001578795.1 Streptococcus gordonii
AAAAGAGAGAATATCGAATACTCCAAAGACACTGGAGAAATCGCTTGGAATAAGGAAAAAGATTTCGCAACCATCAAAAAGTACTTTCCTATCCACAGGTGAATATTGTGAAGAAGCGAGAGGTGCAAACAGGTGGCTTCTCTAAAGAGTCCATTCTTCCTAAAGGAAATTCTGACAAGCTAATCCCTCGAAAAACAAAGGATATTCTTTGGGACACTACTAAATATGGGGGATTTGATAGCCCTGTTATCGCCTATTCAATCTTGCTCATTGCCGATATCGAAAAAGGAAAAGCGAAAAAACTGAAGACTGTCAAAACTCTAGTTGGTATCACGATTATGGAAAAAAGCCGCTTTTGAGGAGAATCCAATAACTTTCCTTGAAAATAAAGGCTATCATAATGTCCGTAAAAAAAACATTCTCTGCCTACCTAAGTATAGTTTGTTTGAACTGGAAAATGGTCGCAGACGGATGCTAGCAAGTGCGAAAGAACTTCAAAAAGGTAATGAAATAGTGCTTCCAGTATATTTAACAACCTTGCTCTACCATTCTAAAAATGTCCATAAACTAGACGAACCAGAACATCTAGAATACATTCAGAAACACCGAAATGAATTTAAGGATTTGTTAAATCTTGTATCTGAGTTCTCTCAAAAATATGTCCTTGCAGATGCAAATCTAGAGAAAATCAAGAACTTATATGCAGACAATGAGCAAGCAGATATAGAAATCCTAGCAAATTCATTTATTAATTTGTTGACCTTTACTGCTTTGGGTGCTCCTGCTGCCTTTAAATTTTTTGGCAAAGATATTGATCGAAAACGATACACAACTGTATCTGAAATCCTCAACGCCACCCTCATCCACCAATCCATCACTGGTCTCTACGAGACTCGGATTGATTTAAGCAAACTAGGAGAAGACTAATGGGATGGAGAACCGTTGTTGTCAATACGCACTCTAAACTTTCCTACAAGAACAACCACTTGATTTTTAAAGATACCTCTCGGACAGAGTTGATTCACCTGTCCGAGGTGGACATCCTACTTTTGGAGACGACGGATATCGTTCTCTCCACTATGCTGATAAAACGCTTGGTGGATGAAAATATTCTGGTCATCTTTTGTGATGATAAACGCTTGCCAACGGCATACTTAATGCCCTACTACGGTCGGCATGATTCCAGTTTACAACTCTCTCGGCAAATTGCTTGGAGCGACGAGGTTAAAGCACAAGTTTGGACCACCATTATTGCACAAAAAATTCTCAATCAGGCTTTTTATCTGGAGAGTTGTGGTTTTCTAGAAAAATCTCAGTCCGTCATCGATCTCTATCATGGTTTGGATTTATTTGATCCTAACAATCGTGAGGGTCATGCTGCTCGGATTTATTTTAACACCTTATTTGGAAATGACTTTAGTCGTGAGCAAGATAATGATGTCAATGCTGCCTTAGACTACGGTTACACCTTAATTTTGAGTATGTTTGCGCGTGAGATTGTGTTGTCTGGTTGTATGACCCAGTTTGGCTTGAAACATGCCAACCAGTTCAATCAATTCAACCTAGCTAGCGATATTATGGAGCCTTTTCGTCCGATTATTGATAGAATCGTCTATGAAAATCGAAGCAGTTCCTTTGTCAAAATCAAGCGAGAACTGTTCACTATTTTCTCAGATACCTTCCACTACAATGGCAAAGATATGTACCTGTCCAATATCGTCAGCGATTATACTAAGAAAGTCATACAAGCTCTCAATCAACCGGAGAAAGGAGTTCCTGAGTTTAGGATATGAGTTATCGATATATGCGTATGATTTTAATGTTTGATATGCCCGTTGATACCGTAGAGGAACGCAAGGCCTATCGGAAATTTCGTAAGTTCCTCATAGATGAGGGATTTATCATGCACCAATTCTCCATCTATAGCAAGCTCTTGCTCAATAACTCTGCTAATAATGCCATGATTGAACGCCTTAAGACGCACAATCCTAAAAAAGGAAACATTACTCTCTTAACCGTTACAGAAAAGCAGTTTTCTCGCATGATTTACTTAAATGGTGAGCGAAATACCAGCGTAGCAAACTCCGACGCCCGTTTAGTTTTTCTAGGAGAGGAGCCTAGAGATGAAGATTAATTTCCCACTATTGGATGAACCATTAGCTATTGAAAATGCAACCTTTTTAGTGTTGGAAGACCAAATTACCTTTTCAACTATCGTCAAGCAGTTCTACCAATATACTGATGATGGGGAGTTGAAATTATTTGATAAAAATCTAAAAGCTCTGAAAGAGGCTGAGTTACTAGTGATAACGGATATCTTAGGATACAATCTCAACTCACCCACCATGCTCAAGTTGATACATGCTGATTTAGAAAATCAACTCAATGACAAGCCCGAAGTCAAATCCATGATTGAAAAGCTGGTAGCTACGATTACAGAATTGCTGGCATTTGAGTGCTTGGAAAATGAATTGGACTTGGAGTACGACGAAATCACCATTCTAGAGTTGATTGATGCTCTAGGGGTCAAAGTTGAAACTCTGAGTGATACACCCTTCGAAAAGATGTTAGAAATTGTCCAAGTTTTTAAATATCTTTCCAAAAAGAAACTCCTTGTTTTCATCAATGCGACCGCCTATCTATCAGAGGATGAGTTAATAAATCTGATAGAGTATATCCAACTCAATCAACTGAGAGTCTTATTTGTTGAACCTCGAAAAGTCTATGATTTCCCGCAATATGTGCTGGATCAAGACTATTTCTTGAACCCTGAAAATATGGTATAATAAGAGTAAGAATTGGAACTTGACGAGCTGAAGTCTGGCTGGGACGAATGGCGCGATTACGAAATTTCGTGAGAAAAATTTTTCTACGAGGTTTTAGAGCTGTGTTG
This sequence comes from Streptococcus gordonii, assembly GCF_001578795.1. GTDB lineage: Bacteria > Bacillota > Bacilli > Lactobacillales > Streptococcaceae > Streptococcus > Streptococcus gordonii_A. The sequence goes on from NZ_KQ969106.1 coordinate 337,296, forward strand.
TTTCGAATGGTTCCAAAACCCGCCTCCATTTGGTCCAGCTTCTCCGCCTGTTTTAGAGCTGTGTTGTTTCGAATGGTTCCAAAACTGATAGAATATAATTAAGTTAAGGACGAGGGTTTTAGAGCTGTGTTGTTTCGAATGGTTCCAAAACGAAACCAGCTGAAGGAACGGAACACAAGCTGTTTTAGAGCTGTGTTGTTTCGAATGGTTCCAAAACACGATTTACAAGCATTGTATGACAATGGCTGTTTTAGAGCTGTGTTGTTTCGAATGGTTCCAAAACTAAGCCCCGTCACAGCATTTTAGCCATAAAGTTTTAGAGCTGTGTTGTTTCGAATGGTTCCAAAACAATTGTTACTTTTGACCGGTAAACTGTTGTGTTTTAGAGCTGTGTTGTTTCGAATGGTTCCAAAACATATCAGGCACAGGTAATATAACATGACCTGTTTTAGAGCTGTGTTGTTTCGAATGGTTCCAAAACAAAGAGATGTGAGATATATATAATACAAGTGTTTTAGAGCTGTGTTGTTTCGAATGGTTCCAAAACGCTACAGAAAGCTCCTGGGACGATCCCAACGTTTTAGAGCTGTGTTGTTTCGAATGGTTCCAAAACCTTAACGACCACGGTTACGGAACGCCTGGAGTTTTAGAGCTGTGTTGTTTCGAATGGTTCCAAAACCCTTGACTAACGATTTATTCGAGCATCTTGGTTTTAGAGCTGTGTTGTTTCGAATGGTTCCAAAACCTAAACAAGAGCTTAAAGAAGCTGTTACTGGTTTTAGAGCTGTGTTGTTTCGAATGGTTCCAAAACAGATGAACGATTTTTCAATACTTATATGATGTTTTAGAGCTGTGTTGTTTCGAATGGTTCCAAAATAATATTAAGATTTAATTCAATTCAACCATATTAGCTAGAGGTTGGTGGGGAGTTCAAATGAGAAAGCAGATAAAAAAGTTATTAAACAGCGATATAAGCACAAGCGCAATCGCTAAAGGAGCGGGCGTTCCTTGGTCTACAGTAGCAGACCTTAGAAAAGGGAAAAACAGTATCGATAAAATGGCCCTGCTTACAGCCGAGAAATTAAATGATTTTGCGGAAGAATTAGAAGCGGAAAAGGACGTTGAGTTTTACAATTAATCTATCCAAAAAACAACCACCTATTTAGGTGGTTGTTTCAGTATCTATCACTGCTTACTAGAAGAAGAACTTGAGCTGCTTGAGCTGTCGCTGCTGGATTCAGAACTGTCTTCTGAGGAGCTGGTGCTTTCAAATTGTTCTGGGTGGAGCGCTCGATAGCTTGGAGCATCAAAGAGATCAATAGTCGATTCGCCCTTGCGTTGGCTATAGAGACTGGTTGATTGGTCTCCTTTTTCTTCCTCGATTTTCTTCAATGCTTTGAAAGAGTGGTTGTAAGAGTATTTCTTGACATCTACCTTGCCCAAGTCATTACCCTCGTAGAAGCGAATCAAGTCACCGGTTTGAATAGCGTCACTAATTTTCAGCTGGGTATTGGCAGCATTACGAATGTCATCCAGTTCTTTCTTGATGGTTTCGTCTGGATTGGTAATTTCCTCACCGGTTTGAGTGTAGTAGGTCCGTCCGTTGAAGCTAGTGTATTTTGGTGTGACAAAGTTATTGCTGGATCGGAAGGCTGTGATTTGCTGATGCTGAGTTGATAGCATATCCTGGCCGACCTGAAGGTAGTTTTTAGAGTCAATGCCCAGCAAATGCTCCAATGTTGGTAGCATATCTACTTGACCGCCGTAGGTATCAATTATCTTTCCTTTGTCCATGCCAGGAATTACGACCATGTAAGGGACGCGTTGCATCATGGCATTGTCGTAGTTGGACCAAGTCTCAGAAGTCTTTCCTACAAGAGGGGCCAAGTTAGGATTACGGGTTTGGGAAATTCCAAAATGGTCTCCGTAGAGAACGATAATAGAGTTATCATAGAGGCCGGATTTTTTGAGATAATCAAACAAGGCCTTAACAGAAGAATCTAAATAGTTGGCAGTAGCAAAGTAGCCATTGATGGTCTCATCCTTTGTCTTAGCCAGCGGGAAGCCGATCTCGTCACCAATCAAGCTAGTCGTGTAAGGATAGTGGTTGGAAACCGTAATGTATTTAACATAGAAAGGCTGCTGTAGGCGCTCCAGGTATTTGATGGAATCTTTCAGCATAATCTTGTCATTTAAGCCGTACTGGAAGGAGTTGGTGTCGTCCTGCTTAGTAAAGTAAGATGCATCGAAGAAATAGTTATAACCCCATTGTTTATAGGCTGTATTGCGGTTCCAGAAGCTTCCAGCATTACCATGGAAAACAGCAGAAGTATAGTCGCCGTTTTTGGAAAGAATAAAAGGTGCAGCTTGCTGGGTATTGGTACCACCGTAGTTAACCATGAAGGAGCCTTGGTTGAGACCGAAGAGCCCAGTTTCAATCATGGTTTCAGCATCAGAAGTCTTACCAGCCTTAACCTGATTGAAGACATTTGAGAAAGCTAGAGTCGAATTGGAGTGGTAGAGGGAGTTGAGAAAAGGTGTCACCTCGTACGCTTTTCCATCTGCCTGTAGCTTATAGTCGATCAGGAACTGCTGGAAGCTTTCTAGATGGACATAGATAACATTGCGACCTTTGGCAATACCAAAATAGTCTTTGTTGGGTTCTGCATAATGGCTTTGAATGTATTCTTCTACAGGTTTCAAATCTTCAGCAGAGGCTTTGGAGCGCTCTTTGTTGGCTTGATAGGTTTGATTTCCGCTGTAGCCTAGAAAGGCTGGAAGTCCTAGTGCCCGAACGACATAGTAGTTTGAGAAACCACGGGTCAGGAGTTGAGGACGGTCAATTTCCGCCAAAAAGAGATTGGCTGTAAAGAGCATAGTAGAAAGTGCTGTGATGGCAAAGCTAGCTCTCTTATTAAATGGACGATGGTCAACCCTGATGAACTTTTTATACATGAGGTAGCCCAGGATAGGAAAATCAATCAGATAGATGATATCCCATGGTCTAAATAGGCCGAGGGCAGCTTCACCCAAACCAGCAGAAACACTGCTGGAAGCCATCATGGTATTGACGGTTACAAAGTCACTAAATTCGCGATAGTAGACGGCATTTGAAAACAGCCAGATAAAGAGCAAAATATAAATAAAAATTGAAAATCCATAGAATATGGCGCTTCTTTTGAAATAAAGTGCTAAGCCGATAAATAATAGGCCTAAGGGGATAGGATTTACAAAGGCTAAGAAGGCCTGATAAAATCCTTGGATATCCAAATTAAAGTCGACAGTGTATGCCCACATGGTTTTTAACCAGTAGAAGCAAAGCAAGGTCAAGACAAAACCTAGTCTGGTACTCATGAAATTGAGTAATTTCCTAGTCATTTTTTTCACAAAAGTACTTCCTTGTCTTATTTCCTAAATTTTTCTGTATCGTATTAAGTATATCACATTTTGTTTTATAGGGTGAACGAAAAGTATAAGCTTTGCCTAAATTAACAGTTAGTCATAATTTTCTGAGGTGAGCTGGTTAAGAGGTAAAAGAAGTAGAAGATAGAGGGAGCTAATGTTACTAAGGGCCTGCTTTACGTAATTTTTTTGAAATATTTCTCAATATTTGATATAATTTAGAATATGAAAAAGCTTACGGTTTCTCGTTATAAGGAAGAAAAAATTCGGCAGGGTGCCCTGCTTTTAGAAAAAGAAGACTTTCCAGAGCTATCTTTTGATCATCAAGCTGTGGAGCTGGTATCAAGCCAAGGAAAGTTTCTGGGATGTGGTTATATCTCAAAGCAGAACAAGGGACTTGGTTGGCTCGTTTCTAAGCAAAAAGTAGATTTTGATAGAGATTTTTTTATTTCCTTATTGGAGAAAGCCAAGGGAAAACGGCGTGTCTATCGTCTGGCAGAGGATATAACTGCATACCGCCTTTTTAATCAAGAAGGCGACGGTTTTGCAGGATTGACTGTTGACCAGTACGGAGACTATGCTCTCTTTTCTTGGTACAATCCTTTTGTCTTTTCTTTAAAGGAAGAAATCCTTCAAGCTTTTCAAGAAGTCTTTCCAGAGTTAATGGGAGCTTATGAAAAAATTCGTTTTAAGGGGCTGGACTACGAGTCAGCCCACGTATATGGAGCTGAAGCGCCAGAGGTCTTTACGGTTTTAGAAAATGGTGTGGCTTATCAAGTATTTCTAAATGATGGTCTTATGACTGGGATTTTTCTAGATCAACATGATGTTCGGGCCAGTCTTGTTGACGGTTTGGCCACTGGCAAAAGCTTGTTAAATATGTTTTCCTACACAGCTGCTTTTTCTGTTGCAGCTGCTATGGGAGGTGCTAGCCAGACGACCTCAGTTGATTTGGCAAAACGTAGTCGGGAGTTGTCCGAAGCTCATTTTCAAGCCAATGGTTTGACTTTGGACAATCATAAGTTTGTGGTTATGGATGTTTTTGATTATTTCAAATATGCCAAGCGACATGGTCTCAGCTATGATGTCATAGTGCTAGATCCACCAAGCTTTGCCCGTAATAAAAAGCAGACTTTTTCTGTCGCGAAAGATTACCATAAACTTATCAAAGAATCACTGGAAATTTTAAATCCAAAAGGAATACTGATTGCCAGTACCAATGCGTCCAATGTGTCGCGTGCTAAATTTAAGAAAGAAATTGAAAAAGGTTTTGCAGGAAAGCACCATCGTTATATCAAAGAATATGGTTTGCCAGCAGACTTTAGTTATAATAAGAAAGACGAAAGTAGTAATTACTTAAAGGTTTTTACGATTAAGGTAGAAGAATGAAGTTAGTTGTCTCTGTCACCCCTAGAAATTTAGAAGAAGCTCAACAGATCGACGCGCAACGTTTTGTGGATGCGGATTTGATCGAGTGGAGAGCAGATTTCTTGGAAAAAGAAGAAATCTTAAAGGTTGCACCAGCTATTTTTGAAAAATTTGCTGGTCGCGAACTGATTTTTACACTTCGGACCAAGGATGAAGGTGGTCATATTCAGCTATCTGATGACGAGTATGTGGAAATGATAAAAAAGGTAACCCAGCTTTATCAACCAGATTATGTGGACTTTGAGTATTTCTCCCACAAGGACAAAATCGATGAAATGCTGGAATTTCCAAACCTGGTCTTGAGTTATCATAACTTTGAGGAAACCCCTGAAAATATGATGGAAATCTTGTCCGAGCTGACTAGCTTAACACCTAAGGCTGTCAAAGTATCAGTGATGGCTAATAGTGGCCAGGATGTTTTGGACTTGATGAATTATACTCGTGGCTTTAAGACTTTAAATCCTGAGCAGGAATATGTAACCATTTCTATGGGAAGGGTTGGACGCATCTCACGAATTGCATCTGATTTGACGGGTTCTTCTTGGTCTTTTGCTAGTTTAGACGAAGCAACAGCACCAGGTCAGATTTCTTTGAACAACATGAAAAAAATCCGGGATATTTTAAATGAAAATTGATGGACACACTCGTTTGGCTGCTGTCATAGCTAAGCCAATCAAGCACAGTATTTCGCCCTTTATTCATAATATGGCTAATGACCTTACAGATACCAATGCGGTTTATCTGGCTTTTGAGGTGGACAGGGAAAATCTGGAACAGGCCGTTGAAAACATTCGGCTTCATCAGATGTTGGGAGCCAATATTTCTATGCCCTATAAGCAAGAGGTAATTACTTATCTTGACGAGCTTGATGAATCAGCCCTGCTTATTGGCGCGGTCAATACAGTAGTCAATCAAAATGGTCGACTTATCGGATATAATACGGATGGGCTTGGTTTTTTCAGAAGTTTGTCTAACTTTCATATCAAAGGAAAAAATCTGACAATTCTTGGCGCTGGAGGTGCGGCTTCCGCTATTATTGGTCAAGCTGTGCTGGATGGAGTGGAAAAAGTCTGTGTTTTTGACCTTAGAGATAGATTGGCAGTACATCAAGAGAAAATAGAACAGCTGTCTCGTCGTCTGGGTCATCCCATTCAATTACTGGCTGTTGAAGATCTAGCGGCTCTTACTGATGCTGTCAATCAATCAGATTTATTTATCAATGCGACAGGCCTGGGTATGGATGGAAAATCACTACCTATTCCAAGCGATTTTGCTTTTCCTAAGGGACTGCTGGTGGCCGATATGGCCTATTGTCCGGCTGAGACACCATTTCTGCGCTTGGCTAGAGAACAAGGACTGCAGACTGTAAATGGTCTGGGTATGTTGCTCTATCAAGCAGAAAAAGCATTTGAACTAATGACAGGTAAAAAGATGCCATCTGAAGAAATCAAAAAAGCCTTGTTAGAAAAATTGGAAATATAGTTTATAGTAGATAGTGTGGGACATTCTTGGACTTTGTAGGCTTTGGGTGTCCATTTTCATATATAAAGGAGGCGCTTATGAAACTGAATGTAAATCTTCCTCATCATCCCTATGATATCATCATCGAAAATGGGGCTTTATCTCAGGCTGGAAATTGGCTGAGTCAGCTTTGGCAGCCTCAGAAACTAGTAATTATAACCGATAATCGGGTTGCTAGACTCTACGCAGAGAAGGTTAAATTGAGTTTGGAAGCTGCTGGTTTTAAGGTCTTTACCTTTGATTTTCTTGAAGGTGAAGCTAGTAAAAATCTAATAACTGTTAATAAAGCCTATGAATTTTTAGCAAAAGTCGGTCTGACTCGTAGCGATGGTATCGTGGCCTTGGGTGGTGGAGTTGTTGGTGATTTGGCAGGTTTTGTTGCTTCGACCTACATGCGAGGCATTCATTTCGTGCAGATTCCGACCAGTCTGACAGCTCAAGTGGATTCTTCTATTGGTGGTAAGACAGGTGTCAATACGCCTTGGGCCAAGAATATGGTCGGGACTTTTACCCAGCCTGACGGAGTTCTGATTGACCCTCAAGTTTTGCAGACTTTAGGGCAACGTGAACTGATTGAAGGTATGGGCGAGGTGGTCAAGTACGGCTTGATTGAGGATAAGGAACTCTGGGATGAGCTCTCAGAAATGGATGGCAGCCCTGAGTCGATTTTGGAGCATGCAGAGAGCATCATCTACCATTCTTGCGATGTCAAGCGTAAGATTGTGGTTGAGGACGAGCTGGATAATGGCGTCCGCCTCTATCTGAACTTCGGCCATACCATTGGTCACGCCATTGAAGCAACAGCGGGCTATGGTCAGGTCATGCACGGTGAAGCTGTTGCAATTGGCATGGTACAGGTTTCTCGTGTCGCTGAAAAGCAAGGCCTTATGCCAGCTGGGATTACTGAAGACATCATCCATATGTGTCAGAAGTTTGGCTTGCCGGAGGATTACCAGCCTTGGGATGAGAATGCTCTTTATCAAGCACTGACCCATGATAAGAAGGCTAGAGGCCACTCTATCAAGCTAGTACTGGTGCCCGAGCTAGGGTCGGCTAGTATTCACCAGATTCCGCTGGAAGAGATGAAAGAATTTCTAAAGAAATGAGAGTCTGATGGAACCTGAGACGATTGGACAGTTTGGATAATAAATAGACTGACTGCCCAGATTTTCCATACCAGAATAGGAGAAATGTATGAGATACTTAACAGCAGGAGAATCCCACGGACCACGTCTGACAGCTATTATTGAGGGAGTGCCGGCTGGTCTTTCTTTGACCGCTGACTATATCAATGCTGAGCTCAAGCGCCGTCAGGGTGGGTACGGTCGTGGTGCCCGCATGAAGATTGAGAGCGACCAAGTTGAGATTACGTCCGGGGTTCGGCGATGGACTGACCATGGGCGGTCCGAATCACTCTCAATGTCACAAATCTCGATCATCAGAAGTGGTTGGAGATCATGAGTGTGGCTGATGTGGATGAAAAGAAAAAAGGGCTACGTAAGATTACCAAACCACGCCCTGGTCATGCGGACTTGGTCGGTGGTATGAAATACCGCTTTGACGATTTGCGGAATTCCCTAGAGCGTTCTTCTGCCCGTGAAACGACTATGCGAGTAGCAGTCGGAGCAGTAGCCAAGCGCTTGCTGGAAGAAATCGGTGTAGAGGTAGCTAGCCATATCGTAACCTTTGGTGGCATTGATATTGATGTACCGAATAATCTAACTGTAGCAGAAATCAAGGAAAGAGCTGCCCAGTCGGAGGTTTCTATTGTCAATCCTGAGCGTGAAGAAGAGATCAAGGCCTACATTGACCAGATTAAGAATGATGGGGATACCATCGGTGGTGTCATTGAGACTGTCGTTGGCGGTGTGCCAGTTGGTCTGGGCTCCTATGTCCAATGGGGCAAGAAGCTGGATGCCAAGATTGCTCAAGGAGTCGTGTCCATCAACGCTTTTAAGGGAGTCGAGTTTGGTGTGGGCTTTGAAGCTGGCCGTCTCAAAGGTAGTCAAGTCATGGATGAAATCCTCTGGTCTGAGGAAGATGGCTTCACTCGCAGGACCAATAATCTAGGTGGCTTTGAGGGCGGTATGACCAATGGTCAGCCAATCGTTGTGCGCGGTGTTATGAAGCCCATTCCAACCCTTTACAAGCCACTGATGAGTGTGGATATTGTGACCCACGAGCCCTATAAGGCAACAGTGGAGCGGAGTGATCCTACGGCTCTGCCAGCAGCAGGTGTTGTTATGGAAAGCGTGGTGGCGACTGTTTTAGCCACCGAAGTTCTGGAGAAATTCTCTTCGGACAATCTGGAAGAACTGAAAGACGCAGTAGCCCGCCATCGGAAATTTGTCAAGAACTTTTAGAAGTAAGGAGAAGGGCATGGAGAGAAAAACAGTCTATATCGCGGGTCTGGGACTGATTGGAGCTTCCTTGGCTCTGGGCATCAGGCGAGCTCATCCTGAGATTGAGATTCTTGGCTATAATCGCAGTGAAGAATCGCGCAGAGTCGCCTTGGAACGTGGAATGGTAGACCGGGTAACGGATGATTTTGCCGCCTTTGCTCCATTGGCTGATGTGATTATTCTGGCTGTGCCCATCAAGCAGACCATAGCATTTATCAAGGAGCTAGCGGAGCTGGACCTGAAGGAAAATGTTATCATCTCTGATGCTGGATCGACCAAGGCAGAGATTGTAGCAGCTGCAGAAAAGTATCTGCAGAATAAGCCCGTCCGCTTTGTCGGAGCTCATCCGATGGCCGGAAGTCACAAGACTGGAGCCAAGGCAGCCCATGTCACCCTCTTTGAAAATGCCTATTATATCTTCACCCCCTCTAACCTGACCAAGCCTGGTACTCTTGAGGAAATGAAGGACTTGCTGAGTGGTCTTCATGCCCGCTTTATTCAGGTAGATCCTGTAGAGCACGACCGAGTGACTAGTCAAATCAGTCATTTTCCGCATATTTTAGCCTCAAGCCTTATGGAGCAAACGGCAGCTTATAGCCAAGAGCATGAGCTGACCCAGTCTTTTGCAGCTGGTGGTTTTCGAGATATGACGCGGATTGCAGAGAGTGAGCCGGGTATGTGGACCTCTATCCTCTTGACCAATCCTCAAGCCATCTTGGAGCGGTTGGAAGATTTTAAAAACCAGCTAGACAAGGTAGCCACAGCGATTGAGGCTAAGGACGAGACGGCAATCTGGGAATTTTTCGATCGAGGACGGCAGAGTCGCAAGCAGATGGAAATTCATAAACGAGCTGGTGTGGATAGCTTTTACGATCTTTTTGTCGAGGTGCCTGATGAAGAAGGAGCCATTCTTAGCGTTCTAGAACTACTGAGAGGGATCTCTGTCGTCAATATTAGAATTAATGAGGAAAATAGAGAGGATACCCACGGTATTCTACAAATCACCTTTAAAAATCGTCAAGATTTAGAAAAATCTGCTAAAATAGTAAGAGAAAATACAAGATATCAGGTATTTTTAAATTAAAGAAATGGAGAAATACTATGTCAAATATTTATGATTTAGCTAATGAACTCAACCGTACTTTCCGTGAGCTACCTGAGTACAAGGCGGTTTTGGAGAGCAAGGCAGCTATTGATGCAGATAGTGAAGCCAAGTCTCTTTTTGATGATTATATTGCTTTCCAAGGAAAAATCCAGCAATTAATGCAGACAGGACAAATGCCGACACCAGAGTTGCAAGAAGAAATGAAGTCATTTGGAGAAAAGATTCAAGCCAATGCGATTGTGACTGAGTTCTTCACGAAGCAACAACAACTTTCTGTTTACTTGTCTGATATTGAACGTATTGTCTTTGAGCCAATTCAAGATTTGATGAAATAAAAGCTGACAGTCTGTTTTCTCTTTTGAGTCAACAGGCTTTTTGCTTCAAAGACTTGCTTTTTGATGCTTTCTGAGTATAATGAATCATAACGAAAGGGAAATGGGAGGAATTTCTATGTCACGAAAAGTTGCTATTATTGGAATGGGAAATGTTGGAGCTGCGGTTGCTCATGGTTTGATTGCTCAAGGAGCTTTTGATGATTATGTGTTGATTGATACCAATGAAGCTAAGGTCAAGGCTGATGCATTAGACTTTCAAGATGCTGCAGCCAATCTCAATCATCATGCTAATATCACAGTTAATTCTTATGAAGCCTTAGCGGATGCTGATGTTATTATTTCAGCCTTAGGAAATATTAAATTACAAGACAATTCAAATGCTGACCGATTTGCAGAGTTGCCTTTCACTTCAAAAGAGGTGATTGAAGTTTCCAAAAAAATCAAGGAAGTAGGCTTTAAAGGGATTTTGATTGCCATCACAAACCCAGTTGATGTTGTGACCAGCCTATACCAGCACTATACAGGCCTTCCGAAAGAAAGAGTGATTGGGACTGGTACCTTGCTGGATACTGCAAGAATGAAGCGGGCAATTGGAGTCCGGTTTGGAGTTGATCCTCGCAGCGTTTACGGCTATAATCTGGGGGAGCACGGAAATTCCCAGTTTACCGCTTGGAGCCAGGTTCGGGTTAAGGGGCAGCCTATTAGCAAGCTGACTTCAGAAGAAGTTTTAGAAGAAATTGCTACAGAAGCAATGAGGGGTGGTCACACCGTCTTTTACGGGAAAAAGTACACTTCCTACGGGATTGCTAGTGCAGCTATCCGTCTGGCTTTGGCTGTCGTTTCAGATGCCCATGAAGAACTGCCTGTGACAAATTACTATGCACCGCTTGATACTTATCTAAGTTATCCTGCTCTTGTTGGTCGTTCAGGCATTATCGAACAGTTGCAATTGACTTTGACAGAAGAGGAAGAAGCTAAATTAGCTCGTTCGGCGCAATTTATTCAAGATAAGTTTTCAGAGCATATTTAATCATTCAAAAAAGGACCTAATCCTATAGAGGCTGGGACAAAAGTCCTAGCCTCTCAATTGTCTTTGGATTGTCGAGCAAGACGCAGTGGTTGAGTGGGCTCTACTACGCTGATTTCATCAGCTTTTACAGCCCTACTCAACTGTGCGGAGGTGGGACGACGAAATCGAATTCTAACGAATTACCGATTTCTGTCCCACTCTCTTTTTGTCTTTAGAAAAGGCTGATCTTCATTTGTTATCCTGCTCTATTTGTGTTAAAATGAAAGGAAACAATTGTGCGAGGTATTCTATGAAACTAAGGACAAATGCAAAAGGTTTAAGAGGAAGTTTGCGTGTGCCAGGTGATAAGTCTATCAGCCATCGCTCCATTATTTTTGGGAGCTTGGCCAAGGGTGTCACCAAAGTTCATGATATTTTGCGTGGAGAGGATGTCCTCTCAACTATGCAGGTGTTCCGAGAGATGGGCGTTAAAATTGAGGATAAGGGAGATCTTGTTGAAATCCATGGCTGTGGCTTTGATGGTTTACAGGAACCTCAACGTCCGCTTGATATGGGGAATTCAGGCACCTCTATGCGCTTGATTGCTGGTGTTTTAGCTGGTCAGAACTTTTCTGCTCAGATGGTGGGAGATGATAGCTTGTCCAAGAGACCCATGGATCGTATCAGCCTGCCTTTGAGACAGATGGGAGTTGAGATTGCTGGCCAAACAGATCGCGATTTACCTCCTTTGACCATTCATGGCAATCCAAACCTAAAACCCATTCAGTATCAATTGCCTATTGCTTCAGCTCAGGTTAAGTCAGCCCTCATTTTTGCAGCTCTGCAAGCGCAGGGCGAGTCACTGATTATCGAAAAAGACCTGACACGAAACCATACGGAAGATATGCTCTTACAATTTGGCGGTCAGCTAAAAGTTGACGGCAAAGAGATCCGAGTAGCTGGTAAACAAGAACTGCAAGCTCAGGAAGTTGTTGTTCCTGGAGATATTTCTAGTGCAGCTTTCTGGCTGGTAGCCGGTCTGATTGTTCCAAACTCTAAAATTACTCTAACCAATGTCGGTATCAATGAGACTCGGACAGGCATCTTAGATGTGATCCAAGCCATGGGAGGCAAGTTATCAGTGTCTGAGGTTGATGAAGTAGCCAAGTCGGCAACCATCACTGTTGAAAGCTCGGACTTGCATGGAACAGAAATCAGTGGGGAACTAATTCCTCGCTTAATCGATGAGTTGCCTATTATTGCTTTGCTAGCGACACAAGCTGAGGGGCAAACCCTGATCCGAGATGCTGAGGAGTTGAAAGTTAAAGAAACGGACCGCATCCAGGTTGTGGCTGATGCACTCAATAGTATGGGAGCGGACATCCAGCCGACAGCGGATGGAATGATTATCCAAGGGAAAACACCTTTGAAAGGAGCTTCCGTTCATACATGTGGAGATCATCGAATTGGTATGATGACCGCCATTGCTGCACTTTTAGTAAAAGATGGAAACGTGGAGCTTGAGAGGGCAGAAGCAATCAATACCAGCTATCCGGACTTTTTTGCTCTATTTGGAGGGATTGTTAAGTGA
>NZ_KQ969106.1:350310-359626 GCF_001578795.1 Streptococcus gordonii
TTAGGTTTTATGGGGGCAGGCAAGACTACTGTCGGTCGCCTTCTGGATCCCAATTTTCACGATATGGACGAGCTGATTGTTAATCAGATTGGGATGTCTATTAATGACTTCTTTGCTCAGGAAGGTGAAGAGGCATTCCGAAAGATCGAGGCTACTACCTTGGAGAGTTTATTAGCAAATCAGGCGGAAATCATCTCTCCAGGTGGAGGAATTGTGGTCAATCCACATAACCGAGAACTGCTTGAAAAGAATCCATACAATATTTATCTACGAGTGGATTTTGATACTCTGTATCAGCGCATTGAGAATGATCTTGCCATGCAGCGCCCACTCTATTTAAACAACACACGAGCAGAATTTAAGGAAATATTTGAAGAGCGTTTGCCTCTCTACGAAGAAGTTGCCACGCATATTATTGATGTGGAAGGAAAAACACCAGAAGAAATTGCGGAGATGATTCGATGCTTGTAGGCTATCTTGGGCCCAAGGGCTCTTTTTCTCATCAAGTGGCTCAGAAGGCTTTTCCAGAAGCACATTTAGAGCCCTATCCAAACATCACAGAAGTCATCAAGGCTTATGAAAGAGGTCAGGTAGATCTATCCATTGTTCCAGTTGAAAATTCGATTGAGGGCAGTGTTCACGAGACTTTGGATTATCTTTTTCATCAGGCGCAGATTCAAGCTGTAGCAGAGTTGATTCAACCAATTAAGCAGCAGCTCCTAGCTTGTCAGACTGATGGACCGATAGAGACAATCTTTTCTCACCCACAAGCTCTTGCTCAGTCTAAGATTTATATTCTGGAGCATTATCCAAATGCTAAGCTGGAAATAACCGCCAGTACGGCAGCAGCAGCGCGTCTAGTGGCAGAACATCCAGAGGAGCCTTATGCTGCTATAGCACCAGAAACGGCTGCTGAGGAGTATGGCTTGCAACTTGTGGCAAGAGATATCCAAGAAATGAGTGAAAATTTCACACGTTTTTGGGTTTTAGGCTGTAAGAGACTGGAGTTCGCTTTAGAAAAACTTGCTCCCAAAAAGACCTTGGGCTTGACCTTGCCGGATAATCTACCAGGTGCTCTCTATAAGGCCTTGTCTGTCTTTGCTTGGCGAGGGATTGACTTGACCAAGATTGAAAGTCGACCTCTAAAAACAGCACTGGGAGAATATTTCTTTATCATTGATGTCAATGGTGAACAGGAGTCTCTGCTCCAATTTGCTCTGGAAGAATTAACAGCCATCGGAATTACTTATAAAATTTTAGGACAGTATAGTGTCCATCTTATTGCATAAATGTTGGGGGAAATATGGCGAAACAACAAGACAATCTGAGCCATCATGAACAATTACGTTTAGATTATTTATATAAAAACTTTCATTACTTAAACGAGCGGGAACAGGAAGAATATAACTATCTGATGCGTAAGGCTCAGGGAGAAATTTTTGAGCCTAGCTACAGAGAAGAGGAAAAGCCTGTTTCTGACAAGTTGGAAGACTCTTTACCTGTTTACCCAAATAGAACAAACCGCAGAAAGGATCGGCAACAGTTTGAAAAAGCTGAGAAGCCTAAAAAACGGCGAATAGAAAAGCCGATTCAGACTGACTCAGGTCCCGAGGGAGAGGAAAAGAAACCCAAAAAACGCAAGAAAAAATGGACCTTTGGTCGTGTCTTGAAATGGTTGCTTACTTTTATCGTTCTCGTATTGGCTGGAATGCTTGTCATGTTTATCAAAGGAGTCTGGTCAGTACCAGCTGAAAACAAACCGACAGCTGAAGTCTTTCATGGTGAAGATAGTCCAAACGGAACCAATATCCTTATTTTAGGGACAGATGGTCGTGTTGGGCAGACTTCTGATGAAACGAGAACTGATACTATCATGGTTCTCAATGTTGGTGGCAAAGATAAGAAACTGAAATTAGTCAGCTTTATGCGGGATACTCTCGTTAATATTGAAGGTGTCAGTCAGCCTGGTGAGTATGATCAGAAGCTCAACTCAGCCTATACAATTGGTGAGCAAAATAACCACCAGGGGGCAGAATTGGTGCGTGAAATGCTCAAGGATAATTTTGATATCAATATCAAATACTATGCTCTGGTAGACTTTTCAACCTTTGCGACAGCTATTGACACGCTCTTTCCAGAAGGCGTTGCTATGAATGCTCAATTTTCAACGATTGATGGCCAGCCTGTAACGGAAGTAGAAGTCCCAGATGATCTCAATATGAAGGATGGCGTGGTTCCCAATCAAACGATTAAAGTCGGTCCGCAACGGATGGATGGCAGAACCTTGCTTAACTATGCGCGTTTTCGTAAGGACGACGAAGGTGACTTTGGTCGGACCCGTCGCCAGCAGGAAGTATTGACAGCCGTGATCCAGCAATCCAAAAATCCAATGAAACTCTTTTCAGGCTCAGAGGCTTTGGGTAAGGTCTATGCAATGACCTCTACAAATCTACCTTACACATTCCCTTTGACCAATAGCTGGTCTCTCTTGAGTGGGGCAGCTGGTGGAGTTGAACGTGTCACCATCCCTGACTTAGGCGACTGGCAAGATGCCTATGACATGTACGGTGGCCAAGGTCTCCTGATCGACTTTGAAGCCTATAAGGCCAAATTACAGCAAATGGGCTTGAGATAGATAACTATGATATAATGGAAGGTAGGACAAGTTTCTACCTTTTCTTTTTGGAAAATGGCAGAGCGATGAAGCAGAAAGTGAAAAATATGTTAAAGAAAAATGATATTGTAGAAGTTGAAATTGTTGATTTGACCCATGAAGGTGCTGGTGTTGCTAAGGTTGATGGTTTGGTTTTCTTTGTAGAAAATGCTCTACCAACTGAGAAAATCCTCATGCGAGTCCTCAAAGTCAATAAAAAGATTGGCTACGGGAAAGTTGAAGAATACCTTACACATTCTCCACATCGTAACCAAGACCTGGACCTAGCTTATCTACGCTCAGGTATTGCTGATTTGGGGCATCTTGCTTATCCAGAGCAGCTCAAGTTTAAAACCAAACAAGTCAAAGACAGTCTCTACAAGAT
Source organism: Streptococcus gordonii (assembly GCF_001578795.1). Classification (GTDB taxonomy): domain Bacteria; phylum Bacillota; class Bacilli; order Lactobacillales; family Streptococcaceae; genus Streptococcus; species Streptococcus gordonii_A. Next base: position 353,349 of record NZ_KQ969106.1, read on the forward strand.
TGCTGGCATTACCGATGTAGAGGTTTCTGAAACGCTTGGTATGGAAAATCCTGTCAAGTATCGCAATAAGGCTCAGGTGCCCGTTCGTCGGGTGAATGGTGTCCTGGAAACTGGCTTTTTCCGTAAGAATTCCCATGACCTCATGTCACTGGAAGATTTCTTTATCCAAGATCCTGTGATTGACGAGGTAGTAGTAGCCCTACGCGACTTGCTCCGTCGTTTTGATTTGAAACCTTATGATGAAAAGGAACAGTCTGGCTTGATTCGCAACCTCGTTGTGCGACGAGGCCACTATTCAGGACAAATCATGGTTATCTTAGTGACTACACGTCCTAAAGTTTTCCGAGTGGAGCAGTTGATTGAACAACTTATCAAGCAGTTCCCAGAGATTGTGTCTGTCATGCAAAATATCAACGACCAGAACACCAATGCTATTTTTGGTAAGGAGTGGAAGACCCTATATGGTCAAGACTATATTACCGACAAGATGTTGGGAAATGACTTCCAAATCGCTGGCCCAGCCTTTTATCAAGTAAATACTGAAATGGCTGAAAAACTTTATCAAACAGCTATTGATTTTGCAGGATTAAAAGCAGATGATGTGGTGATCGATGCCTACTCAGGGATTGGAACGATTGGATTGTCCGTTGCGAAGCATGTCAAAGAAGTCTACGGTGTTGAAGTGATTCCAGAAGCAGTGGAGAATAGCCAGAAGAATGCTGCATTAAATAATATCGCAAATGCCCACTATGTCTGTGATACAGCTGAAAATGCCATGAAAAATTGGCTTAAAGATGGGATTCAACCAAGTCTTATTCTAGTGGATCCACCAAGAAAAGGCCTCACAGAAAGCTTCATCAAAGCAAGTAGCCAAACAGGAGCAGACCGCATCGCTTATATTTCATGTAATGTGGCAACTATGGCGCGTGATATCAAACTCTACCAAGAGTTAGGATATGAGTTGAAGAAAGTCCAGCCTGTAGATTTGTTTCCACAAACGCATCACGTCGAGTGTGTAGCTCTGCTCTTCCGATCTGAGACAGTCGAAAAGTAGAAGGGGATGGTATTGGTATCAATCAATGAACAACAAAGTAACAGCATGATTCGAAACATTTGCTTGTAATTTGCGGAGGAACATCAATATGGATGGAATAACAAAAGGTTCTATAAAAACGGCTAAATTAATAAAACAATTATGGCCCCAATTGACCGATAAAGAAGCTTTTGATGAAGTAAAAAAATATACGAATGGCAAAAATACTGCAATCTTTACTGAAGTTGAAGGTGACACAATTGTAGGTCTAGCACTATGTTCACTCAGATTTGATTATGTTGAAGGTTGTAAATATAGTCCTGTTGGATTCTTAGAAGGGATTATTGTCGACGAGGAATATCGTTTAAAGGATATTGCTAAAAATCTCTGTACAAAATGTGAGGAATGGGCGAAAAATAAAGGATGTAAGGAATTTGCAAGTGACTGTACTTTAACGAATACGGATTCTATAAGATTTCATCTCAATATTGGATTTCAGGAGGCAAATAGAATTATTCATTTTAAGAAAAAATTATAATTTAGAAACGTGAATAAACTTGTTAAACTTTATGTATCTTTAGAAAGTGTGTTAACTTGAAAAAACAAATTTTTTTGATGGGTGGGAATCCCCCAATAACGAAATATAGCATTGTTGATAAAATTATATTATCAAGCAAGATTGAAAGAATTGTTATTTTTACAGTTTTTCGAGATAATTGGCAACCCTATATGAAAAAGTACACGGAAGTTTTCCAAAGTCAATTTCCTAATCTAAACACTGATTACTTACTTTTTGGACATTGAGCAGATTGATTTTGATAGCTATTTAGATGCTGATCTAATCATCATTGGTGGAGGAAATACGGAAAAATATATAGCTACTTATGTCAATCAGGAGTTCAAAAATTATATCGATCATATGCTTAATAAAGGGGCAAAAGTTATAGGGTTTTCTGCAGGAGCCCTATTATTAGGAGAAAAAGTCTATGTCTCACCTAATGATAATTCAGATCATCAGATAAAGATAAAAAATGGATTAGGACTCTTTAGTCAGTTTTTAATTAGTGTCCATTATGATTCCTGGAATGATAAAGCTAATAAGGATAGAGCAGAAGAACTCGTTAGTGTTCCCATAATTCCACTAAATGATCATTCCTGTCTTGTATTGGATAAACTTGGAAACATTATTGAGAAAATTGACTAGTTTTAATCATGCGAATCTGAATCTACGAAACTAAAGTATTGACGAAATGAATAGTGAAAAGCCTTGATTGTAAGGCTTTTTTGTGTTTTTATGATAGAATATAGGTAGTTATAATCGATGGCAACTAAGAAGCAGTAAAAATATTATTCATAAAATAATCAAGATTAGGAAGAAAAAAATGACAGAAATAGATAAAAGGAATTTAAAAAATTATCTTTGTTTTACATTTGGAATTACTTATATATCTTGGGGGCTTCTTGCCATATTTACACAATCTTATATTTTGGGATTAGAGACATTTATAGGAAGAATATTACATATAGTTGGTGCACTTGGACCAGCTATTGCAAGTGGCTTTTATTTAAAAAGTAATAATATAAAATTTAAACATTTTTTATTTAATAAGATAGAAAATAGTAGTATTTATTTCATTTATCATATGTTAGCAATTTTGATACTATTTTCTGTATCTTCCTTAGAATTAAACGGAGTATCAATTTATCTGATGCCATTATTCTTTATACAACTAATTTTTTTTGGTGGTGGACATGAAGAATTAGGATGGAGAGGAATATTACAACCATTACTTGATAAAAAATATACTTATTGGCAATCTAATTTGATTGTAGGATCAATTTGGGGAATATGGCATCTGCCTTTATGGTTTATAGTTGGAGAAAGTCATCAAGGATTTCCTTTTATTTTATTTTTTATATATACATTATTTTTAAGTTTTGTTTTAGGGCTTCTTTACCGTCAAACGAAATCTGTGGGATACTGTGTATTATTTCATGCATTCGCAAATTTGTTAAATCTCTATTTTGTGTTAAAAATTAATCTTATTTTTATTATCATTTTTATTGGTTATTTGATTTATACTATATTGGCGAGTAATAGAATTAGTAAGGAAACAACATTTTAAAATTTAGATCAGTATATCCATTATTGAAAGTAACGTGTGGTCATTCTAAATAATCAATGTTAGAGACTGTTCTATTTGATGAGACATCACTGCTTGTACGAGCTGATTAAACATGGGTGTAGCTAGTGAAAGTCCTGCAGTAAGGAGTTTAAACATGAAATTCCATGAATTTGGTGATAAGAATTTGCCTCCTATTTTACTGATACATGGTGGTGGCAGTTCTTGGTGGAATTATCTTTGTCAAGCACGAATCTTGTCAAAAGAATACCGTATTATTCTACCCACTTTGAATGGCCACGGCGAGGAATATCAACTTGATTATGTTTCTACTGAAGATTCTGCTTTGGAGATTCTAGACTATATCAAAGCAAACTGTGGTGGGAAATTGTTTGCAATCGGTGGTGTTTCACTTGGTGGTCAAATTGCCATGGAGCTTTTGTCTTTAGACAGTGAAATTGCTGAGAAGGCCATCATAGATGGAAGCCTCTGTATTCCTCAACCAAGGTTAGCTAAAATCAGCATCTTTCTAGTGTCTCTATTTGGTAAACTGATGTTCAATAAATTCTCTTGCAAACTTCAGTTAAGCATGATGAACAAACTCTATCCTAAACTGGCTTATCCAGAGGAAATAAAAGCTTATTATTTGGAGGATTTGCCAAGGACGCCTATCAAAACATTGGTGACCATTTACAAAAACTATATGGGATCTTACAAGCTGAAAGATATGATTTCTGCTAGCAAGGCTCAGGTTCTGTATATCTATGGTGAAAAAGAAGTGAACTGTGTGAAAGAATCAGCGAAATTATTTCATCAGCTACATTCAAATACAATTTTGTATGAAGCAAAGGGCTATAACCACGGCTATTTATCAGCTTACATGCCTTATGAGTGGATTGATTTGGTGGTGCCATTTTTAAAGAGTGATTCATTAGAAATGTGTAACGAATCTGATATGCCATAAGGAGGAATACCATGCTAGGGGCAATTATTGGAGATATTGTAGGTTCAGTTTACGAATGGAACAATATCAAAACGAAGGATTTTCCTTTATTTCGGAAAGACTGCTTTTTTACAGATGATACGGTAAGTCCGAACCGCTGAGGGTGTAGCTTTGCTCGTAAAAGCTTAGAAACCTTTGAACGAAAGGTATAATGAAAAGCCTTGATTGTAGGGCTTTTTTTTGTGTTTTTATGATAAAATGTAGTTAGTTATAAATTGATAGCAATTAAGAAGCAGTAAAAAATATTATATATAAAAAATAATCAAGATAAGGAAGATAAAATGACAGAAATTGACAAAAAGAATTTAAAAAATTATCTTTATTTTACATTTGGAATTACTTATATAGCTTGGGGACTTCTTGCCATATTTACACAATCTTATATCTTGGGATTAGAAACATTTATGGGGAGAATATTACATATAGTAGGTGCACTTGGACCAGCTATTGCAAGTGGGTTTTATTTGAAAAGTAAAAATATAAAATTTAAACATTTTGTATTAAATAAGAGAGAAAATAGTAGTATGTATTCCTGCTACAGAAGTATGTGAAGACTGGGAAATCTTTTTTAATCGAAAAATTGACGATAAAATCTCCAAATATAAAGAATGTCCCATCCAATATGAAAGTGGGCAGGTCTTCATTGATTTTTTAAATGAAAACCGTGAACTGCTAAAGAACAGACCCCAAGTTTTGCAACATGGAGATTATCATATTGGAAATTTCATGATTGGAGCAGATCAAGAGATTTATGTGATTGACTTTGATCGTTTTGATGTTGGAGATCCTTGGGAGGAGTTCAATCGTATTGTGTGGTCAGCTCAAGTATCTCCCGCTTTCTCATCAGGTATGATAGATGGATATTTTGATGACAAGGTTCCAGATTTATTTTGGAAACTTCTTGCAATTTACATTCTAAGTAACCTAGTTGGAGCTCTTCCATGGGCTATTCCTTATGGAGAAGAAGAAGTATCAGTAATGCAAAATCAAGCTAAGGAAATTTTAGAATGGTATGATGATATGAACCGATTAATCCCAAGTTGGTATATGAACAAGAATAATACTGAATAAGCGTTGGAATATCAATTTGGAAAAAATTATGCCACGATTACTTAATCAGATTATAACGAATCTAATTCTCTTTAATAGCAAATGGATTCAAAGAGGAAGAGAAAAGAGCTCTAGCTGATTATAAATCTAAAGTATAGTAAAGTAGATTTGCAGTTGACTATGAGATGTCGTCTTACCAAATCAAGGAGCAATATAGTTATGACTAATTCTGCTAAAATAGGTAAAAAGTATTTTTATACTACTATCATTTGTTTGTTTCTAATGGCAGTATTGTCTTTGACAAAGATAATACCTGAACTTTCTTTATCAGGTCTCACCGTACTGATTGGTATTCTCTTTTTCTTTGTTCTTGAACATTTTGATAAAAAATCACATATAGAATCGGGCTTGCGCTTTAAATCATTTTTCGATGATCTTAAAAAACAAGGAGTAATTCTTTTGGTCTTGTTTCCTGTAGGATCCGCTGTGGCAACATTGCTTATCGGCGATATGGTATTTAAGGGCGCTTTTACTAGTCATGTTTTGGGAAGAACGAATGGTATGTTATCCTTTGATAAAATACCACTCCTTATGGTTCAAATAATAATCGCAGCCTTGGGGGAAGAGATTGCATGGAGAGGTTTCTTTCTTGGTAAGTCAATGAGAATTCTACCATTTTGGCTTTGTGCCATTCTGTCTTCTTTATTGTTTGCAATAGCTCATATTTCTAGTGGAAGCGTTGGACTTGTAAGCTACGATATTTTCATGATTTTTGTTGATAGTATCATCTATGCATTGATGTATAAAAAGTCTGGGAATTGTTTGATTTCTGCACTTTCTCATATTCTCGGAAATGCTACAGGAATTCTTTTGCTAATGATGTATAGTTAGAAAGATTTTAATGTCATCTAGCTAATAAAGGATTTTCATTTTAGGATGGTAATAGTCATTATCAGTAAAAATGGGCTAGATGATTTGATTTGGAAAAGTAAGGAATCTTGCTAAAACTTGAATAACTAAGAGGCTGGGACAAAAGTCCTAGCCTCTCAATTGTTTTTGGATTGTCGAG
>NZ_KQ969106.1:359735-364315 GCF_001578795.1 Streptococcus gordonii
GTTTTACCTCCTATTCCCAAACTTGAACAATAGCTTGCAATCATTTTTTTAAAATAGTATACTAGACTCATGTTATGAAAACGTTTGCTTTTTAAGTTAAGATAGAATGTTTAGGAGACCAAATATGGACTTAACAGCCATTTATCATAGACCGGAGTCGGAGTATGCCTACCTTTATAAAGAAGGTTAAGTGCATATCAGAATTAGGACTAAGAAAGAAGATGTAGAGAAAATCATTTTGCACTATGGGGATTCCTTTATCTTTCTTGAGGATTCCTATGAAGATGTGAAAGAGATGGTCAAAGTGACTTCTGACGCCTTATTTGATTATTGGCAAGCTGCTGTCTCTCTGCACTTTGCTAGGATCCAGTATCTATTTGAGCTTGAGGATAAAGAGGGGCAAAGTGTCTTGTATGGAGATAAAGGTTTCGCTGACAATAGTGCAGAAAACCTTGCTTTAGGAGGCAATGGTTTTAAACTCCCTTATATTCACGAAATTGATGGTTGCCAGGTTCCTGAATGGGTTTCAAAAACGGTCTGGTATCAGATTTTCCCAGAACGATTTGCCAATGGAAATGCCGAGCTTTCACCAGAAGGAGCCCTAGATTGGGATTCGTCAATCAAGCCTAAAACTACGGATTTCTTTGGTGGAGATTTACAGGGGATTATTGACCATCTAGATTATTTGGAAGACCTAGGGATTACAGGACTTTATCTTTGCCCTATCTTTGAATCTCCAAGCAATCACAAGTACAATACGACTGATTACTTTGAAATTGATCAACACTTTGGGGACAAGGAAACTTTCCGCCAACTGGTGGAGCAAGCTCATCTGCGTGGCATGAAGGTCATGCTGGATGCGGTTTTTAATCATATGGGTGATCAATCCGCTCAATGTCAGGATGTGCTAAAGCATGGTGAAAAGTCAGCTTATAAAGACTGGTTCCACATTCAGGAGTTCCCAGTGACGAATGACAAGCTTGTGAATCCCAAAGAACTGCCTTATCATACCTTTGCCTTTGCCAGCTATATGCCTAAGTTAAATACGGCAAATCCTGAGGTGAAAGACTATCTCTTAAGCGTCGCGACCTATTGGATTGAACATTTTGATATTGATGCGTGGCGACTGGACGTGGCTAATGAGATTGATCATCAATTCTGGCGAGATTTCCGCAAGGCTGTTTTGGCCAAAAAGCCTGACCTTTATATTCTTGGAGAAGTTTGGCATACTTCTCTGCCTTGGTTAAATGGAGATGAGTTTCACGCAGTCATGAACTATCCTCTATCCGATAGTATCAAGGACTACTTTTTGAGCAGGAGCAAGAAGACCAGTCAATTTATAGCTGAGATGAATTGCCAGTCTATGTATTACAAGCAGCAGATTTCTGAGGTCATGTTCAATCTCTTGGATTCGCATGATACAGAGCGCATTTTAGCGACTGCAAAGGGAGATATCTTGCTTGTCAAATCCGCACTCGCCTTTCTCTTTTTGCAAAGAGGAACACCTTGTATTTATTATGGGACTGAGCTAGAATTGGGTGGAGGTATGGACCTGGATTGTAGACGGGTCATGCCTTGGGACCGGGTTTCTAGTAGCAATGACATGCTCAATTTTATGAAGAACTTGATTCAGCTTCGTAAGGATGTTGCGGGCATTATTCAGCATGGGAGATATAGTCTAGAAGAAATCAAGCCTAATGTGCTGGCTTTAGAATGGCGACATGATCGTCAAGTAATCCGAGCCATTTTTAATCAGTCCAAGGAGAATTATCTCTTAGACAGAGATTCAGCTGATTTAGTGAGTCATTGCCAAACTGATGGCCAGCAACTTGTCATCTTACCAAAGGGGTTTGTAGTTTACACAAGCTTCTAACCATAGCATTAAATGTCTTTCTTTCCTTCTTTCTGTTATAATATATTCAAATTTTGTTTTCATAAGATGGAAATTATCTTACTTCAGAACATTTCTTTTTGATGATTTTTGTAAGGTAGTTCTTTATAAGCAGAGAAAATATGCAAAGGAGTAAAATCTATGCCTAGACCGAAAACTAAAGAAGATTTGCTGTTAGCTGCTAAGGAAAACTTTGAGAAGTTACAAACCCTCATTTCCAAATTATCTGATCAAGAGTTAAATACACCCTTTGATTTTTCTCGGGATGAAAAGAAGAAAGAGGCCCATTGGAGACGTGATAAAAATGTCAGAGATGTTTTGATTCACCTCTATGAATGGCATCAGCTCTTGTTGAATTGGGTGCATTCCAATCAAAAGGGTCAAGAGCAGCCCTTTCTTCCTGCGCCCTATAACTGGAAGACTTATGGAGAGCTGAATCTGGAATTTTGGCAGAAACATCAAAAGACTTCTCTAAAAGAGGCGATTGAGATCTTTCATCAGTCCCATCAAGATGTTTTGCACTTGGCAGACACATTTACAAATGAAGAATTATTTTCAAAAAATGTCTATAAATGGGTCGGAGGGACTGTACTAGGTTCCTATTTTGTAAGTGCTACTTCCAGCCATTATGACTGGGCCATGAAAAAATTGAAGGCTCATCAGAAAAATTGTAAGGCAAAATAGTCTGTAGAAGACAAGAATTAGAGAGAAATAAGAATGAAGAAATACAGCAAAATAATCATGTCCTGCGTCTGCCTGGCTTTGGCTTTTGGACTGGCAGCATGTGCTAGTTCGCAGAAAAATAATAAAACAAACCAAAATACACCAACATATTCAAACCTAAACAGTAAAAAAAGTGTTGAAGAAGTGAAGAGTTTGTTATCAGCTCATTTGGATAAAGGTAGCGTGGATAACTTTATCAATTTAGTCAATGACTACAATGGACTTGTTGGATCGACCGGATTGAAGGGTGATTTCACTAAGTTTACTAAAACAGAATATGATGTAGAAAAAATCAATCCTCTATGGCACGCAAAGAAGGGCGATTTTATCGGAACAAATTGTCGGATTAATACCTATACTTTGCTGAAAAATAGCATCGAAATTCCTCAAATGAAAAAAGACGACGAACTTTTGTTTATCGATAATGATTCGATTGACAAGGGCAAGCTCTTTGATGCTAAGGATAAGGAAGATTTTAATATCCTATTCTCAAGAGTCAAGACTGAAGCGACTCAAGATGTAAAAGTCCACGCTAAGAAGATGGAGGAATACTTCAAACAGTTCAAGTTTAATGAAAAAGCACGGATGCTTTCAGTCATTGTCCACGACAATCTTGACGGTGATTCTCTCTTTGTAGGTCATGTAGGTGTCTTGGTTCCAGATAAGGATGGATATTTATTTATCGAAAAGCTGACCTTTGAAGAGCCCTATCAGGCGATTAAATTTGCTAGCAAAGAAGATTGCTATAAGTATTTGCAGACCAAATATAAGGACTATACAGGGGAAGGTCTGGCCAATCCCTTTATCATGGACAACGATAAGTGGGTAGAGGGTAAATAGTGTGCTTTAGTTAGCATTAAGAAAATAGAAGAGGGAGATTTAGCGTATGGAATTAAAAGATTTTACAGAAAAAGAGCAGGAGCAGATCAATCAAGGGCTAAGCACTGCAGAAATTTCCGATAAGGAAGCTACTAAAAAGATTTTAGCACTTGTGCCTGAGGAATGGATTAAGAGGATTCCTTTCTTCGTGAGAGGACATGCGACGACCAAGACCGTTGAACGAATTGCTAAGCAATATCCTGAACTATACGCTGTCGCTAAGCAACAAGGCGAACTTCCTGACAAAGAAAGAGAAGAATTGCGCACCATTATGACAAGCATTTTTGAAGAAAAGATGAGTAAACATAAGATTAAGTAAGAGAATTTCAAGTGGTCTGAAAAAAGTCTGACTTAATACTTGCATACAAAAAAACAAGTGACGGCGTCAATAAAAGATGCGGTCACTTGTTTTATATTATTTACTTTCAACCTCGTTTTGGAAAACTAAGTCAGGTTTCAATTCTAGTACTTTTTCAAAAAATGCCATCAAGTGTTGGTATTTGTTGGGATCGATGATTCCCAAACCAATCTTTTGCTGCTCTTTCCCATTCTTTGTATAAAGGAAGAAATTTTTTGTTTTTACATTGCCAGCATGAACCCACTCGATCTTTAAAGTGATGGACTCAATTTCATTTAAGTAAACAGGCATAATAAGTCTCTTTTTAACGAGAAAGAGAGCGTCTCGGTAGAGATAAAGCGAGTTAAAATCATCTTTAACGAGTGCCTTTTCTTGGATGAGCTGGTGCTGGTCTGTGAGCTCAGGGTAGCGTTCGTAAATGCTTTGGTATTTTTCTCGGATTTTTTGTGGTGCTTTTATAGCCAAGTGGCCAAAAGCAATAACGATTCCCAAAAGAATAATTCCAAAGATTCCAGTGAATACAACTCCAACAGTGTCATTCTTTTGGAGAGCAGATGGTAGATTAAAAAGCAGAAATAGCAGGCCAAGGCTCCCCAAAATAACCCAGATTAGTGAGGACGTAACAGAAGCTTTGATTTCTTTTTGCATGAAAGCAACTCCTTTAAATAAAATAATATACAGTCTTATTGTAACATGAATAAGCGCCCTTGAAAACTAGAGTAGAAAAGA
>NZ_KQ969106.1:364722-366204 GCF_001578795.1 Streptococcus gordonii
AATAGAAAAAAAGAAGTTTAATAATCTCATAAGTATAAGCAGACAGGAATGAAAACTGAATAGACGGTTGGGAATAAGAACCAACATATTGTGCATAGGTAATTGCGTAGATGAAAGGATTTGTGAAATAAAGCTGACGATTCAGTACTCCTATTATAATCCATAGAACAAAGGCAGCTACAAAGGACATTAGAATGCGGTGATTTTGGAAAAGCTGTCCAATGGAAATAGACAAGTATAGGAATAATACAAAAGAAATCGAACCTAAAAGCAAATAGAAGGCTATTTGAAGAGTAGGAATCAATGGAATGTAGGAAAGAAGAAGACCAATTTTATTGAGGACATCAACCCCTGAACCAAGAGCTACAAGAAAAGCCATCCAGATGATGCTTAGGAAAATTCCCAAGACACTCGCGATATACCAAATAGTTGCCATTGTCATTTTTGAAAGGATGACTTGATGGGCATTTGCGGGCAGTGTCCAAGTCAGGTATGCTTCGCGACCAAAAATATTTTGATAGAAACGTCTAATGGTAATGACTAGGTTAGAAATAACAAGTGCTGTACAGGTTGAAAAGAATACAATAGTAAAGAAAGAATAAACTGCTGAAACAGCATCATCTGACGTAATTCCACTAGATATACTGTTAGACAGCATCAGACCAAATATTGATGAGACAATAGCCAGAATCAAGAACAAGACGCCATATAATTTTCCGGCCGCTTTAAATTCATATTTTAATAATTTCCCAAACATAAATCTCTCCTTTAAATTCTAAACTGATCACGGAAGATATGGTCAATAGAGTTGTCGTGTTTTCTGCGAAGCTCATTAGCATCTTCCTGTAACAAGATTTCCCCATCTTTGATAAAGATGACATCATCAAGAATATCTTCGATATCAGAGATCAAGTGGGTAGAGATCAAGACAGAAGAGTTCTCTGAACGATTTTGAATGATAGTCTTCAAAATATAGTCTCTGGCTGCTGGATCCACACCACCAATTGGTTCATCAAGAACGTAGAGATCAGCCTTTCGACTCATAACTAGGATTAATTGAACCTTTTCTTTATTACCTTTTGAAAGATTCTTCAAACGACTTTTTTCGTCTAAATTGAGATCTTCTAAAAGGTGGTTGGCCTTTTCTTCGTCAAAGTCAGAATAGAAGTCTTTGAACATAGCAAATACTTCTTTAATTTTCATATTATCACCAAGGTAAGTTGTGTCTGGTAGATAAGAGACAACCTTTTTTGTTTTAGGAGAAGGTTTTTCTCCATTGATAAGAACCTGTCCAGAAGTCGGTTGCAGAAGACCATTGATTAGTTTGATGATAGTTGTTTTTCCACTACCATTTGGTCCTAGCAAACCAACAATACGTCCAGGTTGGATATCTAAGTTAACACCAGAAAGAGCTTCAGTCTTTCCATAATTCTTTTGAACATGCTCCAAACGAAGCAAAGATGAAGTTGACATATAAACCTC
>NZ_KQ969106.1:366227-368044 GCF_001578795.1 Streptococcus gordonii
AGCTAACAAGACAGCATCATGCGGTATTGATATTAGATTTGATTCTTAGTTGCCAGTACAATTAGTATTATTTGGGCTAAAAATCAATATGCTTTTAAGATATTATATAGTTTGTTAAAAAAAAATCAAATTTGTTCAGAGATTCCATAGATTCTCTAAGGCTTTTTTTGTCATTGGTTTCTTCTTTTTTTAAATTCTAGTATAATAGGAACTAAAGATTACAAGCGAAGGAGAGGCCAGTGATTGCACAGTTAGATACTAAAACAGTATACAGTTTTATGGACAGCCTCGTCTCAATTAAAAAATATGTGGAAAAGGCGAAAGAATTTGGTTATAGTCACTTAGGGATTATGGATGTGGATAATCTCTACGGAGCCTATCATTTTTTAGAAGAAACAAAAGCAGCTGGAATTCAGGGGCTTTTAGGTTTGGACTTAAATTTAGTCAAAAATGGACAGCCTTTGTCCTTACGATTATTGGCGATAAATAGCCAAGGTTATCGGAATTTGATGAAGGTTTCAACTCTTATCATGCTTGATAAAAAAGAGTGGTCAGATATTCAGCATTTGATGCAAGGTTTGGCTCTAATTGTTCCTGCTTTTCCTGGAATTGATGATTTAGATTTGGGAAAAGATTATTACATTGGGGTTTCTCCAACGACTCCTCTTCAAGATTTTTCAAGGCCTACGCTACCTCTTTATACTGTCCGCTATTTTGATACAGGAGACTTGGAAACCTTGCAGATGCTGAGGGCTATTCGAGAGAATGTTAGTCTGAGAGAAGTAGGGGATTTGCCAAGCGGTCAGCATTTTTTGCGACCCCAGCAACTTAGGGACGCTTTTGAGAAGACCTTTCCAGAGAGTTTAGAAAATCTTGAAAGGCTGGTCCAGGATGTCCATTATGATATCAATACAGAGTTAAAATTGCCACGTTTTAATCCAGAACATCCAGCAGTGGAAGAACTACGTGAGCGATCGGAAGCTGGCCTGAAAAAGCGAGGCTTAACAAGCTCTCTCTATCAGGAACGCCTTGACCAAGAGCTTGCTGTTATTCATAAGATGGGCTTTGATGATTATTTCCTCATTGTCTGGGATTTGTTGCGCTTTGGGCGTAGCCAGGGCTATTATATGGGGATGGGCCGAGGATCCGCTGTCGGCAGTCTGGTGGCTTATGCCTTAGAAATCACAGGAATTGATCCTGTCAAGAACAATCTACTCTTTGAACGCTTTCTAAATCTGGAACGCTACACTATGCCTGACATTGATATTGATATTCCAGATGTATACCGGCCGGAATTTATTCGTTACGTCCGTGATCGTTATGGTACACTTCATGCTGCCCAAATCGTGACTTATTCGACCTTTGGAGCTAAGCAGGCCATTCGTGATGTTTTCAAACGCTTTGGTGTCGCAGAGTATGAGCTGACCAACATCACTAAGAAAATTCGCTTTGGTGATAGTTTGAATACGGCCTATGAAAAGAATATTACATTCCGACAGATTATCAATAGTAAGTTAGAGTATCAAAAGGCCTTTGACATCGCTAAAAGAATCGAAGGGAACCCCCGCCAGACCTCCATTCATGCTGCAGGTGTTGTTATGAGTGACAATGATTTGACAGACCAGATACCACTCAAATATGGCGAGGATATGTATATTACTCAGTATGACGCCCACGGAGTCGAGAGCAATGGACTTCTCAAGATGGACTTTCTAGGTTTGCGCAATTTAACCTTTGTCCAGCGAATGAAAGAAGCTGTCCAAAAGAAATATGAGATAGACATCCAAATCGAGTCTATTGATTTGGAAGATAAAAAA
>NZ_KQ969106.1:368215-372964 GCF_001578795.1 Streptococcus gordonii
TTCAATTTGAACAGCCAGGGGCTATCAGTTTACTTAAAAGAGTTCAGCCGGTTTGTTTTGAAGAAGTAGTCGCAACAACCTCCCTGAATAGACCTGGTGCCAGTGATTATATTGACAATTTTGTCAAGAGAAAGCATGGTCGTGAAGCTGTTGTTTCAATTGATGAAAGCCTAGACGATATCCTGTCTCCAACCTATGGTATTATGCTCTATCAGGAACAGGTCATGCAGGTTGCCCAGCGCTTTGGGGGATTCAGTCTAGGAAAAGCTGATATCTTACGCCGAGCTATGGGGAAAAAGAACGCTACTGAAATGCATAAGATGGAGGAAGAGTTTGTCTCAGGCGCAATGAAGCTTGGACATTCAGAAAAGAAAGCCAAAAAAGTCTTTGCCATCATGGAGAAATTTGCTGGCTATGGCTTTAACCGCAGTCATGCTTATGCTTACTCTGCCTTAGCCTTTCAGTTGGCTTATTTCAAGGCTCATTATCCAGAAGTTTTCTTTGACGTTCTCTTAAATTATTCTAGCAGTGACTATGTTACGGACGCACTTAGCTTCGGATTTAAGCTTGCTCCCTTGACCATCAATACAGTTCCTTATCGAGATAAATTCGAGGAGAATCAAATCTTTCTAGGTCTGAAAAATATTAAGGGACTTTCTCGTGATCTAGCTTACTGGATTATTGAAGAGCGACCTTTTACTGGAATTGAGGATTTTCTGCTGCGCTTACCATCCCAGTATCGGAAAGAGTCTTCTTTGATTCCTCTGATTCAGATTGGCCTTTTTGATAGTTTTGAGCCTAACCGTCAAAAGATAATCTCTAATTTGTCGAACCTCTTCATTTTTGTGGAAGAATTGGGAAGTCTTTTTGCTGATAGCAGTTATTCATGGACAGAGGCTGAGGATTATAGTCAGGCTGAAAAGTTTGAGCTGGAGCAATCTATTCTTGGCGTTGGCTTATCAGATCATCCTTTAATGACCATTGCCAAAGCGACAACAGAATCCTTTTCTTGGATTGGGGATCTAGCGGAAAACAGTAGGGCAAAAATTCTTGCTCAAGTCCAGTCTATCAAAGTTATTCGGACGAAAAATGGTGAGAATATGGCCTTTTTGCAGGTCACTGACACCAAAAAGAAACTGGATGTGACCCTGTTCCCAGAAACTTATAAGTTGCTAGCGAATCGCATAAAAGAAAAAGCTATTTATTTTTTAACGGGTCGAATTCAGGAAAGAGACGGTCGTTTGCAAATGATTTTATCTGAGGCCATAGAAGCTAGTTCAGAACGGTTTTGGATTCAGTTAGAAAACCATGAACATGATCTTCAGATTGCTGAAATTCTCCATCGATTTCCGGGATCGATTCCAGTTGTTCTACACTACGAAATTGATGGTAAAACAATCGCTGCGCCACATTTCCAAGTGGAAAAATCAAAGGATTTACAAGATGATTTACAAAAATTTACAATGAAAACGATTTATCGCTAAAAAAGGAAGAATTTTCCCTAAGATTGTGGTATAATCAGTAAGAATGTTAAAAGAAAAAGGAGCATAAACGAATGAAACGTATTGCTGTTTTAACCAGTGGTGGAGATGCCCCTGGAATGAATGCTGCCATCCGTGCAGTAGTTCGTAAAGCAATTTCTGAAGAAATGGAAGTATTTGGTATCTATGATGGATATGCTGGTATGGTTGCTGGTTCGATTCAACCATTAACAGCTGCATCGGTAGGGGATATCATTTCTCGAGGCGGTACTTTCCTTCACTCTGCTCGTTATCCTGAGTTTGCGCAAAAAGAAGGCCAACTTAAGGGAATTGAGCAATTGAAAAAGCATGGAATTGAAGGTGTCGTGGTTATTGGTGGTGACGGTTCTTACCACGGTGCTATGCGTTTGACAGAGCATGGCTTCCCGGCTGTTGGTGTACCAGGAACCATTGATAATGACATCGTTGGTACTGATTTTACAATTGGTTTTGATACAGCAGTAACAACAGCAATGGATGCGATTGACAAGATTCGTGATACTTCATCTAGTCACCGCCGTACTTTTGTTGTTGAAGTAATGGGACGTAATGCTGGAGATATTGCGCTGTGGGCAGGTATTGCTACTGGTGCAGATGAGATTATTGTTCCTGAAGAAGGTTTCAAATTTGAAGAGATTGTGGCTAGCATCAAGCATGGATATGAGGAAGGTAAGAAGCACAATATCATTGTTCTTGCAGAAGGTGTTATGTCAGCTGATGAATTTGGTGAAAAATTAAAAGCTGCTGGTGATACAAGTGACCTTCGTGTAACTGAGCTTGGTCACATTCAACGTGGTGGTTCTCCAACCGCTCGTGACCGTGTTCTTGCTTCTCGCATGGGAGCACATGCTGTTGAATTGCTTAAAAAAGGGATCGGTGGTGTAGCCGTTGGTATCCGCAATGAGAAAATGGTTGAAAATCCAATTCTTGGAACAGCAGAAGAGGGAGCACTCTTTAGCTTGGCGGAAGATGGTAAGATTATCGTCAACAATCCGCACAAGGCAGATCTTGCTTTGTCTAGTCTAAATCGTAGTATTTCTATTTAATTTGTTATAAAGGTCATAATGGCCAAATATAAAAAAGGAGTTTCATAAGATTATGAACAAACGCGTAAAAATTGTTGCAACACTAGGTCCAGCGGTTGAAATCCGTGGTGGTAAAAAATTCGGTGAAGACGGATACTGGGGCGAAAAACTTGACGTTGAAGCTTCAGCTAAAAACATTGCTAAATTGATTGAAGCAGGAGCAAATACTTTCCGTTTCAACTTCTCACACGGTGACCACCAAGAACAAGGTGAACGCATGGCAACTGTTAAACTTGCTGAAAAACTTGCAGGTAAAAAAGTTGGTTTCCTTCTTGATACTAAAGGACCTGAAATCCGTACAGAATTGTTTGAAGGAGACGCAAAAGAATACTCTTACAAAACTGGTGAAAAAATCCGTGTTGCAACTAAACAAGGAATCAAATCTACTCGCGAAGTGATTGCTTTGAATGTTGCTGGTGGATTGGACATCTATGATGATGTTGAAGTTGGTCGTCAAGTATTGGTTGACGATGGTAAACTTGGTCTTCGCGTTGTTGCAAAAGACGATGCAACTCGTGAATTTGAAGTTGAAGTTGAAAACGACGGCATCATTGCTAAGCAAAAAGGTGTAAACATCCCTAACACTAAGATTCCTTTCCCAGCGCTTGCTGAGCGCGACAACGCTGACATCCGCTTCGGTCTTGAGCAAGGAATCAACTTCATCGCGATTTCATTCGTACGTACTGCAAAAGATGTTAACGAAGTTCGTGCTATCTGTGAAGAAACTGGTAATGGTCACGTTCAATTGTTTGCTAAAATCGAAAACCAACAAGGTATCGACAACTTGGATGAAATCATTGAAGCGGCTGACGGTATCATGATTGCTCGTGGTGACATGGGTATCGAAGTACCATTTGAAATGGTTCCGGTTTACCAAAAAATGATCATCACTAAAGTGAATGCTGCAGGTAAAGTTGTTATCACAGCAACAAACATGCTTGAAACAATGACTGAAAAACCACGTGCAACTCGTTCAGAAGTATCAGACGTATTTAACGCTGTTATCGACGGAACTGATGCAACAATGCTTTCAGGTGAGTCTGCAAATGGTAAATACCCACTTGAGTCAGTAACTACAATGGCTACAATCGACAAGAACGCTCAAACTCTTCTTAACGAATACGGACGTTTGAACTCAGATTCATTTGAACGTAACTCTAAAACAGAAGTTATGGCTTCAGCAGTTAAAGATGCTACTAACTCAATGGATATCAAATTGGTTGTAACACTTACTAAGACTGGACACACAGCCCGCTTGATCTCTAAATACCGTCCAAATGCTGATATCTTGGCATTGACATTTGACGAGTTAACAGAGCGTGGATTGATGTTGAACTGGGGTGTTATCCCGATGTTGACAGACACTCCATCATCAACTGATGACATGTTTGAAATTGCTGAACGTAAAGCAGTTGAAGCAGGTCTTGTACAATCTGGTGATGATATCGTTATCGTTGCTGGTGTACCAGTTGGAGAAGCTGTTCGTACAAACACAATGCGTATTCGTACAGTTCGCTAAACATATATATAAAACCAATGATTCTCTTGTAATCATTGGCTTTTTTTATTCTGTAAAAAATGGTATAATAGGGTGAAAAAGGAGAGATGATGGTTAAGAGAGATTTGATTCGTAATTTGCTGATCCTTGTGATAGCAATTTTCATTTTTGTTTCCTTGCGTCTATTAGTTTTTACTCCCTATACTATAAAATCACAAGATTCAAATCACTATCTTGCTGAGAATGATTTTGTTTTAGCGATTAGAGGAGAAAAGATTCAGAGGGAAGATTTCGTTCTTTATGAAGTAGATGGTAAAGAGTATGTAGGACGAGTGATTGCCAAAGAAAATGATTCATTCATCTATATGGATGACGTCTTATATCTGAACAATAAGATTAAAACTGAGAATTACTTATCTAGTTTAAAGGAAAAATACCTGGCAACACCTGGTAACTCAGGTTATTTTACGCATGACTTTAGCTTGCAGACGCTGACTGATTCAAAAACTCGTAAGATTCCGAAGGATTCCTACTTGATATTAAATGATAATCGGCAGAATACAAGAGATAGTCGAGAGTTTGGTTTAATTACTAGCAAGCAGATTCAGGGAGTCATTTCATTCAGAATTTCCCCATTAAAGAAGTT
>NZ_KQ969106.1:373256-379069 GCF_001578795.1 Streptococcus gordonii
TTTTGTCCCAGCCTCTTTTTGGGTATTTAGATCTTATTCAAACCAACCTGAGTTAAAGCCTAGGATTATGTCACTTAGGAAATCTTTAATCTCCTTTTCTGGTTTCTTGGTGGAAGATATTTTGCCAGTTTTCATGACGTCTCCAGATGCTTGTGTGAAGAACGTCGTCAATTTGATAACGGATAAGCTTGGTTTTGTGGCTGATAGAAATCAGTTCAAAATTTTTAATCTTTTTTTCTGAGGATTTTTCAGCCTGGAATTCAGCCTTATTTAGCTGACGGCCATCTTTGGAAATATAGAAAAATTCTTCAGAAAGTAAATTGTCTAACTGACTTCCTTGGTCAACTAGTTGTTCACGCATTAGGAGTTTTTTATAGACATTATCAAGAATTTCATCTTCTGGTATGGGAGCGGGTTCAATGTGAATATCAATATCGAAAATGCCAAAGCGTTCCATTAGCATCTCTTCAACTTGATCGGCAATTTCGTGACTTTCATAGACGGAAAGGTCTGGGTTCATTTCAAGAATAATATCTAGATAGATATTGCTTCCATAAGTGCGGCCTCGCTGGGACTTAACTTGTGTGATTTTAGGAATTTCAAGGATGGCTTGCTTATAGTCTTGCAAGAGGCTTTCATCGAATCCATCAGAAAGACTGAAGGAGGATTCCATAAAAATATCATAAGCAGTTTTTAAGATGAAGAAAGTAATAATAATGGCTACTAGTTGATCGACTAGGGGATAGTTCAAGGCGCTCGCTATAATAGCAATAGAAGTACCAAGGGAAGTGATAGCATCTGATAAATTATCTTTTGCTGCTGCTTCTAGGGCTTTAGAGTTGGCTCTTTTTGCAAGTTTTTTATTAAAGAGATAAACCCCAGTCATGATGATGGCTGAAATAAAACCTACGATTGCACCTAGAGGATCGATGGCTGTGACTTGTTTGGAAATAATCTTTTGAACGGTTTCAAATAAGACGTCCAGTCCAACAAAAAACATGATCAGGGAAGTGACTAGGCTTGCCAGATCTTCAATCTTCCAGTGACCAAACTTATGGTCCATATCAGCTGGTTTTCGAGCCATTCGCAGACCAATAAGAACTGCAATATTAGCGACGATGTCGGAAATGTTATTGAAACCATCAGCAGTCAAACTAGAAGAGTGGAGCATAGAGCCTGCAATCAGCTTAGCAGTAGAAAGAAGAATATAGGTGACAATAGCTAGTAAGGCACCCTGTTCTGCCAGTTTGAGGTTTTTTGAGGGATTGTTCATGCTTACTCCTTTCAGATAGTACATTATAGCCTTTTTTTGATTTTTTTTCAAATAAACATTGGTAAGTGTAGCTTATATATAGCTAGAGAATGTTGCAACTTTCTTGCTTATTTCTCTTTTTATTCTGCTGACTTTGTACACCCTTCGGAGCTATTTTTTGGTATAATAGTGACATTGACTTTGAAAGAGGAAGAAAAATGCATCCTTTATTAAACGGTATGAATGACCGTCAGGCTGAGGCGGTCCAAACAACAGAAGGGCCTTTGCTGATAATGGCGGGAGCTGGTTCGGGTAAGACCCGTGTCCTGACCCATCGTATTGCCTATTTGATTGATGAGAAGATGGTTAACCCTTGGAATATCCTTGCCATTACCTTTACCAATAAGGCGGCGCGGGAGATGAGAGAAAGGGCTGAAAAACTTAAAACGGAAGCTCAAGATTGCTTAATCGCCACCTTCCACTCCATGTGTGTGCGCATCCTGCGACGAGAAGCAGACCATATTGGCTACAACCGCAACTTCACGATCGTGGATCCAGGTGAGCAGCGGACTCTGATGAAACGGATTCTCAAAAATCTCAATCTAGATCCTAAAAAGTGGAATGAGCGCGCCATTCTGGGTACTATTTCCAATGCTAAGAATGACCTGATTGATGAGGTGGCCTATGCAAATCTAGCTGGTGATATGTACACGGAGATTGTGGCCAAGTGTTACACGGCCTATCAAAAGGAATTACGCCAGTCTGAGGCCATGGACTTTGACGATTTGATCATGCTGACCCTGCGCCTTTTTGACCAAAATCCTGATGTCCTGACCTACTACCAGCAACGCTACCAGTACATTCATGTGGACGAGTATCAGGATACCAACCATGCCCAGTATCAGCTGGTCAAGCTCTTGGCTTCCCGCTTTAAGAATATCTGTGTGGTCGGAGACGCTGACCAGTCTATTTATGGCTGGCGGGGTGCCGATATGCAGAATATCCTGGACTTTGAAAAGGATTATCCAGAAGCTAAGGTAGTCCTGCTTGAGGAAAATTATCGCTCTACTAAGACTATCCTTCAGGCGGCTAATGAAGTCATCCGAAACAACCGCAATCGCCGTCCTAAAAATCTCTGGACTCAAAACGAAGACGGTGAAGAGATTGTCTACTATCGGGCCAATGACGAGCAGGATGAGGCTCTCTTTGTCGCTCGGACTATTGATCAGCTGAGCCGAGAAGGATACAGTCATAAGGATTTTGCAGTTCTTTACCGGACCAATGCTCAGTCACGGACGGTGGAGGAAGCCCTGCTCAAGTCCAATATTCCCTATACCATGGTCGGTGGAACCAAATTCTACAGCCGCAAGGAAATCCGCGATGTCATTTCTTATCTCAATCTCATTGCTAATCCTAGCGATAATATCAGCTATGAGCGCGTGGTCAATGAGCCTAAGCGTGGTGTTGGACCAGGAACGGTGGAGAAAATTCGGGATTTTGCGTCTAGTCAGGAAATGTCTTTACTGGATGCGTCGGCCAATATCCTGCTGTCACCTGTCAAGGGCAAGGCGGCTCAGGCGGTCTATGATTTTGCCAATATGCTTCTTGATTTGCGGGAGCGCTTGGACGACTTTACAGTAACGGAGCTGGTAGAAGCTGTGTTGGAAAAGACAGGTTATGCTGCAGCTTTGGCTGCGCAGGCAACCTTGGAAAGCCAAGCACGGATTGAAAATATCGAAGAATTCCTGTCTGTAACCAAGAACTTTGATGAAAATCCAGACAATTCTGTTGATGAGACTGGTCTTGATAAGCTCAGCCGTTTTCTCAATGACTTAGCCTTGATTACAGATACAGATGACGGAGATACGGAGAGTTCTGAAGTGACTTTGATGACCCTCCACGCGGCCAAGGGATTGGAATTTCCAGTCGTCTTTCTGATTGGTATGGAGGAAAATGTCTTCCCTCTGAGTCGAGCATCTGAAGATGAGGATGAGCTGGAAGAGGAGCGGCGTCTGGCCTATGTCGGTATCACCCGAGCAGAGAAGATTCTCTATCTGACTAACGCTAATTCCCGTATGCTTTATGGTAAAACCAACTATAATCAACCTACTCGCTTCTTGAGAGAAATCAGCTCAGATCTTCTAAACTATCAGGGACTGGCTCGACCAGCAAATAGCTCCTTTAAGGTCAGTTATACCAATAGCGACACCAGCAAATTCGGTCAAGGTATGAGTCTGGCCCAGGCCCTGCAAGAGCGGAAACGTCAGGCGTCACCAAGTTCCATTTCTACAGGCAGTCTGCCTTTTGGAAAGAGCGGTCAGAACCAGCCATCTAAGCCAGAAGTTGCTTGGGCTATCGGAGATATTGCCCATCATAAGAAATGGGGAGATGGGACAGTTTTAGCAGTCTCTGGTAGCGGAAACAGTCAAGAGCTTAAGATTAATTTCCCAGAAGTTGGTCTGAAGAAAGTGCTGGCCAGCATAGCACCGATTGAGAAAAAATCATGATGAGGCAGTCTATTGAAGCCTGGATCTATCATCCAGAGAATCGAGAAATCTTGCTCTTGAAAGTTGAGGATGAGCCAGTTTCCTTTTGGCAACTCATTACTGGTGGGATTGAGAGCGTTGAGAGTCCAGAAGAGGCCTGCCTTCGTGAAATAAAAGAGGAGACCGGCTTGCTCTTAGCTTGTTCAAATCTGACTAGTCTTGGAGATTTTACGGTAAAGATTGATGAAAATCTGACTATCCACAAAAATCTTTTTCTAGTTATGACTGAACAGAAGGAAATCCAGATTTCTGATGAGCATGTGAGAGCTCAGTGGATAGCTTTAGAAAAAGTTTCGTCGCAGCTGTACTGGTCCAGCAATCAAGCGACTTTTGAGATTATAACCGAGAAGCTATAAGATATAGCTTCTCTTTATTTCTTTTGATAAGGAAATTCTATTAGTCAAGTGGAGCGTTTAGTGGTAGACTTATCACATAACTATAGTGAGGTGACCTTATGACACGTGAATTTAAATTTGAAACCCTGCAACTTCATGCCGGACAGACAGTTGACCCGACAACCAAGTCACGGGCTCTGCCTATTTACCAGACAACTTCCTATGTGTTTGATGATACTCAGGAGGGTGAAGATCTTTTTGCTCTACGTAAGCCGGGCAATATCTACACTCGGATTACCAATCCAACTCTGTCTGCTTTTGAGGAGCGGATTGCGGCTTTGGAAGGTGGAGTTGGAGCTCTAGCGACAGCTTCTGGTATGGCAGCTGTTACCTACACCATTCTAGCTTTGGCCCATGCTGGCGACCATGTAGTAGCAGCTTCTACCATCTATGGTGGTACCTTTAATCTGCTCAAGGAAACCCTGCCTCGCTATGGCATTACCACGACTTTTGTGGATATTGAAAATCTGGCTGAAGTAGAAGCAGCCATTCAGGACAATACCAAGCTGGTTCTGATTGAAAGCTTGGGCAATCCGCTGATTAATATTCCTGACTTTGATGCTTTGGCAGAGCTGGTTCATGCTCATAAAATTCCGCTGATTTCCGACAATACCTTTGCTACGCCATATCTGATCAATGTCTTTTCTCATGGAGTGGACATTGCGGTACATTCTGCGACCAAGTTTATCGGCGGTCACGGAACTAGCATCGGTGGTGTGATTGTAGACAGCGGTCGTTTTGACTGGGAAGCTTCTGGTAAGTTTCCGCAGTTTGTGGATCCAGATCCGAGCTATCATGATATCAGTTATACACGCGATGTCGGGGCAGCAGCCTTTGTCACTGCTGTCCGGACCCAGCTCTTGCGCGATACGGGCGCAGCTATGTCTCCCTTCAATGCCTTTCTTTTCCTACAAGGGTTGGAAACTCTCTCTTTGCGAGTAGAGCGCCATGTGTCCAATGCGGAGAAGATTGTAGAGTTCTTAGCAGGGCATCCTAAGGTCGAGCAGGTTAATTATCCTAAGCTTGCTGACAGTCCTTATCATGCTTTGGCAGAAAAATATTTCCCTAAAGGTGTAGGCTCTATCTTCACCTTTAATGTCAAAGGTGGGGAAAAAGAAGCTCGTAAGGTTATTGACAGCCTAGAGATTTTCTCTGACTTGGCCAATGTAGCAGATGCTAAGTCCCTAGTTGTCCATCCAGCTACAACGACTCACGGTCAGATGTCACCAGATGCTCAGCTGGCAGCAGGCATTACACCAAACCAAATCCGTCTCTCTATCGGTCTGGAAAATGTGGATGACTTGATTGAAGATTTGAGAATCGCCTTGGAACAATTATAAGATTAGAGAAATTATAGTTTGAAGGAGGTGATTGGTATGATTCGTTATGCTTACAATCCTCAGCTGGATTTTGCGGCAGTGCTAGACCTCTATGATTCGGTTAATTGGAGCAATTACACCAATCGGCCTCGGCGATTAGAGCAGGCCCTCCATCAGTCCTTGTTTGTGATAGCGGCTTATGACGAAGACAAGTTGGTTGCTTTGATTCGAACAGTCGGGGATGGGCTTACCATTGTTTTTATTCAGGATTTGTTGGTATATCCACACTACCAGCGTCAGG
>NZ_KQ969106.1:379135-398765 GCF_001578795.1 Streptococcus gordonii
AATAGAGCCCACTCAACCACTGCGTCTTGCTCGACAATCCAAAAACAATTGAGAGGCTAGGACTTTTGTCCCAGCTTCTTTGTCATGTTTGCAAGAGAAAATGGAATAGAATTAGACCGATGAAAATATTTCTCGGTATCTTTTTTTTCCTTGACAGTTAAATTGTCAGAATTTATAATAAAAGAAGAAAGGTGATAACAGTGTTATCGAATTGAAACCATGAAAAAAGAAACAGATGAGTTAAACGAAAAAATCTTGGAAAGTGCGAGGAGCGAGTTCTTGGCTTATGGCTATCAGGATGCTTCACTGCGGAGAATTTGTCGCGCTGCTGGCTTGACGACTGGGGCTCTTTATAAGCGCTATGAGGGTAAGGACAGTCTCTTTACTGCCCTGCTTGAGCCTACTCTGACAGCCTTAGACCAGTATGGACAAGAGCAGAAGCGACGCGACTATGCTTTCCTAGAAGAGGGACATCTGTCTGATATGTGGGCCCATCGCTTGGAGGATCTCCAGTCCCTGATGCGGATTCTCTATGAACATAAGGATATTATGCAGCTCTTGCTCTTTAAATCTCAGGGTTCTTCGCAAGCGGACTTCAGGATGCGTCTGCCTCATTTGGCTGCAGACGAGACTTATCGCTATTTGGAGCTGGCTTACAAAGAGGAGAGAATTAATCATTTGATCAAATACGAGTTTCTGCGATCGTGCATGACAGCTTATTATACAGCTGTATTTGAGCCTTTGGCTCAAGACTGGCCCCAAGAGCAGGCGCTGGAATTTTGCCATTCCATCATGGACTTGTTTGATTGGGGAGGTTTGCTAGGTTTTTGATAGAAAGAAGGAAATTCTATGAAGAAAAAATCTGTTTTTGCTTGGATTTGGGACTTTGTCTCCCTTCATAAGATATATTTTGTGCTCAGTCTGATCTTTGCTTTTGCCTCTGTGCTTTCAGGATTTCTGCCTTATTTCTTTATTGGTGGAATGATTAATCAGCTCTTGAATGGTAATAAAAACTGGGATTTCTACCTGCAGCAGTCAGCTTGGGCAGGTATGGCCTGGATTGGCTACTGGGGATTCCACGGTATTTCTACCATGCTATCGCATACGGCTACTTTTAAGATTCTAGCGGAAATGCGGCACCGCCTGACAGACAAGCTGGCTAGGCTGCCTCTAGGTACAGTGCTCAGTCAGTCATCAGGCAGTTATAAAAACATTATCGTTGAGCGGGTGGATGCGACCGAAACGACCTTGGCTCACTTGATTCCAGAGTTTACCGCTGGGATTTTTGGTCCGATTATTGTTCTCATTGCCATGCTAGTCATTGATTGGCGGCTGACCTTGCTGTCTCTCCTGACTATTCCCATCGTTGTGCTGGCCTATGTTCGGATGGCTGTCAATAGCGAAGCAGACTATCACAATACTCTAGTTAAGACCAAAAAACTCAATGATACAGCGGTGGAATACATCAATGGGATTGAGGTTATCAAGGTTTTTGGCAAGGAAAAATTCTCTTATGATAAGTTTGTGACAGCTGCTAGAGAAGGAGCAGACTGCTTTATTGAGTGGATGCGCAAGTTCAATCTAGAGATGGGCATTGTGACTGCTTTTCTGCCATCAGGCTTGCTCTTTCTTCTGCCGGCTGGCTGTTATTTCTATCTGCAAGGTAGCTTGACTGCCAGCAATTTCATTCTGATGATTATTCTATCGCTCAGTCTGCTGACTCCTCTGATTTTAGTGGCTAGTTACATGGACGATTTACGGAAAATCGGGACTATTTTTAGCCAAGTCATTGATATTTTGGAAAAGCCTGATTTGGAAAGGCCTCAGGAGCTGAGAGAACTTCCAAAAGGAAGGGATCTGGTCATGACGGATGTCAGCTTTGGCTATACAGATGAAGAGGAAGTACTGCATGGTATTTCGCTAGATATTCAGGCTGGCAGCATCAATGCTTTAGTTGGGCCATCAGGCTCAGGTAAGTCTACAATTGCCAAGCTTCTAGCTTCTTTCTGGGATGTCAGTTCTGGTCAGATTACCTATGGTGGCTTGGATATTCGCCAGCTTCCGCTAGACTATTATAGTCGGCAGATCGCTTATGTGACCCAGGATAACTATCTCTTTGATGAGACTATTATGGAAAATATCCGGATGGGAAATCCAGCGGCTTCTGATGAAGAGGTTATCGAAATTGCTCGTCGCTGCGGCTGTTATGACTTTATCATGAACTTAGAAGACGGCTTTGAAACTCAGGTCGGATCTGGCGGCGGTCATCTATCTGGTGGGGAGCGCCAGCGGATTGCCATCGCCCGTGCCATGCTTAAGGATGCGCCGATTCTTATCTTAGATGAAGCGACTGCTTATACAGATCCGGAAAATGAAGCACGGATTCAGTCTAGTCTAGCTCGTCTGATTGAGGGACGGACCTTGATTGTCATTGCCCACAGAATGTCTACGATTATGAGTGCAGACCAGATAGTCCTGGTTAATGATGGTCGGATTGAAGCTAGAGGACGACATGAAGAATTGCTGGCAGCCCGTCCGCTTTATGCTTCTATGTGGCAGGCCCATATTGCAACCAGGGATAGTGGTGAGAAGGAAGGAGGGCTGACTCATGCTTAATATACTGAAGAAATTCTTTGATTTCTGTACGGTAGCGGATCGTAAGAAATTTTATCAATCTATTTATCTAGGCATCATCAAGTCCTTTATTATTGCTCTGCGCATTCCAGCAATTGGCCTAGTCGTTATGGGACTGATTGAGAAGAATCTTTCTATGCAGACCTTCTGGCTGGCTCTGGGTATCATGTTGGTATCCACTGTTCTAAACGTCTGGATTACCTTGAAAATCACCATGCTGCAGACGGAGGCGGGCTATCATACCTGTGCTCAGAAGCGGATTGAAATTGCCGAGAACATGCGCTATCTGCCCATGGGTTACTTTAATCAAAATAGCTTGGGCAAGATTACCAGTGTTACGACTAATACGCTGGAAGGGCTGTCTGATGTAGCTACGCGAGTGGTTATGATGACTGTGCAGGGCTTTCTGACGACTGGTCTCATCACTATTTTGGTCTTTCTCTATGACTGGCGGGTTGGACTGGTTCTCTTGGTGGGTCTCGTTCTCTTTCTCCTACCGAATACTCTCATGCGTTGGCAAGTTGGCAAGGTTTCTGATGACAAGTATCAGGCGGATATGGACCTGGTAGCTGTTGTTTTGGAGTACAGCCAAGGGATTGCTGAGGTTAAGAACTACAATCTGGTCAACCGTTCTGCCAAGAAGCTGTCCAAGGCTATTGAAGGCAAGAGTCAGCTAGATACCAAAATGACACTCGTGACCTCACCTTACATTGCCCTCCAGGGCATGGTGACCAAGCTGACCGGTCTCTTTATGGGGCTTTTCTCGATCTACTTTTATCTCAATGGCAGTATGGAGCTGCTGGTAACCATTATGATGATTGTCAGTGGTTTTATGATTTATGAAAATCTAGACGGCGTTGGGTCTTTCTCTTCTCTCCTGCGTATTGTTGATCTGTCGGTTGATATGGTCAATCAAGTCTTGGCTATCCAGCCGATGGACATTAGTGGTCAGGATATTGAGCCTAAGAGCAGTCGGATTGAGCTGAGAGATGTTAGCTTCTCTTATGGAAATAAGAAAATTATTGACCAAGTTTCCCTCACCATTCCCGAAAAAACGACAACTGCTTTGGTTGGACCTTCTGGATCAGGCAAAACAACGCTCTGCAACCTCATCGCCCGCTTCTGGGATGTGGATCAGGGAAGTATCAGTCTGGACGGGCATGATGTCAGGGATTACAGCTATGACAGCCTGATTCGTAATTTCAGCTTTGTCTTCCAAAGCGTCTATCTCTTTGAAGATACCATTGCCAATAACATTCGTTTTGGCAAGCCGGAGGCCAGTCAGGAAGAGGTGATAGAGGCTGCCAAGAAAGCAGCCTGTCATGACTTTATCCTCTCACTGCCTGATGGCTATGACACCAAGATTGGTGAAGGAGGTGCCAGTCTTTCTGGAGGTGAGCGTCAGCGCATTTCCATTGCACGGGCTATTATCAAGGATGCACCTATTATCATTCTGGATGAAGCAACAGCCAATGTTGACCCAGAAAACGAAGAAGCCCTCATGCAGGCTATTCAAGCTTTGACTCGCGATAAGACCATTATCATGATTGCCCACCGACTCAAGACGGTTGAGCATGCAGACCAGATTTTGGTGCTGGATCAAGGCCACATTGTCGAGCAGGGTAAACACCAAGACTTACTAGCCAAACAAGGCATCTACAGTAAATTTATCCAAGAAAGAAAAACAGCTACCAGCTGGCGGATAAATACGGAAAGTTAAAGAAATATCTTAGCTAACAAGAAATTTACACCGTAATTAGAAAAGTAGCAAGCTATTTGATTGCTACTTTTCTAATATAAAATATAAGATATAAGATAACTTTCTCTCTTGACTGTCTATATATGGTATAATAAGTACTATGCAAACCAAACCAACCTCTGCTTATGTACATATTCCTTTTTGTACTCAGATTTGTTATTACTGCGATTTCTCCAAGGTTTTTATCAAAAACCAGCCGGTAGATAGTTATCTGGAGCATTTGATTGAGGAGTATGATTCTTACGATATCCAAAAGCTTCGTACGCTCTATATCGGTGGCGGAACTCCGACCGCTCTATCTGCTCCTCAGTTGGCTTTTTTACTGGAAAAGCTGACGGATAAGCTTGATTTGTCATATCTAGAAGAACTGACCATTGAAGCCAATCCTGGTGACTTAGATCAGGAGAAGATTGCTGTATTCAAAGACTCACCTGTCAATCGGGTTTCGTTGGGCGTGCAAACCTTCAATGACCGTATGCTCAAACAAATCGGTCGCAGTCACACTGAAAAGGACATCTATGAGAATATAGCTAATCTCAAAAAAGCAGGTTTTGATAATATTTCGATTGATTTGATTTATGCCCTGCCCAAGCAGACCATGGAGGATGTAAAAATCAATGTAGCCAAGGCCATTGCACTGGACATTCCCCACATGAGTTTGTACAGCTTGATTTTGGAAAATCATACGGTCTTTATGAATCGGATGCGGCGTGGGAAGTTGCCTCTGCCCAAGGAGGATTTGGAAGCAGAGATGTTTGAATACATTATAGCTGAGCTGGAAAAGGCGGGTTTTGAGCATTATGAGATTTCTAACTTTTCTAAGCCAGGTTTTGAGAGCCGTCACAATCTCATGTACTGGGACAATGCGGAGTATTATGGTATCGGGGCGGGAGCTTCTGGCTATGTCAATGGTGTTCGCTATAAAAACCACGGGCCGATTCGTCATTATCTGCAGGCGGTGGAAGCGGGCAATGCCCGTGTGCAGGAAGAAGTACTTACGCTGAAAGAAAAGATGGAAGAAGAGATGTTTTTAGGCTTGCGCAAGAAGTCAGGTGTTTCTAAAAAGCGCTTTGAGGAAAAATTCGGTCTTTCCTTTGAAGATCAGTACGGAGCTGTTGTGGCTGAACTGACTGAGCAGGGCTTGCTAGTGCCTGACAGAGACATTGTGCGCATGACCAAACAAGGCCTCTTTTTGGGCGATACGGTTGCTGAGAAATTTATATTGGAGTAAATCATGGGCTTAACTTATCAAATGAAAATGAAAATTCCTTTCGATATGGCAGATATGAATGGCCATATCAAGCTTCCTGATGTTATTTTGCTGTCCTTGCAGGTATCGGGGATGCAGTCAATCGAGCTTGGCGTCAGTGACAAGGATATGCTGGATCAGTATAACCTAGTCTGGATTATCACGGACTACGATATCGATGTGACTCGTCTGCCTAGCTTTGCGGAGGAGATCACTATTGAGACAGAAGCCTTGACTTACAATCGGCTCTTTTGCTACCGTCGCTTTACAATTTTTGATGAAGCGGGTGAGGCCATTATCCAGATGATGGCAACCTTTGTCCTTATGGATCGGGATAGCCGCAAGGTTCACGCAGTTGAACCTGAGATTGTCGCTCCTTACCAGTCAGATTTTTCCAAGAAATTACTGCGCGGTCCTAAGTATCCAGCTTTGGAGAATCCTGTCAGCAAGGACTACCATGTGCGCTTTTACGACTTGGATATGAATGGGCATGTCAATAATAGCAAGTATCTGGACTGGATCTTTGAGGTTATGGGAGCGGACTTCCTTATGAAGTATATTCCTAAGAAAATCAATCTCAAGTACGTCAAGGAAGTTCGACCGGGTGGCATGATTGCTTCTAGCTACGACCTGGAAGGCTTACAGAGCAATCACCAAATTTCCAGTGATGGTGAAGTGAATGCTCAAGCTCTAGTCACTTGGCAGGAGTTTAAACAGGAGAATGAGGAAGAGTAGAAATGACATATAAAGGTTATTTGATTGATTTAGACGGAACGATTTACAAGGGAAAGAGTAGAATTCCGGCTGGCGAAGCTTTTGTGCATGAGTTGCAGAAGCGCAAAATTCCCTACCTTTTTGTGACCAATAATACCACGCGCACGCCAAAAATGGTTCAGACTATGTTGGATGAGAATTTCAATATCGAGACGCCGCTTGATACCATTTACACAGCAACTCTGGCTACCATTGACTACATGCAGGAGAAAAATCTGGGCAAGAAAGTCTATGTCATCGGTGATGTCGGACTGAAACATGCCATAGAAGAAGCTGGTTATATAGAAGACACTGAAAATCCTGACTACGTAGTAGTAGGTCTGGACTGGGAAGTGGACTATGAGAAGCTGACAATAGCGACGCTGGCCATTCAAAAGGGTGCTCACTTTATCGGAACCAATCCTGATCTCAATATTCCAACGGAGAGAGGTCTACAGCCGGGAGCGGGTGCTATCAATGCCCTCTTGGAAGCCGCTACTCGGGTTAAGCCGACCTTTATCGGCAAGCCAAATGCCATCATCATGGAAAAAGCGATAGAGCATCTAGGACTGGCGCGTGAAGAAGTGGTCATGGTAGGTGATAACTATCTGACAGATATTCGAGCGGGAATCGATAATGGCATTCCGACCCTCTTGGTTACGACAGGTTTTACCCTGCCAGAAGAAGTGCCAAATCTGCCAATCCAACCGACGCATGTCTTGTCCAGTCTAGCGGAGTGGGACTTCGATGCGTGATAAGGTAAGAATTTCAGCCAGCATCTTGTGCTTGCTAGCAACAGCTATTTTGTTAACCATTTATCTGGCCTGGCTCTTATACCCAATAGAGATTTCTTATTTCAACCTGCCAGATAAAGTATATTTAAAAATCAGAGACTATTCAGTATAATTTTAATATTTTGATGGATTACCTGACCAATCCTTTTAGTCAAAAGCTAGCTATGCCGGATTTTCGTTCGTCAGCAGCTGGTCTGCATCATTTTCAGGCAGTCAAGTATCTTTTTCACTTGGCGCAAGCTATTTTTTAGTTACTCTGCCGGCTTTGTTTTCTTTATCAAAAAAGTAGTCAAAAAGGGATTTTTAGGTCTCTACAGACGGCCTTTTCTAATGATTAGTCTTTTGCCACTTGTTCTAACAGGACTGGTCTTCATGATTGGTTTTAACAATTTTTTTACACTCTTTCATCAAGTTCTCTTTGCCGGAGACAATACCTGGATGTTTGACCCGGCTAAGGATCCAGTCATTTGGATTCTACCAGAAGAATTTTTCATGCACGCCTTTATTCTTTTTGCTTTGCTTTATGAGGGAATTTTTTCGACCTTGTATTTACTGAGCAGAAAAGTTAAATGACTAAGTTAATTAAGGAAATATTTATGACAAGTAAAACTAATCAAGAAATCCGCAAAGATGTTTCTCGATTTTCAGGGTTGTGTCTCTTGTATACTTTAGCAATGTCAGCAGTAGTAACTGTTTATTCAATTGTGACCCTGATGATTTTTATTTATCAGCATAGAGGGGGAGATTTGCAAGCAGCAAAGGAAGCTGCATCACAATTTCTAGCAAATGATGGGGGTATGTATCTTTGTGCTGTACCAGTTGGCCTCTTGATTTTCTGGTTATATCGTAAGAAGCAACTTTTTAGCACTGATCTTAGATATAAAAAAAGATCAATGACACCCAAAACCTTTCTTATTCTGACTAGCTTGCTTTTACTTGCCCAGACATTTTTTAATTTGTTTAGTCAGGTGTTTGAATCCTTTTTGAATATTTTTGGCCTCTCAATAATGTCTTCAGTTGAGGCTGCTTCTGCAGATTCTACAACCTGGACGATGTTTTTATACAGTGCTATTGTCGGTCCCATATCAGAAGAGTTGATTTTCCGGGTTGCAGGACTAAGGACTTTTGAAAAATATGGAAAAGTATTTGCCATCAGTTTCTCTTCCCTTTTATTTGGAATTTTCCACGGGAATTTACCACAGATCATTTTCGCTACCTTTGTTGGTTTTATTTTCTCTTACGTCACTCTAGAATACTCAGTATTTTGGGCCATTGGACTTCACATCTTCAACAATCTTGTCCTTGGAGATGGTTTAGCATTGATTTATAGCTACTTACCGGGAGTTTTAGTTGGACTTGTGCACGTTATCTTACTCTATGGTGGAAGTGGTCTAGCCCTTTATTTCCTTTACAGTCTTCGAAAAGAGATTTCAGCCTATATAGAAATAAATAAACCTGAGAGCGGAAGCTTTCGTTCAGCTTTTATGTCTGTCTGGTTTTGGCTCTTTACGATTTTCATGATTGGAAATGCAATATATATGCTATTTCTTTAATAGTCTGGAAAGACCTTCTGGAAAAATCCAAGTCCTGACATTTTCATGATCTAGCTTTTCATAGGAGCGAGTTGGAGATTCCTAGTAGATTCAAAGGAGTGAAATATGAACGAGAGAGTAGCTGAACTCCTAAAAGCGTTTTTGATTGCTTTTGCGGTTCTTCTAACTATCACATTTTTGATACTTTTTTCAACTTTTAATCCCTTAACTTTTAATCTTTTTAAGGCATCCCCTAGCGATATAAGGGAAGGTAATACAAAAATCGAAAAAATTTTCACTTCTCTAGATTTGAAGCCGGAAAAAGTTGAATCTGATGGAAGCTATCATTATGAAGGGGGAGGACTTACATTTACTGTTCATTTTTCAGAAGAAATGATTCAGCGTCACCCTGTACTAAAAGAAAGTCCCAAACGCACCAAAAATCGAATTGAAGTATATGTTGTACAGCTAGAGGATATTTCCTATGCTGAAGTCGGGGAAAATTTATTAAATACTGGTTTATATCAGTTTTTAGAAGAAAAAAGTTGGGACTACTTTAAAGAGATTGGGAAAGATCAGTCTATAAATTACTCAATTCTACAATGGAACAATCAGGAAAGACTAAAAAAAGGGATTGAATATTATGAGAAGGCTTTGACCTTGGTTGATATCCAGGATAATTCAGCCATAAGGCACATTGATACGATCACTGTAAAACCCGGTAAAGAATCTCAAATAAAACAATTGATTCGTGAAATGGATCAAGCAGGCTTATTAACTCAAACATCCGAAAAGAATGGCGGAATTTCTCGGTAAAAAAATCAATCCTGTCAAGTTTTTTTCTTGACACCTCCATAAAACTATGGTAAGATAGTCTCTGTCAGTAAATGGCTTTGTTATTTACTAAAATATAAAACAGAAAAGAGAAATTTAAAAATGGCAGTTAAAATCCGTTTGACTCGTATGGGTTCTAAAAAGAAACCTTACTACCGTATCAACGTAGCAGATTCACGTTCACCACGTGACGGACGTTTCATTGAAACAGTTGGAACATACAACCCACTTGTTGCTGAAAACCAAGTGACTTTGAAAGAAGACCGTGTACTTGCATGGTTGGAAAATGGTGCGCAACCATCTGACACAGTTCGCAACATCCTTTCAAAAGAAGGTGTATTGAAGAAATTCCACGATTCAAAATACTCTAAATAATAGAATTGTAGGTTGATTATGGACACGATTGAAAATCTAATTATTGCAATAGTGAAACCTTTGATTTCACAACCAGATGCCTTAACTATCCGAATCGAAGATACTCCAGAGTTTATGGAATATCATCTCGATCTTGATCAAACTGACGTTGGACGTGTTATCGGTCGTAAAGGTCGTACTATCTCTGCCATAAGAACGATTGTCTACTCTGTCCCAACCGAAGATAAAAAAGTACGAATCGTAATTGACGAAAAATAAAAATGAGACAGCGGGATCCTTGTGTCCTGCTGTTTTCTGTTTATCAAAACAAAGTAGAATTTAATGTGTAGAATAATCTGTGAATGATGCTTAGTGAGAGGAGGGAAGGATGAAGCGGGAAGATTATGCTTGGAACACCCATGAACGAGAGTGTTATGAGAATGGACAAGTGAGACTGCCTAGTCCTTACAAGATCAAGGTTCTTGATGACAGTCAGAAAAGATTGGAACTTGAGCAAATCTTGGTTCAACTTCCCCAGAAATATCTCGCACTTTGGGCAATGGAAAATTCGAATCGCTATACAGACATGATAGACATTGGTGACGATCTGAAAAAACAGCAAATCTTGACTCAAGTTCAGGAAGTGTTTGGAGCGCGACTTGCGGGAAATGTTTCTGCCTATGAACTGAGGCAGGCTGGTTTCTTAGCTCAGAAGCTTTCGCAGCAAGCCAAATCACCAGTTAGCAAGTATGCTGCTCGTGTCTTTGCCCAAACAGTTGCAACAGCCCACATGCGAGGACATGCCATTGTCTCGGCGGATTATGCAGTCAAAATAATAAATCTGCTAAGTCCGGATGATATGGAAGCTGTCAGAAAAGAAAGAGAAAAGCAGATAGCCTCGGCTATAAAGTGGCAGAAATGTATAAATGAAATCTAGAATGGAGGCAATAGGATGGATCATATCGAAAGAACTGATGGTAGGGTATCCTATCGGATAGAAGGGCGAGGTCATGAAGAAACGCTCGTGCTCCTGCATGGTCTGAGTGCTGACTCGGGCATGTTTCAGCCTCAGATAGATTTTTTAAGGATCGCTATCAGGTTATTGCGCCTGATTTACGAGGAAATGGGCAATCAAGCCAGCTGACTTGTCAGGCAGATCAGGTTCTAGATATCCAGGCAGCAGATGTGCTGGTGATTTTGGAAAAAGAAGGCATCCGCCAATCCATTATAGGAGGGACTTCCTATGGCGGTATCTTAACCATGCATCTCATGACTCAAAATCCGAAAATTTTTAAGGGAGCTATTTTGTGTGATACTTTTTGTGCGACGGATTTGTCACCAATGATGAATAAACTGGCTCAACTTACGGCTCCTTTGGTGAAATACTCATGGTTTATGAAGCTATCAACCTTGCCGATTTATAAACGCTGGCCTTTAGCTCGCTCCTATTTTGTTGATTTGTTCGACCGGATTCGACCTGACGAGTCTGTTTTGCAGCGCAGGGCAATTGAAGCCATTGATTATCGTGCTGCCTTAGAGGAGTGCAAGATTCCTACACTTTTGCTGGTGGGGGATTTTTCAGGGAAATTAGTCCAAATGATGAAAATAACCAAGGAACATCTTAGTCATGCTCAAGATGTTGTTATTTCTGATTCGTTTGATCCGTCGAATCTATGCCAACCAGCCAAGTTTAATGCTTTGGTGGAGGACTTTGCTAAACAGGTTTTCGAAGGGAGCGCCGATACCTCTAATCCTGTCGATTGAAAACAACGTCTACGATGCCATTTTCGTTTTCGTCTTCAAGAATCTCAAGAGTCTGGTCCTGAACCAGCTCTTTTAGTATCTTGGCCTGAACTGGGGAAATCTTAAAAACAATTTTCTTAATCCCCTTGACGCCATTTGGGTGGGTGAAGTTTTGAGGTTTGGGGTCAATGCTGAAATAACTCATAAGAAAAGGAAAGCTTGTTCCATGTGGAAAGAAGCAGAGGTACCTTAGCTCACGATTTTTGGTATCTATTCGTTTGAGATTGTTGAGAAGCAAGCCCTTGATGTCTCTCTTAGCAAGAAATTTAACTTCCTCATCCAAGTCACCAGAATCTTTTTCAATACAAAGTCCCTGCCAGCCCTCCTCGCACTCATCCCAGTAGAAAAAACGCTCCAGATTTTTAGGTCTTCCAAATAGCTTAGCTATGACTTTGGCTATTACTGGAATGCCAGTATTTTCCAAGAGCTCAATATAGGGGCCTTGACTAAAGTAAATCAAGGCGTTGTTGGGCTTTTCCTTTCTGCTGTATTCAACGACAAATCCCTTTACTTCCCATTCCTTGACTGCTTCCTGCAAATTTTTAACCTTGTAAATAAGATGCCCACTTCTCATCATAGCAGACCCTCCTTTTCGTATTCTGCCTTTACCTTAGCATAGATTTTTAGGAATGACAAGTTCTGAGAGAAGGTTATCTCCCTTGTACATTCCCCTATATCATGATAAAATACTAGGCAGAGTATAATATGTTGGAGTCAATATGAATTATTTTAATGTTGGAAAAATTGTCAATACCCAAGGTCTACAAGGTGAGATGCGGGTTCTATCAGTGACCGATTTTGCAGAAGAACGTTTTAAAAAAGGAAATACACTGGCTCTTTTCGATAAGAAGGATCAGTTTGTTATGAATGTGGAGATTGCCAGCCATCGCAAGGTCAAAAACTTTGATATTATCAAGTTTAAGGGCATGTACCATATCAATGACATTGAGAAATATCGTGATTTCAGTCTGAAAGTAGCTGAAGAAGACTTGACGGACTTGGAAGACGGGGAATTTTACTACCATGAAATCATCGGACTTGAAGTCTATGAAAATGATGTTCTTCTTGGTAGGATTAAGGAAATTCTGCAGCCAGGAGCTAATGATGTCTGGGTTGTCAAACGCAAGGGCAAGCGTGATTTGCTGTTACCTTACATTCCGCCAGTGGTGCTGGGGATTGACATTGAGCAAGGTCGGGTTGATGTAGAGATACCGGAAGGACTGGATGATGAAAATTGATATTTTGACTCTCTTTCCGGAGATGTTTGCGCCCTTGGAGCACTCTATCGTAGGAAAAGCGCGAGAAAAAGGCCTCTTAGAAATCAATTATCATAACTTCCGAGAAAATGCAGAGAAGTCTCGCCACGTAGACGATGAGCCATATGGCGGTGGTCAAGGCATGTTGCTACGAGCTCAACCCATTTTTGATGCTTATGATGCTATCAAAAAGAAGCAACCGCGCGTGATTTTGCTAGATCCTGCTGGTCGGACTTTTGACCAAGCCTATGCTGAGGAGCTGGCTAAGGAAGAGGAACTCATCTTCATTTGTGGCCATTACGAAGGTTATGATGAGCGGATTAAGATGCTAGTTACAGATGAAATCTCACTTGGGGACTATGTTCTTACTGGTGGAGAATTAGCAGCTATGACCATGATTGATGCTACAGTTCGCCTGATTCCGGAGGTTATTGGTAAGGAAGCCAGTCATACAGATGACAGTTTTTCATCTGGCCTCTTAGAGTATCCTCAGTACACTCGACCCTATGAATATCGGGGTATGGTTGTTCCGGAAGTCCTCATGAGCGGCCATCATGAAAACATCCGCAAGTGGCGTCTCTATGAAAGTCTGAAAAAGACTTATCTAAGACGGCCTGATCTCTTGGAAGATTATGATTTCACAGAAGAAGAAACAGCATTTTTGGATCAAATAAAAGAATCTTTAGAAAGAGAAAATCTTTAAGAATATTTTAAGACGCCTGTTCTATACTGTAACCATCAAATAAAAACTCCTAATTTTATTTGATAGTATCCTAATCTTTTTCATAATAATCTCCCCAAAAGTCACCATTGGTGGCTTTTTTGTTGTCATAAGGTTTCTGAGAAAAGACGAATATCTTTAAAAATATGAAAAAAATACTTATCAGGATAGTCCAAAAAGCGTAATATATTAACTGGTTAATAAACCGGTTAAGAAAAAATGGAGAACAACTGTTTTTAAAACATGTTTTAGTGTTTTAGAAATAGCTGTTCATTTGACTAATTATTGAACTGGTTAAGGAGTTTTATGAAAATTAAAAGAATACTTCGTTTAATAGCTCTTGTGATAGTAGGGGTCTCACTTGTAGCTTGCACAAAAAAGGAATCGAGTCCACCTCAGAGTCATAAGGGGCTCAAAATTGTGACAAGTTTTTATCCTATCTATTCTATGGTGAAGGAAGTCTCGGGTGACTTGAATGATGTCCGAATGATCCAGTCGAATTCTGGGATTCATGAGTTCGAACCATCTGCTAGTGATGTGGCAGCTATTTATGACGCCGATATTTTTATTTACTACTCAAGAACATTAGAATCTTGGGCAGATAGTCTAGACCCGAGCCTAGAAAAGTCCAAGGTTCAAGTGGTTGAAGCTAGTGAGGGGATGCAGTTAGAAAAGGTAGCAGGCTTAGAAGATGTTTCCGCTGATAAGGGAATTGATGAAAAGACTCTTTATGATCCTCATACTTGGTTAGATCCTGACAAGCTAGTAGAAGAGGCGCAATTAATTGCTCGACACTTATCTAAGTTAGACAGTAAAAATGCTACAAAATATGAGAAAAATGCCTTGAAGTTTGCTGAAAAGGCCAAAGAACTGAGTAAGAAGTATCAAGGAGTCTTTAATGGAATTAAAAACAAGACTTTTGTTACGCAACACACAGCCTTTTCTTATCTGGCCAAGCGTTTTGGTTTGAAGCAACTTGGGATTTCTGGTATTTCTCCTGACCAGGAGCCCAGTCCAAGACAATTGACTGAAATTCAAGATTTTATTAAGACTTATCAAGTAAAGACTATTTTTGTAGAAAGCAATGCTTCTTCTAAATTGGCAGAAACTCTCAAGAAGGCGACAGGGGTCAATCTTAAGGTATTAAATCCTTTGGAAACCGACCCTGAAAATGATAAGTCCTATAAGTTTGCTTAGGATTTTTCAGATATAATCTCTTTCATAGAAGCTCAATCAAATTAGAAGAATAAAAAAATAAACAAGCAAATTTTGAAAAGAATTAGCTTGTTCGTTTTTTATGTTCATGAGAGGTTTATTTTTCTTGATAAGAGACAATGCCGATGATGGTATCGACAGCGCGCTCCATGGTTTCTAGGCTGACATATTCGAAGCGACCGTGCATATTTTCGCCGCCAGCAAAGAGGTTAGGAGTCGGAATACCCATAAAGGAAATTTTTGAGCCATCAGTTCCGCCACGAATCGGCTCGATAATCGGTTGGATGTCCAGACTTTCCATGACTGCTTTGGCGATAGTGATTGGTGTCATGTCTTTTTCAATGACCTGCTTCATGTTGTAATATTGGTCTTTGAGGGTCAAGTTGATACGCTCGCTGCCCAGCTCTTGATTCATTTTATCAGCAATGGTCCGCATAGTAGCTTTGCGATTTTCAAACGCATTTGTCTCAAAGTCACGAATAATGTAGCTAGCTTGAGCTTCTTCGACAGTACCAGTCAGATTCATCAGGTGGTAGAAGCCTTGGTAGCCCTCGGTCTTCTCTGGTCGGTCGGCTTCTGGTAGCTGGTTGTGGAAGTCAATAGCCAGCTGGAGAGCATTGATCATTTGGTCTTTGGCAGTTCCTGGATGAACATTGCGACCTTGGAAGGTCAGTTCGGCTCCAGCAGCGCTAAAGGTCTCGTACTGGAGTTCGCCTAGAGGTCCGCCATCTACTGTGTAGGCAAAGTCCACATTGAAGTCTTCAGCGTCAAACTTATCAGCTCCGACGCCGATTTCCTCGTCTGGGCCAAATCCCACTCGGATTTCTCCATGCTTGATCTCTGGATGGGCAGACAGGTATTCGATAGCAGTCATGATTTCAGCAATACCAGACTTGTCGTCTGCTCCTAAAAGGGTGGTTCCGTCAGTCGTAATCAGGGTTTGGCCCTTGTATTTATGAAGACTGGCAAAGTCAGCGGGATCCAGGTTAAAGCCAGATTGCCCCAGTGGAATCACTCCACCGTCATAATTCTCAATGACCTGCGGCTGGATGTTTTTTGCGTTGAAGTCCGCCGTATCCATGTGGGAAATAAAGCCAATCTTGCGGGTAAAGCTAGGGTCGTTGGCTGGCAGAGTTCCAATCGCAAAGCCGTTGGGCAGGTAGTAGACATTTTCCAAGCCAACCCGCTTCATTTCAGGAATGAGGACATTGTTAGCAAAGTCCACCTGACTCTGGGTGCTGGGTGTAGTAGTAGATGTCTCGTCTGAGCGTGTGTTGACTTTGACATATGTCAGGAAACGCTCTAAAAGATTAGGATATTTCATAAAATCTCTTCTTTCATTTTGATTTAAATCTATTTTAGCATATTGATATGTTTCTGACAAAGTAGAAAAGAATAGAAAAGTCATACCTATTTTGATTGATATCATGTTATAATAGCAGAGAGCTTTAGAAAAAGAGGGAAATATGACTAAAAAAGCTATTTTGATGATGACCTTTGGTTCGCCAGAAGGTTATACTTTTGAAGACGTTGCTGCATTTTTTACTAATATCCGTCGAGGTGTTCGTCCAAAAGACCAGGAAATTCAACATCTTTACGATAACTATCAGTTAATTGGTGGCAGTCCTTTACAAGAAATTACAAGAGAAGAAGTCAAGCTGGTCGGACAAGTTTTACCAGACGAATATGCAGTTTATTTTGCGAATAAATTCTCATCCCCCTTCATCCCAGACCTTATTCGTCAAATGGAGTTGGATGGCATTGAAGAATGTATCTGTCTGATTTTGGAACCACATTATTCTTTTTACTCGGTTATGGGATACGAAAAGTTCATC
This sequence comes from Streptococcus gordonii, assembly GCF_001578795.1. GTDB lineage: Bacteria > Bacillota > Bacilli > Lactobacillales > Streptococcaceae > Streptococcus > Streptococcus gordonii_A. The sequence continues at coordinate 395,875 of NZ_KQ969106.1, forward strand.
CATAGTGAGCACATCCGTTTTAATATTATCAAGGACTGGTACCGTTCAGAAGATTTGTTAAACTTTTGGGTAGATGAAATTAGGAAGATTATCGATAAGCAAGTTAAAGGTGAAAGCTTCAAAGTTATTTTCTCAGCACATAGTGTACCACTATTAGCTCTAGATTTTGAAGATCCTTATATTGATCAAATTGTTGACAATGCACAGATGATTGCACAGCGCTTGGGACTATTTTCTTTTGAATATACTAATACTTGGCAAAGCGAAAGTGATATCGGACTTCCTTGGATTAAACCAGATGTCTTAGAGTATCTTCGTGATCAGACTGTCCATCCTAAACACTATATTTTTGTTCCGATTAGTTTTATCAGTGAGCATATAGAAGTTCTTTTTGATAATGATGTGGAATGTCGAGAACTGTGTCAAGAGCTTGGTGTGGCTTATCATCGTCCACCAATGCCTAATGCAGATCCTCGTTTGATTGCTGCAATCGTGGCGACCATTCGTAAGCATGAAGGAGATGAATTTCAGTATCTTTATCCAGAAGAAACGACCTTTGATGAATTGGCTCCTTCTGAGACAAGTTCTAAGATATTAAAAGAGATAGATGAGCCTCAAATGCCTGAATTTGTAAAAAAACTAATTGAAAAAAAGGGAATTGAAAACGTAAAAATGCCTTATTTTGTTAAGAAAATGCTAGAAAAAAAGGAAGAATCAAGCAATAAAACTGAATGTATGTTATTCTATTTATTGTTAAATAATGAATTTTAGCCTCTTAAAGAGGTGAAATGTAAGTTTAGAAGGAGTCTATATGTCTTTTAAAAGAGTTTTATTTTTGATTTTAGGAGTTTTTGCTGTTTATCATGCTTTTGTAACTCCATTACCTGCTGATTCAGACGTTTCTTATAGGATGGGGGCTCTCGCAGCAAATGTGTTACTTCCAGTCTTATTATTTTATTTTGCTTTTAAAAAAGAAAAGACCTAAAAAAGAAAAGCTTACAAAAAGAAAAAAATAAAGAATAATTCAACCGAAGTGATCTATGGATAGTCAAGAAGCTTGGAACTTATTGTATTTTTAACTATATTCGACTAAAAAGCTCTCTGAGAATTTTTCTCAGAGAGCTTTTACTATGATTAGTATACAAGTTTAAAGTAATCATTTAAGATGAAAGATGGTTACATGGTAAAGACAATAGCGATGTATTGAAAGGCAGAGGCAGCAAGAATAAAGAGATGCCAAATCATATGAAAATATGGTTTTTTCTTGGCATAAAATCCTGCTCCAATGGTATAGCAAAGGCCTCCAGCCAACATCAATCCCCAGAATAGCGGGCTTGTTTGGCTAATAATTGGTGGGATAATAAAGACAACCAGCCAGCCCATCATAAGATAAAGAGCTAGACTAAATTTTTCATTGACCTTTTTGGCAAATATCTTGTAGAGAATACCAAAGATTGTCGTCCCCCACTGGATTAGAATAATCAAATAACCCAACCAGTTATTCATCAAAGCCAAGACAACTGGAGTATAACTACCCGCAATGGCAATATAAATCATACTGTGGTCAATGATACGCAAGATATATTTATGAGTTGAGCCATAAGACATGGAGTGGTAGATTGTAGATGAAAGAAACATAAGAAAGAGGCTGATGACAAAAATGGAGACACCAATAGCTGATAGTAAGCCATGGACTTCATAGCTATAGATAGCTGATAAGGGAAGTAGGATAAGTGTAAGGACAGAGCCTACCGCATGGGTAACAGCATTTGCCACTTCCTCACCAAAACTCAAACGTTTACTTAATTTCATGGTTAGATTCATTTGGATGTGCTCCTTTCAATTCTAGAGATAATTGTCTGGTCTGATGGTAGAGTTTGACTGTCTGACAAGCAGATGAAATAAGAGGATGGATTTCTATATTAGTCTCTTCATTCATATAGCCAACAAATTGATTGTAAAAGAGTTCGGAACTCTCTTGGTTTTTCACTAGATATTCAACAGTCTCAATAATATCCTGAATAGGAAATACTGGTTTTAGCGTTGTGAGAATAATTAGCCGAGCAATTTGGGTACGATTGTATTTTTCTTGATCGGTTTTTGAATGTGAGCATGCTTGACATAATTATTAATCATCGCTGCTGTTAAGACTTTTTCCTGTCCTGGAAAAGCCTTTTGATTGACAGAGTTAACGTAGAGCAGGACCTGGTCTAAATATAAATCAAGATCAGGTAATTCTTGCCAGAGGGGAAAGGATATCATGAAATATCAACCTTTCTATAATCTAGTATCGATAACTAGATTATATGATATAAAATATAATTAGTCAAGAATAAATCGTAAGGATAGTCAAGAAAAAACAAGTTTTGTTATAATGAATCTATGAAAATTTTAATTCCAACAGCAAAAGAACTAAATACTCAAGTCACTCAGATTGAACCAGAAAGTTTGTCTGAAAAGACGAAATTAATTATTCAGGCTTTGAGTCAATATTCAGTGGCTGACTTAGCCCAGCTATATCAGATTCGACCAGAGAAAGCAGAAGAGGAATACCAACGTATTCAAGAACTTCAAAATGAAACAGCACTAACCTATCCTGCTCTCTATCTTTTTGACGGTCTCATGTATCGAAACATTAAGCGTAAGGATCTGAGCAAGGAAGAAGAACGGTATATCCGAAATCATCTTTTGATTACCTCTAGCTTGTATGGAGTGATTCCGGCTTTGGTGCCCATTGCTCCCCACCGTTTGGACTTTATGACAAAGCTCAAGGTCGAAAAGCAATCATTGAAAAAGCTGTGGACAGAGACCTATGGTCAAGCAGTTGCAGATCAAGAAACTCTGCTCTCCCTCTTGTCTAGTGAATTTGAGGAAGTCTTTCCTAAAGAGGT
>NZ_KQ969106.1:399204-404529 GCF_001578795.1 Streptococcus gordonii
CATTCGACTATCTCCAAAAAGGCGCGTGGCCAATTTTTAACTGCTCTAATAGAAGAACAAATTCAGAACATAGAAGACATCAAGAAATTAAGCTTTGCTGGCTTCACCTACCTACCTGACATGTCTAGTGAACAAGAATTGGTTTATGTGAAGGAAGCGTGAAATGGAAGAATCAGCTTTTGTAATATTTACGAAATAAAAATGTTATAAAATAAATGAAATTTCTAAGGGGGGGAAGTTCATGGGTAAAATTAAGTCGAGTACTATCTCTGCTCAGAATGCTATCAGTGAATTGGTTGGAGTAGATACAAGCGATAAGCAAAATCAGCAGGTAGAGTTTAGTTATACTACAGAGATTGCTGGGCTGGAAGCAGGTCGCCAAGTATGCAATCAAATGCTACAGGCTGTCAGTGATTTTAGCGTAGCTGTCCTGGCTCAGGCCAATAAATTTCCTGATATAGCTTATAATATTGAAAAGCGTGATGTAGAGCAAGCGCAACGTTGGAGCGACTGATGATAAAAGATAGAAATCAAGAAAAACGTGACCAATTGCGTAAGCAGATTATTCAGCTTGAGAATCAAGAAGAAGATCTTTTAGTTCTCAAAAGACGTTACGAAGAGAAAGTAATGGATTTTCGTACAGATATTTGGACGATGAATGCCCAAATAGAAAATTTGATAGATTCCGTATCAGAGACTAGTCCTGCCAATCGTAAAATATGGGAAGAAAACCAAGCCTTGCAACAAGCAATTGACAGCTACGTAGAGCAAGAGTTGGACAATGTTTCCAAACAAACAAGGAAAGTTCAGCAAAAATTAGATGAGAATCGAGAAAAATTGACGAAAGAAAGGAACTCTTTACCATGGGAGTAAAGTACAGTGCGTCAGAGTCTTCACAGCTGATGGAGGCTATGTCTAGTAATATTCAAGTGGCCAATGAGGTGACAGACCGATTGTCTCAGGGATGTGACCACCTAATAGCTACCCTAGACTCAGGAGAACTCATGGGAGCTGCCTATACAGCAGGAAAAGGCCTCTTTTCAGAGATTATCATTCCTGCCATTAAGAAGCTAAAGGCTGCAGTGGACGACATTCAAACGGAGTTAAATTCATACAGAGCTGCAGATGCTCAGGTAGCTGAGTACGGAAACCTCGACCTGGATCAGCTGAAGAAGACAAAAGAATTGAGAGAGCAGCAGCTAGCCTCTGTCAAAAAGGCTATTGAAGCCAAAGAATCTTTCTTAGAGCACATGAAGTCTATTACTACATTTAATATCGTTTCTCACATGGACTCTCTTGCGATTCTTTCTAGTGCAGAATCGCAAATTGAATCACAAATCAAAGAATTGGAAGAGAAGATTGAAAAGCTGGAGTTCTTTGTCGCTCAAGTTTCTCAATATTTCAGCGATAGTCTAGAAGTTCTTCGTCTAGCCATCCAAGGAGCCAGCCAGCTAAGCCAAGTCTTAGTAGACAGCAACGGTAATCACTATGTTGATGGCGTGGACATGAGCTGGGTCAAGAAGATGACAGACCAGAAGATTGAAAATGTGAAATATGATTCATTTATTGCTTCTAAAAAATTAGTCGATGAGTATTCGAATTTTTTGAAAAAGTTGGAAAAAGGTTTGGCTTCTAATGACAAGAAATTTGTATTAGAAGAATTTTTAAATAAGAACTTTCCAGGATTGGATGAAGAGTTACTAAGCAATCTAATTACTGAAATTGTAGATAGAGTTGATAATCAATTATCTAACAATCCGACTGTAATTAAAAACTTACTAAAAGCAGGCTTTATTTGGGAGTTGATTAAGCAACTTAAGGCCTACTCACTTGGTCTAGATAGTCCAAATGTGGGCATTGGGATAAATTTGGTAACGTCAACAACTGAAGTTGTTGAGACCGTAAATGGACCTGAATTACAAACAAACTCATCAACTATGTTTAGTGGATTACTTACTGGAGGTATTATTTCGACTTTAGTAGCTTGGGACTATCAAAGTCAGATTAATGATGGTGAAGATGTTGAAGATGCTGTTCTTAAAACGTCAGGGCACTTCGGAATAGGAATTGTAAGTGCAAAAGTAGGAGCAGGCATAGGGACATTTTTCGGCCCTCCTGGTTCAATAGCTGGTTCAGTGATTGGATTTGTAGCTGGTACAGTATCCAGTTGGATGGGAAATCAGGTGTTTAATGAATTTTATGATAGTTATGTAGAACCAGTTGTCGAAAATGTAAAGAATTATTTGCTGGATGATGAAAAGGGGAATCCAGGAACTGAAAGTTATTTGAATAATATGGGACTTTAATAATATTGTGACTGTAACTTTAATTTATTAACAAATTAAAAAAATAGAAAATAGGATTGAAAATGAAAAAATATGAATATTTAACCTATCTCTTGACATTTCAGGGTAGAAACTATTATTTAGATCTCAAAACTAATAAAATCTATGCAAATGTTCATAGTCCAAAATTCCATCTGAATCTCACAGAATTTGTTCCAGCCACTAGTATTCTGTTGCTAAACGGATTTACTTCTTTTACAAGTAGCCAATTGTCCTTCCTATGGAAAATAATCTTGTTAGTTTTGGGTTATGTTATTGTTGGGTATCTAGTAGACTTGCTTGCAAGGACAAGGAAAGAGCCGTCATTTAAAGAGTTTCACTTTGAAACACTACCTATAAAAGATGAGTTTTTATATATTTTTAGTCGAAATGTATATGGGAAGTTTGGAATTGGCTTGATTTTTGCTTTTTTTGCCATCTATCAATCTGTTGAGTATTTAAGCAAAGGCAGCTATTTGTCTTATTTGCTAAGTGACATGGGCTTCTTTATTGCTTATTTTAGTCTCATAAGGTCTCATTTATTCAAACAGATAAAAGTTCTAAAAAGATTAAAAAGAAGAATACTTAGAATTCGAGAAGATTTTTAAAGGAGGTTTCTAATGACTGAGCTACTACCGATTGGGGTGTTGTTCAACTTAAAAATGGACAAGTAAAAATTATGATTATTAACCGTTATCCTCTTTATGATAATAAGGGTGAAATTGGTTATTTAGACTATTCCGGTTGTGTATATCCTTTTGGTATGACGGATAATCAAGCTTGCTTTTTTAACCAAGAAGATATTGAAAGAATTTGGTTTGAAGGATATATTGATGAATCTGAAGAAGAAGTGCAAGTGTGGATAGAAGATAAATTATCTCGAATTCCTTATCCAAAATATTCTTTAAGTGACTTGCAATAGAAAATACGTTCATCTAATAGATAATTGATAGTTTTTTATAGGATATTAGATAAATGTCCGGATATAGAATTCGCTGATTTTTTCCTATTATCCTTCTAGTCACTATATTAAACTTTATTTCAATTATCAAAGTAGACAAAAATCCCTTAAGTTGAAAGACTCTTTTAAACAGAGATATAAAATAGTAACCTTAAAATATTAAATGAAGACTGAAACGCATATAGAGGACCTTGTTAAAGAAGGTTATACAATTCTTCTGGATGAAGTTATTCGGTTGAATGTGATTATTACTCCTCTATAGAAGCAATAGTCGTTCCATTTAGGAATTGATTATTTGAAAAAGTGTATATATGGTATTTTAAAAAATGAATACAAAGAATCAGTCGACAAGAATGGTTTATGTTTGATAAAATGTTAAAAAATACTAGTTGCTGTTATTATTAGATAAAAGAAGAAAAAAGTAGTAGTAGACAGTCCGAAATCTTAAGAGAACTTCTTGTTAAATACTATTCAAAAATGCCCTGAACATCTAATTTAACAAGAGACGTATCGGACCTTGTATGATGAATACGGTCGATATGTCTGTGTCAGAAATGCATTCTAAAACCCCTCGCAATATTTTGCGAGGGGTTAGTGTCTTATTGGTTGTTTTTGGATTTAATCGATAGCTGCAAGAAGTGCATCTGCTTGAGCTTTTAGTCCCGCAAGAGTTTCTGAGCTAGCAATAAATTTACCGTCTACCCAAGCAGTATCATTGACTTGAGCTGAGGTGAATTCGCCCACAGCAGTTGTCCGAATAAATGGTAGTAAGTCTTTATAGATAGCAAACATTGGTTCTTGTCCTGCATTGGCAACAGAAGAGACAGTCACAATCTTCTCGTTAATAGCAGAAGCGCCACGAGGATCAGAAAGATCAAGTGAACGAGAGAGCCAGTCTAACAGGTTTTTCACTGAACCAGGAATAGAGAAGTTGTAAACTGGTGAGAAAATCCAGATAGCGTCTGCAGCTTGGACTTCTTCGCGGACCTTAGCAACAGCTGAAGGCGTTGATTGTTCCAAATCTTGGCTAAAGATTGGAACTTGAGACCAATCGAGATAAGACACGTCAGCTTTACCAGCCAAAGCTTTTTCAGCTTCTTGTGCCAGTTGATGGTTAAAAGAACCTTGACGAAGGGATCCAACAATAAATAGTACTTTAGACATTATGAGTCCTCCATATTTTTTAATCAAAGAGGGTTAGACCTCTTGTTACCAATTATGTTACAACAAATATTACTAGTTAGCAATTATTTAGCTCAGATTCTTATATTTTTTTAAAATAGCAATGAGAGTCTCTTTGTCTTCGTCTGATAAAATTCCAAGAGCTTCCTTTACACACAGGATATGTTGTGGGAAAATTTCTTCGATTAAGTCTTGACCTTTTTGGCTCAATTCAATCAGATAAGAACGGCGATCATTTGGATCGCTAGTCCGAGAAATCAAACCGTCACGAACCATATTTTTGATGACGACAGTCATATTTCCAGAGGTCGCAAGCATATGGTCTATCAGATCTTGGATTCGCATTTTTCCCTTACTATAAAGAGTTTCAAGGACAGAAAACTGAGTAGGTGTTAGCTTATTTTCTTTGATGACTCTTTGTTCAATGGAGCGTATGGTCCGCTCAGCCTTCCTAAAAACAATCATGGTTTTAAGGTCTAGTTTATTTTCTTCTAATAATTCTTCTAGTGTTCTCATAGCCATATTTTATCAATAAATAGTATTAAAATCAATGTGAAAAAGATAGAAATATAGATAGAATTATAGTATAATGGACGAGTGAAAAATAGAAGAAAAAGAAATAAAAAAATCCTTATATGGCAGTACGTCATTGGAATAGGTATTCTTTTAACGGTGCTTGCCTTTTCTCTGCTAAATCTATTTAATTTATCAATGGAGCCTTATCGGGCCGCTCGTTCTAATTCCATTGAGTTGGCTCGCAAGTATGCAGGAGTCAGTAAAGTTGATAGCTTTGCCATTTTTAATGGGGACAAGACTTATTACAGTCTGCTAGGCGAAACTGATCAAGAGAAGAAAAAA
>NZ_KQ969106.1:404549-413944 GCF_001578795.1 Streptococcus gordonii
AGCTAGCAAAAAGGAGGCTGAAAGGATAGCAAGGAAAAATGGAGCTGATGCGATTGACAAAGTGACTTTTGGTTATTTGAATGGCCGACCAATTTGGGAAGTCAAATCTGGAAAGAGTTACTATATTGTCGATTTTGAAAAAAGGAAATTGCTGAGCAAGGAGGGGCTATGAAATTATCTAATCGAGTTTTAAAAATGGAAGAAAGTGTGACCTTGGCTGCAGCGGCCAGAGCCAAAGCTTTAAAGGCTGAAGGCAGAGATATTCTGTCGCTAACTCTTGGAGAGCCGGATTTTCCGACTCCTAAAAATATTCAGCAAGCAGCTGTGGCAGCTATTGAAGATGGGAAAGCTAGTTTTTATACAGTGGCTAGTGGTCTTCCTGAGTTAAAAGAAGCTATCGTTCAATACTTTGCCAACTATTATGGTTATGAAATCAAGCCGAATCAAGTGACTGTGGCAACAGGAGCTAAGTTCTCCCTCTACACCTTCTTTATGAGTGTTCTTGATCCAGGTGATGAAGCAATTATTCCTACGCCTTATTGGGTCAGCTACGGAGATCAGATTCAGATGGCTGAAGGAGTCCCTGTCTTTGTTCAAGCTACTGAGGAGAACGACTTTAAGGTAACTGTAGAACAATTGGAAGCTGTTCGAACTGACAAGACCAAGGTCTTGGTTCTGAATTCACCATCCAATCCGACGGGTATGATTTATACAGCTGAGGAACTTTTGGTTATTGGAAACTGGGCCGTGGAACATGATATTCTGATTTTGGCAGATGACATCTATGGGCGTCTGGTTTATAACGGTAATAAATTTACGCCAATTTCTAGTCTATCAGAAGCTATCCGCAAGCAAACAGTGGTTATCAATGGCGTTTCTAAGAGTTATTCCATGACCGGCTGGCGGATTGGCTATGCTGTTGGTGAACCGGAAATCATAGCTGCTATGAGCAAGGTTGCGGGTCAAACCACTTCCAATCCAACAACAGTTGCCCAGTATGCAGCTATTGAAGCCTTGACAGGTAGCCAAGAGACAGTTGAAATCATGCGTCAGGCCTTTGAAGAGCGTCTCAATACCATCTACCCACTTCTAGCTCAAGTACCAGGTTTTGAGGTTATTAAGCCTCAAGGAGCCTTCTATCTCTTTCCTAATGTCAAAAAAGCTATGGAGATGAAAGGTTATACAGATGTGACAGCCTTTACCACAGCTATTTTGGAAGAAGTTGGTGTGGCTTTGGTGACAGGAGCAGGATTTGGTGCTCCAGAAAATATCCGTCTCAGCTATGCGACTGATCTGGAAACACTGAAGGAAGCTGTTCAGCGCCTGAAGCAATTTATGGAGCGCTAAAGCATGAGGAAAATCTCCTGTTTTGCAATGTTGGCAATTAGCCTGTTTTGCTTAACCGCTTGCTCTTTTGTTCATCCAGAGCAGGTTTGGACTACTGTTTCTCAGTCTAAGGAGAGAGAACCCTTTTATAAGTTTACAAGTGTCTGGAAAAATGTACCAGATTCTATACAATGACAATGGTTCAGCTAGAAAAACCTGGCATCTAGATAATTATAATCCGATTGAAAATCTTGAGTGCCATACTCTTAATGAAGAAGAGATAAAAGGGGTAGATGGAGCGACAGCCAAGAGGGAGCTGTCTGGTCAAGGTTCTGCTAACTTTACTCTGGTTTATGAACATTATGCAGGTAGTCACAAAGAAGTAAGTTATTATCAAGTTGCAATAACTGCTGATAAGAATGGACAAATCAAACCTTCGGGAAGCAGTATGGTCTTAGTTAAGACTGAAAAGGATGATTCTAAGTAAACAAATAAATGAAAAGCAATTATATTTTTAAAATAGGGATGGGCTTAAAGTCTGTCCTTTTTGCTTTTCTTCGACTCTAGCTGGTAAGAGGTTGTTTAAAGTGATAGAATAATTCTGAAAGCGTTTGTTCTAAGGCTTCCTTATGTAGAAGTTTAGAATGATGAAATATAACCTTAATATCAGTTAAAGTGTATCTAATATATGTTTTGATTTCTATTAGAAGGGAATGTGGCATGAAACGTAGTTTGATATTTTTAAACCTAATAATATGTTTGGCCCTATTGACAGCTTGTTCTTTCCTTAATGCTGAGCAAGGGTGGACAACTATTTCTGAATCAAAGTCTGGCGAACCCACTTATAGCTTACAAGCCAAGGGTAGACAGTACCGGATCCTTTTTGAAGAAAATGCATCAACCCAAATGGATTGGTACTTGAACGATTATCAACCAGGGTTAGAGTTAAAGTTACGAACTTTAAACAGCGAGCATTTGAAAAATTCTGTCGGTGGACCTTTAGAGCAGGAACTTTCTGGAAAGGGATATGCAGACTTCACTATGGTTTATGAGACTCGTTATAACCCTCAGATTGAGCGGACTCATTTTAAGGTACATATTGAAGTCAATGATAAGGGAGAGGTAAATACTAAGAAAAGTAGTATGATTTATGAAAAGTCTGAAAAGCTTGAATATAAAAAAGGAGACTAATTTTCCAAACAACTGTCTTCTTTGCATGATTTACTTATAGAATAGTATTTTCGGAAAAAGATAGCTTTTTAAAGAATTTTAAATTTTCGTCTCTTCAAGGATGGCTATTGCAATCGCTTTATGGTAAAATATAGAACAGATGTCCAAAAGATTTGTCTTGAAATAAAGTGACATTTAGCAACCAATCTAGGAGGCAGATATGATTGATCATTTTGGCATTACAGTCAAGGATTTGGAAGCCAGCAAGCTCTTTTATCAGCAAGCTTTAGAGCCATTGGGCTACAAGATTGCCTTTGAAATTCCTCAGGCGGTAAGTTTTGCTGAACCTCGGACGGCTCCAGCTGGAGATTTTTGGTTAAGTCAGGGGCAATCAGATGCGTCTCATTTTGCCTTTCGTGCTGAGACTAGAGAGCAGGTGGATGCTTTTTATCAAGCAGGCCTTGCAGCGGGTGGTCAAGATAATGGCGCTCCGGGTATTCGTCCCCAATATCACCAACCTTATTACGCAGCCTTTGTCTTGGATCCTGATGGTAATAATGTCGAGGCAGTCTGTCACAAAGAATAAAAAATAGAAAAGAGAAAAAACGTGTCAAACAAATATGTAACGATTATTGATGTAAAAGACTATGTGGGTAAAGAAGTGACCATCGGTGCTTGGGTTGCCAATAAGTCAGGTAAGGGTAAGATTGCTTTCTTGCAGCTACGCGATGGTTCTGCTTTTTTCCAAGGAGTAGCCTTCAAGCCTAATTTTATCGAGAAATTTGGTGAAGAAGTAGGGCTTGAGAAATTTGATACTATCAAACGACTTAGCCAGGAAACATCTGTTTTTGTAACTGGGATTGTTAAGGAAGACGAACGTTCAAAATTTGGTTATGAGCTGGACATTACAGACATCGAAGTAATCGGTGAATCTCAAGACTATCCAATCACACCAAAAGAACACGGGACTGACTTCCTTATGGACAATCGTCACTTGTGGCTGCGTTCTCGTAAGCAAGTAGCTATGATGCAGATCCGTAATGCCATTATCTACGCTACCTATGAATTCTTTGACAAGAATGGCTTTATGAAGTTTGACAGCCCAATCTTGTCAGGAAATGCAGCAGAAGACTCAACTGAGCTTTTTGAAACAGACTATTTCGGAACTCCAGCATACTTGAGTCAGTCAGGTCAGCTTTATCTGGAAGCAGGTGCTATGGCTCTTGGTCGCGTCTTTGACTTTGGTCCTGTATTCCGTGCTGAAAAATCAAAAACCCGTCGTCATTTAACTGAGTTCTGGATGATGGATGCAGAGTATTCATACTTGACCCATGATGAGTCACTTGACTTGCAAGAAGCTTATGTTAAGGCTTTGATCCAAGGTGTTCTTGATCGTGCTCCTCAAGCTTTGGAAACCTTGGAGCGTGATGTAGAACTCTTGAAACGCTATATTGCAGAGCCTTTCAAGCGTGTTAGCTATGATGAAGCGATTGACCTCTTGCAAGCTCATGAGAATGATGAAGATGCAGACTACGAACATCTGGAACATGGAGATGACTTTGGTTCACCGCATGAAACATGGATTTCAAACCACTTTGGTGTACCAACCTTTGTCGTGAACTACCCAGCAGCTATCAAGGCTTTCTACATGAAGCCAGTTCCTGGAAATCCTGACCGTGTCCTCTGTGCAGACTTGCTTGCTCCAGAAGGCTACGGTGAAATCATCGGAGGCTCTATGCGTGAGGAAGACTACGATGCCCTTGTTGCTAAAATGAATGACCTTGGTATGGATACGACAGAATATGAATTTTACTTGGATCTTCGTAAGTATGGAACAGTTCCACATGGTGGCTTCGGTATCGGTATCGAGCGTATGGTAACCTTTGTAGCAGGAACCAAACATATCCGTGAAGCAATTCCATTTCCACGTATGCTGCACCGTATTAAACCGTAAATTAATGAAAACGCCCATGTGGCGTTTTTTCAACAATGAACTATGAAATAATCCAAATATAGAATTTTAGAGAAAGAAGAGGTAGGAGTCATGTAAACAGCAGATTAACAAGTGATAAAGGATAGAAATTAAAAAAACACTTGTTAAAGGAGAAAATATGTTTAAAAGAAGTTGTCGGAAAAATATCGGTCTTATGGCCGGAGTAGAATTTTTTGCCTTTCTAGGCATTACTAGTTTTTGGATTTTATTTCTAAGTCAAAACGGCATGTCCCTTTGGCAGATTGGGCTTTTGGAAAGTATTTTTCATGCGACTAGCGTTATTTGTGAAATTCCTTCTGGTATGTTGGCGGATCGCTTTTCCTACAAGACCAATCTTTATCTGAGCCGGATAGCTGGGATTGTGTCTTCTGTTCTCATGTTAGCTGGGCAGGGGAACTTTTGGGTTTATGCATTGGCTATGGTGATTAGTGCTTGGTCCTATAATTTTGATTCGGGGACAAGCGCAGCCATGGTTTATGATTCGTCTGTGGAGGCCGGACTCAAGGAACGTTACTTATCCATCTCCAGCTTTATGTCGGGGGTGGCTGAAGCGACCCGGTCTTTGGGAACGGTCTGGGCTGGATTTTTTGTCCATGGACAATTGCATCTGACCTACTATATCATGATTGGCACCTCTATTATCGTTCTATTCTTGACCTGGATGTTGAAGGAGCCAAGTGTCAAAGCAGAGAAAGCAGAGCGTTTGACTATGAAAAAGATTATCTGGGCTGTAAAAGAGGAGTTGCAGAGAAATCCCAGCCTTTTTATCTGGATGATTCTGTCCCAAATCATTGGAACCCTCATGTGTATGTTTTATTTTTACTATCAAAATCAATTGCCTGACTTAAAAGATTGGCAGATTTCGGTAGTCATGCTGATTGGCAGTGCTTTGAATATCTTAGCAGTCTATCTGGCGAATGTGATTGGAAAGAAGTATTCTGCCTTGAAACTCTTTCCTACAGTAGTTCTTCTAACTGGAGCAAGCTACCTGCTGTCCTATTTTGGTACACCAATCATCTATATTTTGATTTATCTAATCAGCAACGCTTTGTATGCTCTTTTCCAGCCGATTTTTGACAATGATTTACAAAAGCAGCTGCCAAGTGAAGTACGGGCGACCATGCTTAGTGTCTATTCTATGATGTTCAGCCTGAGTATGATTGTCATTTTCCCTGTGACGGGCTGGTTGATCGATCACTTTGGCTTTGACTGGACGTTTATAGTTTTAGGCGGCTTCTTATTTGCTGTAACTCCATTTTTGTATATGGGTCTAAAGAAAATAAGCCAGAGTTTACAAGAAGTCTAGTATCAATGTTTTCTTTCTGCTTGTCAGAAGGAGAATATTTTTTAGCCTTTGAAAATTATGGTAAAATAAATACAGTTTAATGGAGAAGTAGGCAGTATGAAAGATTTATTGAAATATTTCAAGGGCTATATCAGGGAGTCTTTGCTGGGGCCCTTGTTCAAGCTCTTGGAGGCAAGTTTTGAACTCTTGGTTCCGCTTTTGATTGCGGGGATTGTGGATGAGACCATTCCTAGACACGACAGCTCCCATCTCTACTGGATGGTTTTTCTTTTGATGGGATTGGCTGCTCTGGGTGTGGTGGTAGCAGTGGTGGCCCAGTATTATTCGTCAAAGGCAGCAGTGGGCTTTACTCGTCAGATGACAGGTGACCTGTATCAAAAGATTCTGCGCTTGCCCAAGGCTAGTCGGGATGAGCTGACGACTTCTAGCTTGGTGACTCGACTGACGAGTGACACCTATCAGATCCAGACGGGTATCAATCAATTTCTTCGTCTCTTTCTGCGGGCGCCTATCATTGTTTTTGGCTCCATCATCATGGCCTTTACTATCAGTCCAGTCATTACCTTGTGGTTCTTGCTCATGGTAGCAATTTTAACGGCTATTATCGTTTTCATGTCTCGTCTGATGAATCCCCTCTATGCCAAGATTCGTCAGCTGACTGACCAGCTAGTCAATCTGACGCGTGAGCAGCTACAGGGCATGCGGGTTATACGGGCTTTCGGTCAGACTCAGCGTGAGATTCAGAGTTTTCGCAATCGCAATGAGCTCTATAAAACCTGGCAAATCAGGACGGGAGCTCTGGCTAGTCTGATTAGTCCTCTGACCTTTCTTACGGTCAATGGTACTCTGATTGCTGTGATTTGGCAGGGAAATGCTTTTATTGGCAAGGGTTTACTGACCCAAGGGATGCTAGTGGCCTTGGTCAATTATTTATTGCAAATTTTGGTGGAATTGCTCAAGCTGGCTATGCTGGTAAATTCCCTCAATCAAAGCTATATCAGCGCAGGTCGCATTAGTCAAGTCTTCGAGCAAGCAGAAGAAGATGTCCTGCAGGAATTAGTGCAGGAAACAGCTCTGCCAAATCAAGCTATTAAAGTCCAGCAGGTCAGCTTTTCCTATCCAAATGCAGCTAGTCCAGCCTTGACTGGTCTGACTTTTGATTTAAAAAAAGGTCAGACTTTGGGGGTTATTGGTGGGACAGGTTCAGGTAAGTCTACTCTGGTTCAGCTGCTGGCTCATCTTTATCCTGTGGCTGCTGGTCAGTTGACCATCTTTTCCCAAGGACGCAGTCCTAAAAATCTCAGAGAATGGCGGTCTTGGATTAGTCTGGTGCCTCAGAAGGCGGAGCTTTTCCAAGGAACCGTCCGATCCAATCTGACTTTAGGATTGTCAGCTAAGCCAACAGACGCAGACTTGTGGCAGGCTTTAGAGATTGCTCAGGCGGCGGACTTTGTCTCTCAGAAGGAAAGCGGCTTGGATGCGACTGTAGAGGCCTTTGGTCGGAATTTTTCTGGTGGACAGCGTCAGCGTTTAACCATTGCCAGAGCTGTCTTGCGGAAGGCGCCTTTCTTGATTTTAGATGATGCGACCTCAGCTCTGGACTATCTGACAGAGGCTAGACTCTTGCAGGCTATTAAGAATGAATTGACTGAGACCAGTCTAGTCTTGATCTCTCAGCGGACCAATAGCTTGCGCTCAGCAGATCAAATCTTAGTCCTAGATAAGGGAGAGCAGGTGGCTCTTGGTCGCCACGAGGAACTCTTAGTCAGCTCTGCCATTTACCGAGAAATCCATCATTCACAGCATAGTCAAGGAGAGGAGGGTAATCATGAAGCATAAAACATCACCTAGCAGCTTGAGGCGTTTGACTCGAGATTTGCTGCAGGCGCGCTGGCTCTTTCTCCTAGCTAGTCTGGGAACGGTGGCTCAAGTGGCTCTGACTGTTCTTCTTCCAGTTTTAATCGGGAATGCGGTCGATAGCGTTCTACTTCCTCAAGCGGATCAGCATTTGATGCCGATTTTGGGCCAGATGTTGTTGGTCATCTTAGCCAATACGCTGATTCAGTGGCTCAATCCCTTGCTCTATAATCGGCTGGTCTATCGCTATAGCCAGCAGCTCCGACAGGGTGTTATCAAGAAAGTGCACTATCTGCCTTTGGCTTATCTGGATCGGCAGGGAACCGGCGACTTGGTTAGTCGTGTGACGACCGACTTGGAGCAGCTTAGTAATGGCCTGCTTATGGTCTTCAATCAATTTTTTGTGGGTTTGCTGACAATTTTAGTGACCATAATTAGTATGGCTCAGTTAGACTTTTTCCTCTTGCTTTTGGTTCTGCTTTTGACGCCCCTTTCTCTCTTCTTGGCTCGCTTTATTGCTAGAAAGAGTTTTAGCTTTTTCCAACGTCAGACGCAGGCGAGGGGAGCGCAGACCCAGCTGATTGAGGAAAGTCTGACCCAGGAAAGTCTGATCCAGGCTTTTAATGCTCAGGAGCAGTTTGATACAGCTTTTACTCGCAGTAATCAAACTTATGCGGACTATTCTCAGGCGGCTATTTTCTATTCATCAACGGTCAATCCTTCGACTCGTTTTATCAATGCTCTGATCTATGCTTTGATTGTGGGCTTTGGGGCTGTCCGAATCATTCAGGGAACAGGCTTTACGGTTGGGCAGCTGGTAACTTTTCTCAACTATGTCAACCAGTACACTAAGCCTTTCAATGATATATCGTCAGTCATGTCGGAATTGCAGAGCGCTTTAGCTTGTGCGGAGAGGATTTACAGCGTTTTGGACCAAGAAGAAATAGCAGAGTCTGGTCAGGAAATCCTCCAGTCAGAAGATGTCAAAGGACAGATTAGCTTTGAGCATGTGGCTTTTGGCTATGAGCCTGGAAAAGAGCTAATTCAGGATTTGAATATAAGGATTCCAGCAGCTAGCAAGGTAGCTATTGTCGGACCAACTGGTGCTGGTAAGTCTACTTTAATCAATCTCCTCATGCGCTTTTACAATGTTGATAGTGGTCTTATTTCGCTAGACGGTACTCCCATAACGCATTACACCAGAGCTTCTTATCGTCAGCAGTTCGGTATGGTACTGCAGGAGACTTGGCTCAAGACGGCGACCATTCACGACAACATTGCTTTTGGCCGGCCAGACGCTAGCCGAGAAGAAGTCATTGCAGCTGCCAAGGCGGCCAATGCGCATTTCTTTATCCAGCAGCTACCTCAGGGCTATGACACCTATCTGGCGGATGCTGGGGATTCCCTGTCTCAAGGTCAGCGTCAGCTCTTGACCATTGCGCGTGTCTTCCTGGCTGTTCCTAAAATCTTAATCTTGGATGAGGCGACTTCCTCCATCGATACCCGAACAGAAGTCTTGATTCAGGAGGCTTTCAGCAAGCTCATGGTGGGACGGACTAGCTTTATCATCGCCCATCGCCTGTCCACTATTCAAAATGCTGACATCATCCTCGTTATGGTAGATGGTGATATTGTCGAACATGGTAATCACCAAGAGCTTATGGCAGCCAGAGGTGTTTATTACCAAATGCAGACGGCGCAGGAGTAGAAAGGGAGCTTTATTAAAGTTCACAGATTGATGCT
>NZ_KQ969106.1:414031-422788 GCF_001578795.1 Streptococcus gordonii
TTCAACCTCTTCCAACCCTGTCTCTGTCAGTTTATAAATCTTCTGGCAGACTTCTTTGAGAAAGATGCGGTCGTGGGAGACAGCGATAATGGCGCCAGGATAGGTCGCTAAAAGCTGGCGAACCTGGGGCTGAGAGGTGGGAGAGAAGTTGCGGGTTGGCTCGTCCAGAAGGAGGACATTGAGGCGCTCTAGGACTAGTTTGAGCAGGAGGAGCTTGGCTTTTTGGCCACCGGAAAGCTGCCCAATCGGGTGGCGGGCCTCGTCGCGCGTGAACTGAAGACTGGCTAGATGCGTCAGAATTTTCTCCTCCTGAGCCTTGTTACCAGAGGGAGCTAGATAGTCCAAAGGAGAGCTTTCGTCATTCAGCAAGTCGCCATAATGCTGGGGCATATAACCGACTCGCATATCTGTCCGATCACGCAGGATCTTCCATATTTCCTTAAGTAGAGTAGATTTGCCTGCACCATTGGCGCCAATCAGTCCGATTTTTTCCTGACCGCAGACCTCCAGAGTCAGGTTCTTCGCCAGTTGTCGTTCGTTTGTTTCCAGTTTCATTCCTTCTAATTTCAGGATTCTTTTGGTCAATGGCAGAGCTTCTATGTCTGAGAAGTGAAGGCTGATGGCATCTTCTTGTGTCGGGATTTCGGTCATTTCAGCGCCAGCCTTTTCAAAACGCTTGCCCTGTGAGAGGATGTTTTTCATCTTCTTGGCTAGTAGTCGTCCTTGGACATCATTTTTGGTATTTCTCAAGGCATTTTCAACGTTTTGCTTAACCTGTCGGTGTTTTTCCATGGTCTTGGCGTGTTCTTCCCGCTCTTTCCGTGCTAGTTGTCCCTGTTTTTCAAAAGCTTCCTGACGCTGCTGGCGGTAATTTTCATAGTCCAGACTCTTGACGCTGGTTCTAGCTTCCTGCTTCTTTTTGATCCGCTCCAGATGAACAATCTTAGTAGCGGATTGAGCGAGAAAGTGCTCGTCGTGAGAGACGAAAAGAACTGTTCTCTGGCTGTGGCGGATAAAGTTTTCCAGCCAAGTCAGAGTTTCGAGATCAAGGTCATTAGAGGGCTCATCAAGAAAGAGAATGTCCCAATCACTCGCTAGTTTCTTGATGAGCTGAACCTTAAGTTTTTCTCCTCCAGATAGGCTAGAGAGCTGCTGCTGACTGGCAAAACGCTGGCTGTCAAAGTTAAGCTCTCCAGCATAGCGATAGAGCTTGGCATAGTCCAGCTCGGTCTCAAAATCAGCGAAGAAATAGTCATTGAGGGTCAGTTGGGCATCTTCTGAAGGCAACTGCTGGGGCAGGTAGACAGCAGTAGTATAGGACTTATCAATCTGTCCGCTGTAGCTGACATAGGAGCTGACCAGTCGTTCGTCTAGCAAGAGCTTGAGCAGGGTGGACTTGCCATTGCCCTCCTCACCGATAATAGCGACCTTGTCTCCTTGATTGACAGTCAGTGACAAATCTTTGACTAACTCCTTCAGGTCTTTTAGGTGGGTGATGGTTAGATTTCTTATTTGAAGCATATATGTCTCCTTCGTTTTATAACACAAAATACAGCCCTGCTTTATTTAGCAGAGCTGTTGAAATTGCACAAAGCAGACACAGGAGTGTCTAAGTAGGATTATTCGTTCATAGGCTTCCAGCTTACACTGTCATAGGAGCGACAGGATTAATCTAAAGATAAGCAAATAAAAGCTAGAAAGCACAAAAAATGAACATCCAGCGGATATGCAGAAACATGACAAAATCTACTAAATAAAGTTTCCTTTAAAAAATAGACTTAATTTTTCATGTCTCCGTGTACCTCCGAAATATACTTGACTACAGTTTAGCAGAAGGAACTAAGAAAGTCAATAGAAAACAAGGCTGAGACAGTATATCCCAACCTCGATTGCGTTTTTATATTATAAGCTTGTAGAATGTTTGGGTTGGACTTTTTGCTCAGGATAGATATGGTTAATAGCATTGTTGACAGCAGTAGGTGCCTCACCCAGTCCAGTCGCAATTAAGTCAATCTTACCTTCGTAGCTACAGCAGTCCCCAGCTGCATAGATTCCTGGTACGGAAGTTTCTTGCTTGCTATTGACCAAAATCTTGTGACGGTTAAGTTCCAAGCCCCAATCTTTGAGATTACCGACAGAGGATTTAAAACCGTAATTGACAAAGAGATGATCTAGAGGTAAAAGCTGACTTTCCTCTCCCTTGACTTGGCTGATTTCCAAGTGGGTTATCTTGCCATTTTCGCCGACCAATCGACTGGGTACAAATGGTGTCTTAATCTCAACACTAGAAGCCTTGAGTTCTTCCACACTATGTTCTAAAGCCCGGAAGTTGTCCCGACGGTGAACCAGGCTGGTTTCTGCGATTTTTTCAAAAGCTAGCGCCCAGTCAACAGCTGAGTCGCCGCCTCCCAGAACAACCACCTTTTTGCCAGCGTACTGGTTGATGTTTGAAACGTGATAGTGAAGGTTGCTGTAGCTTTCAGCATCGTCTAGCTCCAAGGCTCTTGGTTTGAAGGCACCGCCTCCCATGGCGATAATGATGGTTTTGGTCTGATGCTGGGCTTTAGAAGTCGTGATTGTGAAGCTATCATCTGCTTTAACGATATCCAACACTGTTTCATTGAGACAAATCTCAGTCTGGAAAGTTTCCAGCTGCTCAATCAAACGCTGTGTCAGCTCTTCACCTGTTAGATTGGTAAAGCCAGGGACATCCAGAATTTTTTTCTCTGGATAGAGAATAGCTGGCTGACCGCCTAGCTGAGGTAGAGAATCAATGATTTTAACCTTGGCTTGGCGCAGATGAGCATAAAAAGCTGCGAATAGGCCAACTGGACCGCCACCGACAATCGTAATATCATACAGTTCAGACATAATTTTCCTCAATCTTTTTAAAATCAACTAGCATTATTGTACCACAAAAGGGGGGAGAAATGTAAGTGAATAAGTTTACCTAATATTAAAAGCCCCTGATGGGGCTTGAAATTAGATAGCAAATAAATCATTAAGGTTTTCAGCCAGCGTTGGGTGGGTGAAGATTTGCTTGCTAAAGTAGGTATAAGGAATCTTATTATCCATGGCTACAGTCAGGATATTGATAATTTCCTGAGCCCCTGCTGAGAAGATTGTTGCTCCAACGATTTCCTTGGTCTCAGTATTGACAACAGCCTTGAAGGCACCACGTAAGTCAGCATTGACATGTCCGCGAGGCATGGCTGCGACTGGAATCTCCTTCACTGCAATCGGCAGTCCTTGCTCTTTGGCTTCCTTTTCAGTCAGCCCGATTTGAGCTAAAGGCGGTGTGATGAACATGCTGGTAGGGACGTTTTTACGATCTTCCAGTGTGTAGCTGCCATCCCCAGCCAGATAGCTGTAAAGGATACGGAAGTCATCTAGTGAGATGTAAGTGAACTGGAGACCGCCATTGACATCG
Organism: Streptococcus gordonii; assembly: GCF_001578795.1. GTDB lineage: Bacteria > Bacillota > Bacilli > Lactobacillales > Streptococcaceae > Streptococcus > Streptococcus gordonii_A. The sequence goes on from NZ_KQ969106.1 coordinate 417,462, forward strand.
CCCGCTGCAAATACACCAGGTACAGATGTTTCTAAGTGTTTATCAACCTTGATAGCTCCGCGTTCTGTCAGCTCAATGTCAGTATTTTCCAAGTGAAGTGGCTCAATATTCGGCTTACGTCCAGTAGCATAGAGCAGAGCATCAAAGCGGAATTCTCCATCCTCTGTCACAACGACAACCTCTTCACCATCATTTTTCACCTGTGTAGTACGTACATTTTGTAAGAGCTGGATTCCGTCTTCTTCCATGTATTGCTTAGCTAGAGCAGCGATAGAAGGTTCTACTCGAGGCAGAAAGACAGGGGCAGCATCCAGAACAGTTACTTGACTGCCTAATTTATTGTATAGTCCAGCAAATTCTAAGCCGATGTTACCGCCGCCTAGAACTCCTAAGCGTTTAGGAAGTTCTTTCAGGTTTTGGATACCTGTTGAATCGTAAACATTTTTAGTATCAGTCAATCCAGGAATCGGAAGGACATTGGAAACAGCACCAGTATTGATGACAATAGTCTCAGCAGTCAGTTCCTCTTTTTCATCACCAGCTGTGATTTCGATGACTTTGTTGGAAAGGAAATGAGCTTCCCCATCGATAATGTCGACACCAGCACCGCTAACTCCGGCATAGTTTTTACTATTAAGGCGACTAGTTACAGCATTCTTTTCAGCCATGACTTGGTCAAAAGTTAAGCCTTTTTCAGCTGCGACTAAGAGGGTTTTGGTTGGGATGCAGGCGATATTGATACAGGTCCCCCCATACATAGCCTTGCTTCGCTCAATCAAGGCAACTTTTTTTCCTTGGGTTGCCATTTTAGTTGCCAAAGTTTTACCAGCCTTACCAAAGCCGATAACGATCAAATCATAAGTTAACATAATTTACCTCCATTTTCCAAAAAAATTTTACCACATCTATTCAGAAAATGCTGTTTTTTGCTACGCCTATTTTATTTATGTTTTTTGTTTGATGTTTAAAAGTGATAAGTATACGTTTTGAGCAAGCTTTATCTACTATGATAATATTTGTATTATACTAATTCAGTCAGATTAAAGAAGGAGGATATGATGTCTTTATTTACAGTAGTTTTAGCAATTTTAGTTGCCATAGGATTTGTTTATATCATGTATTTGGAGACCTTTGCAACAGCTTCAAAAACTACAGCTCGAGTCTTTAACATGACTCAAGAGGAGCTTGAGAGAGAATCGGTTAACACACTTTTTAAAAATCAAGGAGTTTATAATGGTTTGATTGCTGTCCTGGTTTTACTAGCTGTTTTTACCCAAGATTCGTTTTGGCTTGCTAGCTTTATGATTTACATTATCTTAGTGGCGGCCTATGGAGCATTGACTAGTGATCCGAAAATCTTGCTTAAGCAGGGAGGGTTGGCTATACTGACCTTATTAAGTATATTTTTCTAAAAAAAGTGGGGAATATTTATTTCTCACTCTTTTTTGCATAAGGATTGACTTTTTAATTAGACAAGTGTAGAATAAAGGTGAGAATAGAATAAAGAAAGACGGGAAGACTATGAAAACATCCATTAAACGTTTACCTGACGGAGAATTTACTATTTTAAAAGTAATTTGGCAATTGCCAAACCCAACAACATCTGCCCAAATTATGGAAAAACTGGGCGAAGATAACCATTGGAAACCCCAGACCCTGTTAACTGTCTTAGCTCGCTTAACGGAAAAAGGTTTTTTAGAAAGTGTCCGTAAGGGGCGTGAAAGACAGTATACGGCCATTATCTCGGAGGATGAATACTTAGAAGTAGAAACTTCAGATTTTCTGAGGCGTTATAGCGGTCATTCCATGGGTGGCCTTGTAAAAACTCTCTTTTCATCTAATTCTTTGTCTGACAACGAACTAGACGAGTTGAGGAGTTTGCTTGATCAGAATAAATAATAAGTGGAGTCATCACCATGAAGCAATTCCTTTTATCTTTTTTGTTAACCAGTGTTATTACCTCGATTTTAGTAATCTTACTTAGTTTACTTTTTGCGCTTTTTAAGACGAGAGTCTCAGCCAGAGCAAAATATGTCATTTGGTTTTTGGTTTTGCTGAGTTTTCTCTTCCCATTTCGCCCTCAGTTTGGTTCAGGTTTGATTCGGATGAATGCAGGATCGACGATCAATACAGTGGCTACACAAGTTCCTTCTGGGACAGCTCAAGCAGCTTCTCAAGTTACTGACAAAACGAATGAGCCTAATCTTTGGCAAAGTTTTCTAAATTTGCCTTGGTTCGAGATTTTTATTGCTATATGGTTGCTAGGGTTTGTCTTTAGCATTGCTCGATATGTTTATTCCTACATTCTTTTTAGAAAGATGCTGAAACGATGGGGGACTCCTGTTGAGGATAAAGATGCTCTGGCTCAATTACAAAAGATCCAAGAAGAGATGGGGATTAAAAACAAGGTTCGCCTGCTTCACTATCCGATGTCACAAAGTCCTATGCTGATTGGCTTCAGAGATATATTGATTGTATTACCAGAGTCGGACTACACCAAAGAAGAGTTACAACTGGTCTTCAGACATGAACTGACGCACTACAAACACTATGATGTTTTGGTTAATCTTTTGGCAATTCTTGTTAAAAGCCTTCATTGGTTTAATCCAATAGTCCGTCTGGCCTGTCGTGAAACCCAAGAAGTAGGAGAAATATATTGTGATTATGATGTCTTAAATGATCAGGACATGCACTACCGGACTTTTTATGGGGAAACCATTTTAACCATGATTGATCGCAGTAAAAAGACGCCGATTGCTCTGACGACCTGCTTTTACTCTGAAAAATTTAATCTAAAGAGACGGATTATCAGCATTATGGATAGCCGTCTACCTAAGAAGTTATGGTCTACTGTTTTCGTGGTAGCCGTTTCAGTTCTCTTACTTTTGACTAGCTCGGTCTTTGCTATTGAAACTTCTGCAATTAATGTTCATCAAACACAAAAAGTAACCAGCAAAAAAGTATCCAAAGAGTTTAGTCAAGATCAGGCTTTGGCTGTTGCCTTGAAAGATTCAGGTCTTGGCGAAAAAGATATTAAAGCTTTAAAGATTGTTCGAGATAAGGACAATTACCAAATCTATTTTTCTCACGGCCAAACGGCCCATGAGCTTCTAATTAATGCAAAGAATGGAAAAGTTTTAAAATCTAAACAACATACTGTTGTCGAAAAGACTGTGACAGTTGAGAAAGAAGTCCCAAGTTCGAATCATACTTCAACAGATACTAATCAGCCAGCTGTGACGACGCCTAGTAGTAGTTCGAGTGTCACAACAGTTCCATCTCCAAGTAAGAGTCAGACGTCATCTTCTCGAGATGATGACGATAAAGACGACGATGATGATAAGGGTGACGATGACGATTAAAATTAACTCTACCTATTTGGGTTTGATAAGAACCTTGATGGGTAGAGTTTTATATTTTTTGAAAAATCTCTTGACAAACTAAAACTACAAGTGTAGAATATAACTATAAACGACAAATGTAGAAATAAAATTTTTAAAATTTGAGCAGCCGCTCTCTTTCTTTTAATTTTATAAACTACATTTGTAGAATAAAAGGAGGATCCCCATGAAACAAAAGAAGATTCAAACAAACTTTCAGCGTATCGAGACTAAGTATATCTTAGACCGGTCCACATTAGAGCGTTTAGAAGCTGAGATGGCGCCTTATCTGATTGCTGATGACTATGCAAGATCAACTATAACAAACATCTATTTTGATAACGATGATTTTCAGATGATTCAAGATTCGATTGCTCGCAAAGGTGGACGTGAAAAGTTACGAATGAGAACTTATGCAGAGCAACCGACAGACGATTGTCAAGTTTTCTTAGAAATTAAGAAAAAGTCTGAAGAAGTTGGATTTAAGTATCGCCTAGTCTCTAATCCAGTTTCTGTTGTAAATTTCATTGAAAATGAATTAGCTGATGCGACTATTTCTGATGATCGAGTGAAGGCAGAAGTAGAAGCATTACAAGAACGCTACCTAGATTTAAAACCCAAAATGGTGATTAGCTATGATCGTTATTCTATGAAAGGATTAGAGGATAAGAAGGTGCGTGTGACCGTTGATTCAAATATTCGATATAGGGATTATGATGTTGAGTTGACTTCTGGACGCTATGGCTGGCCTTTGCTAGAAGACGGAAAAGTCATTATGGAAATTAAGGTCCCTGGTCAATATCCTCAATGGATGGTTGACATTCTCAATAAATTTGGTCTTATCGATCAATCCTTCTCAAAGTATGGAAAAGCATACCTACAGACAAGAGAAAGATTAAGCCACACAGCCAAGTCTTAAGGAGATCTCAATGCTCAATCAGTTATTTAATAGTATTTATTCCTCGTCTGAAGTGAAAATTAATCCCCTAGCTCTGATTTTTTCAATGGTTACCAGCTTGATTTTAGGGATTGTTTTAGCCAAGGTATATAAACATCAAACGATTTATACGAAAGAATTTGTGATTACTTTGTCACTGTTACCTGCTATTATTTCAATTATCATTTTCCTAGTGAATGGCAATTTAGGTACTAGTGTTGCCGTAGCAGGAACTTTTAGTTTGATTCGCTTTCGATCTGCTGCAGGAGGATCAAAAGAGCTCTTGGCAGTCTTTATGGCAACAGCCATCGGAATTACAACAGGGATGGGGTTTGTTGCTTTAGCTGTCGTTTTCACCCTATCAATTTCCTTTGTTTGGTTGACGTTTGAAAAAATGAATTTTACCTCTGTTAGCCAGACTAGGCGATATGTGGAAATGAAAGTTCCTGCTAATTTTGATTATGAATTACTCTTTGAAGCTATTTTCTCAGCTAACTGTAAAAGTGTTGAAATGACATCAATTGAAGCAGTAGAAAAGCAATTGATCAAGTTGGAATACGTTATTGATTTATTGCCGGAGATAAGTGATAGTAAGCTCATGCAACAGTTTCTCGTCTATGATAAGGTTTTGTCGATGACTATTTCCAAAGCTGCTAAAAAGAAAAAACATTGTAAAGTGCATTTTAGAGTAATTTTTTGAAATCTCAAAAGAACAGACACATAGTATTCAATAAAAACTTGACATGAATTCCCTAATATGATATCATTAACTAGATTCTGAACTTGAAGGGAGTGAAAAACATGTCAAAAACAGTAGTACGTAAGAACGAATCTCTTGATGACGCTCTTCGCCGTTTCAAACGCGCTGTTACTAAAGCTGGTACTCTTCAAGAAACACGCAAACGTGAATTCTATGAAAAGCCTTCTGTAAAACGTAAACGTAAATCAGAAGCAGCTCGTAAGCGCAAGAAATTCTAATTGAAATAAAAACAGCCTCAGGGCTGTTTTTT
>NZ_KQ969106.1:422947-430882 GCF_001578795.1 Streptococcus gordonii
TTTCTGTTATATTATTTTTTCAAGCAAAGCTTTGATTTCTTGAAGTACTTCAAGTTCAGTTGGAGTTGGTTCTTCTTCGACAACTTCTTCTTGTTTTTACCGAAGCTTTGAGCTTTCTCAGCAGCCTTAACAATAAAGAAAAGGACTGTTCCGATAACAAGGAAGTTAATAACCGCACTTAGGAAGCTACCATATGCAATACCGTTCCAAGATAATTCAGCAATTTTATCGACACCAGCAGCGCTCAAGGCTGGGTTTAAAATAAGTGGTGTGATAATGTCATTTACTAATGAAGTAACAATTGCACCAAAAGCAGCACCAATGATAACAGCAACAGCTAGATCAACTACGTTGCCACGAAGTAAAAAGCTTTTTAACTCTTTTAACATAGAAATATCTCCTTTTTTTAATCAGTCTCTATTATAATGAAAATAACAACCTTTTGCAAGTGGTTGGTTTTATAGGATTGTTAAATTTTCATGTCTATCTTTTAAAGTATATTTATTTGTAAATCTGTAGCTGATATTTTACTTTTTTTCAATTTATTATAAAATATAACATAGTATTCTATGGTAAATTGGAGGTATTGTCGGGTGATTGATAAAGAATTCATTTCTGATATTAAAAACAGCGTCAATATCGTCGAAGTCATAGGAGAAGTTGTTGCTCTGACTAAGGCTGGACGCAACTTTCTTGGACTATGTCCATTTCATGGAGAAAAGACACCTTCCTTTAATGTCGTTGAAGATAAGCAGTTTTACCACTGTTTTGGTTGCGGCAAGTCGGGAGATGTTTTTAAGTTTATCGAAGAATATCGTGGCGTTTCATTTATGGAAGCCGTCCAAATAATTGCTGAACGATCGGGTATTCAACTTGCAGTTGATAAAAATGATCTATCCCACCCCAAAAGACAACACCCGTATCAAGCTCTCTATGATATTCATACTGAGGCTGCGAAATTTTATCATGCCATCTTGATGACGACCAAGATGGGAGAAAAAGCCAGATCTTATCTTTACAAACGTGGATTGACTGATGAGATCATTAAGCATTTTCAGATTGGTTTAGCCCCTAGTGAGGGCAACTATCTTTATCAGAGTATGGTTGGAAAATTTGATGAAGCAACCATTATGAATTCAGGTCTTTTTAATCTAGCAGAGAGTAATCTAGTTTATGATGCTTTTCAAAATCGTATCATGTTTCCCTTGGCTAATGATAATGGCCAGGTAGTAGCATTTTCCGGAAGGATTTGGAAAGAATCTCCTCAGACTGAAGGGCATCAAGCTAAGTATAAAAATAGTCGCAGCACAGCTATTTTCAATAAGAGTTACGAACTCTATCATTTGGACAAGGCAAGACCAACCATAAAGAAAAGTCATGAAGTCTATCTGATGGAAGGATTCATGGATGTCATTGCTGCTTACCGGGCAGGTATCGAAAATGCAGTCGCTTCAATGGGGACAGCCCTGACACATGAGCATGTTCAACATCTTAGCAAGTATTGTAAAAAGGTTATCTTATCTTACGATGGTGATAAGGCTGGACAGGCAGCAACTGTTAAAGCTTTGGATGAATTAAAAGATTTATCTGTTGAGATTGTCTCTATTCCAGATCAGATGGATCCAGATGAATTTGTTCAAAAAAATTCTCCTGAAGAACTGCAATATTTGCTAACCAAAACTCGGATAAGTGATGTTGAGTTTCTAATTCGCTATCTGAAACCGGAAAATACTGAGAATCTACAAGCTCAGATTGAATTTGTTGAGAAAATGGCTCCGATTATTGCTCAGACCTCATCGATTACGGCGCAGAATTCGTATATTTATATGCTGGCAGAGCTTCTACCAGACTTTGATTACCAGCAAGTTGAGCAGTCGGTTAACAATAGTCGCTTAAGTAATCGAAAGAGTCAGCAGGAACAGGTTTATCAACAGCCTCGTTTTCAGACAAACCTTCCGCTTTCTAAGCAAGTGTCTCGTTTAGTAAAAGCTGAGAGTCACCTTCTTAATCGAATGGTTGAATATCCTATTGTTTTGAATGATTACCGTTTGAGAGAAGATTTTCAGTTTGCAACACCTGAATTACAGATTCTATACCAGATACTTTGCGAAAATGGTGAGGTGACATCACACGATTTGTCTGAGCAATCAGATGGAGTCCAGCAAGCCTGGTATCGTATTTTAGAAGAAGATTTACCTAGCGAAATTGCGGATAATGAGTTGGCAGAAGTAGAGTCTATCAGAGATAAGGAATTGCTCCGTAAGGAAAATCAAATAATAGGGAAAAGAGTCCGAGAAGCATCTCATAACGGTGATGTTGATACGGCAATTGAAGAACTGGAGCGCTTGATCGCTCAGAAAAGAAGAATGGAGTAGGAATGGCTACAAAACAAAAAGAAGTAACAACATTTGACGTACAAGTTGCAGAATTTATTCGAAACCATAAAAAAGCTGGTACGGCAATTGATGATGAAATTAATGATAAATTAATTATTCCTTTCACCTTAGATGCAGATGGTATCGAAGATTTGTTGCAACGTATTCAAGATGCAGGGATTTCTATTACAGATAAAGAAGGGAATCCAAGTGCACGTGTTTTACACAACGAAGAGGAAGAAGCAGAGCTAACTGATGAAGAACTTTTAGGTAGCAATTCAGCTAAAGTCAACGATCCTGTTCGTATGTATCTGAAAGAAATTGGAGTCGTTCCACTTTTGACAAACGAAGAAGAGCAAGAATTGGCAATCTTGGTTGAGCAGGGCGATACTGAGGCTAAGCAACGTTTGGCTGAAGCTAACCTTCGTTTGGTAGTTTCTATTGCTAAGCGTTATGTTGGACGTGGCATGCAGTTCCTTGACCTGATCCAAGAAGGAAACATGGGCTTGATGAAGGCTGTTGACAAGTTTGACTATACCAAAGGATTTAAGTTTTCAACGTATGCAACTTGGTGGATCCGTCAGGCCATTACCCGTGCGATTGCTGATCAAGCTAGAACAATCCGAATTCCAGTTCACATGGTAGAAACGATTAACAAGCTAGTTCGTGAGCAACGTAATCTCTTGCAAGAATTAGGTCAAGATCCAACACCTGAGCAGATTGCTGAGCGTATGGATATGACACCAGACAAGGTTCGTGAGATTCTCAAGATTGCTCAGGAGCCAGTTTCGTTGGAAACACCTATCGGTGAGGAAGATGATAGCCACCTGGGTGACTTTATCGAAGACGAAGTAATTGAAAATCCAGTTGATTACACAACTCGTGTTGTTCTTCGTGAGCAGTTGGATGAAGTTTTAGACACTCTTACAGATCGTGAAGAAAATGTTCTTCGTCTGCGTTTTGGTTTGGATGATGGTAAAATGCGGACCTTGGAAGATGTTGGTAAAGTTTTCAATGTGACACGTGAACGCATTCGCCAAATTGAAGCTAAAGCTCTACGAAAATTACGCCACCCAAGCCGTAGCAAGCCACTCCGTGATTTCATTGAAGATTAAAAAATTATGAAATCTAGATTCTATAGATATAAACTAAATAGGAGATGATAGGATGGCAGAGCAAAAATATACAGCAGAAGAAATTGAAGGCGTTAAAAACCGTATTCTTGAAAGTTTGGAACAAGTCATTGACCCTGAGTTGGGTATTGATATTGTAAATCTGGGACTCATTTATGAAATTCGTTTCAACGAAGAAAATGGTGAGACAGAAATCGACATGACTCTAACAACTATGGGATGTCCTTTGGCTGACTTATTAACGGATCAAATTCACGATGTTCTCGAAGAGCTTCCAGAAGTAACTAAAGTGGAAGTCAAGCTGGTTTGGTATCCCGCTTGGACTGTTGAAAAAATGAGCCGTTACGCAAGAATTGCACTTGGAATCAAGTAATACTTAATCTCGAATCCTACTGGGTTCGAGATTTTTTTCTAAGGTAAATCATAAATATCTGATCTGAAAAAATTGCAATTTTGCTGAAATATGATATAATTATTTTATTGTCTTGGGGTCGTTACGGATTCGACAGACATTATGAGGCATATTTTGCGACTCATCTAGCGGATGTAAAACGCCAGTTAAATATAACTGCAAAAAATAATACTTCTTACGCTTTAGCTGCCTAAAAACCAGCCAGCGTGACCCGATTCGGATTGCTTGTGTCTGATGACAGGTCTTATTTTAGCAAGCTACGGTAGAATCTTGTCTAGGGATTTTACAAGAGATTGATAGACTCGCTTGATTTGGGCTTGAGTTATGTGTCAAAATCAAGTTAAAGCAATACATAGCCTATGGTTGTAGACAAATGTGTTGGCAGATGTTTGGACGTGGGTTCGACTCCCACCGGCTCCATATTTAAAAATGGAAGATTACTCAAGAGGCTTAAGAGGCTGTGTTGGAAACGCAGTAGGCGTGTAAAAGCGTGCGTGGGTTCGAATCCCATGTCTTCCGTAATATTTATAAGGCGCCCATTGGCGTTTTTTTGTTGGCTTAAAAGGATTGGAATTTTTTGCTGATTTGGTGGCTAAATCTAAAATTGGACTCCTGTTTAGACTTTCTCATATGCATAAGAAAGATGGATTCGTTTCCATCTTTTTTTGTAAAATATATTGAAATTTTTCTGAAAAGTAGTAGACTGTTACTTAGAAAAGTGAGGGGACTTCATGAAATTATACGTACAATTGATGATTATCTTTTCGATTTCGTTACTTGGAGAGGGAATTTCAACTATTTTTCACTTACCGATTCCAGGTAGCATCATCGGATTAATTTTGTTATTTTTAACTTTAGAATTCAAATGGCTACGCCTACGTCATGTAAATATGGTTGGTAATTTTTACTGGCGAATATGACTATTCTTTTTTGCCGGCAGCAGTTGGTATTATGGATAAATTTCATATTATAGCACCTTATCTCCTGCCTATCATTTTGATTGTCGTCTTGGCAATTGTTCTGAACGTTGTGGTTATCGCCTATACAGTGCAGTTTATTAAAAGACGTTATGAAGGTGATTATGAAGAAAGGGGAGCAAGACATGACTAGTGTAGTTACTAATCCTTTGTTTGGCTTGGCTTTGTCTATCTTAGCTTATCTTATTGGAATGTTGATTTTTAGACGTTTTCCACATCCTTTGACAACGCCTCTACTTTTGGCAACAATTTTAGTGATTCTCTTTTTATCTTGGACTGGGATTTCTTACAAGGATTATTATATCGGAGGATCATACTTGAATAATCTGATTGTACCTTCGACTGTTGCTTTAGGGATTCCGCTTTACAAGACCTTTCATTTAATGAAACACCACGCTAGAAGTATCTTATTAGGTATCTTTTTATCAGTTTTGGTAAATACAAGTTTTACAGCACTTGTAGCAAAATTTTTTGGAATGGACATTTTCTTAGCTATTTCTTTGTTTCCAAAGTCAGTAACCACTGCAATGGCAGTTGGTATTGTTGATAAGATGCAGGGGATCACAACAATTACTTTAGTAGTTGTTGTAGCGACAGGGATTTTGACGAGTGTTATGGGGCCAACTATTTTAAAACTTCTTAAAATTGAAGATCCTGTTGCTATTGGTTTAGCACTTGGGGGAACTGGGCATGCAGTTGGAACAGGAGCAGCCTTTAAATATGGTCAAGTTGAGGGAGCTATGGCTGGCTTAGCCATTGGAGTGACAGGTTTAATGTATGTTTTTGTAAGTCCTTTGATTGCGGGGCTCATTTTAGGAAAATAAGAGGGGAAACCTCTTATTTATTTTTTGATGATTTCTTATCTTGTTGAAATGTTGTTTTCAGTTGTTATAAAGTAAAATACTTTTAAGAAGTAGGATGCAAGAAAGGAATTTAGTTTTAGCTATAAATAGAGGGAAAAATGGAAATGGGGAACAATATCTTTAGGTCAGCAAAATCAAGATTTTTAATGGATGAATTAGTTCAAATAATGATGTTATGGATTGTAAAATGCTCTAGTATATCTTTTAAGTTAAAGTTGTTGATGTAGTAAAGTGAAACTGATATAATAAATTTACAACTGGCACGTTAGACAAAAGTATTCTCAATAGTTTAGAACAATATTTGATGAGCGTGTATAGATTGCAATCTCTTATATTTATTAAATATTTTGAGATGGATTATTATGAGGTGAGAAATGTTAAAAGATAAATGGTGGTTGCCCTTTCTGACTGTAGGTGTCATTGTTGCGGCAGTTTTTACTATGCTTTATTTTTCAGGAAATAAAAAGCACGACAAAGGTTCTGCACAGACAAGTAGTAGTGCGGCTGTAGAACATGTATTGACAGGGCAGCAATTGCCAGAATTTGAAATGGAAGATCAGGTAGGAGCCTTAAAGAAAAGTTCAGAGTTTTACGATAAGCCTATGTTGGTAGTAGAGTGGGCCAGCTGGTGTCCTTATTGTCAGCGACAGCTACCAGAAATTCAAAAAGTTTATGAAAAGTATAAAAACAAAATTAATTTTGTCATGTTAGATATGCTTGATTTTCATAAGGAAACAAAGGAACAAGCGGATCAGTACGTCAGTGAAAAAGGCTATACCTTCCCCTATTACTATGATGCGGGTGAGAAAGCGGCGGATATTCTCCATGTGCAATCAATTCCTGGGATTTACCTAGTCGATAAGAATCAAAAAGTAAAAAAAGTGATATTAAACTTTCATGACGAAGTAGCACTTGAAAAAGAGCTAGAAGAGATTTTAAAATAAAGAAATAAAAGGAGAGCTTATAATATAGACTCTCTAAGTGGCTTTCGATAAATAATAAAAGGTATGATTCTTTGTAGGACACAAGAATCATCCTTTTATTTTATATAGATAGGTGTTGTTAAAATAGAGTTTAATGCCTATATAGAAATCTTATTTACCCAAGCAGAATTGGCTAAAGAGTTGGGTGATGAGTTCGTCTGGAGCTGCATCACCAGTGATTTCACCGAGGATTTCCCAAGTACGGGTCATATCAACTTGGAGAAGGTCTACCGGCATACCCATTTCCAAGCCTTGGTTGACGGCTTGAAGGCTTTCTAGGGCTTTTTCAATCAGGGAGATGTGACGGGCGTTGGAAAGATAGGTGGCGTCTTGTTCGACAATACCAGCATTTTCAAAGAAGAGCTGATTGATGCGTTCTTCAATTTTGTCGATATTTTGGTTGTGGAGGACGGAAATCTTAATGGAATCCGTTGGCAGTTGGTCCAGTTCAATCTTTTCTTCAAGGTCAGTCTTGTTAAGCAGGACGATACGATTGCTGTCCTGGCTGATTTCAAGCAATTGACGGTCTTGGTCTGTCAGAGGCTCGCTGGCATTGAGAACTAAGAGGACCAAGTCAGCTTCCTGCAGGGCTTTTTTAGAGCGCTCAACTCCAATTTGTTCTACAAGGTCATCGGTTTCCCGAATTCCTGCGGTATCAATGAGCTTGAGTGGCACGCCCTTGATATTGACATACTCCTCAATCACATCCCGAGTCGTACCCTCGATATCAGTCACAATGGCCTTGTCCTCGCGCAGGAGATTGTTGAGCAGGCTGGATTTCCCAACGTTTGGACGACCAATGATAGCAGTGGAAATGCCCTCACGCAAAATCTTACCTCGTCGTGCAGTATTGAGTAGATTGCTTAGCAATGCTTCGAACTCTGCCGTTTTCTCTTGCATCAGCTTTGTCGTCATTTCTTCCACATCATCGTACTCAGGGTAATCAATATTAACCTCTACCTGAGCCAGTGTGTTGAGGATTTCCTGGCGGGTGTTGTTAATGAGGTTAGAGAGAGAGCCATCTAGCTGTTTAACAGCATTGTTCATGGCTTTATCTGTTTTGGCGCGGATGATATCCATAACTGCCTCAGCCTGAGTCAGGTCCACTCGACCATTCAAAAAGGCTCGCTTGGTAAACTCACCAGGCTCTGCCATTCTAGCTCCTTCTCGTATAACTAGTTGCAGGATTTCA
>NZ_KQ969106.1:431170-439386 GCF_001578795.1 Streptococcus gordonii
CATTAGTAACCGCAATTCCCCCGTGAGTGTTTATTTCAATGATGTCCTCGCGCGTGAAGGTCTTGGGAGAGCGCATAGCGCCAACCATGACCTCGTCCAAAATTTCCTGATTTTGAGGGTCGACGATATGACCGTAGTTGAGTGTGTGACTTTCCACTTTGCTTAGATCCTTGCCATTAAAGATTTTTTGGGCAATAGCAAAGCTGTCAGTCCCGCTTAGTCTGACAATACCGATAGCCCCTTCGCCAAGAGGTGTAGAAATCGCAGCGATTGTATCAAATTCTCTGGTAATCATACTGTATTTTTCCTTGTGTTTTAAAATCTATTACCCTAATTGTAACGCAAAAACGAAAGGGGAGCAAGATTTTGATTTAACTATGGCAATTTTCAAAAAATTATTAGAAATTAGGAAAATGCTTTCATGTTCTATGAAATAGTGCTATACTATAAATAGATTGATTCTTTTGGCTAGGCAAAGAACCTTTTTTTTACGGTTTAAATGTCTCAAAAATACAAAGGAGGTCAAAATGGAGAATCTAAAGAAGATGGCGGGTATTAAGGCTGCTGAGTTCGTGACAGATGGTATGGTAGTTGGACTTGGAACAGGTTCGACCGCTTATTATTTTGTTGAAGAAATTGGCCGTCGTATAAAAGAAGAAGGCCTGCAAATTATTGCAGTAACAACTTCAAGTGTAACCAGCCAGCAAGCAGAAGGTTTGGGAATTCCACTCAAATCCATTGATGAAGTTGATTTAGTTGATGTGACAGTTGATGGGGCAGATGAGGTTGATCCAAACTTTAATGGTATTAAAGGTGGTGGGGGCGCTCTCCTTATGGAGAAGGTTGTTGCAACACCGACAAAAAGCTACATTTGGGTAGTTGATGAGAGTAAATTAGTTGAGAAGCTAGGAGCTTTTAAGCTTCCGGTCGAAGTTGTCCAGTATGGTGCAGAGCAAGTTTTTCGTCGCTTTGAACGTGCAGGTTACAAACCAGCCTTTCGTCAGAAAGATGGTCAACGCTTTGTTACAGATATGAAGAATTTTATCATTGACCTAGATTTGGGTGTGATTGAAAATCCTATTGAGTTTGCCCGTGAATTAGACCATATTGTTGGTGTAGTTGAGCACGGTCTCTTTAACCAAATGGTAGATAAGGTTATTGTAGCAGGAAAAGCTGGTGTTCAAGTTTTAGAAGCTAATAAATAAAAGGAGGATCTTATGGCAAAATTTAATCGTATTCACTTAGTAGTTATGGACTCAGTTGGTATTGGTGCAGCACCAGATGCTAACAACTTTGTTAATGCTGGAGTGCCAGATGGTGCTTCAGATACTTTGGGACATATTTCCAAAACAGTTGGACTTACCGTCCCTAATATGGCTAAGATTGGTCTGGGAAATATCGAGCGTCCTGTTCCTTTGAAGACAGTTCCTCAGGAAGCAAATCCAAGCGGCTATTATACTAAACTTGAGGAAGTATCACTCGGAAAAGACACGATGACTGGCCACTGGGAAATCATGGGACTAAATATTACTGAACCATTTGATACTTTCTGGAATGGTTTCCCAGAAGAAATCTTGACTCAGATTGAAGAGTTCTCTGGTCGTAAAGTTATTCGTGAGGCTAATAAGCCATATTCAGGAACAGCAGTTATTGATGACTTTGGTCCTCGCCAGATGGAAACAGGCGAGCTAATAATCTATACCTCTGCTGACCCAGTATTGCAGATTGCAGCTCATGAAGAAGTAATTCCTTTGGAAGAGCTCTATCGTATCTGTGAATATGCTCGTTCTATTACTTTAGATAGACCTGCTCTCTTGGGACGTATCATTGCCCGTCCGTATGTGGGTGAACCAGGAAACTTCACTCGTACTGCTAACCGTCATGACTATGCAGTATCACCATTCGAGCCAACTGTACTTGATAAGCTTAACGAAGCGGGAATTGCTACTTACTCTGTTGGTAAGATCAACGACATCTTCAACGGAGCTGGAATCAACCATGACATGGGCCACAATCAATCTAATAATCATGGGGTAGATAATCTTGTCAAAGCATTGAAGGACGAAAACTTCAAAGAAGGTTTCTCATTTACTAACTTGGTAGACTTTGATGCTCTTTATGGTCACCGTCGTAATCCACATGGTTATCGCGACTGCTTGGAAGAGTTTGATGCTCGTATTCCAGGAATCATTGAAAATATGCGTGAAGATGACTTGCTCATGATTACTGCTGACCATGGTAATGACCCTACCTACGCTGGTACTGACCATACTCGTGAATATATCCCTCTCTTGATTTTTGGAAAATCTTTAAGCGGTCACGGTCATATTCCTGTCGGACACTTTGCGGATATCTCAGCTACTGTTGCTGAGAACTTTGGAGTGGACAAGGCAATGATTGGTGAAAGTTTCTTAGATAAATTGGTGTAAGAAGATAGGACTAAGCTAATCAAAATAGCATTATAATAATAGGCTAGTAGGCAATAGAAATACCCTTGAAAATTAGTTTATTGCTTTATAAAACAATAGATAGGTGAGGAATATTAATGTCATTATTAGAAAAAATCAATGAAACAGCTGCTTTCCTGAAAGACAAGGGAATCCAAGCTCCTGAGTTCGGTTTGATCCTTGGATCAGGTCTTGGAGAATTAGCTGAAGAAATCGAAAATGCAGTAGTAGTAGACTACGCTGAGATTCCAAACTGGGGCCGTTCAACTGTCGTTGGCCACGCTGGTAAATTAGTCTACGGAGACTTGGCGGGTCGCAAAGTATTAGCGCTTCAAGGCCGTTTCCACTTCTATGAAGGAAATCCGTTGGAAGTTGTCACTTTCCCGGTACGTGTGATGAAAGTTTTGGGATGTGAAGGGGTTCTTGTAACCAATGCTGCTGGTGGTATCGGTTTCGGACCTGGTACATTGATGGCTATTACTGACCATATCAACATGACTGGTCAGAACCCATTGATGGGTGAAAACTTGGATGAGTTTGGTCCACGTTTCCCAGATATGTCTAAGGCCTACACACCAGAATACCGCGCTACTGCCCATGAAGTGGCTAAAAAACTTGGTATCAAGCTTGATGAAGGTGTTTATATCGGTGTAACTGGTCCGACTTATGAAACACCAGCTGAAATCCGTGCCTATAAGACCTTGGGAGCAGATGCAGTCGGCATGTCTACAGTTCCTGAAGTGATTGTGGCAGCACATTCAGGTTTGAAAGTTCTTGGAATTTCATGTATTACTAACTATGCTGCTGGTTTCCAAGAAGAACTTAACCATGAAGAAGTTGTAGAAGTCACTGAGCGCGTCAAAGGCAACTTTAAAGGATTGCTTAAAGCTATTCTTGCTGAATTGTAATGCCATGAAAATGCGTCTCCAAAGACTGCCATACGGATTGCGCCTGCTTCTAGTAACTGTCGGATTGGGAATAGGAACAGGTCTGGTTGGAATTGCCTGCCATTATCTATTAGAAGGCGTACAATGGGTAGCATTTGGCCAACATAGGTTGGACTTGCTACAACAATTTGAACAAGCTGGTGGGGTCCGTAGGTTCCTAGTTTTGTGTACGGCAGGGTGTTTGGCGGCATGTTTTTGGTATGTCCTACAGAAACGCTATAAAATTCTGTCAATTCGAAAGCAAATTGAGTTGGTTGGAGATGTGAGTCCATCGCCCTTAGTCCAGATTCTTCATGCAGTTATGCAGATAGCAATTGTAGGGGCAGGCGCTTCTGTCGGAAAAGAAGGAGCCCCACGTGAGTTTGGGGCTCTTCTTGGGAGTTGCTTGTCTAGGGAATGTTCCTTAACTCTTAAAGATCAGAAAGTATTGATCGCTTGTGGTGCAGGTGCTGGACTCGCAGCTGTTTATCAAGTTCCATTTGCTAGTAGTTTATTTGTCTTTGAGACCTTAGGACTTGCCTATAGTTGGCAGAACTTTTTGTTGGTTTTGACTAGTACTTATCTGGCAACTTGGGTTGCTCGGCCCATTGTTGGTCATGATGCTATCTATCACTTGTCAACAGTCTCTTGGTCGGCCAGCAGTTTCTTGCAGGCTATCTTGATTGCTTTAATAGTAACTCCGTTGGCTCTGGTCTTTAGTTCTCTAGCTAAGTTGGCTAGTCGTAAACGACGGAAGGATGAGTCGATTCTTTGGGCTCTTCCTCTAGCCTTTCTAGTGCTGGGGGGCCTTGTATTCTTTTTCCCTATCTTTATGGGAAATGGTCAGGTACTAGCGCAAGCCTTGTTATCTCGCCAGCCGGTTCCCTATCTTCCACTGGCTCTTGCAATGAAGGGGCTTCTGGTTTATCTCCTCTTACGCAATGGTGCCTATGGGGGAACCTTGACACCATCATTTGCCTTGGGGATTGGATCTGGCTACTTAGTGACCTTGCTTTTGACAGTAGTTGGCATTCATCTGGATCCAGTTCTAGGAATGCTATTAGGAGCAACAGTCTTTTTAGGAACGACCTTACAAGCTACTCTGACGGCTATTGCCCTAAGTCTTGGATTTACAGGTCAGGATTGGATTTTGACAATACCGCTTGTACTAGCGGCAGGAATGTCTTACGTGATTAGAAAGAGATGGGAGAAGGAACTATGAAGGTACATTTTGTACTGCATGAAACATTTGAAGTGCCAGGTGCTTATCTCAAATGGGCTCTGGAACGAGGTCATCACATTACAACAACAAAGGTTTACGAAAAAGAACCTCTTCCTGAAACAATTGACGGGATTGACTTTCTGATTGTCATGGGTGGTCCTCAATCTCCTGATGAGGATAAAGAAAACTTCCCATACTATGACCCTAAGGTTGAGCTTGCTTTTATGAAAGAAGCGATTACCGCAGATATCTATATTGTTGGTGTCTGTCTTGGTGCGCAGCTCCTATCTGTTGCTTATGGTGCGAAGTATGAACATAGTCCTGAGCGTGAAATTGGAGTTTATCCTGTGACATTGACACCTGAAGGGCTTGTAGATCCTCATGTTGGTTTGTTTGGAGCAAGCTTTGATTCTGGCCACTGGCACGGTGATATGCCTGGGCTGACAGAGGATGCTGTTGTTCTTGCGACGAGTCAAGGTTGTCCACGTCAGATTATTCGCTTCAGTCCGAAACATTATGCCTTTCAGGCTCATTTGGAATTCAATCCAGAAGCTGTTGAACTATTAATTGCCGCGGATGGTGAAGAGGTCTTGGAAGACCAAAGTCAAAAATTGGCCTTTGTCCAAAATCCTGAAGTCATTCGAGCTTATGATTATCAAGAAATGAATACAAAACTGTGTGTATTTTTAGATTCATTGGTAAACTAGGAACTATAGAAAGGCTGAGTATTTGAGTTTGTAGTCAAACTCGGTCTAACTGTTCTGCGATATATTTAAATTTAAAATTAAGAAAGAAAGGTAGAGCAAGGTGTTCTAATTTGAACACGAGCGGAAAACTCGGAAAATAGATAATCTGACTGAGAAATCAGGATTTCTCGTCAGATTCCTAATTTTCAGTCGTTTTCTTCTAGCTCTTTGTATCATAAACTATGTCTATCCATATTGCTGCTCAGCAGGGTGAAATTGCTGATAAAATTCTTCTTCCGGGGGATCCTCTTCGTGCTAAGTTTATTGCGGAGAACTTCCTTGAAGATGCTGTTTGTTTTAACGAAGTACGTAACATGTTTGGTTACACTGGTACTTATAAAGGTCACCGTGTTTCTGTCATGGGAACTGGGATGGGAATGCCATCAATCTCTATCTATGCGCGTGAGTTGATTGTTGACTACGGGGTTAAAAAATTAATCCGTGTCGGAACTGCAGGTTCATTAAACGAAGATGTCCATGTTCGTGAATTGGTTTTGGCGCAGGCAGCTGCAACCAACTCAAACATTATTCGTAATGACTGGCCACAGTATGATTTTCCGCAAATTGCTAACTTTGATTTGCTAGATAAGGCCTACCATATTGCCAAAGATCTCGGTATGACCACCCATGTTGGGAATGTTTTGTCTTCAGATGTCTTTTATTCAAACTACTTTGAAAAAAATATCGAGCTTGGAAAATGGGGAGTTAAAGCTGTTGAAATGGAAGCAGCAGCTCTCTACTACTTGGCGGCTCAACACCATGTGGATGCTCTTGCTATTATGACTATTTCTGACAGCTTGGTTAATCCAGAAGAGGATACAACTGCAGAAGAACGCCAAAATACCTTCACCGATATGATGAAGGTTGGTTTGGAAACCTTGATTGCCGAAGTATGAAAGTAGATGCTAAAGAAGCTATTCTCTTTGCGATTTCCCGCTATGACTATGCTTATGCCCTTAAACTGGCTGAGAGAGCAGGAAAGTCTACCCATTCTGACTTGCTTTGCCTTCTTGGGGCACTAGCGGAGCGAAGAGAGCTCAACATCCAATCTATCATGAATCTAAAGTTGGAAATCACTGGAATGAATCCAGCTGATTTTCAGCTTTTTTGCCATGAAAATGAAGCAGACGAGCAGCTGGCTAATTACCTTTATGACCTAGATGCAAAATTGAGAAATGAACAATTGATTGACTTTGTTCGAGCAGTTAGTCCGGCCATTTATAGGATTTTTATGCGGTTGATTCGCATGCAGTTGCCGGATATTGATAGCTATATTCATAATTCTAGAGAGGCCAGTTACGACCGTTGGAAGTTTGAGAAGATGAGGAATTCTGATAATCCTATTTTGCAAAATTTCCACACGGAAAGCACGGTTAATTCTTCTAGTTTGACGGAGCTAATTTTACAGTTGGATTTGTCCGAATCTGTCAAAAAATCGGCAGGGCAACTAAGAGAGTTGGAAAGATCAGTCCGCAATCCACTGGCTCATCTTATCAAGCCTTTTGATGAGGAAGAATTGCACCGGACGACTGGTTTCTCGTCTCAGCATTTTATGGAGCTTCTGATTGATTTGGCGCAGGAGACAGGCATTGTCTACCAGAAGGACCCTTTTTACTTCGACCGAGTAAATGCGATCGTAGAAAGTCTCTTATAAGGAGTAGTAGGATGGATAAAATTGCAAGGCTGCAAGAATTGATAGACCAAAGTCAAAATATAGTCTTTTTCGGTGGTGCTGGTGTTTCGACTGAGTCTAATATTCCGGACTTTCGAAGTTCCGATGGGATATACAGTGTCAAGCTAGGACGGCATTTTACAGCAGAGCAGCTAGTTTCTCACACTATGTTTGAACGCTATCCGCAGGAGTTTTTTGACTTTTACAAGAAGTACCTGCTCTATCCAGATGCTAAGCCCAACGCAGCTCATGCCTACTTGGTGGATTTGGAGAAGGAAGGCAGGCTCAAGGCTGTTGTGACTCAAAATATCGATAGCTTGCATGAAATGGCTGGTTCGAAAAAGGTTCTTAAACTTCATGGCAGTGCGGATAGAAATTACTGTCTGAATTGTCAGCGATTCTATGATTTGGACAGTTTTCTGGCTCTGGATGGTACAATCCCTCACTGTCTTGACTGTGGAGGCATTGTAAAACCTGATGTGACTCTTTATGAAGAACCTCTAGATATGGAAGTTTTTCAGCAGGCAGCTCAAGCAATTCATCAAGCGGACCTGCTGATAATTGGTGGCACTTCCTTAGTCGTCTATCCTGCAGCCAGCCTCATCCAGTACTTTGCAGGTAAGCATCTGGTCGTCATCAACAAGACCAGTATTCCTCAAGATAGTCAGGCGGACCTGGTCATTGAAGGGAAGATAGGAGAAGTATTGGGGAAATTAAGACAATAAAAGAACACCTGAAAGAAGTGGAAATCCACTTGTTTCAGGTGTTTTTGCAGTTTATTTATCAAACTTCACTTCCTCAATCAGATACTCAATGAATTTTTCTCCCATCTTGGATAGGCTGGCTTTTTCATGTTTGATGTAGACTAGCTCAATAGGATCATCGATATCAAGTGGAATAGAGACAATGTTATCACCATTGAGGTTGCTGTTTAGGATACCAGTAGCAATCGTGTATCCGTCCAAGCCAATTAAGAGATTAAAGAGGGTCGCTCGGTCACTGACGACGATAGACTTTTTATGGTGTTCTTGGGAGAGAATCTCCTCAGAAAAGTAGAAGGAATTATGTGTCCCTTGGTCGTAGCTGAGGTAAGGGAAATTTTCTAAATCTGACAGTTGGACCAATTTTTTCTTAGCAAGAGGATTGGACTTGCTGACAAAGATATGGGGCTGAGCTGTGAAGAGGTGAGTTGCAATCAGATGA
>NZ_KQ969106.1:439412-466955 GCF_001578795.1 Streptococcus gordonii
CAGATGATTATCATCTAGCATTTTGGATAGAACATCACGGTTATACCCGTTTAAGAAGAGAACACCGATTTCGCTACGGAAGTTTTTAACGTCGTCAATGATTTCCCAAGTCCGAGTTTCCCGAAGGAAAAGCTCATATTTTTCCATATCGCTTTTTTAAGAAGGGAGACAAAAGCATTAACCACAAAAGCGTAGTGCTGAGAAGATACACTAAAGAGCTCACGATGGGCAACAGGGTTCTTGTAACGTTCCTCTAGAAGTTGTGTTTGCTCAACCACTTGTCGGGCATAAGATAGGAATTCCATGCCATCTTTGGTCAAAGTGATTCCCTTAGGATTGCGGATGAAAATATCAATCCCCATCTCGTTTTCGAGGTCCCTCACAGCATTAGATAGGCTAGGCTGGGTAATAAAAAGTTGCTTGGCAGCCTCATTCATACTGCCAGTTTCGACGATTTTGATAATATAGTGTAGTTGTTGAATTCTCATAGGTCTATTTTATCATAATAGGATTGACAAAACATCTATTTAGTTGTAGAATATGATAAATTTAAACCTTTAAACAAGTCCAGTGAGGCTGCAAGGTAGGAAAAACGATATAAGAGGCAATTGACTGCCTTGTTTTTTGCGAAACCTTGCTGTGGCGAGGTTTTTTCTTGTAGAAAGTGAGGTTGTCATGGTTAGTGACAGTTGCAAAAAGAGATTTGGCAAGATTATGCTGGAGCAGATGGAGCTTCTGAATCAAGTAGAGATTGCGCCTAATATTTTTTCCATGATTCTAAAGGGGCAAATGGTCAGCCAGATGCAGGCTGGGCAGTTTTTACATATTCGGGTACCAGATGACAGCAAGCTTTTGCGCCGGCCGATCTCAATTGCTGAGATTGACAGAGATAATCTGACTTGTCGTATCATTTATCGGATAGAAGGTGGCGGGACGGCTATTTTTTCTCAACTTCCAGTTGGGTCTTTTCTTGATGTTATGGGTCCTCAGGGCAATGGCTTTGATTTGAGCCCTGTAAGGACAGGTGACCGAGTTTTGATTATCGGTGGTGGGATCGGTGTCCCACCTCTGCTTGAGGTTGCTAAAGAATTGCATGCTAAGGGAGCTCAAGTGACAGCTGTTCTGGGATTTTCTGATAAATCTACTGTTATTTTGGAAGCAGAAATGAAAAAATACGCTGATGTCATTGTCACGACGGATAATGGTTCCTATGGTCGCAAGGGCTATGTATCAGCGGTGGTAGATGAGATGACCCAAGACTATGTGGCTGTCTATTCCTGTGGAGCGCCAGCTATGCTTCAGTACGTCGATTGTAAGTTTCAGGACCATCCGCATGCTTATCTTTCCATGGAATCACGTATGGCTTGTGGTATGGGTGCTTGCTATGCCTGCGTCGTTCATGTGGCAGGTCAGGACGAGTCAGTCAATAAGCGCGTTTGTGAAGACGGTCCGGTCTTTGAAACGGGAACGATTATTGTCTAGGAGGGAAAAAGAATGAGTGACCAACGTTTAAGGGTTTCCTTGCCAGGCTTGGACCTGAAAAATCCAATTATTCCAGCATCAGGTTGCTTTGGTTTCGGTCAAGAATATGCCAAATACTATGACTTGGACTTGCTGGGTTCTATCATGATAAAGGCTACGACTTTGGAGCCCCGCTTTGGTAATCCCACTCCGCGTGTGGCAGAAACGCCAGCTGGGATGCTCAATGCTATCGGTCTGCAAAATCCAGGTGTTGAGGCTGTTCTAGCTGAAAAACTGCCTTGGTTGGAAAAACATTATCCCGACCTTCCAATCATCGCTAATGTAGCGGGATTTTCCAATCAAGAGTATGCCACAGTGGCTGGGAAAATATCTCAAGCCCCTAATGTCAAGGCTATTGAGCTCAATATCTCCTGTCCTAATGTTGACCATGGAAATGCTGGGCTTTTGATTGGTCAAGTTCCAGAGTTGGCTTACGAAGCAACCAAGGCAGCAGTAGATACTTCTGCTGTACTTGTCTATGTCAAATTGACTCCGAGTGTGGCAGACATCACTCAGGTAGCCAAGGCTATTGAAGACGCTGGTGCTGCTGGTTTTACCATGATTAATACCTTAGTTGGTATGCGATTTGACTTGAAGTCGCGCAAGCCTATTATCGCTAATGGCACTGGAGGTATGTCAGGTCCGGCTGTCTTTCCGGTAGCGCTCAAGCTGATCCG
Organism: Streptococcus gordonii; assembly: GCF_001578795.1. Classification (GTDB taxonomy): domain Bacteria; phylum Bacillota; class Bacilli; order Lactobacillales; family Streptococcaceae; genus Streptococcus; species Streptococcus gordonii_A. The sequence goes on from NZ_KQ969106.1 coordinate 441,611, forward strand.
TCAAGTGGCGCAGGCAAGCAAACTTCCTATTATTGGTATGGGGGGAGTTGATTCGGCGGAGGCTGCTCTGGAGATGTTTATAGCAGGCGCTTCAGCTATTGGAGTGGGAACTGCTAATTTTACGGATCCATATACTTGTCCTACCATTATTGAAGATCTGCCTAAGGTTATGGACAAATACGGCATCGAAAGTCTTGAAAGCTTACGAAAAGAAGTTCGAGAGAATTTGCTTTAAAGTTACATTTTTGCTTGACAATCTTGCTGTGAAATTATAGAATTAACTAAATATAACCTTTAAAGAAGTCCAGAGAGGCTACTAAGGATCATACGTTTGAATGGCAAATTCTGCCACATTTTCGTGTAACCTTGCTCTCAGGCAAGGTTTTTTCTATATTCCCGTGTCTAGCGTGAAGATAGAGTTAACAACAGGAGTACCTGCCGGAGTTCTTTAAAGCTAATAATCAAAAAAGGAGATTATCCCTACATGCGTGAAGAACGTCCTATTATCGCCCTCGACTTTCCATCTTTTGACGATGTCAAAGCTTTTCTGGAGCATTTTCCAGAAGATGAAAAACTTTTTGTAAAAATCGGTATGGAATTCTTCTATGCTATAGGTCCAGAAATTGTTCATTATCTGAAAGGGCTTGGGCACAGCATTTTCTTAGATCTGAAATTGCACGACATTCCCAATACTGTGCGCTCAGCTATGTCTGTCTTAGGAACTTTTGGTATCGACATGGTGACGGTTCATGCAGCTGGCGGTGTGGAGATGATGAGCGAAGCTAAGAAGGTATTAGGGGATAAGGCTAAGTTGGTTGCGGTGACTCAGCTGACCTCGACCAGTGAGGAAGATATGCGTGATTGTCAAAACATCCAAACTACGGTTCAGGAGTCTGTTGTCAATTATGCTCGGAAGGCTAAAGAAGCTGGCTTGGATGGCGTAGTTTGTTCAGCTCAAGAAGTGGAACTGATTAAGGCTGCAACTGCCGAAGACTTTCTCTGTGTGACGCCTGGTATTCGACCAGCAGGAGCAGAAATTGGCGACCAAAAACGGGTCATGACTCCGCAGGAAGCCCATCAAATCGGCAGTGATTATATTGTAGTTGGACGTCCGATTATTCAGGCTGAAAATCCATGGGATGCTTATCATGAAATCAAGAAGCAGTGGAATAGCTAAGCAAAACAAGGAATTCGAATTAAATCGTTATACGAAATTAACGACATCATAAAATTTCAAATTTATAAGGAGCAAAAAATGACTTTAGCAAAAGAGATTGCGCGTGATTTATTGAAAATTAAGGCTGTGTATTTGAAGCCAGAAGATCCTTTTACATGGGCATCAGGTATCAAGTCACCTATTTATACAGACAACCGTGTGACCTTGGCCTATCCAGAGACTCGGACCTTGATTGAAGATGGTTTCGTCGAAAAGATTCGGGCAGAATTTCCAGATGTAGAAGTCATTGCTGGAACTGCGACAGCCGGTATTCCCCACGGAGCCATTATCGCTGATAAGATGAACCTGCCATTTGCCTACATTCGCAGCAAACCAAAAGATCACGGAGCGGGCAATCAAATCGAAGGTCGCGTAGCGCCTGGGCAGAAGATGGTTGTCATTGAGGACTTAATCTCGACAGGCGGTTCTGTCTTGGATGCTATTGTTGCTGCTAAACGTGAAGGTGCGGATGTGATTGGTGCAGCAGCTATCTTTACCTATGAATTGCTAAAAGCAGAAAAGAACTTTAATGAAGCGGATGTGAAATTGGTCACTTTGTCAAACTATACAGAGTTGATTCACTTAGCTGAGCAAGAAGGTTATATCAATGCTGAAGGATTAGCCTTATTGAAACGCTTTAAGGAAGATCAAGAAAATTGGCATCTGTAAGACTTTGTTCTGCTTAAATTTAAACGCTATTTCATATTGAAGCAAATACTTTATCTTTGCCAAAAGAAAAGCAGCAGTCTTTTGATTGCTGTATTTTCTTAGCTAAAAACCTTGATTTTTGCTATAATAAGCCTATGTCAAAGATTTATCGTCTATCATTTTCCATTTTACAAAAAATCATGTTAGTCCTTGTAGTACATTGGTTTTTTGTTTCAATCTTTTATATCAGTGAGATGAGTTATTGGGCTTATCCAATTTTTGCTATCTTACTGCTTGGGGCTTATTATTACCGTAAAGAAGTTTTGAAAATATACCGCTATTTGATGCGACATAAGATCGCGATTATGGTGGCTGTAGTAGTCTTTCAGCTTATTATGATTTGGGCGGCTGAGTTGCTGGTGCGTCGGGATGCAGCAGTTGTTCTGAACGGGGCATTTCGCTTACTCAAAGAAACATCGATCTCAAGCTATATCACACGTAACCCAAATAACTTACCTCTCTTTCTCTACGAACGCTTTTTCTACAAGCTGTTTGGGGAGTCGTCTGCACTTTGGATAATGCAGGGACTAAACATGGTGTATGCTAATCTAACAGCTTTGATTTTGTATAAGGGAAGTCAAAAATTTTATAATCAAAAAACAGCTGATATCGTTTTTAGTCTTTATATACTTTTGGCTGGATTTTCTCCTTATTTCTTCTCTATGTATACGGATATTCCGCCACTACCCTTTATTGCTTTGCAGATTTTCTTAATTTTTAGAATCTTTAAAGCTAATACTGTTAAGAAATTGACTGCCTTAAGCATCTCATTGGGGTTGCTAACAGGCTTCTTATATTTTGTTCGCCCGACAGTCATGATTCTCTTGATTGCCTTCTTCGTAACATTCTTTTTGCAGAAGAAGTGGAAGCAATTCTTTTTAGTTTTATGCGTATTCTCTCTCTCTTTTGCTATGCTCTACAGTCTAGTAAATACCGGGATTAAAAATCAGAATGAAGTGACAATTATTCAAAAAGAAGGGTTAGCTAAAGGACCACTTCTCTTTATCAATTTGGGGCTTACATACATAGGTCATAATCAAGCAGATATGAAAGAAGGGTTACTCCAATATATTGAACCCAGCAAGAGGGATGACTATAATAATGGCATGTTCGCTAAGGAAAATGTCATTAAGGAAATTAAGCGTCGCTTGAAGGAATATACACCCGCGACATTTTGGGGGCACTTATATTACAAGCAATCTCTAACGGTGGCAGAGGGGACTCTGGGTTGGCTCTATCGGGATGTTGAAAATGAAAAGACACCATTTATTAATCCTTTATACGAAATGACCAAAAACAATCCACTTGCTCAGTTTGTTCGGACATTCTTTTTAAGCATTGATAAGAAGGAGTATGTTTATTATGCTCTTATTAAGCAGCTGGTTTGGATTGTTATGAGTCTAGGTCTCGTTATGACTTTATGGAAGTTCCGACCTGATGATCGCGTCAATTTTTTGAATCTTGCTGTTTTTGGAGGCTTACTCTTCCTACAGATTTTTGAAGGTGGGAAAACCCGTTATCTTATCCAATTTTTACCACAGATTTTACTAGTTTCTGCTCTTGGTTTAAGTCAGTATTCTCAAGATTTGAAGAAAAGCTGTTTGTGGCCAAAAATTTCCAAACTAAAGTCGTTGAAAAGGAATGATTGAAGATGAAAAGACCTGTTCCTATCTATGAACCGCTTTATACCTTGAAGCCCATTGCTGAGAATATCTGGATTGTCGACGGTGATTTGATTGAGATGGATGCGGTGCTGACAAAGTTGCCATTTTCTACCCGCATGACGATCATCAAGTTAGCAAATGGCCAGCTCTGGTGCCATTCACCAATCCAACCAAATCAAGCCTTGTTTGACCAGTTAGACGCGTTGGGACCAGTCGCACACCTCGTTTCACCTAATAAGATTCACTATGCCTATATAGCTGACTGGAAGAAGCGTTATCCTGAGGCAATTGCTTGGTCTAGCCCAGGAGTTGAGGAGAGAGCAACCAAGCAGAAAATCCCAGTCTCTTTTGATGAAAAGCTGATAGATAAGTCTCCACAAGCTTGGGCAGACCAGATAGATCAGTTGGTTTTCAAGGGAAGTGCTTATATTGAGGAAGTGGTCTTTTTTCACAAGGACAGTCAAACCTTGATTTTGACAGATTTGATTGAGAATTTTGAAACAGAGCGTTTTTCAAGTTCTCTTCGTAGCAAGGCTTATAAATTAGTTCGTGTTTCAGCTCCGGATGGGCAGACCCCTATTGACTATCGTATGACCTTTATCGGTCATCAAAAAGAAGCTAAGGAGTGCTTGGAGCAGATGTTGGCATGGCAACCAGAAAAAATTATACTAGCTCACGGTTCTTGTTTTCTGGAAAATGGAACAGCAAAACTCAGAAGAGCATTTAGGTGGATTCGATAAAATATCCAATCCTAGGAAATGAGAGGAGACATATATGCATCATTCAGCTTGGCACGCTTTGATTAAGGAGCAGCTACCGGAAGGTTATTTTGCAAAAATCAATCATTTTTTAGACGAAGTGTATGCTTCAGGAACCATTTACCCACCACGGGAAAAGGTGTTTAATGCGATTCAGACGACAGATTTAGCGGATGTTAAAGTGGTTATTTTGGGGCAGGATCCCTACCACGGACCGAGACAGGCACAGGGCTTAAGTTTTTCTGTACCTGATGACATTCCTGCTCCGCCTTCTTTGCAGAATATTCTCAAAGAACTGGCTGATGATATTGGAGTGAAAGAGTTGCATGATTTGACTTCATGGGCTCAGCAAGGTGTTCTCTTGCTCAATGCTGGTCTGACAGTGCCTGCTGGTCAGGCCAATGCGCATGCCGGCTTAATCTGGGAGCCTTTTACAGACGCTATTATCAAGGTAGTTAATGAGAAGACTGATCCAGTTGTCTTTATCCTATGGGGGTCTTACGCTCGCAAGAAAAAAGCCTTGATAAGCAATCCTCAACATTTGATAATTGAGTCAGCTCACCCAAGTCCGCTGTCCGCTTATCGTGGTTTCTTTGGTAGCAAGCCTTTTTCTCGTACTAATGATTTTTTAGTGGCTAAGGGCTTGGAACCTATCAATTGGTTAGCTTAGGAGGTAATATGGTTCAGTTAGCAACGATTTGTTATATCGATAATGGCCGGGAGTTTCTCATGCTACACCGCAACAAAAAGCTCAACGACGTTCATGCTGGTAAATGGATCGGTGTCGGTGGCAAGCTAGAGCGAGGAGAAACCCCACAGGAATGTGCTGCGCGCGAGATTCTAGAGGAAACGGGTCTAAAGGTCAAGCCCGTTCTTAAAGGCATTATTACTTTCCCAGATTTTACTCCCGACTTGGACTGGTATACCTATGTTTTTAAGGTGACCGAGTTTGAGGGGGAGCTGATTGACTGCAATGAAGGTACTTTGGAATGGGTGCCCTATGACCAGGTCTTATCTAAACCAACCTGGGAAGGCGATCATACCTTTGTTGAGTGGCTTTTAGAAGACAAGCCTTTCTTTTCAGCAAAGTTTGTTTATGACGGGGATAAGCTCTTGGATACGCAGGTGGACTTTTACGAATAAGGAGATAAGACGATGCTATTAATCAAAAACGGACGAGTTATGGATCCTAAGACTGGTTTTGACCAAATTACTGACCTCTTGGTTGATGGGAAAAAGATTGTTAAAATCGGTCAAGATTTGCAGGCGAAAGATGCAAAAGTCATTGATGCCAGTGGTTTGGTTGTGGCTCCTGGTTTGGTGGATATACATGTTCATTTCCGGGAGCCGGGCCAGACTCATAAGGAAGATATTCATACGGGGGCCTTGGCAGCAGCAGCAGGTGGCTTTACGACAGTTGTTATGATGGCAAATACCAATCCGACCATCTCTACGGTTGAGACCCTGAAAGAAGTACTGGAGTTGGCTAGTCATGAAAATATCCATATCAAGTCGGTTGCGACGATTACAGAGAATTTTGATGGGCAGTATCTGACAGATTTCCAAGGTCTCTTGGCAGCTGGTGCAGTAGGTTTTTCTGATGACGGTATTCCACTGACCAACGCTGGCATTGTCCGCCAAGCCCTCGTAGAAGCACGTAAAAATGACACCTTTATCAGCTTGCACGAGGAAGATCCCAATCTCAATGGCATACTCGGTTTTAACGAGCATATTGCCAAAGAGCATTTTCATATCTGTGGCGCAACAGGTGTGGCAGAATACAGCATGATTGCACGCGATGTTATGATCGCTTATGACGCAAAGGCCCATGTGCATATTCAGCATTTGTCCAAGGCTGAGAGTGTAAAGGTGGTGGAATTCGCTCAGAAGCTAGGCGCTCAAGTCACCGCCGAAGCAGCACCTCAGCACTTCTCTAAGACAGAAGCTCTGCTATTGACTAAGGGTAGCAATGCTAAGATGAATCCGCCTTTGCGCTTAGAATCGGACCGTCTGGCGGTTATCGAGGGGCTCAAATCTGGTGTCATTTCTGTCATTGCGACGGACCATGCTCCCCATCATGCTGATGAGAAAAATGTAGCCGATATCACTCAGGCGCCTTCTGGCATGACTGGTCTTGAGACTTCGCTTTCTCTTGGTCTGACCTACTTGGTAGTGGCTGGTCATCTGAGCTTGATGGAACTTTTAGAGAAAATGACAGTCAATCCAGCTCAATTGTATGGTTTTGATGCTGGCTTCATTGCTCAGGATGGTCCTGCTGATTTGACAATATTTGACCCAGAAGCCGATAGACTTGTGACTGACCACTTTGCCTCCAAGGCTGCCAATTCGCCTTTCGTTGGTGAAAAGCTTAAAGGCCAAGTGAAGTATACCGTCTGTGATGGGGAAGTTGTTTTTGAAGGATAAACTATAGAAATCTGAGATAAATAAGATCTCAGATTTTTTTTGTTTAGATACGAACATAAATAGGTAAATCACAGAAAATAATTCACTTTTACTCCCTTTTTCGATATAATAAAACTAATAAAAAAGAAAAAGAGGACGGTTTATGCAAAAGAAAAAAATTCTTTTACCGCTTTTATTGCTTGCTCCAGCATTTCTAGCTCATCAAGCATACGCAGATGAACAAGTAGCTTCTGAACCTAGTCAAGAAGTTGCAGCAGCTTCAGCTCAAGAGGGAAATGTCCCAGATGAAGCTATTGATATAAGTGCGCAGGATAAAGAAAGCGCTTCCGCTAAACAAAGTGATTTGCCTGAAGCAAATATTATCCATACAAATGACGTTCACGGCCGTATTGTTGAAGAAAAAGGAGTTATTGGAGACGCTAAATTAGCAGCCGTTATTGAAGAGGAAAGGAAAAACAATCCTTCCACTCTTGTAGTTGATGCGGGAGATGCCTTCCAAGGTTTGCCAATTTCAAATAGTTCCAAAGGTGAAGAGCGTGCTAAACTACTTAATGAGATGGGCTACGATGCGATGGCCGTTGGGAACCATGAGTTTGATTTTGGCCTAGATGAAGCTAAGAAATATAAAGAAATTCTTAATTTTCCTCTTTTAAGCTCTAATACCTATGTAAATGGTGCTCGCTTATTTGAAGCATCAACTATCGTAGATAAGGATAAGAATGTTGTGGGTGATGAGTTTGTGGTAATTGGTGTGACAACACCTGAAACTGCAACCAAAACTCATCCCAAGAATGTTCAAGGTGTAACTTTTAAAGATCCAATTTCAGAAGTTAATTCAGTTATTGATGAAGTAGAATCTCGCGCTGCTGCTGAGGGGAAAACATACAAGAATTATGTGGTTTTAGCCCACTTGGGTGTTGATACGACTACTCCAGTAGAGTGGCGTGGATCTACTTTAGCTGAAGCTCTTTCAAATAATCCAAAGCTCAAAGGCAAACGCGTAACGGTTATTGACGGTCACTCTCATACAGTTCAATCTACAACTTATGGGGACAATGTTACTTATAACCAAACTGGAAGTTATTTGAATAACATTGGAAAAATTACTTATAAGGCTAATCAATTATTGGGAAATCCACAACAAATCTCTGCAGCTTCTACTAAAGATGTTGTACCAAATGCTAAAATAGCAGCTATGGTCAAGAAAATTAAGGAAGCTTATGATGCTGAAAATGCTAAAGTGGTCCGTGATAACAGTCCAGTTGAGCTAAACGGCCAGCGTGAAAATGTCCGGGTTCGTGAGACCAATCTTGGTAATGTGGTAACGGACGCCCTTTACGAATACGGCCAAACTGGATTTAGCCATAAAACAGATCTTGCTGTGACAAACGGTGGTGGTTTGCGTGAAACGATTGCCAAAGATAAGCCAATTACAAAAGGTGATGTGATCGCGGTTCTTCCTTTCGGAAACACCATTTCTCAAATCAAAGTAACAGGTCAAAACATTGCTGATATGTTTGCTAAATCTCTTGGATCTATCTTACAAGAAAAAAATGGTCAGCCTGTTTTGGATGAAAATGGCCAACCTCTTCTTGAGCCAAGTGGAGGTTTCCTACAGGTTTCAGGTGCTAAGGTTTATTACGATACAACCTTGCCTGCTGAAAAACGTATTTTGCACATCGAAATTAAAAATCCAGAAACCGGTAAGTATGAGAACTTAGATCCTGCTAAAGAGTACTATTTGACAACAAATGATTTCTTAGCAGCAGGTGGTGATGGTTACACCATGTTGGGTGGTGCGCGAGAAGAAGGTCCTTCTATGGACGTTGCTTTTGCCGATTATTTAGCTAAAGCAGATTTGACTGCATATTCGGTTATAAATCCAAATTCCCGTACAATTTCTATCTCTTCTAAAAAAGATAGTGATGGAGATGGAGTTTCTGATATTGAAGAAATCAAAAATGGAACAGATCCATCTGATCCAAAATCTTATCCTGGCAGAACAGATGTTCCAAATGGCCAGTCTAATCAGAATCAAAGTGGCCAAAACTATCAACCTCTTCCAAATTACTCTTCAAATGGCAATGTAGTTCAACCGTCTCCTAAACCAGCAGGCACAGTAGACCCTGCAAAAGAAGAGAAGAAGAAAGAAGTTGCTACAAACAGTAAGCCTTTGATAGTTAATGTTGCTAAAACATTTACATCATCTAAGGCTAGACTTCCTGAAACTGGAACAAAAGAGTCACCAGCTTTACTTATTGTAACCATGTTTACTGCTTTCTTGGGAATCCTTGGTTTCAAGAAGAGTCAAGAAGACTAAAAAATAAGCCCTAGGGCTTATTTTTTTGGTATTTGTTTAGTGATATTGATTCCCCAAGGAATAAGATTCTCTGATTTATTTTTAATTCTTTCCATGTTATCTCTATGTCGAATCAAAATAATAGATGCTAGAAGAATAATGATCAGAGTAAAAAGAAGATCGTAACTAGGAAGGATAATTCCTAATGGAGGAAATATAAGAACGGAAATAATCGCAAAGCCAGCTACAACAATGCTAGCCAAAGAAATCATACTTCCCAAGTAAAGCGTCACAATAAAAATAATAATCAAATAAGAAAAGAAGAGGGGAGAAAATCCAAGAACAACACCTGCACTTGTAGCAACGGCCTTGCCTCCCTTAAATTCAGCAAAAATGGGGAAGGTGTGGCCAAGAACAGCTATTAGACCAAAAATCATGGGTGATATACCATTGATATGGAGTAAAAGTGGAAGCAGGGTTGCAAGAGTTCCTTTTAGAAAGTCGATTGCAAAAGTAACAGTTCCAGCTGTCTTTCCTAAAATACGGAAAGTATTAGTTGTGCCGGTATTTCCACTACCGTATTCTCGTAAATTCTTTTTAAAGAAAATCTGTCCAATCCATAAACCAGTTGGAATTGAACCCAGTAAATATGCCAAAATCAGGCCCAAAATTGTATTTATCATAAATTTATTATATCACGAATTTTGCTTTGTATTTAACAATCTAGTAAATTATTTGTCTAATCCGAGAAAAATGTTTATTTCAAGGCTTTTGTGACAAAAACTTTTGCAAAATTTTATAAAAACTTGTAAGATAGTAAGGATGAATAATGCAGGAGGTTCCTTGTGGCAAAGAAGGAAATCAATATTAATAATTATAATGATGATGCCATTCAAGTATTAGAAGGGTTGGATGCGGTACGTAAACGTCCAGGTATGTATATCGGATCCACTGACGGGACAGGACTCCATCATTTAGTGTGGGAAATCGTGGATAATGCGGTTGATGAGGCTCTATCAGGTTTTGGTGATTGGATTGATGTCACCATCAATAAAGATGGGAGCTTAACAGTATCTGACCATGGACGCGGGATGCCAGTTGGTATGCATGCTATGGGGATCCCTACTGTTGAGGTCATTTTTACAGTATTACATGCTGGTGGTAAGTTTGGTCAAGGTGGCTACAAGACATCTGGTGGTCTCCATGGGGTTGGTTCTTCGGTTGTTAATGCCCTATCTAGCTGGTTAGAAGTAGAAATTACCCGTGATGGTACAGTCTACAAGCAGCGCTTTGAAAATGGCGGAAAACCAGTCACTACGCTCAAGAAAATCGGCACTGCACCTAAGTCCAAGTCTGGAACCAAAGTGACCTTTATGCCGGACGATACGATTTTTTCAACGACAGAATTCAAGTACAACACTATTGCTGAGCGGCTTAAGGAATCAGCCTTCCTGCTCAAGAATGTCCGCCTGTCGCTGACCGATGCTCGCACTGGCGAAGAAGTAGAGTTCCATTATGAGAATGGTGTTGAAGATTTTGTCAGCTATCTCAATGAAGACAAGGAAGTAATGACTCCGGTTCTCTATTTTGAAGGAGAGGAAAGTGGCTTCCAAGTTCAAGTGGCTCTCCAGTATAATGACGGCTATTCGGACAATATCCTATCCTTTGTCAACAATGTCCGTACTAAGGATGGTGGTACCCATGAAACGGGACTCAAGACCGCTATTACCAAGGCCATGAACGACTATGCCAGAAAGACGGGACTCCTCAAGGAAAAAGACAAGAATCTGGAAGGTTCAGACTACCGCGAGGGTCTATCTGCCGTCTTATCAATCCTAGTTCCTGAGGAACATTTACAGTTTGAAGGCCAGACCAAGGACAAGTTAGGTAGTCCCTTGGCTCGTCCGGCCGTCGACTCCATTGTCTCTGACAAGCTGACTTTCTTCCTCTTGGAAAACGGTGAGTTAGCATCAAACCTCATCCGCAAGGCTATCAAGGCTAGAGATGCTCGGGAAGCGGCCCGCAAGGCACGTGACGAAAGTCGCAATGGCAAGAAGAATAAGAAAGATAAGGGCTTGCTCTCTGGTAAGCTGACTCCAGCCCAATCCAAGAATCCAGCCAAGAACGAACTCTATCTGGTCGAGGGAGACTCTGCCGGTGGCTCTGCAAAGCAAGGCCGTGATCGTAAGTTCCAAGCCATCCTGCCACTGCGCGGTAAGGTTATCAATACTGCTAAGGCTAAAATGGCTGACATTCTTAAGAACGAAGAAATCAATACCATGATCTACACAATCGGAGCTGGTGTTGGTTCAGACTTTACCCTTGAGGATGCCAACTATGATAAGATCATCATTATGACCGATGCGGATACTGACGGTGCCCATATTCAAACCTTGTTGCTGACCTTTTTCTATCGTTATATGCGTCCGCTGGTTGAAGCTGGCCGTGTCTATATCGCACTTCCTCCTCTCTACAAGATGTCCAAGGGCAAGGGAAAGAGCGAAGTTGTCGAGTATGCCTGGACTGATGGTGAGCTAGAAGACCTGCGTCGCAAGTTTGGCAAAGGAGCTATGCTTCAACGTTACAAGGGGTTAGGTGAAATGAACGCCGATCAGCTATGGGAGACCACTATGAACCCTGAAACTCGCACTCTCATCCGTGTCACCATCGAAGATTTGGCTCGTGCAGAACGACGTGTCAATGTCCTCATGGGTGACAAGGTCGAACCACGCCGTAAGTGGATTGAGGATAATGTTAAGTTTACGCTAGAGGAAGCAACAGCTTTTTAAAATTTATTTAACTAATCATTATAAATAATTACAATATTTAGGAGTTTTATTATGAAAAAAATCTATACACTGGCATTGCTTGTATTTTCAGTATTTATCCTAGCCGCTTGCTCTTCGCAGGAAGCTTGGCTAAACGGTACATGGAAGAGTGAAAAAACAAAAGACACCTATGTTTTTGAAGAAAAGCAGGGGAAATGGAACATTTTAAACGGTAAGGAAAAAATTGCTGAAAAAGGTGAAGTAAAAGATAAAAAAGGAGATCAATTCAGCATTGTTGATGCTAATGGTAATCGTCATCAGATAAAAAAAGTTGATGAAAATACTATTGAATATCAAACTTTTACATCTGATGGCATTTCTGCCACTAATGGAGAAAGTTTTAAATTTAAAAAGGAAAAGTAGAGTTATTTTTAGATTTAGGTGAGCAGATGAGTGACTAGATGACTATACTTGGAATGGTCGGTCTCATATTTCGAGACATGCAGGAATCCGCTTTGCCAACTTTGATTCTATATAAAGAAGTTCCGCTGAAAAGATAGGTGCTCCCATGAGAACTGAAACCGAGATGTTTGATTTGATTTTGCAAACCGCAAAAGCGCTACAGGTCGAAGCTGTTGCTATGTCCGGCTCGCGGACAAACCCAAAGGCTCCCAAGGACGAGTTCCAAGACTATGATGTGGTCTACATTGTGGAGGATTTGGATGCTCCGGTGGCTGACCTTTCTTGGTTGGACCAGTTTGGTAAGCGCATGATCGAGCAGCATGTCCTACTAGACCATCGTCGCCTCTATCTCATGCTCTTTGAAGATGGCAATCGGATAGATTTGACCCTTTGCCCCAAGGAGCACATCAAAGAGTGGGTGGATAGCGAAGCGGATTTCACGGTGCTGGATGACTCGCAGGGACTGTTTGCTCCTTACGCACCGACACCCAAGCGTTATTGGACGGCACCAGCCATCGCGGCTGCCTTTGACAAATCCTGCAATGAATTTTGGTGGGTGTCAGCTTATGTAGTCAAAGGCATTTATCGGAACCACCTTGTCTATGCGACGGATCATCTGTATGGAATCTGTCAGCAAGAATTGCTCAAGCTTTTAGCTTGGCAAGTAGTAGCGGATAAAGGAACAGTTGATGTTGGCAAGAACTACAAGTACCTTTTTCAGTATTTGCCTGTTGAGAAAGAGAAAAAATTTACAGCCTTGCTTGACTTTTCTGACCAGAAAAGCCTCTCCAAGTCTCTCTTAGCTACCATGGACTTTTTCCACAAAGAAGCCCAAGCTTTCTCTCTCAAAACTGGCTTCCCCTATGACAAAGCAATTGCAGAGAAGATGATTGAGTATGCTGAAGCTAGACTTCCCAATCACTGATTAAATAAAGAACGTAATTTAAAACATTAAACTACAGAAAGGATAGTTTGGTTACTTATGGTAACTGAACACGGGACTATTTTCCGTAAAATATCCTTTATTTTATAAAAAAAATACTCTACATTCTTTGAAAGGAGTTGAACACGCCCTAAATACTGTGTGAAAAAGATAAATTCTCTTGTGAGCATCGCTCACTGCAAGAATTTCCTATTTTCACTTTGTATTTTACGGGCTCTGTATCCTATATGAGTAACATTCAAAACATGTCCCTCGAGGACATCATGGGAGAGCGCTTTGGCCGCTACTCCAAATACATCATCCAAGAGCGGGCCCTGCCCGACATCCGCGACGGCCTCAAGCCTGTTCAGCGCCGCATTCTTTATTCCATGAATAAGGACGGCAACACTTTTGACAAGGGCTACCGCAAGTCTGCTAAGTCAGTCGGGAACATCATGGGGAATTTCCACCCTCACGGGGACAGCTCCATCTATGACGCCATGGTCCGCATGTCTCAGGACTGGAAAAACCGTGAGATTCTCGTTGAGATGCACGGAAACAACGGATCCATGGACGGTGATCCACCGGCGGCCATGCGGTATACCGAGGCGCGGCTGTCTGAGATGGCTGGCTATCTTTTGCAGGATATCGAGAAAGATACCGTTCCTTTTGCTTGGAACTTTGACGATACCGAGAAGGAGCCGACTGTTCTGCCGGCAGCCTTTCCTAACCTTTTGGTCAATGGAGCAACTGGGATTTCCGCTGGTTATGCGACTGATATTCCACCCCATAATCTAGCCGAAGTCATTGACGCGGTCATCTATATGATTGACCATCCGTCTGCCAAGGTTGACAAACTCATGGAGTTTCTGCCTGGTCCAGACTTCCCGACAGGAGCTATTGTCCAAGGTCGTGATGAGATTAAGAAAGCTTACGAGACTGGTAAAGGTCGCGTCGTGGTGCGTTCCAGAACTGAGATTGAAAAGCTGAAGGGTGGTAAAGAGCAAATCGTCATCACCGAGATTCCTTACGAGATTAATAAAGCGGTCTTGGTCAAGAAGATTGACGATGTTCGGGTCAATAACAAGGTAGCCGGAATTGCTGAGGTGCGGGACGAGTCTGACCGAGACGGCCTTCGCATTGCCATCGAGCTCAAGAAAGACGCCAACAGCGAGCTGATTCTCAACTACCTCTTCAAGTACACCGACCTGCAGATTAACTACAATTTCAACATGGTGGCCATTGACAATTTCACGCCGTGCTTGGTTGGGATTGTGCCCATTCTGACCAGCTATATCGCCCACCGCAAGGAGATTATCCTGGCCCGCAGCCGCTTTGACAAGGCCAAAGCCGAGAAACGCCTCCATATCGTGGAAGGACTGATTCGGGTCATTTCTATCTTGGATGAGGTGATTGCCCTCATTCGGGCGTCGGAAAATAAAGCAGACGCCAAGGAAAATCTTAAAGTTAGCTATGATTTCACCGAGGAGCAGGCTGAGGCTATCGTCACTCTCCAACTCTACCGTTTGACAAATACAGATGTAGTGGTTCTGGAAGAGGAAGAAGCAGAGCTGCGCGAGAAGATTGCCATGCTAGCAGCCATTATCGGCGATGAGCGAACTATGTATAACCTCATGAAGCGGGAGCTCCGCGATGTCAAAAAGAAGTTTGGTAATCCGCGTCTCAGCGAGCTGCAGGATACAGCAAACGCTATCGAGATTGATACAGCTAGTCTGATTGTTGAGGAAGAGACCTATGTCAGCGTGACTCGTTCTGGCTATATCAAGCGGACCAGTCCGCGTTCTTTCTCTGCTTCAACCCTAGAGGAGATGGGCAAGCGTGACGACGACCGACTGATTTTCGTCAGTCCGGCCAAGACAACTCAGCATTTGCTGATCTTTACGAGTCTTGGAAATGTCATTTACCGGCCTGTTCATGAGCTGTCAGACATTCGCTGGAAAGAAATCGGCGAGCATCTCAGTCAGACGATTAGCAATTTTGATACCCAGGAAGAAGTGATTTACACGGAAATCGTGGACAGCTTTGACGAAGGGACTTACTTTGCAGCTACCAAGCTGGGGCAGATCAAGCGCGTGGAGCGTAAGGAGTTCAGCCCTTGGCGGACCTATAAGTCTAAGGCACTCAAGTTTGCCAAGCTGAAAAATGAAGAAGACCAAGTCCTTGCTCTGGCACCGATTAAGCTGGATGATGTTATGCTCGTGACCAAGAATGGCTATGCCCTGCGCTTCAATATTGAGGAAGTGCCGGTTATCGGAGCCAAGGCAGCTGGAGTTAAGGCTATCAACCTCAAAAAGGATGACGTCCTAGCCGCAGCCTTTATCGCTAATACAGACTCACTTTACATCCTGACCCAGCGCGGTTCTCTTAAGCGCATGGCGGTCGCAGATATTCCTGTTACCAGCCGGGCCAATCGCGGCCTGCAGGTCCTGAGGGAGCTCAAATCCAAGCCCCACCGTGTCTTTACAGCCGGACCTGTCTATGCCGGACAGGCGGACTTTGACCTCTTTACCACAGAGGCAGAAGTCAGCGAGGAGCAGATTCTGCAAATTACATCCAATAAAGGCACAGCTTACGACATCAATCTGGCCAATCTCAGCCTGTCTGAACGGACCAGCAACGGCAGCTTTATCTCGGATAGCATTTCCGATGAGGAAGTCTTTGCTGCCCATATCAAATAGATTCAGAACCAGTTCAAACGAGCTGGTTTTTTCAAACTAAAATTTAATAACAAAATTTTCTGAAAATTGAAAATAATGCTTGAAAATTTCTTAAAAAGGTGTAAAATAAGGAGTATCTAAAAAATGAAGTTTGGAAGTAGAGGAGTAAGATTATGACTGTAAATCTCGACTGGGAAAATCTAGGATTCTCATATATGAAATTGCCTTATCGCTTTTTAGCTTATTATAGAAATGGTCAATGGGAGGAAGGAAAGCTGACAGAAGATGCGACCCTGCATATTTCTGAGTCTTCACCAAGCCTTCACTATGGTCAGCAGGCTTTTGAAGGACTTAAGGCTTATCGAACCAAAGATGGCAGTGTCCAGCTCTTCCGTCCAGATGAGAATGCTAAGCGCCTGCAACGCACTTGCGATCGTCTCTTGATGCCACAAGTCTCAACTGAAATGTTTGTGGAAGCTTGTAAGGCTGTTGTCCGTGCAAATGAAGAATATGTACCGCCATATGGAACAGGAGGAACTCTCTACCTTCGTCCACTTTTGATTGGTATCGGAGATATCATCGGGGTAAAACCAGCAGAGGAGTATATTTTTACGATCTTTGCTATGCCAGTTGGAAACTACTTCAAGGGTGGTTTGGTTCCAACCAACTTCTTAATCCAAGACGAATATGACCGAGCGGCTCCACATGGTACAGGTGCTGCTAAGGTAGGTGGTAACTATGCAGCCAGTCTCCTACCAGGTAAGATAGCTAAGACTCGTAACTTTTCAGATGTCATCTACCTAGATCCATCAACTCATACTAAGATTGAAGAAGTAGGATCAGCGAACTTCTTTGGAATTACAGCAAATAATGAATTTGTAACACCGCTGAGTCCATCCATTCTACCGTCCATTACCAAATATTCCTTGCTTTACTTGGCAGAGCACCGCTTGGGCTTGACTCCGATTGAAGGCGATGTTCGGATTGATGATTTGAATCGCTTTATTGAAGCCGGAGCTTGTGGTACAGCGGCAGTTATCTCACCAATTGGAGGTATCCAGCATGGTGATGATTTCCATGTGTTCTATAGTGAGACGGAAGTCGGTCCAGTCACCCGTAAGCTTTATGACGAATTAACAGGTATCCAATTTGGTGATGTTGAAGCGCCAGAAGGTTGGATCTACAAAGTTGATTGATAGGAAGAGCCAAAAAGGCTCTTTTCTTCTTAATTGCAGGAAAGCACTTGCCAGGTTTTTGCTTTTTGTGTAAAATAGTATTTTGAAAGAGGTAAGAAATGAGTAAAAAAGATAAAAAGATTGAAATTCAAATTAATGATAGTAAGGTCAAAGTAGGAGCAGTTTTATTTGATGGCTATTCACTCGTTATTGGTAAAAAAGTTATTGGTGAAATTGCAGAATTAGACGGCCAGTATGCTATAATTAAAAACGGAAATGCGGATGCTTTCTATAAAAAACTTGAAAAAGCTGTTGAAAATTTAATAGAAACCTATAATTTAGGTAAATAAGGTGTTGATTTTCCATTTTTTTCGTGTTATAATAAATGACGTTGATTGTATACGGAGAGATAGCGAAGAGGCTAAACGCGGCGGACTGTAAATCCGCTCCTTCGGGTTCGGGGGTTCGAATCCCTCTCTCTCCATTAGCGTTCATTTTGACGATGATAAAGTGACTATTGTCAGCGCTCTTTTTTGGGGTATAGCCAAGCGGTAAGGCAAGGGACTTTGACTCCCTCATGCGTTGGTTCGAATCCAGCTACCCCAGTTCTTAGGTGATATATCAGATGAGGGGATAAAATATCTTAGGGTATTTTATTTCTTTATAAATGGTATAAAAACGGTAAAGATAAATCAACATGTCGTTGCGGGCGCTTAGGAAAATAAAATGGATGTCAAGTGAAAACTTGATTGTTGGAGGATTTTTTAGATGAATGAATTTGAAGATTTGCTAAACAGTGTTAGCCAAGTCGAGCCAGGTGATGTTGTTACAGCTGAAGTATTGACGGTTGATGCAAACCAAGCTAATGTTGCAATTTCTGGAACTGGTGTTGAAGGAGTGTTAACTCTTCGTGAGTTGACTAATGATCGTGATGCTGACATTAACGACCTTGTAAAAACAGGCGAAACACTTGAATTGCTCGTTCTTCGTCAAGTAGTGGGTAAAGATACAGATACAGTTACTTACCTAGTATCTAAAAAACGTTTAGAAGCTCGCAAAGCATGGGACAAATTGGTTGGTCGTGAAGAAGAAGTTGTTACTGTTAAAGGAACTCGTGCAGTTAAGGGTGGACTTTCTGTTGAGTTTGAAGGACTTCGTGGTTTCATTCCAGCTTCAATGCTTGACACTCGTTTTGTACGTAACACAGAACGTTTCGTAGGTCAAGAATTTGATGCTAAGATTAAAGAAGTTGATCCAAAAGAAAATCGCTTCATCCTTTCACGTCGTGAAGTTGTTGAAGCTGAAGCAGCAGCAGCTCGTGCTGAAGTATTTGGCAAATTGAATGTTGGTGATGTTGTAACTGGTAAAGTTGCTCGTATTACTAGCTTTGGTGCTTTCATTGATCTTGGTGGTGTTGATGGTTTGGTTCACTTAACTGAGTTGTCACATGAACGTAACGTATCACCTAAATCTGTTGTAACAGTTGGTGAAGAAATTGAAGTGAAAGTCCTTGACTTAAACGAAGAAGAAGGTCGTGTATCACTTTCACTTAAAGCTACAACACCTGGACCATGGGATGGTGTTGAACAAAAACTTGCTGCTGGTGATGTAATTGAAGGTACTGTTAAACGCTTGACTGACTTTGGTGCCTTTGTTGAAGTATTGCCAGGTATTGATGGTTTGGTTCACATCTCACAAATTTCTCACAAACGTGTTGAAAATCCAAAAGATGTCTTGTCAGTTGGCCAAGAAGTAACTGTTAAAGTTCTTGAAGTTAACCCAGCTAATGAGCGTGTATCACTTTCTATCAAAGCTCTTGAAGAACGTCCTGCACAAGAAGAAGGACAAGAGAAAGAAGAAAAACGCCAATCACGTCCACGTCGTCCTAAACGTCAAGAAAAACGTGACTTTGAACTTCCAGAAACTCAAACTGGATTCTCAATGGCTGACTTGTTTGGTGATATCGAATTATAAGATAATTTAGAAGTTGAGTTTTCTCAACTTCTTTTTCTTTTTTGACTTGTATTTTTAGTGAAAATTAGTTATAATAAATAAGTTGCCACCCTTAGTGTAATGGATATCACGTAAGATTCCGGTTCTTGAGATGGGAGTTCGATTCTCTCAGGGTGGATGACTTAAAATTAGACTCTTCGGAGTCTTTTTTCATTGCGGTAGAGAATATCATGATACAGAAATTAATCGTTTTTATAGTATTTTAAAAAGATGAGAAGTATTGCTTATCAACCTCTCAAAGATAAAACTAAGCCTTGCTAATGTTTATACATCCTGTTTGGATACTATTGGCGGAAGTGTAGAAGAGAATGAACTGCCTAGAGAGGCAGCTCTATGTGAGGCTGTGGAGGAGGTTAATCAAAAGATTCGGATTGATAGGATGAATGATGAATCATGAAGATAGTCAGTTTGATTTTAGCAAAGATATTTTTTTTCACGTTTATTTTTCCGGTCAAGATTTTGGAAGAGTGTGATAATATATTTGATCCAGAAGAGCATACAGATTTTGTCTGGTTTTCTTCTTTGGAAGACATGGTAGGAGAGTTCATTGTACCTTATTTGCTTAAAATTCTTGCTGACCAATCTATACAATGCAAAAAAAATCCCCTTGTCAAAA
Organism: Streptococcus gordonii; assembly: GCF_001578795.1. Taxonomy (GTDB): domain Bacteria; phylum Bacillota; class Bacilli; order Lactobacillales; family Streptococcaceae; genus Streptococcus; species Streptococcus gordonii_A. The sequence continues at coordinate 461,314 of NZ_KQ969106.1, forward strand.
GGGGATTTTTTTGATTAGTTTTTAGATGCTGCTTGGAATTCTGGGTTTTTCCAAGCTTCGTCGATGATTGCTTGTAATTCTTTAGCAGAAGCTTGCATTTTTTGAGTTTCAGCATCGTTCAATGGGATATTTACTGGACGTACGATACCGTGAGCACCAACGATTGCTGGTTGACCGATAAAGACGTTTTCAACTCCATATTGGCCTTCCTGGAAGACAGAAAGTGGTAGAACGGCATTTTCATCATCAAGGATAGCTTTAGTAATACGAGCAAGGGCAACTGCGATACCGTAATATGTAGCACCTTTTTTGTTGATGATTGAGTAAGCGGCGTCACGGACTGAAATGAAGAGGTCTACAAGATCTGCTTCGTTCAAGTCACGGTTAGCTTGTAACCATTGTTCTAGTTTTACACCAGCTACGTTAGCGTGTGACCAAACAGCGAACTCTGAGTCACCATGTTCACCCATGATGTAGGCATGGACTGAACGAGCATCAACACCGATTTTAGCTGCCAAAGCTTGACGGAAACGAGCTGAGTCAAGTGATGTACCAGAACCAATGACACGTTCTTTAGGGAAGCCAGAGAACTTCCAAGTAGAATAAGTCAAGACATCAACTGGGTTAGCAGCTACGAGGAAGATACCATCGAAACCAGAAGCAACAACTTGCTCTACGATAGATTTGTTGATAGCAAGGTTTTTACCAACAAGATCAAGACGAGTTTCGCCTGGTTTTTGGGGAGCACCAGCTGTGATAACAACAAGGTCAGCATCCGCACAGTCTTCGTACTTTGCAGCATAGATTTTCTTAGGTGAGGTAAATGCTAGCGCATGGCTAAGGTCCTCTGCATCACCAACAGCTTTTTCAAATAATTGTGGAATCTCAATAATACCAAGTTCTTGTGCAATTCCTTGGTTTACAAGCGCAAATGCGTATGAAGAACCTACGGCACCATCACCAATAAGGATTACTTTTTTATGTTGTTTTTCAAGAGTCATCTCTAAAATCTCCTTTTATTTTTTACGGGTTTGTCCCAAACAAGTCTATTCTATCACTTTTAACATGCTTTGTCACGGCAGATGGTCATCTTTAAAAGATGTAAACGTTTTTAGGATCAAGGCTATTTACTGAAAAAATGTTTAAAATATGATATAATAGTACAGTTATATAAAGTGAAAAGAGGCATTTTTTTAATGCAAGATAAGAATTTAGTAAATGTCAATCTAACGAGTGAAATGAAGACAAGTTTCATTGACTATGCTATGAGTGTTATCGTTTCTCGTGCACTTCCAGATGTTCGTGATGGATTAAAACCAGTTCATCGTCGGATTCTTTATGGAATGAATGAGCTGGGAGTTACTCCTGATAAACCACATAAAAAATCAGCCCGTATTACAGGTGATGTTATGGGTAAATACCATCCGCATGGTGACTCTTCTATTTATGAAGCTATGGTTCGGATGGCGCAATGGTGGAGCTATCGCTACATGCTTGTTGATGGCCATGGGAACTTTGGTTCCATGGACGGAGATGGAGCTGCTGCTCAGCGTTATACAGAAGCACGTATGAGCAAAATTGCTCTTGAGATGCTTCGTGATATCAACAAGAATACTGTTGACTTTATCGATAACTATGATGCTAATGAGCGAGAACCAATAGTCCTTCCTGCACGTTTTCCAAATCTTTTGGTCAATGGCGCAACTGGTATTGCTGTTGGAATGGCGACTAATATTCCGCCTCATAATTTAGCGGAGTCTATTGATGCAGTTAAGCTAGTCATGGATAATCCTGAAGCAACAACCCGTGATATTATGGAAGTTTTGCCTGGGCCTGATTTTCCAACTGGCGCTCTAGTTATGGGCAAATCAGGTATTCACCGTGCTTATGAAACGGGGAAAGGATCGATCGTTTTACGTTCTCGGACTGAAATCGAAGAAATGAAAAATGGTCGCGAGCGGATTGTCGTAACTGAGTTTCCTTATATGGTTAATAAGACTAAGGTTCATGAACACATTGTTCGCTTAGTACAGGAAAAACGCATCGATGGTATTACAGCTGTCCGTGACGAGTCTAATCGTGAGGGTGTCCGTTTTGTCATTGAGGTTCGTCGGGATGCGTCTGCTCATGTCATTCTAAATAATCTCTTTAAATTGACACAAATGCAGACAAATTTCAGCTTTAATATGTTAGCGATTCAGGGTGGTGTTCCTAAAATACTCTCTCTCCGTGAGATCCTTTTAGCTTATATCGAGCACCAAAAAGAAGTTGTGACTCGTCGAACAGCCTTTGATAAAGATAAGGCCGAGGCTCGCGCTCATATTTTAGCAGGTTTGCTAATTGCTCTTGACCACATCGATGAAGTTATTCGCATTATTCGCAACAGCGAGACGGATGCTGAAGCACAGGCTGAATTAATGGCTAAGTTTGAATTGTCTGAACGTCAAAGTCAGGCTATTCTCGATATGCGCTTGCGTCGTTTGACTGGTTTGGAACGCGATAAAATTCAGTCAGAATATGATGAATTGATTGCTCTAATAGCTGATTTGGCAGATATCTTAGCTAAACCTGAAAGAGTTCTTACAATTATTAGAGAAGAATTGGATGAAGTTAAGCGGAAATTTGCTGATGAACGTCGAACAGAGCTTATGGTAGGAGAAGTTCTCTCTCTAGAAGATGAAGATCTGATTGAAGAAGCGGATGTTTTGATCACCTTGTCAAATAAAGGATATATCAAACGTTTAAACCAAGATGAGTTTACAGCTCAGAAACGTGGAGGTCGTGGTGTTCAAGGGACAGGCGTCAAGGATGATGATTTCGTCAAGGAACTTGTTTCGACTAGTACTCATGATCGTCTACTCTTCTTCACTAATAAGGGACGAGTTTATCGTCTGAAAGGATATGAGATACCTGAATATGGCCGGACTGCAAAAGGTTTACCAATTGTGAATCTCCTGAAATTGGATGAAGGAGAAACAATTCAAACTATTATCAATGTGGAACAGGATCATAGCCAGGACTCTTATCTCTTCTTTACAACTCGTCTTGGGGTAGTCAAGCGTACTAGCGTAGCTGATTTTGCTAATATTCGTCAGAATGGACTCAAGGCTTTGAATTTGAAGGAGGAAGACGAGCTAATTAATGTTTTCCTAACTGATGGAGCTGCTGATGTTATTATTGGAACAAAATTTGGTTATTCTGTTCGCTTCAATGAGACAGCTGTTCGAAACATGAGTCGTATTGCAACTGGTGTACGTGGTGTTAACCTAAGAGTCGGTGACCAGGTTGTTGGAGCAGGTGTTGTGTCTGACAACGATGAAGTTCTTGTTATTACTGAGAAGGGTTATGGTAAGCGAACTCTTGCTAGTGAATATCCGACAAAAGGCCGTGGTGGTAAAGGGATTAAAACAGCTAATATTACAGAGAAAAATGGTCCTTTAGCTGGTTTAATGACAGTCAATGGTCAAGAAGATCTAATGATCATAACCAATACTGGTGTGATTATTCGGACAAGTGTTGCAAATATTTCACAAACTGGTCGTTCTACAATGGGTGTTAAGGTTATGCGTCTTGATCAGAATGCTCAGATTGTTACCTTTACAACTGTAGAAGCAGATGATAAAGAAGAGTTGCAAGACGAGAAGGAGTAAAATATGGCCAGAGGATCACGAAGAGTCAAGAAGAAACGTAGTAGACGTAATATTATATTAAATATTCTTTCGGTTATCTTACTGTTAGTTGCACTTGCCCTAATCTTTAATTCTTCAATTAGAAATATGATTATGGTTTGGCATACAAACAAGTATCAGGTTTCTAAAGTATCCAAGAAAGAAATTGAGAAGAATAAAGCAAGTAAAGGTAGTTTCAATTTTGAAAAAGTTGAACCTCTATCGACTGAAGCAGTTTTAAATGCTCAATGGAAGGCACAACAACTTCCTGTTATCGGTGGGATTGCGATTCCTGAACTGTCCCTTAATTTACCAATTTTTAATGGACTTGAGAATGCAGGTCTTTATTATGGCGCTGGTACTATGAAAGAAACTCAGCAAATGGGAAAAGGAAACTATGCTTTAGCTAGCCACCATGTTTTCGGGATTACGGGAGCCAATGAAATGCTCTTCTCCCCTCTTGATCGAGCAAAAGCAGGTATGAAGATTTATCTGACAGATAAAGATAAAGTTTATACTTATTCAATAACTAGTGTTGAAAACGTGGAACCTGAAAGGGTAGATGTGGTTGATGATGCTGCTGATGGTACAGCGGAGGTTACTTTGGTAACCTGTGAAGATGCTGCAGCAACTTCTCGTACAATTGTTAAGGGTGTTTTAGAAAGCGAAACACCATATAAAGAAACACCGAAGAAGATTTTGAACTACTTCAATAAATCATACAATCAAATGCAACTTTAAACCTTATAATTCAAAAGAAGGAAGCATATGTTTAATGCTTTCCTTCTTTTTTTGCGAATAAATAGATTGTAAGGAGGTTTTTATGTACAGTATATCATTTCAAGAGGAATCATTATTACCACGGGAGCGATTAGTAAGACTAGGTGCAGAGCAGTTAAGCAATCAGGAATTGCTTTCCATTCTCATTCGTACAGGAAATAAAAAAGACAATGTATTTCAAATAGCTAGTAAGATTTTATCATCCGTCTCAAGTTTGACTGAACTCCGTCATATGACTCTGTCTGAACTACAGGGGATATCTGGTATTGGACAAGTAAAGGCTATTGAATTACAGGCTATGATTGAGTTGGGTAGTCGTATTTCAAAAGCGGAGAATTTTGAAGGAGAACGTATACTGAGTAGTCAAAAACTTGCTAAGAAAATGCAACAGGAATTAAGTCATAAAAAGCAAGAGCATTTGGTTGCACTTTATTTAAACACTCAAAATCAGATTATTCATCAACAGACAATTTTCATTGGAAGTTTGACTCGGAGCTTAGCAGAACCTAGGGAGATTCTTCATTATGCGATTAAGCATATGGCGACATCAATTATATTGGTCCATAATCATCCTTCAGGCGCGACTAGGCCAAGTAGGGATGATGATCAGGTGACTGAGAAAATAAAAGAAGCCTGCGAAATGATGGGCTTCGTTTTATTGGATCATTTAATTGTGGGAGGGGATAGCTATTATAGTTATCGAGAGGAAACAGACCTCATTTAAGGACGGTTAGCTATAGTGCTTAATCATGCTCTTTTTTCATAAAGTAGAGAAGAGTTTGTAGTTCGCTTGTCAAATCGACATACTGAACAACAATTTCTTTTGGTAGGTGAAGATGTACAGGTGAAAAACTCATAATCCCTTTTATTCCAGCATCGACAAGAATATTGGCTACTTCCTGGGCTTTTACACTTGGAACAGTTAAAATTGCTGTCTTGATGTCTGCATCCTTGATTTTTTCTTTGATTTGAGAAATGCCATAAATTGGAATGCCATCAGGAGTTTTTGTTCCAACTTCTTTATGGCTATCAACGTCAAAAGCCATGACAATTTTCATCTTATTTCTTTCGTGGAAGCGGTAGTGGAGAAGAGCGTGCCCCATATTACCAACGCCTACAAGCATGACATTGGTGATTGAGTTATCATTAAGTAGATCAGCAAAAAATTCATTAATTTCTTAACATCGTAGCCAA
>NZ_KQ969106.1:467216-475958 GCF_001578795.1 Streptococcus gordonii
AACTGTAACATGGTTCTATAAAGATTGCCTATTTTCCCTTCGTAGGGAACTTCCTTCCCCTTATATGTCAATGAGAGGACCGTTAAGTCATCTGGGATAGTGACACAGCCTGAAAAAGCTAACATGAATTCATCAAAATCAAGATAACGAACGATTCGTTCGACCTTATAAGAATCTAAGTATTTAAGTTCAATCATGTATATTCTCTGTTATCCTTGAATGAATGTTGGATTATTGTTCTGTCTTTGTAAAAATCTCTCTCTCAACTAAACTATCCATCAAAAAGTAGAATTTCTGTTGAATAATCTTTTGGTCTTCTGATTTAAAAATATTAACTAGACGAAGACCAGATTTATCTGTGATATTAATTTTAAAGCCTGACAGGTCTTTATTGAAAATAATCTTCAACAAAAATCCTTGACCACTATTTGGAATTTCTTCTAAGAGGCGAGTTAGCTCAAAGTTTCCTACTTTTGTTTCGGCAAAGGTATTATCCTTTAATGTAAATTTTTTAACATTTGGATTTACTTCATAACTGTATAAACAATTTTTTAATGCTACTGACTTTTCAAAGGCCATGTGTTTCTCCTAAAATTTCTTTTAATTTTTTTGTTAAAATTTGTACTTCTTGAACAGTATTTTGATCAGAAAAACTGATTCTGAAGGATTCTTTTAATCGGGGGGATGTCTCACCATAAAAAGCTGACAAAACGTGACTTGGCTCAATCGCTCCAGCAGTACATGCTGATCCTGTGGAGACAGAAATACCAGCCATATCTAACTTCATCAGCAGGATATCGTTTACCTGGCCGGGAAATCCCATGTTAAGCACATGAGGTAAATGAGACTCCTGTTCATTGAGATAATAGTCGATAGTGCCGAGTCCTTTCAAAAGTTCGTATCGAAGCTCTTGAATATGACTGAAGTTTTCGGCTATATGTTCAATATTATTTTCCAGTGCTGTGGCCATTCCGGCAATGGAAATGATGTTTTCTGTACCAGCTCTTTTTTTATCTTCCTGGCTTCCACCGTGAAGTAGATTATCAAAGTGGAAATCTTTAGCATATAAGAAGCCAGTTCCCTTCGGCCCGTGAAATTTATGAGCTGAAGCACTTAAAAAATCAATTCCTAATTCTTCTGGATAGATAGGAATCTTTCCCATAGCTTGAACCGCATCTACATGAAATTTAGCTGGATGATCTTTTAAAACTTCTCCAATTTCCTTAATAGGTAGTAAATAACCTGTCTCATTATTAGCAAACATGGTAGAGACGAGAATGGTGTCAGGACGAAGTGCATCCTTTATATCTTTTACTCGTATCTTTCCGTCGACTGGTTGGATAAAAGAAATCTCAAATCCGTATTTTTCGGCTAAATGGTGTAAGGGTTCTAAAATAGAATGATGCTCAATTGCTGTCGTAATAATATGTTTGCCTAGATCTTGGTTCTTGAAAGCGTAGCCTTTTAGTATGGTATTATTGCTTTCGGTAGCACCAGCAGTGAACAGAATATTTTTTGCATTAGTTTGCAATATCTTAGCAATAGTCTCCCTGGCTTGTCTGAGAATCTTGCTAGCCTCTCGTCCATGTTGATGGGTGCTAGATGGATTTCCGTAGACCTGTCCCATTAAATCAGTCATCTTTTGGATAGTTATAGACGAAAGAGGGGTTGTGGCTGCATTGTCGAAATAAATCATCTTCAGTCCTTATTTTTTATTATATGCAAAGAGAGGACTGACAGGTTTTCTCTCTTGGATGCGGACGATAGCATCAGCAATCAACTCACTTGCTGTAATGTACTGGATGTTTTTTGGAGTTTTTTCTTTGGTGTCTACAGAATCGGTTACTAAAATTTCTTTGATCGGAACAGCATCTAATTTTTCAGCGGCACCATCAACGAAGAGACCATGGCTTGAAACCGCATAGATTTCGGTTGCTCCTTCTCGATCGACAATTTTAGCAGCTTCAGTAAAGGTACGTCCAGTATTCAAGATGTCATCAATTAAGATCGCTTTCTTACCAGCTACCTCACCAATAATATACCCTTCATTGCGGTGAGCATCGTCTTGAGCATAGTCAATAATAGCGATAGGAGCATCTAGATGTTCTGCTAAACTGCGAGCTCTCTTAACACCTGAGTTCTTTGGACTTACAACGACAACATCATCACCTGTTAAGCCTTTATCGCAATAGTGTTTTGCAAAAAGAGGAACAGTGTAAAGATTGTCAACAGGAATATCGAAGAATCCCTGTACTTGAACAGCATGTAGATCAAGAGTCAGTACTCGATTCACACCTGCTTTTACTAACATATTTGCTACTAGTTTTGCTGTGATTGGTTCCCGTGGTGCTGCTGTACGGTCTTGACGAGCGTAACCAAAGTAAGGAATTACAACGTTTACTGAGTTAGCACTGGCACGATTACAAGCATCTACCATTATGAGCAGTTCCATCAAATGGTTGTTTACCGGAAAACTTGTAGACTGAATGATGAACACATCAAAGCCACGTACGCTTTCTTCGATGTTGACTTGAATTTCTCCATCAGAGAACTGACGTGATGAAAGTTTTCCAAGCGGTACTTCAGCAGCTTTTGCAATCTTCTCAGCGATAGCGTGATTTGAGTTGAGCGAGAATAATTTCATGTTCTTTTTGTCATTGATTGAACCAAACATACCTAAAGATAACTCCTTTAATTTTCTGATTACTATTTTATCAAAAATATAAGATTTTTTCAGCTATTTGGCAAGTTTTTAGCAAATCTCGCAATCTTGCTTTTTAGGGGTGTGTACGGGAGATTGTTTTCTTGTAAAAAGTCAAGGAAATTAACTTTTCCATCTTCAGCATCTTGGACTTCAAGCTCGATTTCGTAATCGTGAACATCAAAATAGAAATTTTCATCCAGAGCTAGAAGGCCAAACTTATGTTTCATTTCGCGACGAATGGTAGTCAAGTGGCCTAGGATGGTTAATTGATTTAGCTGCATCTTTGTTTTCTTCAAGTTTTCAAGAATCTCTCCCTCTGGTAGAGTCATACTCCCAATTATAGAATTAACTTCATCTGCTGATAAAGCTTGGTTGTATTCCATTGTTCCTACCTCTTGTGATATCTTCAGAGTCAGCTCGGCTGAATCATCAAAACGACGGATACGTAAGGCCATTTTGTGGTCTCTGATAAAAAAATCTGGAGTATCGATATAATAATTTGTTTGTTTTACAGGGGTAATATCTTTGAAAAGTGGTAGCAGACTGTCGAATTGTTCTTTGTTTAATCCGGATTTGTATTCAATCTCTAAATGGTTCATTGTTGATCCTTTTCTTTCGTTTGAAAACGATTTATGTTATAATAATAGACGTATTTATTTTATATAAAATAATTAAAAATGACAAGGTGAGCGAGTTTATGGAGTGGGAACAATTTTTAGACCCTTATGTCCAAGCTGTTGGTGAGTTAAAAGTCAAACTGCGTGGGATTCGAAAGCAATACCGCAAGCAACAACGACACTCACCTATAGAATTTGTAACCGGTAGGGTCAAGTCTATTGAAAGTATCCAAGAGAAGATGGTTATGCATGGAATAAGTTTAGAAAACTTAGACCGTAATATGAATGATATTGCAGGACTTCGAATTATGGTTCAATTTGAGGATGATATCACTGAAGTTCTGAAAGTCTTGCGTCAGCGGAAAGATATGAAGATTGTTCTAGAGCGAGATTATATCACTTATAAGAAGCCAAGTGGCTACCGTAGCTATCATGTGATAGTTGAATATCCTGTTGATACAATTGACGGTAATAAAGTTGTCTTGGCTGAAATTCAAATTCGGACCTTAGCCATGAATTTTTGGGCGACAATTGAGCATTCTCTGAATTATAAATATAAGGGAGAATTTCCTCAAGAAATTAAGGAAAGGTTGGAAATAACAGCTCGAATTGCCTATGAATTGGATAAAACAATGGGTGAAATTCGCCATGATATTCAAGAGGCTCAAGTTCTGTTTGATCCGCCTTATCGGAAGTTAAATGATGGCGTAGGAAATAGTGACGATACAGATGAAGAATACAGATAAAAAGATTGCAGTTTTTAGCAATTATAAACCTCAAAGTAAAGAAGTCTGCCAATTATTGATTAAGAAACTAAGGCAGAATCGTTTCATTTTAACCGATAAAAATCCTGATATAGTTATTTCTGTAGGTGGAGATGGCATGCTCTTGTCAGTTTTTCACAAATATGAAAAACAATTAGATAAAGTTCGTTTTGTCGGTGTTCATACTGGACACTTAGGGTTTTATACTGATTATCGAGATTTCGAAATTGACAAGTTAATAGATAATCTAAAATTGGACACAGGTGCTCAGGTTTCCTATCCGATTTTAAATGTTAGAATTTTTCTTGAGGATGGTTCTGTAAAAACTAAACTAGCTTTGAATGAAGCTACGATAAAGCGATCAGATCGGACTATGGTCGCTGATGTCATGATTAACCATGTGGCCTTTGAACGCTTCCGAGGGGATGGGATTTCAGTTTCAACTCCGACAGGCAGTACGGCTTACAATAAGTCCTTAGGTGGAGCAGTTCTCCATCCGACAATCGAGGCCTTGCAAATTGCTGAAGTGGCTAGTCTTAATAATCGTGTATATCGTACTTTGGGCTCGTCTATTATTGTTCCCAAAAAAGATAAGATTGAAATCTTTCCAACTCGAAATGATCAGCATACGATTTCGGTGGATAATAGAACTTATACTTTCAAGCATATTGCTAAGGTTGAATTTCAAATAGATAATCATAAAATACATTTTGTCGCTAGCCCAAGTCATACGAGCTTTTGGAACCGAGTTAAGGATGCCTTTATTGGAGAAGTAGACGATGAGATTTGAGTTTATTGCAGATGAACATGTCAAAGTCAAATCTTTTCTCAAAAAACATGATGTTTCAAAGGGGCTTCTTGCTAAAATTAAGTTTAGAGGCGGAGGTATTTTAGTAAATGACGAACCGCAAAATGCAATTTACTTGTTAGACATTGGTGATAAAGTTACGATCGATATTCCCAAGGAAGAAGGTTTTGAAAGTTTAGAAGCGATTTCGAGAAAACTAGAAGTAGTTTTTGAGGATGATCATTTTTTAATACTTGATAAACCAGCCGGAGTCGCAAGCATTCCTAGCGTGAACCATTCTAATACTATGGCTAATTATGTCAAAGCTTATTATATAGATTCTGGTTATGAGAATCATCAAGTCCATATTGTGACACGTTTGGACAAGGATACTAGCGGTCTTATGCTATTTGCCAAACACGGCTATGCCCATGCACGATTGGATAAACAATTACAAAAAAGAGCTATTGAGAAGCGTTATTTAGCCCTGGTTAAGGGAGATGGTCTTTTAGAAAAAGAAGGGGAAATTATTGCTCCGATTGCGCGTGATGAAGATAGTATTATTACACGAAGAGTTGCCAAAGGAGGTAAATATGCTCATACTAGTTACAAGGTGATTGAGCAATTTGGCAACATCTATCTAGTGGATATTCACCTTCATACAGGAAGGACGCATCAGATTCGAGTTCATTTTTCACATATCGGCTTTCCACTTTTGGGAGACGATTTATATGGTGGAAGCTTAACTGAAGGTATCAGTCGCCAAGCTCTTCACTGTCATACTTTGAAATTTTACAATCCATTCAGTGGAGAGGAAATTGGACGTGCCAGTCCTCTTCCAACAGATTTTGAACATGTAATTCAGACATTTAAAAATTAATTAAGAGGAGATTAACAAAATATGAAAATTTTTGATGATATTCGTGATGCCTTGCAGGATAAAGAAGTGAAAATTGTCTTGCCTGAAGGAGAAGAACCTCGTATTCTTCAAGCAACTAAGCGCCTTGTAAAAGAAACTAGTATTACTCCAGTTCTTTTGGGTAATCCTGAAAAAATTCGTATTTATTTAGAAATAGAAGGAATAACAGAAGGCTTTCAGATTATTGATCCTACAAACTGTTCTTGCTTTGAGGAAATGGTGGAAGCTTTTGTTGAGCGTCGTAAAGGAAAAATCACTGCAGATGAAGCGCGCCAATTGCTGAAGGAAGATGTCAACTATTTTGGTGTTATGCTAGTTTATCTTGGCAAGGTTCAAGGAATGGTTTCAGGTGCTATTCACTCGACAGCAGCAACTGTTAGACCTGCTCTTCAAATCATCAAGACTTTGCCATGGGTTTCGCGCACTTCTGGAGCTTTCCTCATGGTTCGTGATGATGAGCGCTACATTTTTAGTGACTGTGCTATTAATATCGATCCAGACGCCAGTGTTTTAGCAGAGATTGCTATTAACTCAGCTTTGACAGCACAAATTTTTGATATTGATCCTAAAGTCGCTATGCTCAGCTATTCTACTAAAGGTTCTGGTTTTGGAGAAAAGGTTGATAAGGTAGTGGAGGCAACTAAGCTAGCACAAGAAATGCGTCCAGATTTGGCAATCGATGGTGAATTGCAGTTTGATGCAGCTTTCGTGCCTGCAACCGCAGAGCTGAAAGCACCTGGCAGCCCAGTGGCTGGTCAAGCGACTGTCTTTGTCTTTCCTAGTATTGAAGCTGGTAATATCGGCTACAAACTGGCTGAACGTTTGGGTGGATTTTCCGCAGTAGGTCCTATCTTACAAGGGCTTAATCATCCAGTTAATGATCTTTCTCGTGGATGTAATGCGGATGATGTTTACAAGCTGACCTTGATTACAGCTAGTCAGGCAGTTGGTCATTATTAAACGATATGAGATAATTGGGGGGCGTAAGCTCTCCAATTTTTTTATCCTTATGCTATACTAGATTTATGTTTGATTTGAAAGAGTACGGAATTGAGATGTGGGAGGCAGATAAAATTGCCTCTTTTCGAGAGAAATTATTGGCTTGGTATGATGAAAACAAACGTGACCTGCCTTGGCGTAGGTCCAATAATCCTTATCATATCTGGGTTTCTGAGATTATGCTGCAACAGACTCGGGTGGATACGGTGATTCCTTACTATGAGCGTTTTCTTGACTGGTTCCCGACAGTAACTGACTTAGCACAGGCACCAGAAGATAGACTGCTCAAGGCTTGGGAAGGGTTAGGCTATTATTCGCGGGTGAGAAATATGCAAAAAGCAGCCCAGCAGATAATGACGGATTTCGATGGAAAATTTCCTGATAGCTATGAAGGGATTGCTAGCCTCAAAGGGATTGGTCCTTATACGGCTGGTGCTATTGCTAGTATTGCCTTTGGTCTAGCTGAGCCAGCGGTAGACGGCAATGTCATGCGGGTACTGAGTCGATTGTTTGAAGTTAATTTAGATATTGGCCAATCCAGCAATCGGAAGGTCTTTCAGGCTATGATGGAGATTCTGATTGATCCAGAGAGGCCCGGAGATTTCAATCAAGCACTGATGGATCTGGGATCAGATATCGAAGCTCCTGTTAATCCTCATCCAGAAGATAGTCCTGTAAAAGAGTTCAGCGCAGCCTATTTACATGGAACTATGGATAAATATCCTATTAAAGCCCCTAAAAAGAAGCCAGTTCCGGTCTATCTTCAGGGCTTGATTATTGAAAACGAGCAGGGACAATTCTTGCTTGAAAAGAATGAGACTGCTGGCTTGTTATCTGGATTTTGGCATTTTCCCCTGATTGAAGTTGAGGAATTTCAAACTGAAAATCAGATATCCCTCTTTGAGGTAGCTGAAAATCAGCAAAGTCTGGATCTGTCTCCTCAAGAAAGTTTTGAGCAGGATTATGATTTGATTGTCAATTGGCAGCAGGAGTCTTTTCCAAAGGTGCAACATGTCTTCAGCCATCGCAAGTGGCATATCCAGCTAGCTTATGGCCGAGTTAATGATAGCCAGATCGCAGCTGATGGAGAGGTCTTGTGGCTTCATCCAGAAGACTTTGTCAATTACCCCTTTGCCAAACCTCAGCAGAAGATGTGGGAGGCATTTAATAAATGAACGCTCATTTCAATTTAGAGCATAGGTTTATGAAGAAATAATAGGATTATGTAACTTATATGGATTATAGACCAGATTATTCAGATAAAAATTTTATAGGAGCTCGTAGTATATTTGCTAGTATTCTCTATTTTATATTAGCTTGTTTCAATTATTTTTTGGCTTTTGCATATTTTGCTTTTATTCGTGAATTATATTCTAATCATGCAAAAATCAGTTCTATCTTAATTTGTTATTTTATTTGTTACAATTTATTTTTCTTGATTCGTGAGTTAAATTTTAAAATCCTTCATTGGTGTGGCTATCATGCCTTGCCAAAATATTATAGATTTGGCAGAGGGAGGTTTCCTTTATTCAATAAAATAACGAAAACATATAAAAGACTTTACAGAAGAAGATCAAGGAAGCACCAATTTCTATTCCTACTCAGTTATTTGCTTTATTTAAATTTGGTGCCCATCTGTCCCTTTATATATTTTTATTTTATAATACATTTTAATAAAACAGACTTCAATAATGAAAATAAAATCTATTCTTTTATCATCTTCATCTTGTTATTTGTGCTAATCTATATATTAGAATTATTTTTTAAAAGATATAGAAAATGGTATACAAAACACTTTAATCTTGATGATAGGCTAGAGGAGCATGAATTTCCAATATTTTTCTTAAAAGAAAAATGATCTACTAGAATAGTTTGTAAAAAAACAACAATAGAACTGAACGACTTTTACGGGAAACGAATAAGAGGCTGGGACAAAAGTCCTAGCCTCTCAA
>NZ_KQ969106.1:476336-484427 GCF_001578795.1 Streptococcus gordonii
TTATTTTTATAAATGAGCAAATGCTTTGATTTCATCTGCAGTCATAGAAGAATCACAACGAACTGCTACTTGGCCGTCTTGAACATGAACAAAGCCAGGAACAGTCGGAATGCTATATTCAGAGCGGAAAGCTTGTAGTTTCTCTAATTCGCTAGCTTCTTCACTGTTAATGAAGTAGATGTGTGCTTTAGTTTCAGCCACAACACCAGCCAATGTTCCAGCAAATTTACGGCAGTAAGGGCAAGTTTTGCGACCTACAAAGAAAGTTGCAGTCTCTTTGTCAGCAATCGCTTGACGAGCTCGGTCAACAGTTGTGACTTCCAAGTCTTTAATATTTTGAGCAAATTGTTCCATAAATCATCCTCATTTCTTTTGATAGAACTAGTATGCCATAAAGTTTCTAAAATTGCTTAGATTTGATACGAAAAAAAGATGAGATTGGTTGGTCTCATCTTTTATAATTTCTTATTTTACAAAAGCGTTGATTTCCGCTTCGATATTTGCAATCTTAGCTTGTGAATCTTCGTTGCTTTCACCTACAACTGCAATGTAGAACTTGATTTTTGGTTCAGTTCCAGAAGGGCGAACAGCGATCCATGAACCATCCGCATGTGTGTATTTCAAAACATCACTTGGAGGTGTTGTCAAGGTTGTTACAGTGCCATCTGCAGCAGTAGAAGTTTGGGCTTTGAAGTCTTCTACGACAGTGATAGCTGTTGCATTCCATTCTTTTGGAGCATTGTTACGGAACTTAGCCATGATGGCTTTGATTTGTTCAGCACCGTCTACACCTGAAAGAGTCACAGAGATGGTCTTTTCAGCATAGTAGCCGTACTCTTTGTAGATTTCTTCGATACCGTCAGCAAGTGTCAAACCACGTGAGCGGTAGTAGGCAGCAAGTTCAGCAACGACAAGAACGGCTTGGATGGCGTCTTTATCACGTACAAATGGTTTGATCAAGTAACCGAAGCTTTCTTCAAATCCCATCATGTAAGTGTGATTGTGTTTTTCCTCAAATTCTTGGATTTTTTCAGCGATAAATTTGAAACCAGTCAAAACGTTGAACATGGTTGCGCCGTAGCTTTCAGCAATCTTCGTTACCAAGTCTGTTGATACAATTGATTTGCAAAGGGCTGCATCATCAGGAAGAGTTCCAGCATTTTTGTGGGCTTCCAAGATGTATTTAGCCATGATAGCACCGATTTGGTTACCTGAAAGGTTGAGGTAGCTACCATCTTTTTGAAGCACTTCCACACCAACACGGTCAGCGTCAGGGTCAGTCGCGACAAGAACATCTGCACCAACTTGACGACCAAGTTCTTCAGCAAGGGCAAAGGCTGCTTGGCTTTCTGGGTTTGGAGACTTAACAGTAGAAAAGTCAGGGTCTGGAGTTGCTTGCGCTTCAACAACTTGAACAGAATCAAATCCTGCTTGAGCAAGAGCACGACGAGCCAACATTTCACCCGTACCATGAAGTGGTGTGTAGACAATCTTCATGTCTTTACCAAATTCTTCAATCAAGGTTGGGTTGATATTGACATCTTTTACTTCTTTTAGGTACTCTACGTCGACAGCTTCGCCGATGACCTCAATCAAACCAGAAGCTTTTTCAGCTTCTACATCAGCAACTTCAACAGTGAATGGGTTTTCGATAGCACGGATGTAAGTTGTCAAAGCATCCGCATCGTGTGGAGGCATTTGTCCACCGTCTTCGCCGTATACCTTGTAACCGTTAAATGGAGCAGGGTTGTGGCTGGCGGTAATCATGATACCTGCGAAACAGTTGAGGTGACGAACGGCGAATGAAAGTTCTGGAGTTGGACGAAGGCTTTCAAATACATACGATTTGATACCATGTTTTGCAAGAACAGCAGCAGATTCAAAGGCAAATTCTGGAGAGAAGTGACGACTATCGTAGGCAATTGCCACGCCACGTTCTTTTTCATTTCCACCTTTTGACTCAATCAAACGAGCCAAACCTTCAGTCGCTTGACGGACAACATAGATATTGATGCGGTTTGTACCAGCTCCGATCAATCCACGCATACCTGCAGTACCAAATTCAAGATTGGTATAAAAGGCATCTTCCTTTGTTTTTTCATCCATATTTTCTAAATCTTGACGAAGGTAGTCTGGAAGATCAGCAAAATCGACCCATTTTTGATAATTTTCTTGGTAAGTCATAGAATGTCTCCTTTATTTAAAAAATGAAGAGAGGAAAATCATGATAAATCATCCCGCTCTTGAATATATCTAATCGCTTTCATTGTAGCATATTTTCACTTGTTTTGAAAGGTCAGATATAGAAAATGATGAAATACTTTTGAAAAAATTTTTTTAAAAATTTCAAATAAATTATATAGACAAATTAAAAAAAGGACAGATGGATAACTGTCCTTACAAGATTATTGATTTGAATTTTATTGCTTAACTTTTTCAAGAGCAGGAATAATACCAACTGTCAAGACTACCGAAATAAGTAACTCTGCAATTGAATTTGCGGATAAAACTATGGCAAGCATGGCTTGGATATTACCTTGATAGACATTTGAAAATAGTAAAAAGATTCCTCCCAAGACAAAAATGGTGTTAGTAGCAGAACCAACTGCTCCAGCTATAGCTAAACCAAGTTTGTTATGTAGAACTTTATAGACAAGGTAAGGTGTGAGACCGATTAAAATGCGTGGCACCATGGCAACTACAAGCGAATATAGATTTCCGTTTGGTACAAAAGGGCTAAAAAGATAGCTACTAGGAATAATCACTATGGTGTTAGTAATTACACTAATACATCCCATAAGGAAACCTAAGACCATTCCAACCTGAGGACCATAAAGGATACTAGCAATAATAACAGGTATATGAATAATCGTTGGTTTAATATCTACTGGCAATAGGTTGAAAATTACTGAGCTAAGTAGATGCAGTACCAACATAATGGCAAAGAAAATAGCAATTTGAGCAATCTTAGATTGTTTTTTCATAAATAAGTTCCTTTACAGTATCTATAATTGTATCTATCTCAGCTAGAGCGCCTGTCCCCTGATCACCGCAAGCTAGTACAGCTTCACGAGGCTGGATAATCTTCCAACCAAAATTTTGCAGACGCTCTAGGTTGTGCTGGGTTAGTGGGTTTTCATACATCTTGGTGTTCATAGCTGGTGCCAAAACTTTCTTAGTATGAGTCGGTAAGGCCAGAGCAGTAGCTGTTACCATATTATCAGCTAGACCATTTGCTAATTTAGCAATCGTATTGGCCGTTGCAGGAGCTAGTAAAAAGAGATCAGTCTCCTTAGCAATGGTAATATGGTTGACCCTACTAGGATCAGGCTCTTGCATGATATCAAGAGCAACTAACCTTTGTGATAAGACTTGCAGAGTTAGAGGTGTGATAAATTCTATCGCAGCCTCAGTCATGAGGACGGCCACATCAAAGTTCTCTTTCTTTAGGCGACTAGTAATATCTGCTGCCTTGTAGGCTGATATGCTACCACTAACTGCTAGAGTAATCTGAGTCATGTTTTTGCCTCCTTGTGGATATATTGGTAGAGGAGTTGAGCAATCTCAACCTTGGAATGTGCTTTCGTCACCCTGTTTTTTTCAACTAGATAAGCTTCATGCCCTTTCTCAGTAATTTTATTTAAATCATTGGCAACAATAATATCTGCTTTGTTTTTTTGGAGACTGGCTCGCGCTGTCTCAAGTAACTTTTCCTTAGAAACATCAACCAAGAGTTTGAATCCAATCAAGCGAATGTCGGGATTCCATTGTTTTACTAAGGAGATGATTTTTGGTGTTTTTTTTAGGAAAAGTACCTGGACATCATCCTGAGAAGAAATCTTGCTTTCTGAGTTAGACTTATTCAGTAATTCTGTAAGGTCAGAGCTAGCTAAAACTTCATCAAAGCCTGTCATATAAACTGGAGTGTAGTCAGAAACTGCCATAGCATGAATTAGTACATCGTGCGTGTGTACAAGTTGCTCCAGTTTTTCAAGAAGCTCTGCGACATTTTCAATTTCTACTGTAGTAAGATTGGGATGTAGTAGAGGACGGACAGCCTTGGAAGTCGTTACTAAAGTCACTCGGTCACCCTTATTTAGGAAAGTTTCAGCTATGACTTTTCCTAACTGCCCAGTTGAATGATTGGTAATAGAGCGAACACGATCGATTCTTTCGCTTGTTCCGCCTGAAGTAATCAATATATTCATAGCCTTATTTTACAAGAAAAAGTAAATTTAGTAAAATAATTATATTTACAGAAAGCTACTAAGAATTAAAATTTTGAAAACAGATTGAAGTTACTAGTTTCTTATCAATAATCTATAGGAATGATTGTAATTTTTTGAAAAAAGGAGAGAGTATGGAGAAAGAGAATTATCAGTTTGAATATTATGCTGGTTCGAATTTTTATTTTACAAATTTGATGTTTATATTGGTCATGTTTGGATTTGGAATTGTCGCTTTTATAAGTATATACATGGATATTGATAAGGGCATAGAGCATGGTTTGTCGCACTCTACCTTAATAATTATATTCTTAGCTGCGATCTTTGGCGGAATCATACTCTATCTAATAAAAAATATATTTAAAGAAAAAGAGAGTAAGGTACCAATTCTAGCTGGGACAAAGGATGAGTTCGTCTTTCGCATTGATGATGAACAAATTAGCATTCCATGGAAAGATATTCAAAGAATTTCTTATAAGAAGCGTTCCGAATATAGTTCTGAAGGACATAGAAGTGTAAAGCATTATATTTGTCCCTATACCCAAGCTGGTCCTGATTACGAAATTTCAATTGATAAATTAGATGAAGACCAGTATGATATCTACGATGTCTTAAATAAATACCATCCGGAGATTCTTTTGAGTGGATTTCTTGATTAAAGGAATTACAACTTAAAGTTTAGATTTCTATAAAGATTCAAGTGAATTTCATAATTTTATCTGATGAATTCTAGTTTTCGCAAAGCAAAACACGAACAAAATTATTTTAAAAGAGTTAAATTGTGTAGATTTTACTCTTTTTTTGTTATAATCTATATACTAAATGGATGAAGGAGAATTTGATGAAAACAGATATCGAAATTGCTCAAAGTATTGAATTACAGCCTATTGTGGATGTGGTGAAAAAAATTGGCATCGACTATGATGACTTGGAATTATATGGTAAGTACAAGGCTAAGCTTAGCTTTGATAAGATTTCTGAGGTAAGAAAAAATCCAGTTGGTAAATTGATTTTAGTAACGGCTATTAATCCAACTCCAGCAGGTGAAGGGAAATCAACTATTACCATTGGTCTTGCGGATGCCTTGAACAAGATTGGCAAGAAAACGATGATTGCCATCCGCGAACCGTCTTTGGGTCCAGTAATGGGAATTAAAGGAGGAGCAGCTGGCGGTGGCTTTGCGCAAGTCTTGCCTATGGAAGACATCAATCTCCACTTTACTGGGGATATGCATGCCATTACGACTGCCAACAATGCCCTGTCTGCCCTCATTGATAATCATCTTCATCAGGGAAATGCTCTGGGAATTGATCAGCGGCGCATTATCTGGAAACGTGTGGTTGACTTGAATGACCGAGCTCTTCGTCATGTGACTGTTGGCTTAGGTAGTCCAGTCAACGGTATTCCACGCGAAGATGGCTTTGATATCACGGTTGCTTCTGAAATTATGGCAATTCTTTGCCTAGCTACGGATATTGAAGATTTGAAAAATCGCTTGGCAAACATTGTCATCGGTTATCGCTATGACCGCTCACCAGTCTATGTTCGTGACCTTGAGGTCGAAGGTGCCTTGGCTTTGGTATTGAAAGATGCGATTAAGCCAAATCTAGTTCAGACTATTTACGGGACACCAGCCTTTGTTCATGGCGGGCCGTTTGCCAATATCGCCCACGGCTGTAACTCTGTTTTAGCAACTAGTACAGCGCTACGCTTGGCTGATTATACGGTGACTGAAGCAGGATTTGGGGCAGATCTTGGAGCTGAGAAATTCTTGGACATTAAGACTCCAAACTTGCCAACTTCTCCAGATGCAGTAGTCATTGTTGCAACCCTTCGTGCTCTTAAGATGAATGGCGGCGTAGCTAAGGATGCACTGACAGAAGAAAATGTAGAAGCAGTTCGTGCAGGTTTTGCCAATCTTAAACGCCACGTTGAAAATATCCGTAAGTTCGGTATTCCAGCAGTTGTTGCAATTAATGAATTTGTTTCTGATACAGAAGCTGAAATTGCAACCTTGAAGGAACTTTGTGCAGAAATCGGAGTACCGGTTGAGCTTGCTAGCGTATGGGCTGATGGCGCTGAAGGTGGTGTATCTTTGGCTGAGACTGTAGTCAAAACCATTGCTGAAGTGCCTGCTCATTACACTCGACTTTATGACAATGAACTCTCTATTGAAG
Organism: Streptococcus gordonii; assembly: GCF_001578795.1. Classification (GTDB taxonomy): domain Bacteria; phylum Bacillota; class Bacilli; order Lactobacillales; family Streptococcaceae; genus Streptococcus; species Streptococcus gordonii_A. The sequence goes on from NZ_KQ969106.1 coordinate 482,740, forward strand.
AAAAGATAGGGAAGATTGTCAGAGAAATTTATCGTGGTTCAAAAGTAAACTTTGAGAAAAAAGCGCAGACCCAGATTCGGGAAATTGTCAAAAACGGCTGGGATAAGCTGCCAATCTGTATGGCCAAAACACAGTATAGCTTCTCAGACAATCCTGCAGCTCTTGGTGCGCCAGAAAACTTTGAAATTACCATTCGTGAATTGGTACCAAAACTTGGGGCAGGCTTTATCGTGGCTTTGACAGGAGATGTCATGACCATGCCAGGATTGCCAAAACGTCCTGCAGCACTCAATATGGATGTTGCAGCAGACGGCACAGCGATTGGTCTATTTTGATCTTGGTTTAAAAGGCTCTTTACGAGTCTTTTTTTGGTATAATAGTGAAAATAATGAGAATAGAATATGGAGTCATTATGGAGATCAGATTAGCTAAGCCATCGGATGCTAGATCCTTGTTAGATATTTATGCGCCTTATGTAGAGAATACAGCCATCACTTTTGAATATGAAGTGCCGACAGTTGAGGATTTTGCAAATAGGGTTGGGAAAACATTGGAAAAATATCCCTATCTGGTAGCGGAAGAAGACGGTTTAATTTTAGGTTATGCTTATGCTTCGACTTATTATGCGCGTGCCGCCTATGATTGGGCAGTGGAATTATCTGTCTATGTCAGTCTAGATTCTAGGGGACAGGGAGTTGGCACTAAGCTTTATGATGCGCTAGAATACCTGTTAGATCAGATGGGATATGTGCATTTTCTAGCCTGTATTTCTCTGCCAAACGAGGCTAGCCTGGCTTTGCATCGAAAAAGAGGCTACCAGCAAGTAGCGCATTTTCCAAAAATTGGCTATAAATTTGAGCGTTGGCATGACATTGTTTGGCTGCAAAAGTCCTTAGAAAAGCAAGCTACCCCCCATAAAACCTTTAAAAGAAAAGGAGTCGGAAGTGTGAAAAAGAAATATCTAATTATTTTGTTGTTATCCATTGGTTTAATTACCTTATCTGGTTGTCAGATGATTGAGAACTGGATTAAGAATGCCAAGGAGGAATGGATTGGTTTAGAGATGACAGTTCGGACCTATGATGAAAATTCTCAGCTTATTGACCAGATGTCAGGTAAGTCCCTATCCATCTCGCGTAACGAGGAGTTTGACTCAGTTGATGCGGAAGGAAATTCCAAGGAGGACTCTTCTGTGCTCAAAATCACCTTGGGTAAGTATGAGATTGACCATGTAGGTTCTTCTCTGATTGCAGAAGAAAAAGGATTGAAAGATGTGTTTGCCCAGTATCAAAAGACGGCAGATGTTGAGGAGAATAGTCATTCTGTCCCTGTTTTAAATCGTATGATTTCAGCCTTTAAAAACGACTTTACTGGAAAGAAGAAGGTTATTCTGATTCGCTCTCAAAACGGCACTCCGCTAGCGGCTTATGCTGGCGATCGTGTCTCTCTTGATAAATCTGATGCTCCTAAAACATCTGAGTTGCTGATTGATGGCAAGCGTCTCGTGATTTATCGCTGTGACTACACTATTTATGACCGTGAATTACTGGAGTAAACTATGAATGTAGAGGAACTGGTAAAAGAGTTAAAAGCTGTAGCTAACCCTGATGATGCAGTTGCTATGAAAGCCTATATGAAAAATAAATTTGAGTTCCTAGGAGTCAAGACTCCAGCTAGACGGAAGCTCG
>NZ_KQ969106.1:484447-492106 GCF_001578795.1 Streptococcus gordonii
CAAACAGCAGACTGACTCCGTTATTGACTGGAATTTTATAAATGAAGCTTGGAATAATCCCTATCGAGAACTGCAGTACACTGCGCTAGATTATCTGGAAAGTCGCAAGAAACTATTGACTCCATCTGACTTGTCATATTTGAAAAAGCTGGCTCAAACAAAATCTTGGTGGGATACCATTGACTTTTTGGACCGCTTGGTTGGATCAATCATTGCTCGATTTCCAGAAACCAAAGAGATTATTTTAGCTTGGAGTCGTGATGAGGATATCTGGCTGCGGCGCTTGGCCATTGATCATCAGTTGCTTAGAAAAGAAGAAACAGACACAGAGCTCTTGGAGAAGATTTTAGTGAATAATCTAGGCCAAACAGAATTCTTTATTAACAAAGCCATTGGCTGGGCGCTGAGAGACTATTCTAAAACCAATCCAGGCTGGGTCAAGGATTTCATAAAACGGCATCAGGCAGAAATGGCTGCACTTAGTATTCGAGAGGGAAGTAAGTATTTATGAAACATATTTATTTAAAATATCTGGAAGAGAAGGATTACTCGGTTTGGCTGGAAGGATTTTCCAATAGACTGCCTTCTCAATCACCGTTTGATGATGGACTTTTAGATATGACAATTTGTACAGAAAGTTGGTTTGCGGATTTGGTGGCTAAGCACCGTGATTTCCGAGAGAAAGACCAACAGTATATTTGGGGAATTTATGATGCAAAAAGCGGAAAACATGTAGGTATGGTTAATTTATTTGTGCTAGCTAGAGATGACTTTCAATGGGCAGAAATAGGTTATACGATACATAATCAATTTTGGCGTCAGGGCTACGCCAGAGCAATGCTAGAAGAACTCAAGAAAGTCAGTCGTAGACTAGGTTTTCATCGTTTAGAAGCACATGTGGATCTACAGAATATCCCTTCGCAAAAATTACTGGAGCAAGCTGATTTCTATCTTGAAGGAGTACGAAAAAAATTCCAAAAAGAAGGTCAAGAGTGGAAGGATAGACAAGTCTTTGTTTATATTTTAGATTAAATGTCTTGACAAAGTGGTGAAAGATAGGGTAAACTAGACTTCATGCGATGAGTCGATTGGCTCCTAGGAGCCTTTTGCGCTGAGGAGGTCTACATTCAATTGTAACGCAGGAGCGGACCTTGAGCAGTTGTGTGAACCAGCTGTTCTCATCGAAAGATGCCTCGAATCCCCAGTCTTCAGATTGGGGATTTTTCTATGTCTCTTAGAGAGGCAAGACCATTAGTCGAAGCCGAACTTAGAGAAATTGATGCTGATACGGTCGGAGTTGAGAGTGCTATTGCTCTTGATGAAATGAATTCGCAGGAAGAAGTTGGTTCAAATAAAACATATTTAAGATCAGAAATAATTCAATACTAGTCCTGTATAGTCTCAGATTAGATTTACATTTTTTAAAAAAAATAGTATAATTATCAAATATACAAAATTTTTAGAAAATTCAGAGGTAGATTGTATGGGATATACAGTTGCTGTAGTGGGTGCTACTGGAGCCGTTGGAGCTCAGATGATTAAAATGTTGGAAGAATCAAGTCTTCCTATTGATAAAGTGCGCTTTTTAGCGTCTGCACGTTCAGCTGGAAAGATTTTGCAGTTTAAGGGGCAGGACATTGTAATTGAAGAAACTACTGAAACTGCTTTTGATGGCGTTGACATTGCTCTTTTTTCTGCTGGTGGCTCGACTTCAGCTAAGTATGCTCCTTATGCAGTTAAGGCTGGGGCAGTAGTTGTTGATAATACTTCTTACTTCCGCCAAGATAGCAAAACACCACTAGTAGTACCAGAGGTTAATGCCCATGCCTTGGACCGCCACAACGGCATTATTTCTTGTCCAAACTGCTCTACGATTCAAATGATGCTTCCGTTGAAAGCAATCGCTGATAAATGGGGAATTGAGCGCGTGGTTGTATCAACCTATCAGGCTGTATCTGGTGCTGGTATGGGTGCAATTTTGGAAACGCAGGATCAGTTGCGTCAGGTATTAAATGATGGTGTTGATCCAAAAGATTTGACTGCTAATATCTTGCCTTCTGGTGGGGACAAGAAGCATTATCCAATTGCGTTTAATGCATTGCCACAAATCGATGTTTTCACGGACAATGACTATACTTATGAAGAAATGAAAATGACCAAGGAGACTAAGAAAATCTTAGAAGATGAATCTATTAAAGTTTCTGCTACTTGTGTCCGTATTCCAGTCTTGTCAGCGCATTCTGAATCTGTCTATGTTGAAACTAAAGAAACTGCCTCTATCGAAGAAATAAAGGCGGCTATTGCAGCCTTTCCAGGTACAGTTTTAGAAGATGATGTCGCCCATCAAGTCTATCCACAAGCTGTTAACGCAGTAGGTAGAAAAGAAACCTTTGTTGGTCGTGTTCGCAAGGATCTAGATGTCGAAAATGGCGTTCACATGTGGATTGTGTCTGACAATCTTCTTAAGGGAGCTGCTTGGAACTCAGTACAAATTGCTGAAAGCTTGCATGAGCGTGGCTTAGTTCGTCCGACTGAAGAACTTGTTTACGAGTTTAAATAAAAGGTTTATAACATGGAATAAAGCTAGTTTGAATTTTAATGTTTCTGTTTTTTCAGTTTCTAGATGAGATAACTGATAAGTGACTAGTATCATTAAGTTAATTAAATCTCAAACAAGTTTTGCTATAACAAAAAGAGGCTTAGGAGAAATTCTTTAGGCCTCCTTTCCTTATATAGAAAGGTTTTCATATGGCTTATAAAGATTTGCTTAATTGTAAAATAATCACTGCTTTCATTACACCTTTTCATGAAGATGGATCAATTAATTTTGAAGCTATTCCTGACTTGATAGAGCATCTTTTGACTCACCACACGGATGGGATTTTATTGGCGGGTACAACAGCAGAAAGTCCCACTCTTACTCACGATGAAGAATTGGAATTATTTGCGGCTGTTCAAAAGGTTGTTAAAGGTCGTGTCCCTTTAATAGCGGGTGTCGGTACCAATGAAACACGCGACTCTATCGAATTTGTCAAAGAAGTAGATGCATTTGGAGGTTTTGCAGCTGGTTTGGCTATTGTTCCTTATTATAATAAACCTTCACAGGAAGGCATGTACCAACACTTTAAAGCCATTGCAGATGCTTCAAACCTGCCTATCATTATCTACAATATACCAGGACGGGTAGTAGTTGAGATGACTCCCGAGACCATGTTGAGACTAGCAGAACATCCAAATATTATCGGTGTTAAAGAATGTACTAGTCTTGCTAATATGGCTTATTTGATTGAGCATCGTCCAGAGGAATTTCTGATTTATACCGGTGAGGACGGTGATGCCTTTCATGCTATGAATCTGGGGGCTGATGGAGTTATCTCTGTTGCTTCTCACACAAACGGTGATGAAATGTTTGAAATGTTGGATGCTATTGAGCACAATGACATCAAAAAAGCTGCAGCTATCCAACGGAAGTTCATTCCCAAAGTCAATGCGCTTTTCTCTTACCCAAGCCCAGCTCCAGTCAAGGCTGTCCTTAATTACTTGGGCTTTGCGGCTGGCCCGACTCGCTTACCACTTGTGCCTGCACCTGAAGAAGATGCCAAACGCATTATTAAGGTCGTGGTTGATGGTGACTACCAAGCAACCAAAGAGACTGTTAAAGGTGTCCTGAGACCGGATTATTGATTGATGAAATTAAAACAAATTATTTTTAGAAAGGATTGCCAAGTGCTTTCCTTTCTTTTTCGCTTTTTAAAGTCTAAAAAAGAAAGCTACCTTTGAAAAATATTGGAAAAAATTATATAATGTTAAGGTATGGTCTAGCTTTGAGTTTTCTTTTTGAGCAGGCTGTAAAGAACAAGATTCGCAGAAGTCATATTGGTGACTTACATTATATTAGAAATAGATAAATAAAGGAGTTTATTATGCAAGTAATTAAGCGCAGTGGTGAAGTTGTAGATTTTGATCCGGATAAAATCTATCAAGCTGTCTTAAAGGCTGCTCAGACAGTCTATGTTTTGACTGATGATTTACGGCAAAATTTGGCACAAGTTACAAAAAAGGTTGTTCTTGATTTGCAAGAAGCAAAAGTAGAGAGAGCAACTATTAGTATGATTCAATCAATGGTTGAAAGCCGTCTCTTGGGAGCAGGCTACATTACTATTGCTGAACATTACATTTCTTATCGCTTGCAACGTGATCTAGAGCGTAGTGGTTACGGAGATCATATTGCAGTTCACCTTCACTTTGAACAAGTTAGATAAATGATAAAGCCCATTGGGGCTTTTTTGTTTCACTGAGATTTTTTAATCTTGCCTCTTAAAATTTTGAAATATGTTAAAATAGATAAAGATGAAATTATTCTGAAAGATATTCGCTGAAAGGAAAAAATATGGCAACGATTCAATGGTTTCCAGGGCATATGTCCAAAGCTCGGAGACAGGTTCAAGAAAGTATTAAATTTGTTGATTTTGTGACTGTCTTGGTTGATGCCCGTCTCCCTTTATCTAGTCAAAATCCCATGCTAACTAAAATTGTAGGAGAAAAGCCCAAGCTTTTGATTTTAAATAAAGCGGATTTAGCTGATCACGTCCGTCTCAAGGAGTGGCAGACATATTTTGAAGGTCAAGGAATTCCTACTTTGGCTCTTAATTCTAAAGAGCAATCTGCCGTTAAAAAGGTAACTGATACTGCTAAGAAACTGATGGCTGGCAAATTGGCTCGTCAGAAGGAGAGAGGAATTCGAATCGAAACCCTGCGTACCATGATAATCGGTATCCCAAATGCAGGCAAATCAACCCTGATGAATCGCTTGGCAGGAAAGAAAATTGCTGTTGTAGGGAATAAGCCCGGTGTAACAAAAGGTCAGCAATGGCTCAAGTCAAATAAAGATTTGGAAATCTTGGATACACCAGGTATCCTATGGCCTAAGTTTGAAGACGAGACGGTTGCTCTCAAGTTAGCTCTGACTGGTGCAATCAAGGATAATCTGTTACCTATGGATGAAGTGACGATTTTTGGACTTAATTATTTTAAGGAGCATTATCCTGAAGAGCTAGTAGGTCGCTATAAACAGTTAGACCTAAGTCAAGAAGCGCCAGATATAATTATGGATATGACCCAAAAACTTGGTTTCCGTGATGACTACGATCGTTTTTATAGCTTATTTATCAAAGATGTTCGTGATGGTAAGCTGGGCCGTTTCTGCCTGGATACAGTAGGAGAATTAGATGGCAACGATTAAGGAAATTCAGCAACGCTTGGAGTTGGTAACTGAGTTGTCTGATCCTTTTTTAGAAGAGGTGGCGAAGGATCAGCGTAGTGGAGTTCAAAAAGCTGTTGAAAAGCGTAAAAAGGCTATTCAAGCAGAGTTAGATGAAGATTTGCGTTTGGATCAGATGCTACGGTATGAAAAAGAGCTCTATCAATCTGGCTACCAAGCTATTGCTGGAATTGATGAAGTTGGTCGCGGTCCTCTAGCTGGTCCAGTTGTCGCTGCAGCTGTCATCTTACCTCTAGGATGTAAAATCAAGGGACTCAACGACAGTAAGAAGATTCCCAAGAAAAAGCATCAAGAAATCTATCAAGCAGTTATGGATAGGGCCTTGGCAGTAGGTGTTGGCCAGATTGACAATGATATTATTGACCAAGTCAATATCTATGAAGCAACCAAGCTTGCTATGAAAGAGGCTTTGTCAAAGCTTCCTCTCAAGCCAGATTATTTGCTGATTGATGCCATGAGACTAGATGTCGAAACTCCACAAGAGTCTATTATTAAAGGAGATGCTAATTCTCTGTCTATCGCAGCGGCTAGTATTGTTGCTAAGGTTACTAGGGATAGGCTGATGGCGGACTACGACAAGGAATTTCCTGGTTATGACTTTGCGCAGAATGCCGGCTATGGAACAAAGAGCCACTTGGAGGGCTTGGAACACTATGGAGCGAGTCCGATTCACCGAAAGACATTTGAACCAGTTAAGTCTATGCTTGACTAGTTACGAAGAGGTTGGAAATGCAGATTATTAAAATTTTAAACAATAATGTCGTTATTTCTGAAGAAAACCAAGAAGAAATTGTGCTCATGGGAAGAGGGCTGGCTTTTGGTAGAAAAGCAGGTCAGGAGATTCCACTTGATCTGATTGAGAAAAAATTTATTTTATCAGCAGACAGGAAGCAACTGATTAACGAAATTGATCCTGAAATTATAGAAATAGCTGGCGAAGTCATTGCATTTGCCCATAAAAAGATTTCTAAGAAGTTAAATCATCATGCTTTTATAGCAATGGCTGACCACATGCATGGAGTCGCTTTGCGAGAGAAGGATGACATCTATTTGAAAAATTTTCTTATGTGGGATATCAAGCGATTCTTTCCAGAGGAATTTGAAGTTGGAAAATATGCTAATCAGCTTCTAAGTCAATATTTTGGTAAAGACTTACCGGATGATGAGGCTGGTTTTATGGCCTTGACAATTGTGAATGCGGAATTAGAGAACGGTGCAGCTGCAAGAGATTTGACCATGTTGATGGAAGAAATCATGACTATTGTCAAGTACAGTTTAGAAATTTCTCTAGATGAGGAAGATATATATGTACAACGCTTTGTGACTCATTTGAAATTTTTTTGCGAGCGGGTGTTGACAGGTTCTGGATATAGAGATTTAGAAGACAATGAGATGTTTATGATGATGAAGTCAAAATACCCTTATGCTTTTGAAACAACCCAAAAGATTGTTGCTCATCTTGAAAAAACTCGCAATTACATCACATCAGAAGATGAACAGCTCTATTTAATCATCCACTTATCTCGTATGAAAAGGAAGTTGCCATGAAAACAGAATACGAAAAAATGATTGCTGGTGAACCCTATCGCCCTCAAGATCAGGAATTAAGGCAATTAGCAGCTAAATCAAGGGAATATCAATATACTTTTAATCAAGAACAAGATGGTCATAAACGAAAAGCTATTGTCAAAGAATGGTTTGGTTCTACTGGTGAGAATCTCTCAATTCATCCAATTTTTGTTTGTGACTATGGTGTTAATATCCATATAGGAGAGAACTTTTACTCTAACTGGAATTTGACAATGTTAGATGTTTGTCCGATTAGGATTGGAGATAATGCCATGTTTGGTCCCAATTGTCAATTGTTAACGCCATTACATCCACTGGATCCTATAGAAAGAAATTCTGGCATTGAGTATGGAGCTCCTATTACCATTGGCGATAATTTCTGGGCTGGAGGCGGTGTGACTATTCTGCCTGGCGTGACACTGGGAGATAATGTGGTAGTAGGAGCAGGATCAGTTGTGACCAAGTCTTTTGGAGACAATGTTGTTTTAGCTGGAAATCCAGCTCAAATTATTAAAGAAATCCCTAAAACTATGACAGATAAAGGCTTGGGCTGATTAACATCCACCTATTTACTTTGGATGAGAAGAGATGCTTTTTTAAAGAAAATAGTCGGGATATAAAAAAAGACTGTTTAACAGTCTTTTTTTGTAGATTTTACGAATATAATAGTGAGGTGAAAAAATGAAAAACTATGATATTTATAAACTGAAACATGCTGGACTGACTAATGGACAAGTTCTTAATGTCTTGAGATATGCTGAAAACAAGGAAAAGGAGCTTTCATTGCGTGATATTGCGGTGGTTTCAGA
>NZ_KQ969106.1:493381-494678 GCF_001578795.1 Streptococcus gordonii
ATATCCGAGGCAAGGGACCGCTCATCAATGATTTAAGGAAAGAAGCAAAAAAAGCTAAACAAGTCTTTCTGGCAAGTGACCCGGACCGAGAAGGAGAGGCTATTTCATGGCATTTGGCACACATTCTTAACTTGGATGAAAAAGAAAAGAATCGTGTGGTTTTTAACGAAATTACTAAAGACGCAGTCAAGAATGCTTTCAAAGAGCCTCGTCAGATTAATATGGATTTGGTCGATGCCCAACAAGCTCGTCGTGTTTTAGACCGTTTAGTTGGTTATTCTATTTCTCCTATTCTATGGAAAAAAGTCAAGAAAGGTCTGTCAGCTGGTCGGGTTCAGTCTGTTGCTCTCAAATTAATTATTGACCGGGAAAATGAAATCAATGCTTTCAAGCCTGAAGAGTATTGGACCATTGACTCTACCTTTAAAAAGGGCAGTCGACAATTTCAAGCTAGTTTTTATGGCTTAAATGGCAAAAAAATGAAACTGACCAATAACGATGAAGTAAAAGAGGTTCTTTCACATCTTAAGGGAGATGACTTTAAGGTAGAAAGCGTTGAAAGAAAAGAACGTCGTCGTAATGCTCCCTTGCCGTATACGACTTCTTCTATGCAACAGGATGCGGCTAATAAGATCAATTTCCGGACTCGTAAGACTATGATGGTGGCTCAGCAACTCTATGAAGGTATCAATATCGGTTCTGGAGTTCAAGGTCTTATTACTTATATGCGTACGGATTCAACTCGTATTAGTCCTGTTGCGCAAAATGAAGCTGCTAATTACATTACCGATCGTTTTGGAGCTAAGTATTCAAAACACGGTAGCAAGATTAAAAATGCCTCTGGAGCTCAAGATGCCCACGAAGCTATCCGACCTTCTAGTGTCTTTAATACACCAGAAAGCATTGCGAAATACTTGGATAAAGATCAGCTTAAGCTCTATACACTGATCTGGAACCGCTTTGTTGCCAGCCAAATGACAGCTGCAGTCTTTGATACTATGAATGTTAAAATTGAGCAAAATGGTGTTCAATTTACGGCCAATGGAAGTCAGGTCAAGTTTGATGGTTATCTAGCTATTTATAATGACTCTGATAAAAATAAAATGCTTCCAGATATGGAAAAGGGTGATACTGTCAAACGTGTCAATACCAATCCAGAACAGCACTTTACTCAGCCACCTGCTCGCTATTCTGAAGCTACTCTTATCAAGACACTCGAAGAAAATGGAGTTGGCCGGCCGTCTACTTACGCACCGACCATTGAGACCATTCAAAAACGCTATTATGTTAAGCTGGT
>NZ_KQ969106.1:495713-504225 GCF_001578795.1 Streptococcus gordonii
GTCGGTCGAAACTGTCCAAAATGTGACCACTATCTGGTTGAAAAGAAAGTCCGTGGTGGCGGTAAGCAGGTAGTTTGTAGCAATGGTGATTATGAAGAAGAAAAAGTTAAATAAGCTTTTTTAGCAATCAATTTAGTCCATTTTAACGGCAAAAACAAAAAATGTCTGTTAAAATGGACATTTTTTGTTTTGTCTGTTATAATAGACAAAAGGAGGTGGTGAAGTGTATATAGCCTTAATTGCAGACGTCATTGACTCAAAACAATTTAAAGAGAGGTCAGATTTACAAAAGAAGTTGGAAGCAGTTCTCTTTCATATGAATAATCGCTTTGAAACTTATTTAGCTTCGCGATTAACTTTGACACTTGGGGATGAATTTCAGGCTCTATTTACTTTAGATGCACCAATTTTCCAAATTATTGACTGTCTACGTCAAGATTTGAAGCCTGCTCAGCTACGCTTTGGAATCGGTTTGGGTAAAATAGTGACTGATATTGATCCTTTACAAAGTATTGGTGCTGATGGTCCTGCCTATTGGAATGCGCGAGCAGCCATTAATTTAGTTCATCAAAAGAATGATTATGGAAATACTCAGTTGTATTTTTCTAGTGGAAAAAAAGAAGAGGATTTTCAAATAAATGCTTTATTAGCTTCAGGTGAGGCAATCAAATCAGACTGGCGAGAAAGTCAGGAAGAACTTTTAAGGGGCTTACTTAAACTGTCCATCTATAGTGAGGTTTTTAGTCAGCAAGAGCTGGCCCAGGCGCTTTCATTAAATCCCAGTGCCCTTTCCAAACGACTAAAAAGTAGTAGCATCAGAGTCTATCTTCGAAGTAGAGCGGCTGCACTTGCAGCCATCCAAGCTATAGATATTACAGAAGGAGGTCAGAATGAACGGATTTTCTAGTATAGATTCATATCATCTTTTCGTACTTTTGTTGATTTGTCATTTATTATCAGATTATTACTTTCAAAGTCAAAAAATGGCTGACAAAAAGGACAAAAACATTCGAGTGCTTGCATTTCATATTTTACTTGTAGGGCTACCTTTATTTGTTTTAACTATTATAATACCAAGTTTGTGGTGGAAGACTTTAATTGTTTTCTTAAGCCATGCTCTTATTGATTATTTCAAACCAATCCTACAAAGGATATTCAAGTTAAAAACGTCTATTATTTTCGTGCTTGATCAAGTCCTTCATTTGGCCATTATCTACGGACTTGCTAATATGAATACGGAGTTTTTGCCAAGCTTCCTTCCGTATATTTTCTTAAAAACGGTTTTGTTTGTCTTATTGGTGGGAAAGCCAACCAATATTGCTTTTAGAATTTTATTTGGTAAATTTCAACCTGAAACGAGTCAGGAGTTAGATACGATAGATGGTGCAGGCGCCATGATTGGTTTCTTAGAACGCCTGGTTATCGGAGCTTGTCTTCTTTATGGACAGTTTGCTTCGATTGGTTTAGTGTTTACAGCTAAGTCCATTGCCCGATATAACAAGATATCGGAAAGTCCAGCATTTGCAGAGTATTACTTGATTGGATCCTTGGTCAGCATTTTATCAGCCTTGCTTGCAGCCTGGATTGGTATAAAGTAAAGTTTTGAAAGAAATAGTATGAAAAATAAATTTGCAGAATTTCTAAAGATTGTATCTCAACTGAACAAGATGGGAATTGTGCCACTACTAATGGGCTCCTTGGGGCTCGAACAGACTACAGGTCAGGACTGGCAGGCTCGTGATATTGACATTCATGTTCACGGTGATGAGCGTGGCTGGGAAGCACCAGATGAAGAACGAATTTATGATATGGATAAGATTGAATCCATGATGGAGCGACTAGGCTATCAATTGGTTGACCTGCACGAGCATGAATTTCAAAAGGAAGACCTATCAGTCGAATTCGGAGCCATGGAAACCTTGGAGGCATTTTCAGGTGTGCCAATAGCGGAGCTGACTCGAAAAGAAGTTGAAGGGGTCAAGTTTCTGCTGCCAACTGCAGAGCAATTCTTAGCTATCTACCGTGCCTCTTCTCAAGATTCTTATCGAAATGAAAATAACAATCATAAGGATTTTGCTAAGATTGCTTATTTGGAAAAAATGACAAAATGATGGATAGATAGGAGTTCTCCTATCTGTCTTTTTTGCTGGCTTTTTGTTATAATGGACCAAGTATTAATTTAGAAAGATTTGTGGGTGTCAAACAGTTCAGTGGCTTGTTTTGATATGGACTTAGGTTCCACCCAAAGAGGTATTAGTGTCGTGTCTCAATCTTATATCAATGTTATCGGTGCAGGTCTTGCTGGCTCAGAAGCAGCTTACCAGATTTCCAAGCGTGGAATTCCAGTCAAACTCTACGAAATGCGGGGTGTTAAGTCAACGCCTCAACACAAGACTGCAGACTTTGCAGAACTGGTCTGCTCTAACTCTCTGAGAGGAGATGCGCTGACCAATGCAGTTGGTCTACTCAAGGAAGAAATGCGAAGATTGGATTCGGTCATCTTAAAGTCAGCAGAAGCGACTCGTGTGCCAGCAGGTGGTGCTCTAGCGGTTGATAGAGAAGGTTTTTCTCAGATGGTAACGGAGTTGGTGACCAATCATCCATTGATTGAGGTTATTCGCGAAGAAATAACTGAAATTCCAGAGGATGCTATCACAGTCATTGCGACAGGACCCTTGACTAGTGATGCTCTGGCCGAAAAAATTCACGCGCTCAATGGAGGCGACGGTTTTTATTTCTACGACGCAGCAGCGCCAATCATTGATGTCAATACCATTGATATGACCAAGGTCTATCTCAAATCTCGTTATGATAAGGGAGAAGCAGCCTATCTCAACGCGCCAATGACCAAGCAAGAGTTTATGGATTTCCATGATGCTTTGGTCAATGCCGAAGAAGCACCACTCAATTCCTTTGAAAAAGAAAAATACTTTGAAGGATGTATGCCTATTGAAGTTATGGCTAAACGGGGCATTAAAACCATGCTTTATGGACCGATGAAGCCGGTTGGTTTAGAGTATCCCGATGACTACCAGGGACCTCGAGATGGAGATTTTAAGACGCCATACGCTGTGGTGCAGCTTCGTCAGGATAATGCAGCTGGTAGTCTTTACAATATCGTCGGCTTTCAAACTCATCTCAAATGGGGCGAGCAAAAACGAGTCTTTCAGATGATTCCTGGTCTGGAGAATGCAGAATTTGTTCGCTATGGAGTCATGCACCGTAACTCATATATGGACTCTCCAAATCTGCTTGAACAGACTTTCCGCTCTAAGAAACAGCCAAATCTTTTCTTTGCAGGTCAAATGACTGGAGTTGAAGGCTATGTCGAGTCAGCAGCTTCTGGTTTGGTAGCTGGTATCAATGCCGCTCGACTCTTCAAAGGAGAAGAAGCACTTATCTTTCCAGAAACAACAGCTATCGGTAGCCTGCCACATTATGTTACCCATGCTGATAGCAAGCATTTCCAACCTATGAATGTCAATTTCGGCATTATCAAAGAACTGGACGGCCCTCGTATTCGTGACAAGAAAGAACGTTATGAGAAGATTGCCGAACGTGCTCTACAGGACTTAGCACCTTATCTAGATAAATAAGAAATTTGATAAAAAATATTTTAAAAAGATTGCACAAAAGTCTTGCAATCTTTTTTTATCTATGATATGATTATCAATGGTTTGAAAAAACTGCCTAAGACAGTAGGGGAGCTCGACTCATAAAGATCCTACCGAGGACAAAACGTATCATGTAAAAAGAAGCGTATTGTACTTTCGTGTCTAGGTTTGGGCGCGTTTTTCTTTTGGAAAAATTCCCCAAGCAAAATAATTACGGAGGTGAACACACTAATGAGTGAAGCAATTATTGCTAAAAAAGCGGAACTAGTTGACGTAGTAGCTGAAAAAATGAAAGCCGCTGCATCAATCGTCGTTGTTGACGCTCGTGGTTTGACAGTTGAGCAAGATACAGTTCTTCGTCGTGAGCTTCGTGGAAGCGAAGTTGAGTATAAAGTTATCAAAAACTCAATTTTACGTCGTGCAGCTGAAAAAGCTGGTCTTGAAGATCTTGCATCAGTTTTTGTTGGACCATCTGCAGTAGCATTTTCTAACGAAGATGTTATCGCACCAGCGAAAATCTTGAACGATTTTGCTAAAAACGCTGACGCACTTGAAATCAAAGGTGGTGCAATCGAAGGCGCTGTCGCATCAAAAGAAGAGATTCTTGCACTTGCAAGTCTTCCAAACCGCGAAGGACTTCTTTCTATGCTCCTTTCTGTACTTCAAGCGCCAGTGCGCAACGTTGCACTTGCTGTCAAAGCAGTTGCAGACAACAAAGAAGACGCAGCTTAATTTTAAGCTACGCAGCGTAGCCTAGCTACGAAAAAATATTTAAAATTAAAAACTTATTTGGAGGAAATAACAATGGCATTGAACATTGAAAACATTATTGCTGAAATTAAAGAAGCTTCAATCCTTGAATTGAACGACCTTGTAAAAGCTATCGAAGAAGAATTTGGTGTAACTGCAGCTGCTCCTGTAGCTGTAGCTGCTGCTGGTGCTGCTGACGCTGGTGCTGCTAAAGATTCATTTGACGTTGAATTGACAGCTGCTGGTGACAAAAAAGTTGGCGTTATCAAAGTTGTACGTGAAATCACTGGTCTTGGTCTTAAAGAAGCTAAAGAACTTGTTGATGGTGCACCTGGTATCATCAAAGAAGGCGTTGCAACTGCAGAAGCTGAAGAAATCAAAGCTAAATTGGAAGAAGCTGGAGCTTCAGTTACTCTTAAATAATAGAGTTTCCAATCAAAAATCAAACCGAAGTTTAGGCTTCGGTTTTTTTAGTATGTGATTTTTAGTTTATATCATTTTCTAAGGTTTAAAAAAAGAATCTCCTCTTCTGATAAGACTATATAACTCCCAAAAATCAATTTCTCTTTTCGGGCTATTGTTAGATAGTGAAATTTTTGTTATAATAGCAATATCAAATTTATAGGAGTACACAATGAAATCTATCAAACGTATTGTTTTAGCTACAATTTTTGCAATTGGTGCTATTATCCTTGTAGCATGTTCAGGTGCTGCTAAGAGCGACAACGGAACCTATGTTTATGAAGCTTCTAAGGATTTTATCAAGAACACACTTAAGGAGCAAGGTGCTTCAAGTGAAGAAGCAGAAAAATACGCTGATCAATTTTCTTTGAAAATGACGATTGAAATCAAAGATACCAAAGGTAAAGTAACTCTTGAAGCTAAAGCTATGGGCAATAAGAAAAATCAAGATTATAAATTAAAAGTTGATCAGAAGAATAAAACTCTTGAATCAGAAAAGGGTGGCAACGACAAAGTTAAGTACAAAATTGAAGGTGATGTGTTGACATTGGACCTTTCTCAGTTGGAATCAGATCAAGCTGACAAAGCTACTTTGGCAATCTTCAAGGATGCTAAGTTTAAACGAACTAAATAGTGAACGAAGAGGCTGGGACAAGAGTCCTAGCCTCTCAATTGTCTTTGGATTGTCGAGCAAGACGCAGTGGTTGAGTGGGCTCTACTACGCTGATTTCATCAGCTTTTACAGCCCTACTCAACTGTGCGGAGGTGGGACGACGAAATCGAATTCTAACGAATTACCGATTTCTGTCCCACTCTCTTTTTTCAATGATCTATGGCTTGTTAAATTGATAGCCGTAGAAGCTGATTTATTGAAGCTATAAACTTTTAAATCAAAAAGGGGCTCATTTTCTTCAGATTTCTCTTGCAGAAAAGAGCCAGCTTTTGGTATAATATTGATGAATTGAAGCAAAGGAATTCAATTTTTCAGTTGTGTATGAAAAAGTGCTGGGGAGTGCTTTTTTATTGTTTAAAAATGATTTTTAGGAGGAGAGATGAAATATATTTGGTCTTATTTAAGAAGATATCCTAAATGGCTCTTATTGGATTTCATAGGAGCGATTTTCTTTGTTATTGTAAATTTAGGTCTTCCAACAGTTCTTGCTCGAATGATTGACGAGGGGATTAACCAAGGAGATACCAGTCGACTGTATTTTTGGGCATTTATAATGTTATTAGTTATTGTAGCTGGAGTCTTTGGAAGAATTGTCCTGTCCTATGCAGCTGGCAAATTAACAACTAGTATGGTTCGGGATATGAGAAATGATCTTTACACTAAGCTACAAGAGTATTCTCATCATGAGTATGAACAGATTGGTGTGTCTTCGCTTGTGACACGGATTACAAGTGATGCTTTTGTTCTCATGCAATTTGCTGAGCAGAGTTTAAAAATGGGTGTGATTACGCCCATGATGATGCTTTCAAGTGTTTTTATGATCTTTTTAACAAGCCCGTCCTTGGCTTGGATTGTCGCTATTTCCCTTCCTTTTTTGGCGGTAGTAGTTTGGTATGTAGCCGTTAAGACACGTCCTCTATCAGAGAAGCAGCAAAAAACTTTGGATAAAATTAACCAATATGCTCGGGAAAATTTAACAGGTTTGCGGGTCATTCGTGCTTTTGCCAGAGAAGAGTTTCAAGAGGAGCGCTTTGCTTCAGAAAATGAAATCTATGCTGATAATTCTAATAAATTGTTCAAACTGACAGGATTAACAGAACCTTTATTTGTTCAAATCATTATTGCCATGATTGTTGCTATTGTCTGGTTTGCTTTGCAACCTTTAGGAAGTGGAGGATTAAGAATTGGTGACTTGGTTGCCTTTATTGAGTACAGTTTTCATGCTTTACTGTCTTTCTTATTTTTATCAAGTCTCTTTACCATGTATCCTAGAACAGCTGTCTCTAGTGAGCGCCTAAAGGAAGTTATGGATATGCCTATCTCAATTAATCCTAATGAAGATGGTATTACTGAAACTGAAAGTCATGGTTACCTGGAGTTTGATAATGTTACCTTTGCTTATCCAGGTGAGACGGAAAGTCCAGTTCTTCATAATATTTCTTTCAAAGCAAAACCTGGTGAAACTATCGCCTTTATTGGTTCTACAGGATCAGGTAAGTCTTCCCTAGTACAGTTGATACCACGTTTTTATGATGTTACTCTAGGGAAAATTTTGGTAGATGGAGTTGATGTTCGAGACTATCAACTTAAAGCCTTGCGTCAAAAGATTGGTTTCATTCCCCAAAAAGCTTTGCTATTTACTGGTACTATCGCAGAAAACTTGAGGTATGGTAAAGAAGATGCCAGTCATGAAGAACTGAATCAAGCTGCAGATGTAGCTCAAGCTAAAGAATTTATCGAAAGTCGTGAGGAGAGATTTGAAACACACCTGGCTGAAGGAGGAAGCAATCTTTCTGGTGGTCAAAAACAACGTCTGTCAATCGCTCGTGCTGTTGTAAAAGAGCCGGATATATATATCTTTGATGACTCGTTTTCTGCTCTCGACTACAAGACAGATGCTATCTTACGTCGTCGTTTGAAAGAAGTAACCCAAGATGCAACGGTTTTAATTGTTGCCCAGCGGGTTGGCACGATTATGGATGCGGATCAAATTATCGTTTTGGATAAGGGTGAAATTGTTGGTCGGGGTAGACATGAAGAACTCATGGAATCCAATGCCATTTATCGAGAAATTGCCCAATCCCAGCTTAACAGTCAATCATTAACAGAAGAATAGGAGGGAAACATGGAGAAAAAACATTCTTTTGCTCGTTTATGGAGCTATTTAAAAGTCTATAAAGTATCTGTCATTTTAGCTGTTTTCCTCAAGATTCTTAGTGTCATTATGAGTGTTTTGGAGCCATTTGTGTTGGGACTTGCAATTACAGAACTAACTAGCAATCTCCTGGATATGGCTAAGGGCGTTGAAGGAGCTCACATTAACGTTAGTTATGTTGGTTGGGTCATGGTCTTGTACTTTGTTCGAGCACTCTTCTATGAAATCGGTTCTTACTATTCAAACTATTTCATGACCAATGCAGTACAAAATACCATTCGGGATTTGAGAAATGAACTTAGTAAAAAAATTAATCATATTCCCGTATCATATTTTGATAAGCACCAGTTCGGGGATTTACTGGGCAGATTTACTAGTGATGTAGAGACGGTCTCAAATGCTTTGCAACAAAGCTTTTTGCAAGTAGTGAATGCTGTGTTTACTATCTCCTTGGTTATGTTTATGGTTCTGTATCTAAACCTGTCACTTGCTCTGCTTGTGATCATCAGTATTCCTTTGACCTATTTTGCGGCAAACTTTATATTGAAGAAATCTCAACCTTACTTTAAAAAGCAGGCTGATATTTTGGGAGAAATGAATGGTTTTGTCCAAGAGAATCTGAGTGGTTTTAATGTTTTAAAACTTTATGGAAGAGAAGAGTCTTCTAGTCAAGACTTTGAAGCGATTACACAAAATCTTCAAGAAGTAGGTTTTAAGGCTAGTTTTATTTCAGGTTTGATGATGCCTGTTTTGAACGCGATTTCAGACTTGACTTATTTACTTGTAGCAGTTGTTGGTGGATTGCAAGTTATTTCTGGTCAATTAACAATTGGGAATATGCAAGCTTTTGTTCAATAT
>NZ_KQ969106.1:504245-504833 GCF_001578795.1 Streptococcus gordonii
CTGGCAGGTTAGTCAGCCAATTCAAAACCTAACACAGTTAGCAGGTCAATTGCAAAGCGCCAAGTCTTCTTTAGACCGGGTTTTCCAAGTTCTGGATGAGGCAGACGAAGTCAATGATGTGTCTGAAAGACTAGAACATGACTTAACTGGTCAGGTCAGCTTTCATGATGTAGACTTTCAGTATGTGGCAGATAAGCCACTCATTCGGAATTTCAATCTGGAAGTCAAACCTGGAGAAATGGTAGCCATAGTCGGTCCGACTGGTGCTGGTAAGACCACGTTGATTAATTTGCTCATGCGTTTCTACGATGTGACCAAAGGTGCGATTACGGTGGATGGTCACGATATTCGAGATCTTTCCCGTCAGGACTACCGCAAACAGTTCGGTATGGTGTTGCAGGATGCTTGGCTTTACGAGGGAACGATCAAGGAAAATCTTCGTTTCGGGAATTTACAGGCCACTGATGAGGAAATTGTAGAAGCGGCCAAGGCAGCTAATGTGGACCACTTTATCCGAACCTTGCCGGGTGGCTATAACATGGAAATGAACCAGGAATCCAGCAATATTTCACTGGGACAGAAGCAGTT
>NZ_KQ969106.1:504853-508542 GCF_001578795.1 Streptococcus gordonii
ATCCAGAAGGCTATGAAGACACTTATGCGGGGGCGGACCAGTTTTGTCATTGCTCACCGACTGTCAACCATTCAGGAAGCAGATAAGATTTTGGTGCTCAAGGATGGTCAGATTATCGAGCAAGGCAATCACGAGAGTCTCTTGGCTGATAAAGGATTTTATTATGATCTTTATCAAAGTCAATTTTCTAAGAAAGCTGAAGAAGCTTGAAAAACTTGATAAAATGCTTGGCAACTGCTAGAATATTAAACGAAGTGAGGTAGCAATGTCTTTAACTAGTCAAATTATTACAGCAGAATTTCCTGATTTAGATAAGGTAGAAGCTCTTAATCGAGAAGCTTTTCCTGAAGAAGAGAGAGTTCCTATTAGTGAATTTCTTCGCTATACCAACGATGAACAATCTCATTTCTTTGCTTTTTACAATGAAGAAGAGTTTGTGGGCTTTGCTTTTGCGATCTACAATGAAAAATGCTTTTATGTTAGTTTTTTTGCGATTATGCCACATCTTCGAAGTCACGGTTATGGTGGAGAAATTATCCATAAACTAACAGATTTTTACCAAAAAACCATGGTTTTAGAGGTAGAACGTTTGGATGAAGAGTGTGATAATCTAGAGCAACGTCGAGCACGTATGGACTTCTATAAGAGAAATGGATTCAAAACGAGTAATGCTTTTCTAGAATATGATGACCTAAGCTTTGAAATCTTGTATTTGGGTGATAACTTTGATGAAGAAGCCTATCGGAATATTTTTCATATGCTCCAAGAGAAGAACTTTTTTGAATTTGAAATTAAGTATAGAAGATTTAGTGATGCGTAAATAAATAAGACCTCTGAACTGTTTTTCAGAGGTCTTTGTCTGAATGTACTTGTCTTTTTTATGATTGATTTGTTCTTGATTTCACTTGTTTTGCAAAATAAAATATTTTTGTTATAATGTGAAAATGTTATAAAAAAGAGGAGATGTTATGATAAAAAAAGGTGCCTTAACTGGCTTGCTCTTATTTGGGATATTTTTTGGTGCAGGAAACTTGATTTTCCCACCATCTTTGGGTGTTCAGTCGGGTTCTAATTTTTGGCCAGCCATTGGTGGCTTTGTCTTGTCTGGGGTCGGAATTGCTGTATTGACCTTGGTTATTGGGACTCTCAATCCTAAGGGATATGTTCATGAGATTTCTCAGAAAATTGCGCCCTGGTTTGCTATCGTCTATCTGGTTGCTCTCTATTTGTCCATTGGTCCCTTCTTTGCGATTCCGCGGACTGCAACAGTAGCCTATGAAGTTGGGATATCTCCGTTGCTTCCTAAGGATTTGACTGGTCTTGGTTTGATTGTTTTTACGACAATTTATTTTGCTGCAGCGTATCTGATTTCTTTAAATCCATCAAAGATTTTAGATCGGATTGGTCGCATTCTAACTCCAGTTTTTGCAATTTTAATTATTGTTTTAATTATACTGGGTGCCTTTAAATATGGTTCAGCAGCACCTCAGCAGGCTTCAGCTGCCTATGCTGCATCAGCATTTGGTCAAGGCTTCTTGGAAGGATATAATACTTTAGATGCACTGGCTTCAGTAGCTTTTAGCGTAATTGCTGTAACCACACTGAATCAACTGGGGTTCAAAAATAAAAAGAATACGTTTCAACTATTTGGATTGTCGGACTAATTGTTGCCCTGGCCTTTAGTGCTATGTATATTGGCTTAGGATATTTAGGTAATCATTTCCCTGTTCCAGCTGAAGTGATTGCTAAGGGCAATGCTGGTGTTTATGTTCTATCTCAAGCTACTCAGGCTATTTTTGGCCCAACGGCTCAAATTTTCCTAGCAGCTATGGTAACAGTGACTTGCTTTACGACCACAGCTGGTTTGATCGTTTCAACAGGAGAGTTCTTTAACAATACTTTCCCGAAAGTATCTTATAAAACTTATGCAACCATCTTTACTTTGATTGGTTATGCCATTGCGAACCTTGGTTTGAATGCGATTATCCAATATTCAGAACCAGTTTTGAAAATTCTTTATCCAGTTACGATTGTGATCGTTATGATCGTTATTGTAAATAAATTCTTACCCTTGTCAAAAATTGGTATGCAAGTGACAGTTGCGCTAGTGACTTTGATTGCTCTTGCAAGCATTTTGGGTCCTTTATTCAAAATCGAGGTAGTTATGGATAAGATAAATTCTTTGCCTTTTGCTCAAGCTTCTTTGCCTTGGTTACTTCCAGCGTTTTTAGGAATTATTTTGTCACTCCTTTTGCCGGATAAACAAAAAAGTGAATCTTTTGAAATTGAAGCATAACAAAGAAAATTCACCACAGTGTGGTGGATTTTTTTGACTCATTGTCAATTGTAGTAGGGAATTTATGGTTAAGGCTAGGAATATTTGATGAAGGAATTCAAGCTGTTTTTTATGAGCAATAAGACAATATAATCATTTTATAAGATAGATTTAAGAAAAATTTTAACTTTTTCTTAACCATTTCTAATCTTAGGAAATTATACTAAAGTCATAAAAAAACAAACCTAAAGGAGAATCTTATGAAATTCAATACAAATAAAAAATATACCCGCTGGTCAATCCGTCGTTTAAGCGTGGGTGTGGCTTCCGTCGTTGTTGCCAGTGGTTTCTTTTTGCTTGTTGGTCAACCAAATACAGTACATGCAGATGATCTTACTTCAACTCCTACTAAAGTTCTTCAAGAAGATTCGTCATTATTAGAAAAGAATGAGTTACCAGAGAAAGATTTAAAAGAAGAAATGGATTCGACTCTACCTGCAAATCAGTCAGCTCCTAAGGAAGAGGTTGATGAAACTATTTCTCTAGATAAGTCTAGCCTAGCTCCTAAGGAAGAAGTGGTAAAACCAAAAGAAGAACAGACTATGGCAGAAGTTAGCAATCAAAAAGAAGAAGCTAAACCGGTGGCAACTCTTGTTGAAGTTTCAAACCAAGATCGTGAAGCGACTACTTCTCAATCGGTAACGACTCCAGATGAAGTTAGAAAAGGAGTTGAAGAAAATACTAAGGACTCAGTAGACGTTCCAGCTAGCTACTTAGAAAAGGCGAACGTTCCTGGTCCATTCCTAGCAGGTGTTAATCAAGTTATTCCGTATGAAGCTTTCGGTGGAGGCGGCATGTTGACGCGTCTCTTACTTAAATCTTCTGACAAGGCTCCTTGGTCAGACAATGGCAAAGCGAACAATCCAGCCCTCTTGCCACTTGAAGGCTTGGCAAAAGGTCAATACTTCTACGAAGTGGATTTGAACGGCAATACTACAGGTAAAGACGGACAAGCCCTTCTTGACCAACTTCGCCTTAATGGCACTCATGATTACCAAGCGACTGTCAAAGTCTATGGTGCTAAAGATGATAAACCAGATTTGACTAATATTATCGCAACTCGCCAAGTAATAATTCGGCTGTATGGAAAAGAAATGGCTGCACAACCATATCAACAAGAACAAATGAATGTGAAACCTTCTACAACAGATTCTATGAGTACAGCTAAGGGTTCGAAGGAAGTGGAGCACCGTATAGCTGATCTGAAGGGGAACCACCCAACTACTAATCCGATGACAGATATGGTGAAAAAAATGATAAGGCTTCGTTACCAGAAACTGGTGAAGCTCAGACAGCTACAGCAACTATTGGTTTCTTTGGGATAGCCTTGGCAGGAATTCTTGGTTTTCTAGGT
>NZ_KQ969106.1:508824-517646 GCF_001578795.1 Streptococcus gordonii
AGATTAGTAATGGGAAAGACATTTTTACTTGTTGATGATGAGATGGATATTCTGGATATCAAAAAGCGCTATCTTGTGCAGGCTGGCTACCAAGTTTTAGTGGCTCGAGATGGCGTGGAGGGATTAGATCTTTTCAGAAAGAAATCTGTTGACCTGATCATCACGGATATCATGATGCCAAATATGGACGGTTATGACTTTATCAGTGAGGTCCAGTATATAGTACCTGATCAACCTTTTCTTTTTACAACGGCTAAGACCAGCGAGCAAGACAAAATTTATGGCTTGAGCTTAGGAGCAGATGATTTTATAGCCAAACCTTTTAGTCCGCGCGAGCTAGTTCTAAGAGTCAATAATATTTTGCGCCGACTTCATCGTGGAGGTGAGATCGAACAAATTGAGCTCGGTGATTTGATGATGAATCATGTGGTTCATGAGGCTCGTATCGGGGAGTATTTTTTGGAATTAACAGTGAAGTCCTTTGAACTGCTTTGGATTTTAGCTAGTAATCCTGAGAGAGTTTTTTCTAAGACGGAGCTTTACGAGAAGGTGTGGCAGGAAGACTTCGTAGATGATACCAATACACTTAATGTTCATATCCATGCTCTGAGACAGGAATTGACCAAGTATGCCAGTTCAGACACTCCGGCTATCAAAACTGTCTGGGGTCTTGGGTATAAAATGGAAAGATCACGAGGTGGAAAATGAAATTAAAAAGTTACATTTTAGTAGGGTACCTAATTTCTAGCCTACTAACGATTTTACTCGTTTTCTGGGCAGTCCAGCGAATGTTGATTGTAAAAAGCGAGATTTATTTCCTAGTTGGAATGACATTGATTGCTAGTTTTATAGGAGCGGCAGTCAGTCTCTTTCTTTTATCGCCAGTATTTTCTTCCCTTTGGCATCTGAAAAAACAGGCTCAGAATATAGCTGACAAGGATTTTAGTACAGAGATTGACGCCAAGGGTCCCATCGAATTTCAAGAGTTGGGTCAGGCTTTTAATGATATGTCGCATAATTTGCAAGAAACATTTGAATCGCTTAATGAAAGTGAACGAGAAAAAGGAATGATGATTGCCCAGCTTTCTCACGATATTAAAACTCCTATTACCTCTATTCAGGCGACTGTGGAGGGGATTTTAGATGGAGTGATTGAAGAAGAGGAGCAGGTTCATTACTTGACTACGATTAGCCGTCAGACAGAGCGTTTGAATAAATTGGTGGAAGAATTGGATGTTTTGACTCTTAATGCCCGGCCTCAAATAGAATCAGATGGAGAAGCTGAAATAGTCTTTCTAGACCAGCTATTGATTGAGGCTATGAGTGAATTTCAACTATTGATTGAGCGGGATATCTACATTCAAGTGTCTCCCGAGTCAGCGAAAATTAAGAGCTATTACGATAAGCTTTCCCGTATTTTGGTCAACTTGCTAAATAATGCCTTTAAATACTCGGAACCTGGAACTAAAATTGAGATCGTGGCTCAATTAACTGAGCAAATCTTGACAATCAGTGTGAAGGATGAGGGACGGGGTATTGCTCCTGAGAATTTGGATAAGATTTTTAAACGCCTTTACTGTGTGGAAACTTCTCGAAATATGAAGACAGGTGGGCATGGTCTGGGCTTTGCTATTGCACGTGAGATGGCTCATCAGCTGGGTGGGGAAATAACGGTCGAAAGCCAGTATGGCCTAGGAAGCACTTTTACATTTACTCTCAACTTAACATAAATCCACAATAAGTGATAAATATTTTTAACTTTTGATTTAGCAAAGATAAAACCAAATTCAAGTTTTTTCAAATCGATCTCCCTATTTTTAGGGAGATTTTTATTTTATACTAGAGTCAGAAATTGATAGAGAGGTTTTTGAAATGGCAACAAGCTTTTTGTTCTTTATTTCTGTTTTTTTGGCGGGGATTCTATCTTTTTTCTCGCCTTGTATCTTACCGCTTATGCCAGTTTATGTAGGAATTCTGCTGGATTCGGATCAGCCGAAAACAGTTCGGTTTATGGGAAAAGATATTTCCTTGTATGGTCTAGTTAAGACGCTCTGCTTTATAGCTGGCTTATCAACTGTATTTTTGGTTTTAGGCTACGGAGCTGGTGCACTTGGGCAAGTCCTCTATGCCCCTTGGTTTCGCTACGTTCTGGGCGGGATTGTCATTCTACTGGGAATCCACCAGATGGGACTTATCAATATCCAACAACTGCAAAAGCAAAAGAGCATTCAACTTAAAAAGAATAGTAAAAGAAGTGACTTTCTTAATGCTTTTCTCTTGGGGATTACCTTTAGCTTTGGTTGGACACCTTGTGTAGGTCCAGTCCTAAGTTCTGTTTTAGCAATTGCGGCTTCTGGAGGTAATGGTGCTTTGCAAGGTGGTTTGCTCATGCTAGTCTATACTTTGGGCTTATCGCTTCCTTTTTTAGCAATGGCATTGGCTTCCGGTTGGGTATTACAACGCTTTTCTAAACTAAAACCTTATATGGGAGTTCTCAAAAAGATCGGTGGTGCTCTCATTATACTTATGGGAATTTTGCTGATGCTTGGGAATCTAAACGCTTTAGCATCATTATTTGGATAAATATTATATAATTAAAGGAGACTTATCATGAAAAAAATTGCTTCACTTACAATCGCTGCACTTAGTATCTTTGTCCTAGCTGCCTGCTCTAATCAAAAATCAGATTCTGATATGAAGAAGACGGATGACAGCAGTATGATGAAGAAAGACGATATGAAAAAAGACGACATGAAGAAGGAGAATATGAAAGACTCCAGCATGTCTGATGATAAAATGAAAAAGGATGACATGAAGGACTCTTCTATGATGTCCGACAGCAACTCTGATATGAAAGATGATATGAAAAAGGATGAAATGAAGTCCAGCGAGTCAGATATGAAGGATGATATGAAAGATTCATCAGGAATGTCATCTGATAAATAAAAACTAAATGTAAAGAAGAGAAGTCGTCAGTCTTGTCGGCTTTCTCCTTATTTTGAGAGGAAAAAAGCTATGAAAAAAATTGCTGTATTAACTCTGAGTTTACTTTGCGCGGGATTGTTGGGAGCATGTTCAAATCAGAAGATGGGATCAGAAACTTCAAAAAACGATAAAAGCAGTATGGTGTCAAAGACTACTTCTGATCAATCTTCTAAGATGGCTAAAGACTTTAGTCTGCAGGGTGTGGACGGTAAAACTTACAAGCTATCTGATTTCAAAGGCAAGAAAGTCTATCTAAAATTTTGGGCTTCTTGGTGTTCTATCTGTTTATCCACTCTTGGAGATACCAATGACTTGGCTAAGGAGCAGGAGGGAAAGGACTATGTCGTCTTATCAGTTGTTTCTCCGACTTTTAATGGAGAAAAGTCAGCAGATGATTTTAAGAACTGGTACAAGTCTTTGGACTACAAAGACTTCCCAGTTCTGATGGATACTAAGGGAGAATTGCTGAAAGAATATGGCATTCGCTCTTATCCATCTGCTCTTTTCGTAGGCAGCGACGGTTCTCTTGCCAAGACACACATTGGCTACATGAGCAAGGAAGATATTGAGAAAACACTGAAAGAAATCAAGTAGAAAGGAGCAATGAATATGGGAGGAAAATGGAAAATTTTTCTGGTTATCCTTAGCTTGTTTGTCTGCTTTGGACTAGTCTATGTGATTGCAGGAAATAGCAATCAGTCATCTTTTGAACAGATTAAGAAAGCTTCAATGAGTAAGACGGAAGTAGTAAAGAAAAAGAAAGAAGATGTTAAAGAAGCTGACAAGCGCGTAATCTATCTGGCAGGTGGCTGTTTCTGGGGTGTAGAAGAGTATTTCTCTAGAGTACCAGGTGTCATTGATGCTGAGTCTGGCTATGCAAATGGTAAGGGAGACACGACTAAGTATGAATTAGTTTCCCAAACTGGTCATGCTGAGACGGTAAAAATTACCTATAACGTTAAAAAGATATCTCTCAAAGAAATCTTACTTCATTATTTCCGTATTATTAATCCAACTTCTAAAAATAAACAAGGTAATGATCAAGGTACACAATATCGGACAGGTGTTTATTATAAGGATGAAGCAGATTTGAATACCATCAATCAAGTTTTTGATGAAGTGGCTAAGAAATATGATAAACCTCTAGCTGTTGAGAAAGAACCATTAAAAAACTATGTTAAGGCTGAAAACTATCATCAGGATTACCTAAAAAAGAATCCTAACGGATATTGTCATATTGATGTTAATCAAGCTGCCTGCCCTGTTATTGATGCTAGTCGCTATACTAAGCCAAGTGATGAAGAGATTAAGTCCAAGCTCTCTCCTGAAGAATACGCAGTCACACAAAAGAATGACACAGAGCGGGCCTTTTCTAACCGCTATTGGGATAAGTTTGATGCTGGTATCTATGTGGATGTGGTGACAGGCGAGCCTCTCTTTTCATCAAAGGATAAATTTGATTCAGGCTGCGGTTGGCCGAGTTTCACCCGTCCTATCAGTCCAGATGTTGCGACTTACAAAGAAGACAAGAGCTTCAATTTGACTCGAACTGAAGTACGCAGTCGTGTTGGAAATTCCCATCTGGGCCATGTTTTCACAGACGGTCCTAAGGACAAAGGAGGCTTGCGTTATTGCATCAATAGTCTGTCCATTAAGTTCATTCCAAAAGCCGAGATGGAGGAGAAGGGCTACGGTTATCTTTTGGATTATGTTTAAGAGCATTTTGATTGGAAATTTGCTATAATAAATCCAGTAAGAATAAGGAGTTGAATCTTGTGTATTCAATTATGATTGTAGAGGATGAGTATCTGGTAAGACAGGGGATTGCGTCCTTGGTAGACTATGAGCAGTTTGGTATGCAAGTCATTGCCCAGGCTGAAAATGGAATAGAAGCTTGGCAGAAATTTCAGGAAAATCCTGCTGACATCCTGCTGACTGATATCAATATGCCACAGATGAATGGCCTTGAACTATCCAAGCTAGTCAGAGACCAGGCTCCTAAGTGCCATATCGTTTTTCTGACGGGCTATGATGATTTTGACTATGCTCGGACGGCCATTAAGCTAGGTGCAGATGACTATCTGCTAAAGCCTTTTTCCAAGACAGATGTTGAGGAAATGTTGGCAAAGGTGCAGACCAAACTTGATAAGGAACGAAAAAAAGCCCAGATTCAAAATTTGGTTGATCAGGGACAGCGCTCTGAGTTGGAAGAGGCTATTCATGCGCGTCTTGCTGATTCAGAGTTAAGTCTGAAAAGTTTAGCTTTCCAATTGGGGTTTAGTCCGTCCTATCTCAGCGTTCTTATCAAAAAAGAATTAGGCTTGCCCTTTCAAGATTATCTGATCCAAGAGCGGATGAAAAAAGCAAAACTCTTACTCCTGACTACAGATTTGAAGATTTATGAAATAGCAGAGCAGGTAGGTTTTGAAGATATGAACTATTTTTCTCAGCGCTTCAAGCAGGTGGTTGGGCTGACACCTCGGCAGTTTAAAAAAGGAGAGGAGAAATGAAACGATATCCTCTTCTTATCCAGTTGATTGTCTATATTTTTCTGCTGGTTCTTTTACTATTGGGGCTTGTTGGGAGTCTTTACTATCAGACTAGCTCGGGAACTATTCGGCAGCAGACAGAGATAACAACACGCAATAGCATGGAGCAAAGCGGGCAGTTCATCGCTTCCTATTTGCAAAAATTAAAACAAACCACCTCTACACTGAGTAAGGAAGAAACGATTCGTAAATTTACTCAGGATCAAGAAAGCAGCGAAACGTCAGTTCAGGATTTGATGAAAACCATCATTGAGACAGATCCGGATTTGGTGTCGGCAGTATTGGTTACTAAGGATGGACGTGTGGTCTCGACAGATTCTCAAATCAGCATGCAGACATCCTCTGATATGATGAATGAAAAGTGGTATCAGGAAGCTGTTCATACCAAAGCCATGCCTGTCTTGACTCCTGCTCGCAAGGAGTCTCTGTCATCAGAGAAGGAGAAGTGGGTTGTTTCTGTCACTCAGGAAGTAGTGGATGAAGCAGGGCAGAATCTCGGTGTTTTGCGTCTGGATATCGGCTATAAGAGTCTCAAAGCCTATCTGGATCGGCTTCAGCTAGGGAAGAAAGGCTTTAGCTTTATTGTCAACAGCCAGCATGAATTTGTCTATCACCCAAAGAAGAGTGTTTATTCCTCCAGTCAGGAAATGAAATCTATGCAGCCCTATATCTCGGTCAAGGATGGTTACGCAGACCAGAAACAGGCTTTTGTCTATCAAATTGATATCGCAGACAGCGACTGGACTTTAATTGGCGTTGCTTCATTAGAGCAATTACAGATGCTTCAGTCACAGATGCTTTATTCATTTGTAGGAATGGGTGTTCTAGCGCTTCTGATGTGTTTGATTGGTATTTGGTTTATCCTACGTTTGTGGATTAAGCCTCTGCAGAATCTACAAGCTGTCATTTTGAAGATTGGCTCGGGCGAGTCAAACCTTCGGGCAGAAGAAAAAGGTTCTCCAGAGTTGGTTGACTTAGCTCAGCAGTTCAATAAAATGCTGGACCAAATTGAACAACTGATGGAAGCTGTTAAGACTGAAGAGCAAAATGTCCGTCGCTATGAGCTTCGAGCTCTCTCGGCTCAAATTAACCCACATTTCCTTTATAATACCTTAGATACTATTGTCTGGATGGCTGAATTTAACGACAGCAAGCGTGTTGTTGAGCTAACAAAATCACTCGCTCAATATTTCCGTTTAGCTCTCAATCAAGGGCATGAGCAGATTGCTCTCAAAGATGAGATTGATCACGTTCGTCAGTATCTTTTTATACAGAAGCAACGCTATGGTGACAAGCTCCGATATGAGATTGAAGAGGATGAATCTCTAGCTGATTATAAACTGCCCAAGCTGATACTTCAGCCTTTGGTTGAAAATGCCATTTACCATGGTATCAAGGAAATTGACCGACAAGGCATGATTCGAGTGACGTCGACAGTAGAAGAAGGAAAACTGGTATTGTCTATCTATGATAACGGCTGTGGCTTTGATCTCCAAGATTCATCGGAGAAGACTCTTCTGCGCCTTGGTGGGGTTGGTCTCAAAAATGTTGATCAACGCTTGAGATTGCAGTTTGGAGAAGGCTATCGTATGGAAATCCAGTCGGAGCAAAATATCTTTACTCTGATCAAAATATATCTGCCACTATCCAATGATAAATAGTAGTTTATTGAATAAAATGACATATAGTCGGAAAGAATTTTTCCGGCTTTTTCTGTTTGAAACTTTCTAAATAAAATTTATTATTTTGCTAGAACGAAAATGATAACAAAAAATACCGTAGCAAATTTGTGAAAAATAATCCGCTTTCATTTATAATGGTTTATAGGATTAATAGAACTCCGTTCAGAAGAAAACGAATAGAGTTATTGTGAAAACCATTTTTTCTATTATAAATAAAAAAGAAGGATTAGATATGCAAACATTTCTTTTCTCAATTTCAGTGTTTTTAGCTGGAGTGCTTTCATTTTTCTCTCCCTGTATTTTTCCCTTACTTCCTGTTTATATCGGAATCTTATTAGATTCAGAGGATAAACCCAGAACAGTTCGATTTTTAGGCAGAGAAATCGCCTGGTATGGACTTGTTAAAACTCTCTGTTTTATTGCGGGTATATCATGTATTTTCTTCATTTTAGGATTTGGGGCGGGCTTTTTAGGAGCTATTATTAATTCTTCTTGGTTCCGCTATGTTATGGGTATCATCATTATCCTACTTGGTGTTCACCAAATGGAATTAATCAATATTAAACCCTTGCAAATGCAAAAAAATGTTGCCTTTAAAAAAGATAGTAAACGCAACGAGTTTCTCTCAGCATTTGTATTGGGAATTACTTTTAGTTTTGGTTGGACTCCGTGTATTGGTCCTATTCTAAGTTCAGTCTTAGCGCTGGCTGCTTCAGGAGGGAATGGTGCTTTTCAGGGAGCTATTCTGACCTTGATTTATACCTTGGGTATGGCCTTACCTTTCCTAATTCTAGCTCTGGCTTCAAGCTTTGTTATGCAGTATTTTAATAAAATTAAACCTTACATGGGGCTTCTGAAAAAAATCGGTGGTGCTATCATTATTCTGATGGGGATCTTGCTCATGCTTGGACAGTTGAACGCCTTGTCAGGTCTATTTGGATAAGTATAAGTGTCCTAAACAATTTGAAAAAAATTTTATGTTTTTGGGATTAGATATTTTCTAATAAAAGGAGAAAGTGATGAAAAAATATTTAACTTTTGGTGTTGGTTTGTTAGCTGCAGTGTTTTTAACAGCTTGTTCTGACGAGATGGGAATGGAAACAAAAAGCAGTAGTAATCAACCTGCTCAGAATGCTGTAGGTCAGATAGCTGTAGGTCAGGAAGCACCTGATTTTACTTTGAAGTCTATGGACGGAAAAACTGTTAAGTTATCTGATTATAAAGGAAAAAAAGTTTACTTGAAATTCTGGGCTTCTTGGTGTGGACCATGTAAGAAAAGTATGCCAGAACTAATAGAATTAGCTGGAAAAAAAGACCGTGATTTCGAAATTTTAAGTGTCATTGCCCCAGGAATCCAGGGTGAAAAGTCTGAAACAGACTTCCCGAAATGGTTCGAAGAGCAGGGCTATAAAGATGTTCCGGTTTTATATGATAGTCAAGCAACTACTTTCCAGGCCTATCAAATTAGAAGTATTCCAACAGAAATCTTGATTGATAGTCAAGGAAAAATTGGTAAAATTCAATTTGGCGCTATCAACAATGAAGATGCTGAAGCAGCCTTTAAAGAAATGAAGTAAATAGAAAACCCAATTTGTAAAAATAAGCT
>NZ_KQ969106.1:518078-523188 GCF_001578795.1 Streptococcus gordonii
TTACAATGTCATCAACTATCTGAAAGAGGGGCACTTTGCTTATGATTACGATGACCGATATAAAATCAATAAGAAACGCTGTGGCAGGCATAAAACCAGTCTTACGCAATCAGCAAAAGATTTTATCCAAACTCATTTAGAACAAAATTGGAGCCTTGATGTCATTAAAGGAACTTATCCAGATAGGGTTTCTTGTTCTATGAGTACTCTCTATCGACTAGCAGACCGTGGTATTCTAAAGGAAGAGGATCTCCCTTGGAAAGGCAAAGGAAAACCAAATAGTCATAGCGAAAAACGAGGAAAACAAGCGTTGCGCAGAGATTTACGTGAGAGAGCAGACAGTTATCCCGATTTTAAGACGGAATTCGGCCATCTAGAAGGGGATACAATTGTGGGAGAAAAACACAAAAGTGCTGTCATTACCTTAGTAGAACGCTGCTCAAAAGCCATCATCACACTGAAAACCAATGGACGGAAAGCAGGTGATATCGAAGCTTCCATTAATCAATGGTTATCTCAAGTCCCCAGCCATCTCTTTAAGTCGATCACTTTTGATTGCGGGAAAGAATTTTCAAATTGGAAATCTATTTCGAATGCGCATGACATTGATATATTCTTTGCGGATCCAGGATGCCCTGGCCAACGAGGTCTCAATGAACATTCTAATGGCTTATTAAGACGAAATGGATTACCGAAACAAATGGATTTTACTAATATTTCTCAAAATTATTTATCAGCTATAGCTGATAAAAGAAATAGAAATCCTAGGAAATCATTGAATTATCAATCACCCTACCAAGTTTTTCTGAGTTACTTGAAAATTCTAGCTTAACTTGACAATTTAGGTTATGTATGATAGAATATA
Organism: Streptococcus gordonii; assembly: GCF_001578795.1. Lineage (GTDB taxonomy): Bacteria > Bacillota > Bacilli > Lactobacillales > Streptococcaceae > Streptococcus > Streptococcus gordonii_A. The sequence continues at coordinate 518,944 of NZ_KQ969106.1, forward strand.
ATCAAAGAATATGAAAGCGCTTACAATAAATGAAGAAAGCAACTAAAAAGTTTGTTGTCGCAGTTGAACTGCACACCAAAAGTTAGACAGAAAAAATCTGATATTTGGGGGATTATTTTTATGAAATTAAGTTATTGTTGGTAAACCATCAATAAATCCCACTCCCACCTCTTTAGGCTTTGATCCTGGGGAATTATATACTGTCGATTTTTAAGATATGAATTGTACAATTTTATGAATAGACTAGTAGTACTATCAGTTCAAAGAAAGGAGAGATTCCAATGTACTAATAGTGATATTTTCAAGTACTTTAAATTGTTATGTGGCTTTGTTATAGAAATGAGGTAATCAAAATGGTTTTAAGTATTTTTGATAATATTTATCTATACTTGTCTAATAAGTATAATAAAATAGTTCGTAATCATGGTGGACTTATTTGGGTTTTTGTCCTTTTAATCGTCCTATACTATGCATATGCATTTTATTGCACTACTCTAGGCTATACATTCTCTGGAATAGCTCACTTCTTTAATGGTGGTGTTAGTATCGGTTGCTACAAATAATTCTTAATGTTTGATTTTCTAGATTATAGCTTAATTAGACAGTGAAGCGGATAAACTAAGTTCTAGAGAAGAATGTAGTTTGTCTGCTTTTGGCTTTTAAAGAGTTTATTTCTAATTCTTCAAATTGTTAGTCGTTATCTTTGGAGGAAGTATGCTTGAAGTAAAAGAATTATGTAAATCATTTGGTAGCCACTGTGTTTTAGATAGCCTGTCGATAACTTTGGGAAAAACAGGCATCACAGTTATTGTAGGTTTGAATGGCTCTGGAAAGACTGTTTTTCTAAATTTGATATCAGGAATTATTCAGTACGATAGTGGTGAGGTACTATTGAATGGAAATTCTAATGGAAGCGATGCTTTCAAAAAAAACATTTTTTACATTCCTTCGGACTCCTACTTACCAGAATATTTAACGGGCAATGAATATGCGGATTTTGTCCAGTCACGATATGAATGCTCAAGTAAATCCATCTTCTCTGAGATATCTCGTCTTTTAGATATGACTGAAGCGTTGGAAAAAGCAATAGAGTCTTACTCATTCGGTATGAAAAAGAAACTTCAAATTGCTTTGGGACTTTCATTGAATGTTGGCTATCTCCTTGCTGATGAAGTTTTTAGTGGACTAGATTTAGAAACGGTTATTCTTACCCAAGAATTATTTGGTCTGTATGCCAAGAAACACAAGGTCTTGCTCGTTTCTCATGAGCAGAATATTATAAACCAATTTTCCAATGATATTTTATTAATGAGGGAAGGGAAACTAACGGAGTTTAAGGGTACAGCAGATGAACTTTCTGAATACATCTATCAGCAAGGGAAAATTGTTGAGAAAATTCAAAAAATTAAAGAACTCATTTAATCTGGTATCATTTTACTATAATGATGCTTTAAAAGGTTTTTTGAATAGGCCATTTTTCAAAAAAAAGAGAAATCAACTCATCGTAGCCATTATTGGTTTTATCCTTTATTTTTGGTATTTTTTAGCTAATGTTCATGAAATTGGACGTTTAGGTGAGGGTGCTAGAGGGCTAGATTTAGAAACACTTACAGAACTAACTCGAACAACAATTATGAGTTATGTTAATATGTGTATTATTCTCTCAGTTGCTCTCTTTGTTTTTGTAAATTCAATCATAACATTAACCAAAAGCTCAGTCTATATAACGAACATACTCCCTTACAGTAGAAGAGAGATATTAGTTGCTCAAAAAATATTCAAAATAGGAGTAGCACTAATAGGTTATGAATTGGTCTTGCTCTTAGTATTCCCATTATTTGGACAGTTGCCTATTATCAAAGTAAGTGATCAATTGATGTTGCTAATCTTATTTCATAGTATTTTTGTAGCTATTTTTTCAACAATGGATGCACTGTATGCTGTTTTTGCAAAGGTAGTAACAAAGTTCACTCAACTTTCAGTTGCTTCAGTGTTATTTGTTTTAGACATATTTTTCACCTTATTCTGTGCAACATATCTGGTATATTTCAAAATAGGTATTGACACATCTGTAGGAAAAATCTTAATTGGCCTTACAGATCTAATTGTGATCATGGTTTTAATATCTCTTATAATTCTCATCATTGTTATATTTTTGAGTTATAAATTCGCTTTAAATATTCAAGAGTATAAGAAGCTGTCCTATGGTTTGATTAGGTTACCCATGATTAAACTTAATTTGAATACAACTTTTCCAGCTATTTATCGACATAAAAGCTTTATCCATTCATTAACATTAATCACGATTTTTTCACTTATTATTACTTACCAATTAGGTTTAAGAAGTGGATTAGAGACACTCGCTAATTTAAATTCCCTTCTTGTATTCTCTGCTATAAACTATGCGGACGCAACAGCTAGAATTAGAAAATACTATGATTTTTATAGGGTTGGTCTAAATGAAGAAGTAATTTCATTATTGCTGGGAGGAATAATACTATCTACGGCGCCTCTAGTTATTGCAGTTTACCTGAAAGGAACGATGTTACCATTTTTCTTGTCCATGGCAATTTACTTATGTGCTTTGATAGCAGGGCTTCTTTTTCCGACTACTCAGGGTAATCTTAATGAGACAGCATCGACAACCATCACAGTCTTTCTGTCCATAGTACTCTATCTTGTTTTAAAAAATGATAATGTTTATCTTTCATCGGCTATATTAGTAGTGTTATTACTTATATTGAGTGTATTTCTAGCAAAAGAAAGAAGGTATTGATATGAACAAAAAATTACTCAATTACTTCAAATGGGGAAATATTACTTATCTATTTTTAGTGGCTATTGATTTGCTTGTAGAACTTTTTCAAATTAATGAAAGTGGAACAGTTCTGACACTTTTTGGAGTAAAAATTATTAGTAGGATTACACCAAGTGAATTAAATACGACTTTTTTACTACACCATAGATTGATTATCTCCTATATTGTGACTATGGCAGTATTCTTGCTGGCGGGCTATCTCCTAAATAAAAGGAAATTGAGAGAGAATCCAGTATGACAGCTTGGGAAATCATGGTACAACTTCCACTAGTTTTACTGACCGTGGTCATTCATGAGATGTTACATTATTTGACTGCGTATTTCCTTGGATATAATCCTAAATTTGAATTTGAAAAATTTCTTGTTCCCTCAGTGAAGTTTATAAATAAGGGCAGAGATGTTCATAATTTTATTATAGCATTAGCTGCTCCTATTGGTCTGGTATTAATTGGACTTCTAATACCATCTAATAATGCTTTTTTGGCTTTAGTAAGAATAGTTTGTTTCTTGAATGTTTTACATATTTTTCCATTTTGTACGGATGGACAAGTTATTCTACTATCATTACTTAATATAGTGAGAAAAGGAGGAAAGGCATGAAAAGATTCTTTAAAATTTTGTTAGTTGGTGTCGCACTGTTAGTGTGCTTCATAATAGGTTATCAATGGGCTATAGGTGCTGATAAAGCTCCTGAATATAATACGAATACAGCACAATTTGTTCATGAAGAACCAGAGAGTGTAATCAATAAAATCGAAGATGGAGAAGAAGGGATTTATTACTTTGGTTTTGCAACATGTCCTTGGTGCGTTGAATTGATTCCTATTCTAGATGACGCTTTAGCGACAACTAATCAGAAGGCTTATGTTGTAGATACAAGAAGTAAAAGTTTCACAGATGATCTTCGTAGGCGCTTGAAAATATTTTATGAGGAACATCGTGATGATGAATTTTCTGTACCATTTTTAGTAGTTATTGCAGAGGATGGTTCAATTCAAACACACGTAGGAACAGTAGAAAATCATGATGCTCACAAGGAAAAACTAACGGACGGGCAGAAAAAGGAGTTAAAACAATTATTAGTGGACATGCTTCAATGAATGCCTATTTGATTATCATGTTGTAATTGTTAATTTTAGTCAAAAATGAAATGGAGACTTTGTTATGACGAAAAACACTAAAAAGATTACAGGAATTGTAGGTAAGCGCGATACTGTTAATAATTTTGTGTAAACACTCTAGTAGAGTTATGGAGTTTTAATCAAATAAGCTTTCAAGTGTGTCAGAATATTGGCCAAACCCTTTATGGATTCGTTGACTTTGCTTGAAATTATAATCGTCAAACAAAGTAACTAAGTAACGTTCCAGAGCCTCCTCGTTAGGGAAAAGAACCTTCTTTTTAGTTTCCCAATTTGTAAAAATAAGCT
>NZ_KQ969106.1:523992-528618 GCF_001578795.1 Streptococcus gordonii
AGGCACTTGCACCAGAAGAGGCATCGGCCATCCCTCCGCCGTCACCGTGACCACCAGTATCCGAAGCGCCAGAAGTAGCATCTGCGTCTCCATGACCTCCAGCAGGAGCAAATGGTCCGCTGCCTCCAACCAAACGTTGACCAGTTTCTTTTAAGTACCAGTCGAGCCATGGTTGGAAATTAAAGACGATTTCATTGATACCTGCGTATGATCCATCAGGATAGTACATAGCTTGGTAGTTGTGAGTGTTGATGACACCAGCGGGAGAACCTGGAACAATGGTACGTACGTATTCTTGGTTTCCGTTGCGCAACGTTCCGATAACCCACTCTACATTCTTCATACGTGCTGGCGGGAGAGAACCATGAACGGTTGACATACGGCTACCTGATTGAGGTGGCACGCGTTTGGCAAACATGGTATCTGGATCTTGGTGGGCGTTGTTGTAGTAGAGGAATTGGTTGTTGTCGTCAGCGTATGTCAATTCAAATGGCATAGCTTTCAAGAACATATCGATTTGATTAACGGTCAAGATACCATGGTCAAGTTTGACATAGGTATCACCAGAAACAGCGCCAGTGATTTCAGCGACTTTTTCTACCCATTCTGGATCATCCGGATCAACTTCTGTAATGGTTGTAGCGATTGGCTTTCCACAGTCTAAATCTTCAGGTTCAATTGGTTTTGGTTTTTTCAATTTTGAAACCACCTCTACATATTTGATAAAGTTATCTAAGCATGATTCAAGGAATTTAACAGTACCTTCGTTGGTGATATTTCCGTCGTTATCAAAAGCTTCCTTGGCTTTTCCAAGAAGGAATTCGTTACCTGGAAGAGTGTAAGCATTAACACCAGGAGCGTCTAGGATTTTACGCAGGTGAACTTGAGCACGGGAAGTTCCTTGATCGTAGTATGATGCACCAACAATCATGACAGGCTTGTTTTCGAAAGGATGAACTTCGTAAGAGAGCCATTCTAAGACACTCTTTAAAGGAGCGCTGATAGTATGGTTATGCTCAGGTGTTGCGATGATGACTCCGTCTGCACGTGTGATTTTGTTATACAAATAACGTAATTGGAAGCTTTCATCCCATTTTTCATCCTGGTTAAACATTGGGACTTCATCGATTTCTAAGACTTCCAATTCAAATTTAATTTTGAACTGGCGACGGATGAATTCCAATAATTTTCGGTTATATGATTGTTCGTAGTTTGATCCTACAATTCCAACAAATTTCATTCTTTCAGTCTCCTATCTTACAATTTTTCCCAGTTAAATTCTTCAGCATCTTTGCGAAGCAATTCTTGAGCGTTGCGCAATTTGTCAGTGATTTTGACAAAGATACGGAAGTCATCAAAGATAGCATCCAATTTTTTGACAACATCAAGATCCACCAAATCTCCGCTTGGATCAAAAGCTTGAAGAGAATGTGAGAGCAAGAACTCGTCTGGAAGTACATTTGCCTTGATTTCTGGAGCGTTCAAAATTTGACGGAGCTGCAACTGGGCACGAGAGGAACCAAGAGTACCATAAGAAGCACCAGTAATCATGACCGGCTTGTTCAGCAAGGGATAGATGCCATAAGAAAGCCAAGCTAGAGCATTCATGAGTACAGCTGGAATAGAGTGGTCGTACTCAGGTGTTCCAATGAGTACACCGTCTGCTGCATCGATTTTCTCGGCAATTTCTGATACTAACTCAGGCACGCTTCTATCAGCAGGTTTATTAAACATTGGGATATCTTTAATTTCTACCAGCTCTATTTCAGCCTTGTCAGCAAAGTGCTTAGACATATATTGAAGAAGTTGCCGGTTTGTGGAACGTTTAGAATTTGTTCCAACAATTGCGATAAGTTTTAACATAGTAGGTTCCTTTCTGGATTTAGGATATAATTTCTGGGGTAAGACCAGATGAATAAAAAATTTGATTATCTTCTGTAATAACGAAGGCTTCGATTCCATTTTCTTGCTCAACTTTTTCTAAGATAGAACTAGGGCTGTCACCAAATAAGCGTGTTGTCCATATTTCTCCATCAACTGATTTATCTGAAACAATGGTGAGACTGGCTAACTGATTATCAATTGGATAGCCAGTGTTTCGATCGAAAATATGATGATAGACTTTGCCATTTGCTTTCAGTTTTCTTTCATAAATCCCGGAAGTAACAACAGACTGGTCTTGGATGGACAGCAAGGCTAAGTTGTTTCCGCGAGCTAGTTTTGGATTCTGAATTCCGATGCGCCATAAACGATTATTTTGTTGGTTCTGACCAATAGTCAAGATATTTCCTCCAAGATTAATGAGTGCAGAAGTGACACTTTTTTCTTTTAGGAAATAGGAGATTTTATCAGCGATATAACCTTTAGCGAGGGCACCAAGGTCAATCTTCATCCCAGACTGTTTCAAAAATACTGAACGGGATATTGGATTTAATTCAATATTTTCGGGGTTGGTCAAGGAAAGAACCTTTTCAATCTCTGAAGCACTCGGAACTCTGGCATCTTTAAAACCAATACGCCAAGTTTGAATGAGGGGCCCTATAGTGATATTGAGATGACTGCCTGGAATAAGACTGTGTTTTTTTCCTAGTTCTATTAGCTCGAACAAATCAGGATGAACACAGATCGGCTCTTTTCCAGCAGCGTGGTTGACCTGCATTAGTTCTGAGCTGTCATCATTAGCGCTGAAACGATTTTCATATATTTTTAATAAGGAAAAAACCTCATCTAGAAGAAAGTCAGCATTCTCATGTAAAATAGAAATGCTAATTGTTGATCCCATTAAACGAATGGATCTAGAAGTGAGATCCACTTTTATCACAACCTTTCCTAAATAGTTCATAATCTACTTTATTAGTATATCAAAAAGACAACGTTTTCACAAATGAATTTTATATATTTTCAGAAAAAATAAGTAGCTTTCTTTGCAGATAACCCTACTGTTGATCTGATTTTTAATGAAGGTCTATGACTTGATGTTTTATATGATTTTTAGAAAATTGAAAATTAATGAGCATTTTTGTTGAAACCGCTAACAGATTGATGGTATAATACTCTGGTAAATTAAATTTTAAAGGTGGATTTATTCTATGAGTAAAATTGTTGTAGTAGGTGCTAACCACGCAGGTACAGCATGTATTAATACTATGCTTGATAATTATGGTTCAGAAAATGAAATTGTAGTTTTTGACCAAAATTCAAACATTTCTTTCCTTGGTTGTGGTATGGCTCTTTGGATTGGAAAGCAAATCGATGGAGCTGAGGGCCTATTTTACTCTGATAAAGAAAAGTTAGAAGCAAAAGGCGCAACAGTTCACATGAATGCTCCGGTTCTTTCAATTGATTATGATAAAAAAGAAGTTACAGCATTAGTAGATGGTAAAGAACATGTTGAAACTTATGAAAAGTTAATTTTTGCAACAGGTTCTACTCCAATCATTCCTCCAATCAAAGGTGCTGAAATTGTTGAAGGAAATCGTGAATTCAAAGCAACTCTTGAAAATCTTCAATTTGTAAAACTATACCAAAATGCAGAAGAAGTTATTGAAAAACTTCAAGACAAGAGCAAGCATATTGAACGTGTTGCTGTAGTTGGTGGTGGTTACATTGGTGTTGAACTTGCTGAAGCTTTTGAGCGTCTCGGAAAAGAAGTTATTTTGGTTGACATCGTAGATACTGTCTTGAATGGATACTATGATAAAGACTTTACTCAAATGATGGCTAAGAACTTGGAAGACCACAATATTCGCTTAGCGCTTGGTCAAACTGTACAGGCGGTTGAAGGTGATGGTAAGGTTGAACGCTTAGTAACTGATAAAGAAACATTTGATGTAGATATGGTTGTTCTTGCTGTTGGTTTCCGTCCAAATACAGAATTGGGAGCAGGAAAGATTGAATTGTTCCGAAACGGAGCTTTCCTTGTAGATAAGAAACAGGAAACTTCAATCCCAGGTGTATTTGCTATTGGTGACTGTGCAACGATTTACGACAATGCTCGTCAAGAAACAAGCTACATTGCTTTAGCATCAAATGCTGTTCGTTCTGGAATCGTGGGTGCACACAATGCTTGTGGACATGAATTGGAAGGAATCGGTGTTCAAGGTTCAAATGGTATTTCAATCTACGGCCTTCATATGGTGTCAACTGGTTTAACTCTTGAAAAAGCGAAAGCAGCAGGTTATAATGCTGTAGAAACTGGTTTCAACGACTTGCAAAAACCAGAATTTATCAAGCACGATAACCATGAAGTAGCATTGAAAATCGTTTATGACAAGGATACTCGTATTGTTTTAGGTGCACAAATGGTTTCTCGTGATATCTCAATTTCAATGGGTATCCACATGTTCTCACTAGCAATTCAAGAACAAGTAACAATAGATAAGCTTGCTCTTATGGACTTGTTCTTCTTACCTCACTTCAACAAGCCATATAATTACATCACTATGGCTGCACTTTCAGCTGAATAAAACGAAGAAAGCTCCTTTTTGAGGAGCTTTTTCTTGTCAGATCCACTTTTAAAAATAGTTTAGCTCCATTTTAAAATATGGTACAATAGTTTTAAAAAGGGTAGGAGAAGATATGGAAGAAAAAGTTGTTCAATCTCTTCCTGAAAGAGAGTTTCAGTCG
>NZ_KQ969106.1:528993-531943 GCF_001578795.1 Streptococcus gordonii
ATTGTAGGTCTTTTTCGCCTCATGATTGAGAAGAGTTTTCATTGGATTCAATCCTTGTATGAAAAAAGCCATGAAAATTTTACTTTCCTAGGAATAATTTTAATCCTTTACCTACTTATTATGTTTTTGGTTGCTTGGTTAATGAAATCTGAAAAGAATATTAAAGGATCGGGTATTCCTCAAGTAGAGGCTGAGTTGAAGGGGCTCATGTCCTTGAACTGGTGGAGGGTGTTATGGAAAAAATTTCTTGCGGGCTTTTTAGCTATTTCAAGTGGCCTCATGTTAGGTAGGGAAGGACCTAGTATTCAACTAGGGGCTGTTGGAGGCAAAGGGCTAGCAAAATGGCTTAAGCTTAGTCCTGTTGAAGAAAGGGTTTTGATTGCTAGTGGAGCTGCAGCTGGTCTGGCTGCTGCCTTCAATGCTCCGATAGCAGGTTTATTGTTTGTGGTCGAAGAAGTTTATCGCCACTTTTCAAAGCTTTTTTGGATCTCAACTCTGGTAGCTAGTCTGGTAGCAAATTTTGTTTCCTTGGTGATTTTTGGACTTACACCTGTTTTAGATATGCCTGATAATATCCCAGCAATGCAATTGCAACAATACTGGATTTATCTACTTATGGGCCTTTTCTTAGGAATTTCAGGTTATGTTTACGAAAAAGTTGTCCTGTACATGCCAGACTTGTATAAAAAAATCGGTAAGATTTTACACTTATCACCGAACTACTACCCGGCAGTGGCCTTTGTCTTTATTATACCTCTTGGTTATTTTCTGCCTCAAATTTTAGGAGGAGGGAATCAATTGATTCTCTCCTTGCATTCAGAAAATTATTTACTTACAAGCCTTATTACTTTCTTTCTTATTCGATTTATTTGGAGTATGATCTCTTATGGAAGTGGTTTGCCAGGTGGTATTTTTCTTCCGATTTTAGCATTGGGATCTCTATTAGGAGCGATTGTTGGAAATATCTGTGTGCAGTTTGGCCTTGTTAGTTGGAATCAATTTCCAATTTTTATCATTTTAGGTATGAGTGGTTATTTTGGTGCGATATCAAAAGCTCCCCTGACAGCCATGATCTTGGTAACTGAGATGGTTGGCGATATCAGAAGCCTAATGCCTTTAGCAATCGTAACTTTAACAGCCTATATTATAATGGATCTACTAGGCGGAGCACCAGTTTATGAAGCCATGTTAGAAAGAATGCTCCCAGATAATATAGGAGATGATGGAGAAACAACTTTAATAGAAATCCCTGTTTCCGAAAAAATTTCGAACAGACAGGTGAGGGATTTGAATCTACCGCCAGACATTCTGATTGTTATGAATATTCATAAAGGTAAGAAGAATACTGTTAACGGAAGTACTAAACTCTACTTAGGGGATACGATTTATTTGGTAGTTAAACAACGTGAAATCGGAAAAATAAAAGACTTATTACTATAAAATATACTTCCCTTGTTTTTTGAAATTGACAAGGGAATTTTTATTTGGATTAAATTATCTGACAATTTATTGAAAAATGATAAAATTTTTGATATAATTTCTTAAAAATTATTTAGAATTTAAAGGAGATTGACCATGAAAAAAATGGGACTTGTCCTATTTTCAGCAGCTGTTCTCATGACAGCTTGTTCTGCAAATACGAACACAAGCAAAACTTCTTCAAGTAGTAGTGAAGCAAAAGTGACTTTATCGTCTGATGATAAGAAGGCTTTAGATAAGGCTACGTTAGCATATAAGACTTTCGTGGAAGGACAAATCGATCAGTTGTTAACTGATACTGAAAAATTCGAATCTCTTCTTAAGGAAGGTAAACTTGACGAAGCAAAGAAAATTTATCCACTTATTCGAATGAGCTATGAGCGATCAGAACCGATTGCTGAAAGTTTTGGTGAGTCTGATGTGAAAATTGATTTTCGTTTAGCTGATTATATGGACGAGAATAAGACTGAAGAAGGATGGTCAGGCTTCCACCGTATTGAAAAAATCTTGTGGGAACAAAATACAACTTCTGGAACAGAAACTTATGCTCATCAATTGGTTAATGACATTAAAGAATTGAAGGCGAAAATTGCAACAGTAGAAGTTACTCCTGATATGATGCTGACTGGTGCTGTTGATTTATTAAATGAAGTTGCAACAAGCAAGATTACTGGTGAAGAAGAGATTTACTCTCATACAGATTTGTACGATTTCCGTGCAAATATTGAGGGTGCAGAGAAAATTTTCCAACTTTTTAAACCACTTATCAAGAATAAAGACGAAAAGCTTGTAGCTTCTTTAGAAAAAGAATTTAAAAATGTTAATAGCCTCTTAGATAAACATATGACAGATAGTCAGCACTATAAGCTATATACAGACTTAACTAAAGAGGATACTAAAGAATTAGCAGAAGCTGTTACAAAACTTGGTGAACCTTTATCCCAAATGGGAGTCATTTTAAACGGGAAGTAATGATATGGCAAACGACGAAAAATGGTTTGAAAAAAAAGATGGACCGTCGTGAATTTCTTAAAAAAGCAGGGATTGGAGGCGCTGGTCTAGCACTGGGTGTTTCTGGTGCCTCTGCTTTTTTCGCTAATAAAGCACAAGAAGAAAAGAAAATTTCCGATGGTGGCGAAGAAATCAGCTTTTACGGTGAGCATCAAGCAGGAATTACGACTCCAATGCAAAAAAATATCTATTTTGTAGTGCTTGATTTGCATAGTACCGACAAAGAAGAAGTTATTCAAATGTTTAAGGACTGGACTGATTATAGCAGCAAGTTGGTGGATGGAGAATTGGTCAAAAAAGATGGTTCTAATGCCCTTTTGCCACCTAGCGACACTGGTGAAACAGTGGGTCTAAATCCCTATCGTTTGACTCTTACTTTTGGTGTGTCAGCTGATTTTTTGAAAAAAAATGGGCTTGGAAAAGAAGCGTCCTAAAGAATTTCGTGACTTACCCCCGTTTC
>NZ_KQ969106.1:531963-546275 GCF_001578795.1 Streptococcus gordonii
CTAAAGAATTTCGTGACTTACCCCCGTTTCCAAAAGAGCAATTGCAAGAAAAGTACACGGGTGGTGATATTGTAATCCAAGCTTGCGCTGATGATGAACAAGTAGCTTTTCATGCAGTCAGAAATCTAGTTCGTAAGGCCAGAAATACTGTTACCATGAAATGGAGTCAATCAGGTTTTGCAGCGATTGGAGACCGTATGTCAACTCCTAGAAATCTTTTTGGATTCAAGGATGGAACTGCCAACGTGACCAAAGAAAAGGACTTTGATAAAGTAATTTGGACTGATAGTGACGACTGGATGAAAGGTGGCACTTATATGGCTGTTCGTCGTATTCAAATGTTTCTTGAGACTTGGGATCGGACAAACCTACAGGAGCAGGAAAATACATTTGGTCGTTATAAGGAAAGTGGTGCCCCATTTGGTAAGAAAGATGAATTCGATGAGGTTGATTTAGATCTCTTACCGGTTGATTCTCACGTTCGCTTAGCTAAAGAAGTAAACAAACCAATCTATCGTCGATCTTATTCTTATTCCGATGGAATCGTCGAGAAAACAGGTCAATTTGATACAGGTCTTCTTTTTCTTGCTTTCCAAAGGAATCCGGACAGTTTTGTAAAAGTCCAGACTAATCTTGGAGCTCAGGATAAGATGAATGAATATGTAACACATATTGGTAGCGGCCTCTTTGCTTGCTTTGCTGGTGTAAAAAAAGGAGAGTATCTTGGTCAAAAATTATTTGAATAAACTCCTAATTATCTTAGCGGTTGCATTTCTTTTTTTCGCCAAACCTGTTTTTGCTGAAGAAGGGGTTAGTCAGCTTTTTGTAAAGGTAACTGATGCTACAAGAGCTGTAGAGCAAGGCGACCAGGCTAAAGCAAAGCAATTGGTTGATGAGATAAAGGAAGGATTTGAACAACTAGAGAACCACGATTCACCAGCTGGTAAAGAAGTCAGCAAAGCTTTGACAATAAATGAGGTGACTAAGGAGAACTTAACAAAGATTTCGTCCGAGCTCTTGAATTTTGATAAGGAGCAACACCCAGTCGATCTTAAGGCTGAAAAAGAAAAGTTAGTTAGTCGGTTAGAGTCAAGATTTGCGGATCTACAGGCAGCTATCTCTGCAAAAAATCTTGAACAAACTCGTTCAGCTTATAAAAAATGAACTCGACCTGGACGGTGAACGAAGGTGTTGTTCGTGATAATAGTACAGCTCACTATGGTAAGATTGAAACTGCGATTTCTTTTTTACGAAGTGCTATTGAAACTGAGCCAGTTGATTTTTCAAGTGTTCAATCTTCTTTTGATGACTTAAAGACTGCTATTGATAGTTTTGTAAAGGGCGAAGAAGTTGCTACAACTGAAGGAAATCTTACTTTAAAAGATGGCATTCAGTTACTCGAAAAAGCCTTGGATGGATTTAAAGCTGGAAAAACTCAAGAAGCTAGCTCAAATATGAAAAAATTCATCACTATCTGGCCAAGCATTGAAGGAGATGTCAGCACGCGCAACGCCACTCTCTATACTCGAGTCGAGAGTGAAACACCAGTCATCATGGTTAAGGGAAATGAAAAAAAATATCTAGATCAGCTACAGGCCTTAATTAATGATTTGTCGCAGATTGACACGAGTGCATCCTATAACTTTTTTGATGCTATGCTCATTCTTTTGAGAGAAGGAGTAGAGGCCCTCTTGATCGTTATGGCTCTTGTTACAACACTAAAAGCAGCCAAGATGAAAAAAGGACTAAAGTGGGTTTATACAGGAGCAGTTATGGGGATTTTGGCAAGTTTAGCGATTGCTGTTTTGCTTCAATTCCTTTTCCCAGCAGTATCCTCAGGTTCTAACCGTGAGATTATCGAAGGTGCAGTCGGGATTTTTGCTGTCTTGATGATGATTATGGTCGGGATTTGGCTACATAGCAAGTCTTCAATTAAAAAGTGGAATGACTTTATGGAAAGCCAGATGAAGGCTGTCACAGCAACCGGCAGTTTCATTTCTATGTTTGCACTGAGCTTTCTCGCTGTGTTTCGAGAAGGAGCAGAGACGATTCTATTCTATGCGGGAATCTATCCTAGAATTGATAAGGCAAGTTTTTTCCTAGGAATAGGACTGGCGTTTCTTGTTTTGTTTGTCCTTGCTTTGATTATGAATAAGGCTTCTGCCTATTTCAAACCTCATCGGATCTTTTTGATTCTGACTTGGCTCATTTATGCTCTGGCCTTTAAAATGCTGGGGGTTAGCATTCATGCTCTCCAGTTAACTAACATTTTACCAAGCCATCTGATGAATGGATTTCCATCGATTGATTGGGCTGGAATTTATCCAAGTCTAGAAGTTGTAACTTGTCAGTTAATATTTGTAGTTGTTGTACTAATTATTACATGGAAGAATCGTGAGAATAGCCATGGATCATAAAAAACAAACTATCGTAGAACACTTGACAGAGTTTCGTAGACGGTTCATTTGGACTTTAGCTTGCTTTCTTCTGGTATTTTTACTTGGTTTTATCTACGCAGGTGATATTTATAGCTGGTTGACCAGTGGATTTGAAAAGAAGTTGCTTGTCTTAGGACCGAATGATATTCTTTGGATTTACGTCAGATTGTCTAGCCTGCTAGCTTTTAGTGTGACCTTGCCTTTTATGGTTTATCAGATTTGGCAGTTCGTGAGGCCGGCTCTGACTTCAAGGGAATCAAAAGCAATTTTTGCTTATATACCAGCGACCTTTATCTGTTTTGTTTTGGGATTGGCTTTTGGTTTTTATCTGGTTAGTCCGGCTATTTTACAAGTCCTACTTTCACTGGGAGAGGGTTTGTTTGAGACACAGCTTACCGCCCAAAATTATCTGGCATTTCTCTTTCATACAACAATTCCGCTTGGTATCTTGTTTGAACTTCCAGTTCTAGTATCATTTTTTACATCGCTTGGTTTGCTCAAGCCACAATTTTTGGTACAATATAGAAGGTATGCTTACTTTATTTTGTTAGTCCTAGCAGTTATTTTGACACCTGCTGACTTTATCAGTGATTTAGCTATGACAGTTCCATTGATTTTACTTTATGAAGTCAGTCTATTGCTCAGCTATTATATATACAAAAAGAAAGAAAAGAGGAGTGAATAATGGGTATTTTAAGAGATATTGGAGCGCCAGGTCTTATTATTATTGTATTAGGAGCCTTGCTAATTTTTGGTCCCAAGCGTTTACCAGAGCTTGGACAATCAATTGGAAAAATGTTTTCAGAGTTTAAAAATGCTATGAACAATAATGAAAAAGATGCAGATTCGCAAGAAAAGAAAGAAAAAGGGGATTAACCCTTTTTCTTTTTGACTATCATCCTTGCTTATAGTATAGTTAGAGAAAAGAAGGTTAGAGGAGATTTTTATGCATCAGACCTATCATTTTAGTCAGCGCTTGAAGTTATTTCTTTCTATTTTTATTCCCGTCTTGATTTATCAGTTGGCAAATTATTCAGCGTCATTCGTAGATACAACCATGACTGGACAGTATGATACACTTCATCTTGCAGGTGTATCTATGGCTACAAGTCTGTGGAGTCCTTTTTTCTCTTTTTTAACAGGCATTGTATCTGCTTTGGTGCCGATTGTTGGGCATCATTTGGGAAAAGGCGATGAGAAAAAAATTGCCTCAGATTTTTATCAATTTATCTATCTGTCGCTTGGTTTATCCATTGTTCTTTTTTTGTTGGTTCTTTTTGGAGCTCCTCTAATTTTAGACAGCTTGTCTTTGGAAAATCAAGTAGCAGTAGTGGCTAAGCATTATCTTATGTATTTATCTCTAGGCATCATACCGCTTTTACTTTTTAGTGTCGTACGTTCACTGTTAGATGCACTTGGTTTAACTCGCCTCTCCATGTACTTGATGCTTTTACTTTTGCCCTTAAATGCCGGTTTTAATTACGCCTTGATATATGGTGCATTTGGTTTTCCAGAAATGGGAGGTGCGGGAGCTGGTCTTGGAACTTCTGTAGCTTACTGGGTTCTCTTATTCATCTCTGTCTTGATCTTAATCAGACATCCAAAGGTTAAATCTTATAAACTTTGGAAAAGACAAAGAGTGGTAACAGAGGGAATTAAGGAAGGATTACGTCTGGGTTTACCAATTGGCGGAATTGTTTTTGCTGAAGTTGTCATCTTTTCTGTTGTAGGACTTATCATGGCCAAGTTTCCATCAATAGTGATAGCTAGCCATCAATCGGCCATGAACTTTTCAAATCTTATGTACGCCTTTCCTGCTGGGATTTCTTCGGCAATGTCAATTGTGGTTTCTTATGAAATTGGTGCCAAACGCTATGATGATGTAAAAAAATACTGTCGCTTAGGAAGGGTTACAGCTTTATTAATTTCAGGATTTACGCTTGTATTTCTCTATTTACTTCGAAATCAGGTTGCTTCTCTTTATGGAACAAATTCAGAGTTTATTGCTCTGACTTCCATATTCTTAACTTATAGTCTATTCTTTCAACTTGCAGATACTTTTGCGGCTCCTTTACAAGGTATTCTTCGAGGCTACAAGGATACGACAGTACCATTTTACCTTGGACTAATTGGCTATTGGGGAGTAGCTCTTCCGCTTGGATTATTTTTAGATAATATTTGTAAGTTAGGTCCATATGGCTACTGGATTGGCTTAATTGCCAGCTTGATTGTCACTGGTATCCTTTATCAAATTCGTTTGAAGCAAGTCGAAAAGAAAACCTTATAAAATGTGAAAGTTATCTTATTTGATATTAGTTCGTTCTATCCGAACGATAGTTTGTGAAAAGAGTTTAAAATTTGGCTAAATCTTATTTTTATGGTAAACTTCATTAGGAAACGTCAAGAAAGACGTAGCGATGCGAAATTGCATAGGTAGGTCTAAATTAAGATTATTGCGAGGAAAACTCTATGTTAAATGATTTTCAGGTTTTTGATTATGAAGATATCCAACTCATTCCAGCAAAATGTGTAGTTAAAAGTCGGTCTGAAGCAGATACACGAGTAAAGTTTGGTAATCACACTTTCCGCTTGCCGGTTGTACCATCTAATATGCAGACGATTATTGATGAAGCTGTAGCGGAAGAGCTTGCTCAAGGTGGATATTTTTATATTATGCATCGTTTTGATGAAGAAGGGCGCAAGCCATTTGTTAAACGAATGCATGAAAAAGGCTTGATTGCTTCTATTTCGGTTGGTGTTAAAGATTATGAATATGATTTTGTCAGTAGCCTGAAAGGAGATGCACCTGAATATATCACCATTGATATTGCTCATGGCCATTCTGACAGTGTTATTAAGATGATTCAACATATCAAAAAAGAACTGCCTGAGACCTTTGTCATTGCTGGTAATGTTGGTACACCCGAAGCGGTTCGTGAATTGGAAAATGCTGGTGCGGACGCAACAAAAGTCGGGATTGGACCAGGTAAGGTTTGTATTACCAAAGTAAAGACTGGTTTTGGCACAGGTGGTTGGCAATTATCAGCTTTGAGATGGTGTTCCAAGGTTGCGCGCAAGCCGATTATTGCTGATGGTGGGATTCGGACACATGGAGATATTGCCAAGTCTATTCGCTTTGGGGCTAGTATGGTTATGATTGGATCGCTCTTTGCTGGTCATATTGAAAGCCCAGGTGAGACTATTGAAATCGATGGTGATAAATTCAAAGAGTATTATGGTTCCGCGTCTGAGTACCAAAAGGGCGCTTATAAAAATGTTGAAGGCAAAAAAATTCTGCTACCAGCTAAAGGTCATTTACAGGATACATTGACTGAGATGGAACAGGATTTGCAAAGTTCGATTTCTTATGCAGGAGGTCGTGATTTGCACAGTTTAACTAGAGTTGATTATGTTATCGTTAAGAATTCTATTTGGAATGGCGATGCACATTAAGGTATAATAAAGAAAAACTTATTTATCTTGCTAATGATTGGGGCAAGGTCTCTACAAGATGCCAAACATCTAACAATAAGTGAGTCTTACAAGTTTCCTGTTACTTTTGTAACAGGTTACTGTCGTTGTATGAGGACTTGCTTTAAGCAGGTCCTTATTTAGTTTTTTAAAGGAGATATAATGAAAAAATTAGAAGAACGAATCCTCCATGACGGAAATGTTTTAGGGGAAAATATTCTCAAAGTAGATTCTTTCTTGACTCACCAGGTTGATTTTTCTTTAATGAAAGAAATAGGCTGGGTATTTGCTGATAGGTTCCGTGAGTCAGGAATTACAAAGGTCGTGACGATTGAAGCATCTGGAATCGCCCCAGCTGTCTATACTGCTGAGGCGTTAGGAGTTCCAATGATTTTTGCTAAAAAGGCTAAAAATATTACTATGACTGAGGGGATTTTAACAGCTGAAGTATACTCATTCACAAAGCAAGTGACTTCGACTGTTTCAATTGCTGGAAAATTTCTGAGTCCTTCGGATAAGGTATTAGTGATTGATGACTTTTTAGCTAACGGACAGGCAGCTAAAGGTTTGGTTGAAATTATTCGCCAAGCAGGAGCGAGTGTGGAAGCTATTGGAATTGTTATCGAAAAGTCTTTTCAATCTGGAAGAAAATTATTGGAAGATGACGGACAAAAAGTTGTTTCTCTAGCTAGGATTGAAAAGTTTGAAAATGGAAAAGTTGTATTTGGAAAGGCAGACGCATAAGATGGAATACAAAGAAGAAAAACATTCGCAAGCAGCCGTTCTTGGCTTGCAGCACTTATTGGCTATGTATTCGGGATCGATTTTGGTTCCAATCATGATTGCTGGAGCTCTAGGATATTCTGCTGAACAACTGACTTATTTAATTTCAACAGATATCTTTATGTGTGGTGTGGCAACCTTTCTCCAGTTACAATTAAATAAATACTTTGGTATTGGTTTACCTGTCGTTTTAGGAGTAGCCTTCCAGTCTGTGGCTCCATTAATTATGATTGGACAAAGTCACGGAAGTGGTGCCATGTTTGGTGCCCTCATAGTGTCAGGTATCTATGTCGTTTTGATTTCTGGTGTTTTCTCAAAGGTTGCTGATCTTTTCCCATCGGTTGTGACAGGGTCTGTCATTACAACTATTGGATTGACTCTCATTCCAGTTGCGATTGGTAATATGGGAAATAATGTTGAGAAACCAACTGCTCAAAGTTTAATCTTAGCAGCTGTTACTGTGCTCATTATTTTACTAATTAATATCTTTACTAAAGGCTTTGTCAAATCTATTTCTATCTTGATTGGTCTGGTTATTGGAACTTTTATTGCGGGTTGTATGGGTCTAGTAGATCTTACTCCTGTTTCTCAAGCACCAATTGTTCATATTCCTACACCTTTCTACTTTGGTGCTCCCAAGTTTGAATTTTCTTCCATTGCCATGATGTGTATTATTGCTACAGTTTCTATGGTAGAGTCAACGGGAGTTTATTTGGCCTTGTCTGATCTTACCAAAGATTCGATAGACAGCAAACGCCTGCGTAATGGTTACAGGGCTGAAGGTCTAGCGGTCTTGCTTGGAGGTATCTTCAATACCTTCCCTTATACAGGTTTTTCTCAAAATGTTGGTTTGGTCAAGTTGTCTGGAATTAAGACTCGTTTGCCAATCTACTATGCAGCAGGCTTCCTAGTTCTTTTGGGACTTGTACCAAAATTTGGTGCTCTAGCTCAAATTATTCCTAATCCTGTTTTGGGTGGGGCGATGCTAGTCATGTTTGGCTTTGTTTCAATTCAAGGGATGCAAATCTTGGCTCGTGTTGATTTCGAGCACAATGAACATAATTTTTTAATTGCAGCAGTTTCTATTTCGGCTGGGGTTGGTTTAAACGGAAGTAGCCTTTTTAACAGTCTGCCTTCTAGTTTACAGATGTTCTTTTCAAATGGCATTGTCATGGCCAGTCTTATAGCAATTATTTTAAACGCTGTTTTAAATCGAAAAAATAAATAAGAGGCTGTTTTTGAACTGCTCTCCAAAGGTTAGATTTCTAATATCTAACTTTTGGGGTCAGTACATTTACGGCCTTTTTTCAAATAAAAAAACCGCTTGAGTAGCGGTCATAGATTATTTTGTACGCATTTCACCTTGTGGGAAGTATGTTCCTTCTGGCATATCGTTGATGATGACATGGACTGCAGATTGAGGAGCACCAGTATTTCTGACAACGGCTTCAGTTACTTCCTTGGCAAGAGATTTTTTCTGCTCCAGAGTACGACCTTCAAATAAATCAATTCTAACAAATGGCATTGGATTGCCTCCTTTATTTTCTTAACTTTATTTTATCACAATTTAGGTTTTAATGCTCGTCCAATTATGGTACAATAAAATGGATTAACTTATAGAATGGAAGAAGAAAAAGTTAGAGATTATGGCTCAATTATATTATAAATACGGCACAATGAACTCAGGAAAGACTATTGAGATCTTAAAAGTTGCTCATAACTATGAAGAACAGGGCAAGGGTGTTGTGATTATGACCAGCGCAGTTGACACTCGAGACGGTGTTGGGTATGTATCAAGCCGAATTGGTATGAAACGCCAGGCGATGGCAATTGAAGACGATACAGATATTTTGGGCTATATAAAAAATTTACCAGAAAAACCTTACTGTATTTTAATTGATGAGGCTCAGTTTTTAAAACGCCACCATGTCTATGATTTGGCTAGAGTAGTAGATGAGCTAGATGTTCCTGTTATGGCCTTTGGCCTTAAAAATGATTTTCGCAATGAACTCTTTGAAGGTTCTAAACACCTCTTGCTCTTGGCTGATAAGATAGAGGAAATCAAGACTATCTGCCAATACTGTTCACGAAAAGCGACTATGGTTTTGCGAACAGATCACGGCAAACCAGTGTATGACGGTGAACAGATTCAAATCGGTGGTAATGAAACTTATATCCCAGTCTGTCGCAAACATTATTTTAAGCCAGACATTAATAATTGAATGATTGAAATAAAGGAGATGATGAAAAATCTATGAATATTTATGAACAGTTACAGGCGGTTGAAGATCGCTACGAAGAGTTAGGAGAATTATTGAGTGACCCAGATGTGGTTTCTGATACCAAGCGTTTTATGGAGCTTTCAAAAGAAGAAGCTTCAACTCGTGACACGGTGACAGCTTACCGCGAATACAAACAAGTCCTCCAAAACATTGTCGATGCTGAAGAAATGATCAAGGAATCTGGTGGTGATGCTGACTTGGAAGAAATGGCCAAGCAAGAACTAAAAGATGCCAAGGTTGAAAAAGAAGAATACGAGGAAAAGCTTAAAATCCTCCTTTTACCTAAAGATCCAAATGACGATAAGAATATTATCCTTGAAATTCGTGGTGCAGCGGGAGGAGACGAAGCGCAGTTGTTTGCGGGGGACCTCTTGCAGATGTATCAAAAGTATGCTGAAAGCCAAGGCTGGCGCTTTGAAGTTATGGAAGCCTCTTATAATGGTGTAGGTGGAATCAAGGAAGTAGTCGCTATGGTCTCGGGTCAGTCGGTCTACTCAAAACTCAAGTATGAATCGGGCGCTCATCGTGTACAGCGAGTTCCTGTGACTGAAAGCCAAGGTCGCGTTCACACTTCTACGGCAACTGTCTTGGTTATGCCAGAAATTGAAGAAGTAGAATACGACATTGATCCTAAAGATCTTCGTATTGACATCTACCATGCATCTGGTGCCGGCGGACAGAATGTCAATAAGGTTGCGACTGCGGTTCGTATTGTCCACCTGCCGACCAACATCAAAGTTGAAATGCAGGAAGAGCGTACCCAGCAGAAGAATCGGGATAAGGCTATGAAAATCATCCGAGCTCGTGTAGCAGACCACTTTGCTCAAATCGCTCAAGATGAGCAGGATGCAGAACGCAAGTCTACAATTGGTACTGGTGATCGCTCAGAGCGGATTCGCACCTATAATTTCCCGCAAAACCGGGTAACAGACCACCGTATCGGACTGACCTTGCAAAAACTGGACACGATTTTAGCTGGTAAACTGGATGAAGTCGTTGATGCCTTGGTTCTCTATGACCAAACGCAAAAACTAGAAGAGCTGAATAAATAATGATGCTGGCTCAATATTTGGCTGAGCTAGAGCAGGAGCTAGTAGTAGCGGGAGAAGAAGCAGAAAGCCTGTCTTTCGTTTATAGGGTGCTCAATGAGCTCTCCTTTACCGATTTTGTTCTTAAACTTCGCGCAGAAGTAAGTCGGGAAGACCGTGAACAGCTAAAAGCAATTCAAGAGCAGCTGCTTGCTCATAAGCCGGCCCAGTATATCATTGGCAGCAGTGACTTTCACGGCCTGACTCTCAAGGTGGACGAGCGAGTTCTGATTCCAAGGCCTGAGACGGAGGAGCTGGTGGAACTAATCTTGTCAGAAAATCCTGAAAATTCTCTTTCTATCTTGGATATAGGAACGGGTAGTGGAGCCATTGCTCTTGCACTGGCAAACAGCCGTCCAGACTGGCGGATTACTGCTTCTGACCTTTCGGAAGACGCTCTTTCCTTGGCAAGAGAAAATGCTCAGTCATGTGGACTCAGCCTCACTTTTGTCCAATCTGACTGCTTGGATGCAATTCAAGGGAAATTTGACATCATCGTCTCCAACCCGCCCTATATTTCAGTAGCGGATAAGGACGAAGTCGGACTTAACGTCTTAGCCTCAGAACCTCATATGGCTCTCTTTGCTGGAGAGAATGGCTATGCCATCTACCGAAAAATGGCTGAGCAAGCAGGGGACTATCTGACAGAAAAAGGAAAAATCTATCTGGAGATTGGCTACAAGCAAGGAGTCGGTGTCGTGGATTTATTGAAACAATTCTTCCCGCAAAAACGAATCCGAGTTCTGAAAGATCAATTTGGCAAAGATAGAATGGTGGCGATGGACAATGGATAAAATAGAAAAAGACTCTGGCAGCAGGCGGAGCAGTTGTCCTGCCAACAGAAACTGTTTATGGGCTCTTTGCACAGGCATTGAATGAAGAGGCGGTTGAGCGAGTCTATGAGTTAAAGCGAAGACCTCGCGACAAGGCTCTTAATCTTAATGTGGCTAGCTTAGAAGAGATTTATGCCTTTTCTAAGAATCAGCCTACTTACCTAAATCAACTCTACCAAGCCTTTCTACCTGGGCCACTGACTATTATTCTCCAAGCCAATGACCAAGTGCCGACTTGGATAAACTCAGGTATGGATACTGTTGGCTTTCGGATTCCTAAACATCCGGTTACACTGGACTTGATTCGCAAGTACGGTCCCTTGATTGGTCCATCCGCCAATCTTTCTGGAAAAGTTAGTGGAACTTCTTTTCAGCAGATTGTGATGGATTTTCAAGAGCAAGTCTCGGGAGTAGAAGATGATGCTGCTTTGACAGGTCAGGATTCAACTATTTTGGACTTGTCTGGAGAAAAGGCTCTTATTTTACGCCAGGGAGCGATTGCTCGCGAGGATATTCTAGCCCAAGTAAATGATATAAAATTTTAACTTTTAGGACCTTGGGTCCTATTTTCGCAAAAGAAGGGAGACACCTTATGATTTTTGACCAAGAAGACTACAAAGCATTTGACCCAGAGATTTGGGAAGCAGTTGCAAAAGAAGAAGAACGTCAGCAACATAATATTGAGCTGATTGCTTCAGAAAATGTCGTTTCTAAAGCTGTCATGGCTGCTCAAGGTTCTATTTTGACCAATAAGTATGCTGAAGGCTACCCAGGTCGCCGTTACTATGGTGGGACAGATGTAGTGGATGTGATTGAGAGTCTGGCAATTGAACGTGCCAAGGAAATCTTTGGTGCCAAGTTTGCCAATGTGCAACCCCACTCAGGCAGCCAGGCAAATTGCGCTGCTTATATGGCTTTGATTGAGCCAGGTGATACAGTTATGGGGATGGATTTGTCTGCGGGCGGCCACTTGACTCACGGTGCATCAGTCAGCTTCTCTGGTCAAACCTATAATTTTGTGTCCTATAGTGTTGATCCAGCAACTGAATTGCTGGACTTTGATGCCATTCTCAAACAAGCCAAAGAGATTCAGCCTAAGCTGATTGTAGCAGGTGCTTCAGCTTACTCTCATATCATTGATTTTTCAAAATTCCGGGAAATTGCTGATGCGGTAGGTGCCAAGCTTATGGTAGATATGGCTCACATCGCTGGATTAGTCGCTGCAGGCCTCCACCCAAGCCCTGTACCTTATGCAGACATCACAACGACAACCACCCATAAGACCTTGCGCGGACCTCGCGGTGGATTGATTTTGACAAATGATGAAGAATTGGCTAAGAAAATTAACTCAGCTATCTTCCCAGGCATTCAAGGCGGACCATTAGAGCATGTCATTGCAGCCAAGGCGGTGGCTTTTAAAGAAGTACTGGATCCAGCTTTCAAGGTTTATGCTCAACAAATTTTGGATAATGCCCAAGCTATGGCCCAAGTCTTTCGTCAACATGACAAGTTCCGTGTGATTTCTGATGGAACTGAAAATCACCTTTTCTTAGTGGATGTCACTAAGGTTGTAGAAAATGGGAAAGTCGCTCAAAATCTCTTGGATGAAGTCAATATTACCCTTAATAAAAACTCCATCCCATACGAAACTTTGTCACCGTTTAAGACTAGCGGAATTCGTATCGGCACAGCAGCTATTGCAGCTCGAGGATTTGGCGTAACAGAAAGTATCAAGGTAGCAGAGCTTATTATCAAGGCCTTGGAAAATGCTGAAAACGATGCGATACTGAATCAGGTACGTGCTGAAGTTCGCGAATTGACAGACGCTTTTCCACTCTATGAGGGCTTGAACTAAGATGGATATTTACGTAAAAAAAGCGATTATTCATCAATTCAGCCCAGCTGATACCGAACTGCTATTGGCGGATAAGTTTCTCAACATTACTCCCAAGATTGAAGAATACCTGCGCAAGAAGATTGAGCGGGTCTATTCTGACGATGCTAAAACAGGTGTTTTCGATCCGGAAAACATCTTTTTAGCCCAGATTTCAGATGACTTATTGGAAACATCAGTAACAGTCGCTAAGCTTTGGCGGGAAGAGTTTTCAGTCAGTGAAAACCAGAAAACCAACGATCTGATTTTTGTCCAGTTTGACAAAGAGGGTGTGGAGCACTTTGCTTTTCTGCGGATTGCTCTGCGGGAAACTCTGACTCACTTGGGTGGTGAGGTGGACAATCCTATCAAACTAACTCAGAACAATCTGCCTGGCTTTGGTACAGGTGCGGATGAGGCTTTGGTCATCAATCTCAAATCTCGCAAGTACCACCTGATTGAAAAACGCATCAAGCACAACGGTGCTTTTCTCAATTATATGTCAGATAATCTCTTGCAGGTCAATCCGACAATCTCAGCCAAGAAATCAATTAAAACTTTAGAGAAAACAGCTCAGAAGGTTGCTGAAAGTTTTAATAAAGACGATTTTCAGTTCCAGTCTAAGGTCAAATCCAGTATTTTCAAAAATCTGGAAGAAAATGATGAACTGTCACCTGAAAAATTGGCCGATGATCTTTTTGACAGCAATCTGACTGCCCGACTTACCTTTATTGACCAAGTCAAGGAAGCTATTCCTGAGCCAGTCAAGTTTGATGAGATTGACAGCAGCCGCCAGAAAAAAAAGTTCGAAAATCAGAAACTCTCCCTTTCAAATGGAATTGAGCTCATCGTTCCTAATAATGTCTATCAGGACGCAGAGTCGGTAGAATTTATCCAAAACGACAACGGGACCTATTCTATTTTGATTAAGAACATCGAGGATATCCAAAATAAATAATGTTTAAATT
Organism: Streptococcus gordonii; assembly: GCF_001578795.1. GTDB lineage: Bacteria > Bacillota > Bacilli > Lactobacillales > Streptococcaceae > Streptococcus > Streptococcus gordonii_A. Next base: position 545,700 of record NZ_KQ969106.1, read on the forward strand.
TCTAAGAAGACTGATTCTAGTCCTTTTTGTGCTCTTTGCTGGCTACAAGATTTATCAGGTTCATCATGATGTCAAGCAGGTTATGAAGTATCGAACTCTAGTCAGAGAAGTGCTGGACGAGCAGGATACAGTGGCCAATGAAGAATTGGTACTGGCCATGATTTATACAGAGACCAAGGGAAAAGACACTGATGTCATGCAGTCCAGTGAAAGCGCGACTGGTCAGACCAATGCCATCAGGGACAACAAAGAAAGTATTCGCCAGGGCGTTCAGACCTTATCTGATAACCTGGAGTTGGCCAGTGAGAAAAAGGTGGATGTTTGGACAGCAGTACAAGCCTATAATTTCGGTCAGGCCTATATCGACTACGTCGCTAAAAATGGTGGCGAAAATACACTGGAGCTGGCCAAGAAATATTCCAAAGAAGTAGTAGCACCAAGCTTAGGAAATGTAACTGGAAAGACCTATGGCTACTATAACTTGATTTCGATTTTCCACGGCCCAGAGCTCTATATCAATGGGGGAAATTATTATTATTCCGCCAGGTCAAGATGAATAATGCGCATCATGCGCCT
>NZ_KQ969106.1:546384-547702 GCF_001578795.1 Streptococcus gordonii
TTATTGATATAAATCAGTAATTCATTTACTTGTAGCCATCATTGATATATGATATAATTTGGTACAAAATTAAGGTGGAGGATTCATATGAAAAAGAAATATTTCGTTCTCCTTTTGTTACTCATCTTTATTATTTTTTCATCCTTGTTTTTTCTGAATAATAGCAATACAAAACTTAGATCAAATGAGTTTGTCCAATCTACCACCCCAACCTTGTTCTTTCACGGTTATGGTTCCAGTGCTAATGCGGAAAGACATATGACAGAATCAGCTAGAAAGGCTGGTGTAACAGAAACAATAATTCAAGCGAATGTTGACAGAACGGGTCAGGTCACTTTAAGAGGCCGTATTCCCAAAGGTGCAATCAATCCAATTGTTATGGTTCAATATGAGGACAACCGAAATCCCGACTATCTTCAAGATGCAGCATATGCTAAAGCAGTAGTCGAAAAACTTAAGCAAATTTATGGATTTCAAGAAATGAAGATGGTGGGGCATTCTATGGGAAATATGTCCATTCTTTATTACCTTTTAGAATATGGAAGTGAAGAAAATCTACCTAAATTGACTAAGCAGGTTAATTTGGCGAACCATGTAGCTGGTCTAGAGAATTGGAATCTTCCATCGAACTTGAGCTTAGATCCTCAAACAGGACAACCTTCTGCAATGAATGAACAATATCAAAAACTTACTGGATTAAGAGAGGTTTATCCTGACAAACAAATAGACGTTCTGAATATCTATGGTGATATTGGTGGAAATACAGATGGATCAGTCCTAAACATTTCATCAAAAGCGCTAAAATATTTGCTAATCAATCATGCTAAATCCTATAAGGAAGTCAAAATATCTGGGCGTGGAGGCCAGCATAGCAGATTGCATGAGAACTCTGAAGTAGACCAGCTTTTAATAGATTTTTTGTGGAGAAAATGATAGAAAATTAGCTTCAACCAGTTTTCTTAGCAAAGGAATAAAATAAAAGCATAGAGAGTTTTACACTAATTATGAGTCTTTAAGGACTCTTTTTATATTTTCTTTATGCAAACCTTTTCCACTTTAAAAAAATCTGATATAATGGGGTGGAATAAAAGAATCAGAGGAGAGGACAATGTCTAAAAAAATCATTGGTATTGACCTTGGTGGTACCTCCATCAAATTTGCAATTTTAACTCAAGAAGGACAAATTCAAGAAAAATGGTCTATAAAAACAAATATTTTAGATGAAGGAAGCCATATCGTTGATGATATGATTGAATCTATTCTTCATCGTTTGGACTTGCTTCAGCTAACAGCAGATCATTTCTTGGGAATTGGAATG
>NZ_KQ969106.1:548470-550511 GCF_001578795.1 Streptococcus gordonii
CTGATGTTGTTTTTATGACCTTAGGAACTGGTGTAGGTGGCGGTATTGTCGCTGAAGGTAAACTTCTTCATGGCGTTGCCGGTGCAGCAGGAGAGCTTGGGCATATTACTGTTGATTTTGATCAGCCAGTTCCATGTACTTGCGGAAAGAAGGGCTGTTTGGAAACCGTTGCGTCTGCGACGGGTATTGTCAACTTAACTCGTCGGTATGCTGATGAGTATGCTGGTGAGGCTGAATTAAAGAAACTTATCGATAATGGAGAAGATGTCACAGCTAAAACAGTCTTTGACTTAGCGAAAGAAGGAGACGAGTTAGCCCTCATTGTTTACCGAAACTTCTCACGTTACCTAGGAATTGCCTGCGCTAATATTGGCTCAATCCTTAATCCATCTACGATTGTTATCGGTGGCGGTGTATCAGCTGCGGGACCATTCTTGTTAGAAGGAATCCAAAAAGTTTATGACGAAAATACCTTTCCTCAGGTTCGTACATCAACAAAATTAGCTTTGGCAACTCTAGGAAATGATGCTGGTGTTATCGGTGCAGCATCCTTGGTTCTTCAATAATTTTAAAATTCATTTTTATTCTCCTGCAGACTCTGTGGGAGAGTTTTTATGGGAAGTTTGTTATACTAGAAGTTGTTTACTGTTGAAGGAGAAGTAATGACAAAAGCTGATACGATTTTTAAAGAAAATATTAGAAGAATATTAAAAGAGGGAGTATTCTCTGAAAATGCTCGCCCTCGCTACAAGGATGGAAATGTGGCCAATTCCAAATACATCACTGGTTCTTTTGCTGAGTATGATTTGAGCAAGGGAGAATTCCCAATCACGACTCTGCGTCCTATTGCCATTAAGTCTGCTATCAAGGAAGTCCTTTGGATTTATCAAGACCAGTCTAATAGTCTAGGACTGCTCAACGACAAGTATAATGTTCACTACTGGAATGATTGGGAAGTTAGCGATACGGGTACCATTGGTCAGCGTTACGGAGCGGTTGTTAAGAAGCATGATATTATCAATAAAATTCTCCAACAACTAGAAGCTAATCCATGGAATCGTCGCAACATCATTTCTCTATGGGATTATGAAGCTTTTGAAGAAACAGAAGGCTTGCTCCCGTGTGCTTTCCAAACAATGTTTGACGTTCGACGAGTTGATGGAGACATTTATCTGGATGCGACTCTGACTCAGCGGTCAAATGATATGTTGGTTGCTCACCATATCAATGCTATGCAGTATGTGGCTCTGCAGATGATGGTTGCCAAGCATTTTGGCTGGAAGGTAGGCAAGTTCTTTTACTTTATCAATAACTTGCACATCTATGACAATCAGTTCGAGCAGGCGGAGGAGCTGTTGCGTCGAGAACCTAGCGACTGTCAGCCTAAACTCGTTTTAAATGTGCCAGATGGGACCAATTTCTTTGATATCAAAGCAGAAGATTTTGAGTTATTAGACTATGATCCAGTTAAACCTCAGCTCAAATTTGATTTAGCAATTTAATTTCAATAATTCCTGCCGAAGCTTTTTCGGTGGGATTTTTCTTTCGTAGCAGATAATTGCAGGAAAGATATAAAGTGGTATAATGACAATAGATATAACTGTTGCAAACGCTTACCTTTGGAGGCGCTAATATGATAGCTGGTTTTTTAAAGATGCATAGACCAAAACAATCTTGGGTTCTTGCATTATCTATCGCTTCGCTTGCAATTCTTGTCTTATTCTTCCAAGTAGCAGAAGTCAAAGCTGATGATCAAGTTCACTTAAATCACTGGAGAGTAGAGAAGAGAGAGCAATCTTCAGTTGAAGTGCTTGATGATTTGAAACAAACTGAATCTCGAAATCACAAGAAGACTTTAAGAGAGAAACGGCAATCTCTTGCTCTTCGCTGCCATGGAAAAGGGCCTAAAAACAAGCAAAATCAAACAAGTAGTGAAGAGACTGCTACAGAGGAAAAGTCAAACAAGAGAGATGCTTGTGATGTAGATCCTAATATTGATAATACTGAGACTGAGACTGCTTCTGTTGAGCATAAACGATCA
>NZ_KQ969106.1:551717-596020 GCF_001578795.1 Streptococcus gordonii
ATCAGATTCTACAGTATTATATATTTCTGCATTTGGAGTTTTAGCTCTTTTGGTAGTTTACATTCTATTTATGAAGGCGAAAAAATAAATCTTAAATCCAAAGTTTAATTCGATAACCTCAATGGTTATCGAATTTTTATCTGTTTTAACTTGGAAATAAATGAAGAGAAGTGGTAGTCCAATCAAGTCTTTTTTTATATTTTTTGATAGAATAGAAATATCAATTAAAAGGATTATAAAATGACTAAAAAGATTGCGGCGATTTGGGCACAAGATCAAAATGAGCTGATTGGAAAAAATCAATCCTTGCCTTGGCATTTACCAGCAGAGTTAAAGCACTTTAAAGAAATTACTTCTGGTCATGCTATTTTAATGGGAAGAGTGACTTTCGATGGTATGGATCAGCGTGTTTTACCAAACCGGACAAGTCTTATTCTGACTAAGGATCCAAATTATACTGTTGAAAATGAATCTGTCTTAATATTTCACGACTTGCCTTCTGTTTTAAAGTGGTATGAGGAACAGGAGAAAAATCTTTATATCATTGGTGGTGGTCAAATTTTTTCCTTATTTCAGCATCATTTAGATGAAATTATTAAAACTGAAATTCATGCTAGTTTTGAAGGGGATACTTATTTTCCAAAGGATTTTGACTTAAGAGCATTTAGAGAAGTAAGTAGCCAGTTTCATCCTAAAGATGACAAGAATGCCTATGATTTTACCGTGAAGATTCTAGAAAGAAAGGGTTCATAAAAAGTGGAAAGAAGTGTTTTTGGGGTTTTTACGGCCTTTTTGTGCGCCATTTGCCTTGTTTGTTCCGTACAAACTTTTAGAAAAAGGCGGTATGGTTTGTCCATTTTATTTTTGCTTAATGCTTTTACAAATTTAGTGAATAGTATTCACGCTTTTTATATGACTTTATTTTAATTTGACGAATATATTTTAAAGGGAGACTAGTATTATGCCTACAAATCGTAATGAAGAGATGATGGTATATTGTTCATTCTGTGGGAAGAGCCAAGATGAGGTTCAAAAGATTATTGCGGGTAATAACGCTTTTATTTGTAATGAGTGTGTAGAATTGGCACAAGAAATTATCCGTGAAGAATTAGCCGAAGAAGTCTTAGCTGACTTGTCAGAGGTTCCAAAACCTCAAGAATTATTGCATATTCTAAACCATTATGTCATCGGTCAAGAACGCGCTAAAAGAGCGCTAGCTGTAGCGGTATATAATCACTACAAGCGCATTAATTTTCACGACAGCCGTGAAGAAGATGATGTTGAATTGCAAAAATCAAATATCTTAATGATCGGTCCAACGGGTTCTGGAAAAACTTTTCTTGCCCAAACCTTGGCCAGAAGTTTAAATGTGCCTTTTGCAATTGCTGATGCGACAGCTTTAACAGAGGCTGGTTATGTCGGAGAAGATGTTGAAAATATCCTTTTAAAACTTTTACAGGCGGCTGATTTCAATATTGAACGTGCAGAACGAGGAATCATCTACGTAGATGAGATTGATAAGATCGCTAAAAAGAGTGAAAACGTTTCCATCACGCGCGATGTATCAGGTGAAGGAGTACAGCAAGCTCTCTTAAAAATTATTGAGGGTACTGTAGCAAGTGTTCCGCCTCAAGGAGGTCGCAAGCATCCGCAGCAAGAAATGATTCAGGTTGATACCAAAAATATTCTTTTCATCGTTGGTGGTGCCTTTGATGGGATTGAAGAAATTGTAAAACAACGTTTGGGCGAGAAAATTATTGGTTTTGGTCAAAATAACAAAGCTATTGATGAAAACGAGTCCTACATGCAAGCTATTATTGCTGAAGATATTCAAAAATTTGGAATTATTCCTGAATTAATTGGTCGTTTGCCTGTTTTTGCTGCTCTGGAACAACTGACAGTAGACGACTTGGTTCGTATTCTTCGCGAGCCAAAGAATGCTTTGGTTAAACAATACCAGGCTCTCTTGTCTTACGATGATGTTAAACTAGAGTTTGATGATGATGCTTTACAGGAAATCGCGAACAAGGCCATTGAGCGCAAAACTGGGGCCCGCGGTCTACGTTCTATCATCGAAGAAACTATGATGGATGTTATGTTTGAAGTTCCAAGTAAAGAAAATGTTAAACTTGTCAGAATCACGAAGGAAGCCGTTGATGGTACGGATAAACCAACTTTAGAGACTGCTTGAGGACAAAATATGGAAATTAACACACATAATGCAGAAATTTTGCTGAGTGCGGCTAATAAATCTCACTATCCTCAAGATGATATTCCAGAAATCGCTCTTGCTGGTCGATCTAATGTTGGTAAATCAAGTTTTGTTAATACGATTCTTAATCGTAAAAATTTAGCGCGTACATCTGGGAAACCTGGGAAAACTCAATTGTTAAACTTCTTCAATATTGATGATAAACTTCGGTTTGTTGATGTTCCTGGTTATGGTTATGCTAAGGTTTCAAAGACTGAACGTGCTAAATGGGGAAGAATGATTGAAGAATACCTGACCAGCAGAGAGAATCTGCGAGCTGTAGTCAGTTTAGTAGATTTACGACACGATCCAAGTGCGGATGATGTTCAAATGTATGAATTTTTGAAGTACTATGAAATTCCAGTGATTCTAGTAGCAACAAAAGCAGATAAAATTCCTCGTGGGAAATGGAACAAACATGAATCGGCAATCAAGAAAAAACTAAATTTTGATCCGGCTGATACATTTATTCTCTTTTCATCAGTAGATAAAACTGGTATAGATGCATCTTGGGATGCAATCTTAGAAAAAGTTAATAAATAACAAAAAAACAGAAGAAAACTTACTGTTTTTTTACTAAGAAAAAGTAAAACTGTCATGAAATTGTAACCAATTCGCATTTTATGTCATTATTTATTATGCTACAATTATTGTAGTATTTTTTAGGAGTTAAGACTATGAAGAAGAAAATGAGTGCACTTTTAGCAGTGATGACAGTATTTATGTCTGCTATTATGATTAGTGCTTTACTAGCAAACAATACAAAGTCAGTTGATGCTAACGAAGAACAAACAGTTCAATACTACAATCCAACTGAAGTATTTATTTCTCAGATAGCAGAATCAGCTCGTCAATTGGGTCAGGAAAATGACTTATATGCTTCTGTAATGATCGCTCAAGCTATTCTTGAAAGTAATTCAGGTCGCTCAGGCCTGGCCTCAGCGCCTCACTACAACCTTTTTGGTGTAAAAGGACACTACGGTGGCCAGTCTGCTACAATGCTTACTTGGGAAGATGATGGTCAAGGAAATGCATATAATATTGATGCAGAATTCCGTTCTTACCCAAGTTATTATGAATCTTTACAGGATTATGTAGCAATTCTTCGCCAAGGTTATTATGCGAATGCTTGGAAGAGCAATACGACTAGTTATCAAGATGCAACAGCAGCTTTAACAGGTGTTTATGCGACAGATTCAAGTTATAATGCAAAATTAAATTATATTATTGAAAAGTATAACTTGACTCAATATGATACTCCCAGTTATCAGCAAGCATACAGTGGCGATCTTGTTTATAATATTTATCGTCAGCAGTATACTAGTCAAGAAATATTGGATGAAGACGTCGCTTGGGCGAATCGTTAAACGAAAAAGTAGGAAAAGAGTTAGGAAAAGATCCTAATTCTTTTTTTCTCTTAAAATTCAAGAAAACGATTTCGTAATTCTTCATTTTATGATATAATGGTCGTAATATTTTTTAAGGGGAAATTAGTATGGCAGAATCGTCATTTATCACAAAGGTTGCATTTGCTTGTCAGAAGAAAGAGGCCTTATTTGATAGTAGTAAGGCAAAGTATGCTGTTCGTTCTATGTATGCTGGGGCTTTTCTAACTTTAAGTACTGCTGCAGGAGCGATTGCTGCAGACGTTATTAACAAGATAGTACCAGGCTCTGGACGTCTCCTGTTTCCGTTCATATTTGCTTGGGGATTGGTATATATCCTCTTCTTAAACGCTGAGTTAACAACATCAAACATGATGTACTTGACTGCAGGAACTTTTTTGAAAAAAATCAAGTTTTCTAAAGCCTTGCTGATTTTACTGTACTGTACTTTCTTTAATCTTGTTGGAGCGGCAATTATTGGTTGGATTTTCAACCAAACAGTAGCTTATGCTGGATTGACACCGGATGGCTTCGTTGGAACGGTTGTTGCAAATAAGCTAAGTCGTGGTAATAGTGTGGTCTTATTTGAAGCTATTGCGGCTAACATTTTTGTAAATGTTGCTATTTTATCATTCTTATTGATTAAGAGTTCTACAGCAAAAATGTGGATCGTCATTTCGGCTATATATATGTTCGTGTTTTTGACTAACGAACACTTGGCTGCAAACTTTGCTTCTTTCTCATTGATTGCTTTCAATAAGATTGCTAGTCAGGTCCAAGGATTTGATGTTTTCAATATTTTAAGGCATTTCAGCATTACATTTATTGGTAATGTAATTGGTGGTGGTCTGTTGATTGGTCTTCCATATGCTTGGATGAATAAAGACGAAGAAACGTACGTTGATTAGATTTAGTTAAAAAAAGTTCAGGAAAACCTGACTTTTTTTCTTTTTTGTGTTATAATAGATAAAATTTATTGGAAATAGAAAGTTTTCAGATAATGAACAAATCTTATTTTTACCTAGATATGAAAACTCATGAACTTCTTGTCCCATATAGCCAGACAAAACGTAGAGTTCGTGTCTTATTACCGAAAAATTACTCAGAGAATCTTGAAAAAGTTATCCTGTTGTTTATTTTCATGATGGACAAAACGTTCTTTATAGTAAAGAGTCATTCAGCGGTCATTCTTGGAAGATTATTCCCATTATCAAACGCAATCCTGATTTAGAAAAAATGATTGTCGTCGCAATTGATAATGATGGAGTCAATCGAATGAATGAATACTCGGCATGGAAGTATAAAGAAATGAATATTCCAGGTGTTTCTTTTGGTGGCAAGGGAAGTGAGTACGCTGAGTTCGTTATGGATGTCGTCAAACCTTTTATTAATGAAAATTATCGAACCAAATCAGATTTCAAACATACGGCTATGATCGGTAGCTCTTTAGGTGGCAATATTACTCAGTTTATGGGTGTTGAATATGAAGATCAAATTGGCTGTCTCGGTGTTTTTTCATCCGCTAATTGGCTTCATCAAGAAGATTTTGATCGCTATATCAAGCGTCAATCACTTAAACTGAATCAGCGTGTCTTTATTTATGTTGGAACCGATGAGGCAGATGATACGGATAAAACCTTGATGGCTGGTAATATAAAACAAGCTTATATTGATTCATCTGTTAAATACTATCGTCAGCTCTTAGTTGCTGGTATAGATATTGACAATCTTGTTTTAAAAATCCAGGCTGGTGCCGAACATAACGAGATTGCTTGGTCAGAACATTTACTTGATTGCCTTCGTTTTTTAAGTGAGCAGTGGTAAATACAGTCTATAGGAAATGATCTCAATGTATCAAAGAAGGGAGTCTATAATGCATGTTGAATTTTTAAGTCATTGGAGTGGGAATCTCAATCGAGAAATGTATGTTAATCGCTATGGGCATTCTGGTCTTCCTGTTCTGGTCTTTGCCTCTTCTGGTGGAAGTCATAATGAATATGCAGACTTTGGCATGATTGATGCTTGCTCTGGTTTTATTGAAGCTGGTAAAGTACAATTTTTTACTTTGAGCAGTGTTGATAGTGAAAGCTGGTTAGCAGATTGGAAGAGCCCGCACGATAGAGCAGAGATGCATCGTGCTTATGAACACTATGTCATCCAAGAAGCCATTCCCTTTATTAAACATAAAACGGGCTGGTTTGATCCTATGATGACAACCGGCTGTTCAATGGGTGGTTATCACGCTATGAATTTCTTCCTTCAACATCCCGATGTTTTCAATAAAGTAATTGCTCTTAGTGGTGTCTATGATGCACGATATTTTTTAGGTGATTATGGGAACGATGAGGCTGTTTATCAGAACTCTCCAGCTGACTATATTTGGAATCAAAATGATGGCTGGTTTATTGATCGTTATCGACAGGCAGATATCATTGTTTGCACTGGGCATGGAGCTTGGGAGTCGGATGGATTGCCATCATTTTACACTTTGAAAAGAGCTTTTGATTATAAACAGATTCCTGCTTGGTTTGCTGAATGGGGCCACGATGTGGCTCATGACTGGGTCTGGTGGCGTAAGCAAATGCCATATTTCCTTAACGAACTCAACCTTTAATGGAGGTCATTTATGAATTATATCGTTATATCCCCTTATTATCCTCAAAATTTTCAACAATTCACAATTGAATTAGCTAATCAAGGTATAAATGTTTTGGGAATTGGCCAGGAACCGTATGACCAATTAGATCAACCTTTAAAAGACGCTCTGACAGAATATTTCCGAGTTGAAAATCTTGAAAATATAGATGAAGTGAAACGAGCTGTTGCCTTTCTCTTTTATAAACATGGTCCTATTGACCGGATTGAATCTCATAATGAGTATTGGTTGGAGCAGGATGCTCAGCTACGTGAACAATTTAATGTCTTTGGAGCTAAGCCAAAAGATTTGAAGAAAACAAAATTTAAGTCTGAAATGAAAAAACTCTTTAAAAAGGCTGGCGTTCCTGTTGTTCCTGGACAAGTCGTTAAGACTCTTTCAGGAGTTGACTTAGCTGTTAATAAACTTGGTTTACCCTTGATAGCTAAACCAGATAATGGTGTAGGAGCAGCAGCGACTTTTAAATTAGAGACGAAAGAAGACGTAGAACATTTCAAATCAGAATGGAATCAAGAAACAGTTTATTTCTTTGAAAAGTTTGTTCAGTCAGGTGAGATTTGTACATTTGATGGTTTGGTAGATAAAGATGGTAAGATTGTCTTTTCAACTACCTTCGACTATGCCCATACACCGTTAGATTTGATGATCTATAAGATGGATAATTCCTACTACGTCCTCAAGGATATGGATCCCAAGCTCCGTGCTTACGGAGAAGCAATTGTTAAAGTCTTCGGTATGAAAGAGCGTTTTTTCCATATTGAGTTCTTCCGTGATGGGGATGATTATGTTGCAATTGAGTACAATAACCGTCCTGCGGGTGGTTTTACCATTGATGTCTACAATTATGCTCATTCAATTGATCTTTACAAAGGATATGCGGCTATCGTAGCAGGAGAGCCTTTCCCAGCTGCACACATGGCACCGCAGTTCTGTCTTGCTACTTCGCGTCGCGCTTCAACTAATTATGCATATGCTGAAGCAGATTTGCTGGAGAAATATAGAGATAACTTCAAGGTAAAAAAAGATATGCCAGCTGCCTTTGCAGAGCTACAAGGAGACTATCTATATATGTTGACCACTCCTAGTCGTGATCAAATGGAGCAAATGATTGCAGATTTCGCGAAAAAAGCAGACTAAGCTAAATCATTCATTTCTATTATTTAACAGTTTAAAAAAGCTAAAAACTAATCTAGCATAAAAAGATTGTGAAATTTCTAATTAAACTTCTAGAACCAGTCTATTCAATGGATAGACTGGTTTTTCTTTGTGAAATGACAAAAAGCATAAACTTTGACAGGGTTTTCATAATTGTTTAAAATATAATAGTAAATTGTAGCTTAGAAAGGCAATAATATGGCAACTTTAGACAAATCTCTTCTATTAGAGATGTTCCGTAAGATGGAAGAAATCCGTCGTATGGACTTAAAAATTGCACAACTAGTAAAAAAAGGAAAAGTTCCCGGTATGACTCATTTTTCTGTCGGGGAAGAAGCGGCTAATGTTGGAGCTATGCTGGCTTTAAATGCAGATGACCTGATTACATCCAACCACCGTGGGCACGGACAAGCTATTGCCAAAGGGATCGACCTCAATGGAATGATGGCTGAAATCCTCGGTAAGTACACTGGAACTTGTAAAGGAAAAGGGGGGTCTATGCACATCGCTGACCTTGATGCAGGTAACCTTGGTGCCAATGGTATCGTCGGAGGCGGTATGGGAATCGCAGTTGGGGCAGCGTTGACTCAGCAAATGCAGAAGACTAGTAAGATTGTAGTCTGCTTCTTTGGAGATGGTGCGACCAATGAAGGTGTCTTCCACGAAGCGGTGAACATGGCCTCTATCTGGAAACTTCCTGTTATTTTCTACTGTATTAACAATGGTTATGGAATCTCTGCGGATATCAAGAAAATGACCAATGTGGAGCATATCCATCAACGTAGCGCGGCATATGGAATTCCTGGAATGTTTATCGAAGATGGAAACAATGTCATTGATGTCTATGAAGGATTTCAGAAAGCTGTAGATCATGTTCGTGGTGGCAATGGCCCAGTCATGATCGAAAGTGTAACTTATCGCTGGCTTGGTCACTCATCATCTGACCCTGGTAAATATCGTACCCGTGAAGAAGTGGAATTGTGGAAACAAAAAGACCCAATCGAAAACCTTCGCAAGTACCTCATTGAAAATAATATTGCAAGCGCTGAAGAATTGGAAGAAATCCAAGCTCAAGTTAAGGAAGCAGTAGAAGCTTCTGTTAAATTTGCAGAAGAAAGTCCATTTCCACCGCTTGAATCAGCCTTTGAAGATATTTACGCAGACTAAGGAGAAAGAGATATAATGGAAACAAAAACAATGTCGTTCCGTGACACCATTATCCTTGCTATGTCTGAGGAAATGCGTCGCGATGAAAATGTGCTATTGATGGGAGAAGACGTCGGTGTTTTCGGAGGAGACTTCGGAACTTCTGTTGGAATGCTTGAAGAATTTGGTCCAGAACGTGTTCGTGACTGTCCGATTTCTGAAGCTGCCATCTCGGGAGCAGCAGCAGGAGCAGCCATGACAGGACTTCGCCCAATCGTTGATATGACCTTCATGGATTTCTCTGTTATTGCCATGGACAATATCGTCAACCAAGCTGCTAAAACACGCTATATGTTCGGTGGTAAAGGTCAGGTTCCAATGACAGTTCGATGTGCAGCTGGTAACGGAGTTGGTTCTGCAGCCCAGCACTCTCAGTCTCTAGAGTCTTGGTTCACTCACATTCCTGGACTTAAGGTTGTAGCTCCAGGTACACCTGCGGATATGAAAGGACTGCTTAAGTCTTCTATCCGTGATAACAACCCTGTTATCATTCTTGAATACAAATCAGAATTTAACCAAAAAGGGGAAGTGCCAGTTGATCCAGACTACACAATCCCACTTGGAGTTGGCGAAATCAAACGCGAAGGAACGGATGTAACAGTCGTTACTTACGGTAAAATGCTTCGTCGTGTGGTTCAAGCTGCTGAAGAATTAGCAGAAGAGGGAATTTCAGTTGAAATTGTGGACCCACGTACCCTTGTTCCACTTGATAAGGATATCATCATTAACTCAGTGAAGAAGACTGGTAAGGTGGTGCTTGTCAACGACGCTCACAAAACAAGTGGCTATATCGGAGAGATTTCAGCCATTATTTCAGAGTCAGAAGCATTTGACTATCTAGATGCACCAATCCGCCGTTGTGCCGGAGAAGACGTGCCAATGCCTTACGCACAAAACCTAGAAAATGCAATGATTCCAACAGTTGATAGCATCAAAGATGCAATCTGTAAAACATACTATAAAGAATAAATATACATAAAATTAATTATGTAACCTTAATAAGGTTACTACTATCTGTTGCTTTTATATCGGTTCGATAATAACCGATAAATGACTTAGTAGGTCTACTAGGTTGATCGTAGATAGTGGCAATCGTAACAACTTGAGATACGTTTCGTATCCAAGTTACTTGTAGAGTTGTAATTGAATTCGGACGGAGGTCTGCGAAAAAAAGATAGATTTCCTTGTGTTCATCGAACACAGAGTCAATCTCCTATTTTTTCATTGCCCTCTACGTCCTTAATATCTTAGTATAGAATTGGAGAGGTCATGGCTGATGACAAGCTAAGAGCGACTCCTGCGGCTAGAAAATTAGCGGATGATCTAGGGATCAACCTCTACGACGTTACTGGCTCAGGTGCAAACGGTCGTGTCCACAAAGAAGACGTGGAAACTTATAAAGACACAAACGTGGTTCGCATTTCGCCACTTGCAAAACGAATTGCCCTCGAACATAACATTGCTTGGCAGGAAATCCAAGGAACAGGTCATCGTGGTAAAATCATGAAGAAGGATGTTTTAGCCTTGCTTCCTGAAAATATCGAAAACGACACTATCAAGTCTCCTGCTCAAATTGAAAAAGTGGAAGAAGTTCCAGACAATATCACTTCTTATGGTGAGATTGAGCGTATTCCAATGACACCAATGCGTAAGGTTATCGCGCAACGTATGGTTGAATCTTACCTAACTGCGCCAACTTTCACACTCAACTATGAAGTTGATATGACTGAAATGCTTGCCTTGCGTAAAAAAGTGTTGGATCCAATCATGGAAGCAACTGGCAAAAAAGTAACTGTCACAGACCTGCTTTCGCTTGCTGTTGTGAAAACATTGATGAAACACCCTTACATCAACGCTTCATTGACAGAAGACGGGAAGACTATTATCACTCATAACTATGTCAATCTTGCTATGGCGGTTGGTATGGATAATGGATTGATGACACCTGTTGTCTATAATGCTGAAAAAAATGAGCTTGTCAGAGTTAGTTGTAGCTTTTAAAGACGTTATTGGTCGTACTTTGGATGGTAAATTGGCTCCAAGCGAACTGCAAAATTCAACCTTCACAATCAGTAACTTAGGAATGTTCGGTGTACAGTCCTTTGGACCAATTATTAATCAACCAAACTCTGCTATTTTGGGTGTGAGCTCAACAGTTGAGAAACCTGTCGTTGTTAATGGCGAAATTGTTATTCGTCCAATTATGAGCCTTGGCTTGACCATTGATCACCGTGTAGTTGACGGAATGGCTGGAGCTAAGTTTATGAAGGATTTGAAGGCTCTGATTGAAGATCCAATTTCAATGTTGGTATAAGATTTTCTTTGCTAGTTTAAAAAGTAAAGAAACGAAACACTCAGCAAATGAAAAATTAAATTAGAAAAGGAAAGAAAAATGGCTTTAGAAGTAATTATGCCAAAAGCCGGCGTGGATATGACCGAAGGGCAGATTGTCCAATGGAATAAAAAAGTCGGCGAATTTGTCAAAGAAGGGGAAATCCTTCTGGAAATCATGACTGACAAGGTCAGCATGGAATTGGAAGCTGAAGAAGACGGCTACCTGATTGCCATTCTCAAAGGTGACGGAGAAACTGTTCCAGTAACGGAAGTCATCGGTTACTTGGGAGAAGAAGGAGAAAACATCCCAACTGCTGGCGGTTCTACACCTGCGGAAGCACCAGCTCCTACAGCCGCGGCAGCAAGCACAGATGATGATAAGAGTGATGATGCTTACGATATCGTTGTTATCGGCGGCGGTCCTGCTGGTTATGTGGCAGCTATAAAAGCAGCTCAGTTGGGTGGCAAGATTGCCTTGGTTGAGAAGTCCGAACTCGGCGGAACCTGCCTGAACCGTGGCTGTATCCCAACCAAGACCTACCTTCACAACGCTGAAATCATCGAAAACATTGGTCACGCTGCTAACCGCGGAATCATCATCGAAAACCCAAGCTTCACAGTAGACATGGACAAGGTTTTGGAAACTAAAAACAAGGTTGTCAATACGCTTGTTGGCGGTGTTGCAGGACTTCTTCGCAGCTATGGCGTAGATGTTCATAAGGGAATTGGTACCATTACAAAAGATAAGAATGTTTTGGTGAATGGTTCAGAATTGCTTGAAACCAAGAAAATCATCCTTGCTGGTGGTTCTAAAGTTAGCAAGATCAATGTTCCAGGTATGGAGTCATCTCTTGTGATGACCAGCGATGATATTTTAGAAATGAACGAAGTGCCTGAAAATCTGGTAATTATCGGTGGTGGTGTTGTCGGTATTGAGCTTGGACAAGCCTTCATGACATTTGGCTCAAAAGTCACTGTCATTGAAATGATGGACCGCATCGTACCAGCCATGGATGCGGAAGTTTCTAAAAACCTTCGTCTCATCTTGGAACGCAAGGGCATGACTATCCTTACTGAAACCAAGTTGAAAGAAATCATCGAGGAAAACGGCAAACTCCGTATCAAGGTTGAAGGAAAAGAAGATATTCTTGCAGATAAGGCTTTGCTTTCTATCGGACGTGTACCAGACTTAGAAGGTATTGGTGAGGTCGAGTTTGAATTGGATCGTGGTCGTATCAAGGTCAATGAGTACATGGAAACTTCTGTTCCAGGTATTTACGCACCGGGTGATATCAATGGTACTAAGATGTTAGCTCACGCTGCCTTCCGTATGGGAGAAGTCGCTGCTGAAAATGCTCTGAAGGGTAACCACCATGTTGCTAAACTCAACCTGACACCTGCAGCTATCTACACTCTGCCAGAAGTGGCAGCAGTTGGTTTGACAGAAGAGCAAGCTCGTGAGAAATATGATGTAGCAATTGGTAAGTTTAACTTTGCTGCTAATGGCCGTGCTATCGCTTCTGATGTGGCTCAAGGCTTCGTTAAAGTCATTGCTGACAAGAAATATGGTGAAGTACTTGGTGTTCATATTATTGGTCCTGCAGCTGCAGAATTGATCAATGAAGCATCAACCATCATCGAAATGGAAATTACTGTCGAAGAAATGCTTAAGACTATCCACGGTCACCCAACCTTCTCAGAAGTCATGTACGAAGCGTTTGCTGACGTACTGGGATTGGCAGTTCACTCACCTAAGAAAAAATAATTTAAAAGATAGATTAGACTGGGCATAAATCATTGTTCCAGTCTCTATCGTATAAAGAGGAAGATTATGAAATACATTGTTAATTACTCAAATGATACAGCTTTTAATATTGCTCTGGAAGAATATGCTTTCAAACACCTCTTAGATGAGGATGAAATTTTCCTGCTCTGGATTAACAAGCCTTCTATCATCGTTGGGCGTCACCAAAATACCATCGAAGAAATCAACCGTGATTATGTTCGTGAGCATGGCATTGAAGTTGTGCGTCGTATCAGTGGCGGCGGAGCTGTTTATCACGATCTAAACAACCTCAACTACACCATTATCTCTAAGGAAAACGAAGACCGTGCCTTCGACTTCAAGAGCTTCTCTACGCCGGTTATCAATACCTTGGCAGAGCTTGGAGTAAAAGCTGAATTTACTGGACGCAATGACTTGGAGATTGACGGCAAGAAGTTCTGTGGTAATGCGCAAGCTTATATCAACGGCCGTATCATGCATCACGGTTGCCTGCTCTTTGATGTTGATTTGTCTGTCTTGGCAAATGCGCTTAAGGTTTCTAAAGACAAGTTCGAATCAAAAGGCGTTAAATCTGTCCGTGCACGCGTGACAAATATTGTTAATGAATTGCCAGAAAAGATTACTGTCGAAGAATTTCGTGACTTACTTCTAGATTACATGAAAAAAGAATATCCAGAGATGACAGAATATGTCTTCTCTGAAAAAGAACTGGAAGAAATTAAGCAAATCAGAGATAGCAAGTTTGGAACTTGGGACTGGAACTACGGTAAATCACCTGAATATAATGTGCGTCGTGGCATCAAGTTTACCAGCGGTAAGGTAGAAATCTTTGCCAATGTTGTTGAATCTAAGATTCAGAATATCAAAATCTATGGTGACTTCTTTGGTATTGAAGACGTAGTAGCAGTAGAAGATGTGTTACGTGGTGTTAAATACGAACGAGAAGATGTCCTTGAAGCTCTTGAAACGATTGATATCAGCCGCTACTTCGCTGGAATCAGCAAACAAGAAATTGCCGAAGCTGTTGTAGGGTAAAAATCTTTTAAATTTAAATCGAGAAGTAAAATCTTCTTGATTTTTTTATTATAAAAATAAAAAACATCCTTAGTTTGAAAAGATTTTCACAAAGTATTAAACTAAAAGAGAATACAACGCCAATCAAGTTTATTAGAAAGGATTACTAGCTATGGATAAATTAAGCGGAAAAATTGCTTTAATTACTGGTGCAGCTGTTGGATTAGGTGAAGGAATTGCTCAAGTCTATGCCAAATATGGCGCAAAATTATGTCTTTTTGATTTAGATCCTCACGTCGAAGTAACTGCTCAGAAGTTAAGAGATCATTACCATCAAGATATTATTAGTTTTATAGGTGATGTTAGTAATAGACAAGACTTAGAAGAAGCAGTCACTTTAACACTTGAAAAGTTTGGTAGCCTAGATATTGCCTGTTGTAATGCTGGTATTTGTCGCTTGACACCATTTGATCAAATGTCTGACCAAATACGTGATCAGCATATTGACGTCAATATTAAAGGTGTGTGGAATAGTTGCCAAGCTTTTTTAAAACCTATGCTAAAACAAGGATATGGTTCAATCGTCATAGCTTCTTCTGTCACTGGAGACCTTGTGGCAGATGCGGGGGAAGTGGCTTATGCAATGACAAAGTCAGCTCTTGTTGGTTTAACAAAAGCACTAGCAGTAGAATACGCCCACAAAAATATTCGGATAAACTGTACTCAATTAGGCTATGCTCAAACACCCATGGTTGAAAAATGGCTCTTGAATCTAATCCTATTAATCCAGAAGAACCTATCCAAGATATTGCTTCAGCAGTCCCAATGAAAAGATTGGCAAAACCAACAGAAGTTGGCGAGTTGTTTGCTTTTCTAGGTAGTGATGAATCTTCTTATCTAACCGGTTCTCAAATTGTAATTGATGGAGGCAACACTCTTCCAGAAACGCTAAGTATGGGGACAAATCATTAATTAAGCAAAGAGAGTGGGACAGAAATCGGTCATTCGTTAGAATTCGATTTCGTCGTCCCACCTCCGCACAGTTGAGTAGGGCTGTAAAAGCTGATGAAATCAGCGTAGTAGAGCCCACTCAACCACTGCGTCTTGCTCGACAATCCAAAAACAATTGAGAGGCTAGGACTTTTGTCCCAGCCTCTTTGCTATAATTTGTCCAAAGCATTCTTTTGTTCATCATTGACAATGTGAGTGTAGAGGTCTGTTACCTGAGTGCTAGCATGACCTAGCTGATGACTGACAAGAACTTGAGATTTGGTTGCATCGTATAAGCGTGTAGCAAGTGTGTGGCGGAGTTTGTGAGGTGTCACTCGCACCTTGAAGTCCTCAGAATACTTGGCCACCATTTTTTCAACACTGGAAGCATCGATTCGATTAGGAGTGCCGCGGTATTCAGTCAAAAAGAAGGCTGTATCAGTTTTTTCGGCCTTGTATCGTTTGCTCCGAATGTTTAGATATTCTTCTAAGTAGGGCTTGGCAAAAGCAGCAACATTGACAGAGTCCCTTTTCCCGCCTTTTCTAGTCACTTCAATGACCATCATCTTTAGATTGATGTCTTTCAGGTCTAGATTAACAGCTTCAGACAGACGAACACCAGAGGCTAGTAGCAAGGCAATTATGGCTAGATCACGTTCCTTGTTCTTGTTGAAGGAGGACAGAGCTCGATTAGAGAGCTTCTTAGGGTACTCCGTATCAATATACTGGAGAAATTCTTCCGTCTCATCACCTAAAAAGAGCTTCTGCTTAATATTCTCTGCACGAGCAGCCAGGGTTTCCTTTTTCTTCTTAGTAGCAACCTTTTTCATCACATTTCGATAGAAGTAGGGCTCGCCCTGCTCGTTTTCAACTTCCTCAGTTAAATATTTGTAGAGACTGGACAAAGCCGAAAGAGTCCGATTGATGGTCGTCTGGGAAACACCGTTTTGGGTTGTATTGGCATTGAGAAGTGGCCGCTCTCGCAGATACAGAATGAAAGCCTCCATGTCTTTCTTGGTCATGTTTTCCAAGACTGAGAGAGGAATCTCAGCAATATGCGAAGCATTCGTTATACCAGATTCTAGCACCCAGTTAAAAAAGCGATCATATTCTTTGAGATATTCGTATAGGGTTGTAAAACTATAAGGCACCGCCAGCTTAGACTGGTAATATTCCAGAATGTACCAGGGCATAGTAGCCTTGAGTTTATCAATTCTTTCTAATAACAGTTCACGCCTCATCATATTTCTCCGTTTTTTCTATAATAGTAGTATAGCATATCTAGATATATTTTTCAAGAAAATTATAGTTTTTCGGAAAGATGTAAGAGGGCATATATAGTCCAATCTTATTACAAAAATAGATAATAAAAACAAGACAGAATTGAGAAACTACATTCTGTCTTGTTTTACCTAAAACTTATTCTTCTAATTCGAATTTTTGAAAATAATCCAGTTGCCATTTTTGTGTTATCAGAGCTGTTTTATTTAAATTTGTGTATCAGGATGGATAAAATCGCATAGCCATCTTTCCTTTACAATCCTTTGTAGAAAGAATTTTTTTACTGATAGCCATCTATTTGAGAATGATAAATAAACCGCAATGATAATCGTCGATGACGACAATAACCAGTTCATCACCCAAGTCTTTATCAGTATAAGGAATATTCTTGTTGTCTAGGTCTTTTTTTCAAAATACCGTCAAGTAGCCTTCTTTTTTGGGTGTTTTCTTTGCCAAACGGCATCTTTTATATGCTTGATTATCCTTTGGCTTAATCAATATGCTTTCATAGTCTTCGTTTCATTTTTCATTTATCAGATCAAAGTAACCATAATATCTATGAAGAATGTCTGTTGTTTTCATTGTTTCGTGTCTTTCTAATTATTTTACAGAAATAAAATTATGTAATATATTTTATTATCAGTTTTAGTTTAACATTATCCCAATAAAAACTCTCTAATCAAATCAACTACTTGTTCATTTTGTGGTAGAGAGGAATGATGAGCATCCTTCCCTACGATGACTACTTCTCTGTGTGAAGCAATCTTTCCTTTATAAATCAAGCTCCCAGCCTCTACACTGCTTTTATGGACAATTCCGTCACCGTCTCGGAAAAAGATTCCCATAATTGACAAATGTTGCAACTTCTTAGGTAGATTTTCTTGGTTAGATATAAAGTCATCTAGCATCGCAACTCGATGATTGATGTTTTTCTTATTCAGATTATAAGGACTACCAATAGTCAGGAGTTTTTCCATCTCTAACCCAGAATGGTTTGCCAGGTATTGCTGCAGGAATACCGTAAAAACTAGACCACCGTTAGAATGCCCTAGCGCCTTAAAACTGTTAAAAGAATACTTCTCTCTTAAAACTGTTAAAGCAGTGTCAAACATTGCGGCCTGCTTTTTGATATTTTCATAACCATCACGATTATTCTGAAAACCAACCACAAAAATGGGGTTTCTGTCCTTACGCTTCAAATGCCCCCGATAAGTCATGTGTCCGTCATTCCAAACTTTAATCCGAACAAGGCTATGATGTGAATGCTGATTTCGATTGAGCTTTTTTATCATTCGATTAAAGCGATTTTCTGTCGCCGAACTACCTGGAATCATGATAATAGGATGTATTTTGACCTTGCTAGTTGGCAGATGTTCTATGACTTTTTTAGGAAATTTATCGAAAAAATTGTTCAAGATGGCTAAAAAAAATTTTAAGAATTTTTGAAGTATTTTTGTAAGACTATTTTTCATATTTTTATTGGCTATATTTTCTTATTTTGGAGCTTGTTTTTGCTCTTCTTTTTGAGAATTAACGATATACTGGTTCACTAGGGAAACAACTTCGTCATTGGTGGGGAGGTCAGAATGCTGAGCATCTTCTCCTGTAACAGTGATTTCCGTATAACTTTTAGCTTGATTTTGGTAGATGTATTTACCGGCAGAGACACTGGCATCTGGTACTAATTCGTCTGAATCGTAAGTAATGGTTCCAGCAACAGAGTACATTATCAAAGTAGACGGGATATTTTCTTTATTTTTGATAAAATCAGCCAGCATTTCTGATTTGTTATTGATATTCGTTTCATTAAAGTTATAAGGTGTTCCTACAGTCATCAAAGTCTTTAAATCTACATCGTATTCATTGAGGTAATTTTCTATAAAAGCTGTATAAATCAAACCACCGTTAGAATGAGCAAATGCTTTAAAATTGTTAAAACTATACTTGTTTTGCAGATCAGCAAAGGCTGCATGAAACATCTTGGCTTGCTTTTTAATATTATTATAGCCATCTGCGTTATTTTCAAATCCTACAACAATAACTGGCTCATTATCTTTTGAAGAGATAGAGCCACTATATGTAATCCGTCCGCCATTCCAAACCTTTACCTTTAAAAGGCTGTGCTTGACTCCTTTTTTTGTCTGATTTAGCTTTTTTACTAAGCCATCGAAGCGGTTTTCAGTTGCGGAACTGCCCGGAATCATGATGATGGGAGATAATTTTGAATTATGAAATTTTTCAATAGCCTTGATGTTTTGTCTGGTCCAAGAGTAAGAAGGGATGGCTAAGACCAAAATAAAGGTCAAGGCCAGCGCTAAACCGATTTTAATCTGTTTTGACATCTACTTCTCCTTCTTTTTGTAAATCTTCCTGGATTCTATTGTTGAGTTTCACAAAAGGAATATAGATCAGGACATCAATGATGAAGATAAATATACCCAAAGCAAAAGCTCTTAAACTTCCACCAGATCCGATAAAGGCGTAAAGTACACTTGGTGTGCCGTCAGGAACTGGATAAACAACTGGAGGCATGAGTTTCAAGGCTAGAGCCCCATAAGCAAAAAGCATATTAATCAAGGGGGTTAAAATAAACGGAATTAAATAAATCACATTCAGCATGATTGGGATACCAACCATCATAGGAGCACCATTATTGAAGAGAGAAGGCAATAAGCTCAGAAGGCTAACTTGCTTATTTCTTTGATTTTTAGCTACCAGCAAAATAGCGATGACTAAGGCTAATAGAGCTCCAACACCAGCAAAACCACCGAATCCTTGGTAGAGCGTTGTTTGAGTATAGGGATAGGGAATGTTGACGCTAGTCTTATTGGTCAGAACATAGTTTAAATTGCTTGTAGCAAATGGATCGTCTGTAAATTGCAGATTTGCAAAAGACGCACTATTTCCGAACCAAGCAGATAAAGAAAGGAAGATAGTGTTTATAAAAGTCGCAATAAGATTGCTCTTACTGGTTACAAGAGAGCTAAAAAATTGATTGATGATTGTAAATAGATTGTAGTAATTAGCTAAAGCCAAGAGGATATTTAAAAATACAGCTAAGACGAGTGAATAGAAAATAGGTCGAATACTCTTTGGTTGGTAATTAAAATGTTCGTCTACGATTTTCTCATCGCTATCTGAAGCAGTCCAGTCAAATATTTTCCCAACAAGATAACCAATGAAGATAGCAAAAATAAGATTTGTAGATACTGGGAAATTAACCCTAGTTAGTACACCGTCATTAAGCGGTGCAGTGAAAAGTTCTCTAGAATAGAGAATCAGATTGAAGAAGAAAGCTGTGATTCCAGAAGTTCCATAATAACCTGCTGTATATTTTGCGCTAAAGTAGGCTGTTAAGAGCCCCACTGCTCCTCCTAAAAGAGAAGAAAAATTTGTTAGGAAAAGTCCAATGGTTTGAAACTGAGGAAGCCAAGAGGAAATGCTAAGAAGCATGTTGATGTAACCAGACGAAGAGAATACAGAATCTCCAATAATTCGCGTAATGGCAACAAGAATAATAAAGGGAAATAACGAAACAAGAGTTTTCTGCCCTATTTGAACAATACCCATTCTACGAAAGCGAATGATATTATTAATGATGAGATTTTTCATAAAATAAGTTACCTTTGATTAGTGAATGAAAAGTAAAAGGCTAAGAGAGAATTAAGAATAAACTTGAATTCCCTTAGCCTTAATATTATCGTTTTATTTCCGCTTCTTCTTGTTCTTCTTCATTTGCTTAGCCATTTTGTTCATACTTCGACGCATCAGAAACTCTCCGGCCTTCCCTTTTAGGCCACCACCAAACATTTGGCTCATATCTGGCATACCAGCTCCTCCCAAAGCTGACATATCCGGCATGCCGCCTTGACCCATCATATCTTGAAGTGCTGACATATCTGGCATTGCACCGCCTCCTGGCATGTTTTTAGGCATATTGTTTGGATTGAGTCCCATTTGCTTCATCATCTTGCTCATGTCACCAGAGAGAACACCTTGCATCAATTGTTTAGACTGATTGAAATCTTTGATAAACTTATTGACGTCTACAAAGCTGTTTCCCGAGCCATTAGCAATTCGACGACGACGGCTAGGTGTCAATAAATCAGGATTTTCACGTTCTTCAGGTGTCATTGAAGAAACAATAGCTCGCTTGCGGGCAATTTCTCTTTCATCAACTTTAAAGTTTTTTAGAGCAGGATTGCTAGCCATACCGGGTAGCATTTTGATCAAATCTTCCATAGGCCCCATGCCTTGCACTTGGTCTAATTGATCAATGAAATCATTGAAATCAAAGGTGTTTTCCCGCATCTTTTCAGCCATTTCAAGCGATTTTTTCTCATCGTATTCTTGAGAGGCTTTTTCAATCAGAGTCAGCATGTCTCCCATGCCCAAAATCCGACTAGACATACGGTCTGGGTGGAAGGTTTCGATATCAGTGATTTTTTCACCGGTACCAGTAAATTTAATAGGCTTACCAGTAATCTGACGGACAGACAGTGCTGCACCGCCACGGGTATCACCATCAATCTTAGTCAGGATAACCCCGGTCACTTCCAGTTGACTGTTAAATTCGCGAGCGACATTAGCTGCTTCCTGACCAATCATGGCATCAACAACCAAGAGGATTTCATTGGGATTAGCCAGCGCTTTGACATCAGATAGCTCCTGCATGAGCTTTTCATCAATCTGAAGGCGACCAGCCGTATCAATCAGGACATAGTCGTTGTGGTTGGCCTTGGCTTGTTCCAAACCTTGACGGACAATCTCAACAGCTGGAACTTCAGTCCCCAGAGCAAAGACAGGTACATCAATTTGCTGTCCCAGTGTTTTCAGTTGATCAATAGCTGCTGGCCGGTAAATATCCGCCGCAATCATGAGCGGACGAGCATTTTCTTCTTTCTTGAGCTTATTAGCGAGCTTTCCAGCAAAGGTAGTCTTACCAGCCCCTTGCAGACCAACCATCATGATAATAGTCGGAATCTTTGGTGATTTGATAATTTCAGCAGTATCAGAACCCAGGATAGTTGTCAGCTCTTCGTCAACAATCTTGATAATCTGTTGAGCTGGATTGAGGGTATCGATAACCTCATGACCGACTGCACGCTCACGAACTTTTTTGATAAATTCTTTGACAACTGGTAAGGCAACGTCGGCTTCTAAAAGGGCTAGACGAATCTCTTTGGTTGCTTCCTGTACATCACTCTCTGAGATTTTTCCTTTTCTGCGCAGATTTTTAAAGACGTTTTGCAGACGTTCTGTTAAACTTTCAAATGCCATTTTTTATTTCTCCTAGTTTCTATTTCAATCAATTTAGTGGAAATCGTCCATGACGACTTAAACATTCGTATTCTTTGGTAGAGATTTCTTTCATAATCTCATTTGGATATCCCCAGCAACTGAATCCTAATTTCATTGCTTTAGAAAGATCATCAGGGGAGATGATTTGCACTCTAGCAGGGAAAGGTTCTTCCGACTCCAACAGCCAGCAAGACATTCTCTTGTAGATAACTTGTTTAGCCATGATTAGTCTCTGTTATCAATGCTGGATAGAGTTGCAATTTGCTCTTGCAAGAAACTATCTTTAGGATACTTTTCAGCGATTTCCTCCAGGATTTGGCTCCTAACAATGTAGTCAGAATACATATGTAACTTCATTTCATAGTCTTCTAAAATTTTCTCTGTTCGTTTGATATTATCATAGACCGCCTGACGGCTGACACCAAATTCTTCTGCTATTTCAGCGAGGCTATAATCATCCGCATAATATAGCTCGATATAATTCATTTGTTTATCAGTCAATAGAGCAGCATAAAATTCAAACAGAGCATTCATACGATTTGTTTTTTCGATTTCCATAAGAAATATTATACCAAAAAAGGCTGATAAACTCTAGTTACTCACAGTGGAAATGACTTTTCTTTATGAAATATTTTAAGGTAATTCAAATTAATCTTTTTTTGGGTTTTAAAAAACACCCTTGCATTTCTAAGGGTGTGACGTAATTAAAATTATGTAAATTAGTTGTTTTCCAAATAGAATTCAAAACGTTCGCCGACATATTGACTTTTTACATACTCGAAGGCTGTCCCATCTTCGAAATAAGATACTTGAGTCAAGGCTAAAATGGCATGACCTCTCGGGATTCCAAGATAATGGGCGATTTTTTCCTTAGCCAAGCGGGCGTATATCGTTTGTTGAGATTTGCCAATCTTATAACCATGTTCTTGAAGAGTTTGAAAGAAATGACTGGTGATCTCTTCTTTGTTAAAATTTTTAATAAACTTTTCTGGTATTGAAGCTACTTCGTATACCACTGGTAGCTTATCTGCGTAGCGAACCCGCTCCATTCGAATGATATTCTCCGTCTTTTCTATTCCCAGCTTTTCGACCTCTTGTTTGCTTGGTAAAGTACGCCGATAGGAAATCAACTGACTAGAAGGGGTTTTACCCTGAGATTTCATAATTTCAGTAAAGCTGGTAGTGCCTCGCATTTTCTCCTGAACGCGCGTGCTGGCAACAAATGTTCCGCTTCCAACTCGGCGTTCCAGTACTCCTTCTTCTACAAGGAGTGTGATAGCTTGGCGAAGAGTCATTCGGCTAACTTGAAAAGTCTCAGCTAAGTCTCGCTCACTGGGCAATCTCTGCCCGATTTGCCAGACTTCTTCATCAATTTCTTTTTTGATTTGATCATGAATTTGTAAATAAGCAGGGAGCATAGTGATCTCCTTTTAGATTTCCTTTTAAAAATATTGTATTATCAATCGAAATAAAAGTCAACATTTACTTCATGGCATTGGAAAAAGCCTCTCTTTTATGATAAAATAAGGAAAAATAAATTTCTTTTAGGGAAGGAAAAAGATGACTAAATCTGAATTGCAAGATGTCGAAAAAATTATCGTATTGGACTACGGCAGCCAGTACAACCAGCTCATCTCTCGTCGGATTCGTGAAATTGGGGTATTTTCTGAATTAAAGAGTAATAAAATTTCCGCTGCAGAGGTAAAAGAGATCAATCCTGTCGGAATCATTCTTTCTGGTGGACCAAACTCTGTTTATGAAGACGGTTCCTTTGATATTGATCCTGAAATTTTTGAGTTAGGCATTCCAATTTTAGGGATTTGCTATGGGATGCAACTTTTGACTCATAAATTAGGAGGTAAGGTAGTGCCAGCTGGTGATGCTGGAAACCGCGAATACGGTCAGTCTAAATTGACTCGCACTGCTTCTCCTCTTTTTGAGAATACACCGGAAGAACAGTTGGTTCTGATGAGCCATGGGGATGCGGTAACTGAAATTCCAGCTGACTTTGTCCGCACTGGTACTTCTGCTGACTGTCCTTTTGCAGCTATTGAACATCCTGCTAAGAAGATTTATGGGATTCAATTCCACCCTGAAGTTCGCCATTCTGAGTTTGGCTATGATATTCTTCGCAACTTTGCTCTAAATATCTGTGGAGCCAAAGGCGACTGGTCAATGGACAATTTCATTGATATGCAGATCAAACAAATCCGTGAGACTGTTGGCGACAAACGTGTTCTTCTTGGCCTATCAGGTGGGGTTGATTCTTCTGTGGTCGGCGTTCTTTTGCAAAAAGCTATTGGCGACCAATTGATTTGTATCTTTGTTGATCACGGTCTTTTACGTAAAGGCGAAGCTGATCAAGTTATGGAAATGTTGGGCGGAAAATTCGGACTAAATATCGTCAAAGCAGACGCAGCTAAACGTTTCCTTGATAAACTCGCAGGTGTTTCTGATCCAGAACAAAAACGCAAAATCATTGGGAATGAATTTGTCTATGTCTTTGACGACGAAGCCAGCAAACTGAAAGATGTGAAATTCTTGGCACAAGGAACTCTTTATACCGATGTGATTGAATCTGGTACTGATACCGCTCAGACTATTAAGTCTCACCATAACGTGGGTGGTCTGCCTGAAGATATGCAGTTTGAGCTGATTGAACCGCTGAACACACTTTATAAGGACGAGGTTCGTGCCTTAGGTACAGAGCTTGGTATGCCTGATGAAATCGTCTGGCGCCAACCGTTCCCAGGCCCAGGTCTTGCTATTCGTGTTATGGGAGAAATCACTGAAGAAAAATTAGAAACTGTTCGTGAGTCTGATGCTATTCTTCGTGAAGAAATCGCTAAGGCCGGTCTTGACCGCGATATTTGGCAGTATTTCACCGTCAATACTGGTGTGCGTTCTGTTGGTGTTATGGGAGACGGACGCACATACGACTACACAATTGCTATTCGTGCTATCACTTCTGTCGATGGCATGACAGCTGACTTTGCCAAGATTCCTTGGGAAGTCTTACAAAAAATTTCTGTTCGTATCGTAAACGAAGTAGACCACGTCAACCGCATCGTCTATGATATCACCAGCAAACCACCTGCAACCGTTGAGTGGGAATAGAATCAAACTAAAAAAGCGTAGGAAAGAAAACTTCCTACGCTTTTAAGTTAATTTTTTGATTTTCTACTCTAACCCACTCAGGTATTCATAGCGCTCGTATTTTTCCAGCAGTTTTTCGTTCTGCTCATCCAGTTCTTTCTGGAGTTCGGACAGGCGAGCAAAGTTAGATCCATTCTCCTGCATAGTCGCTTCAATCTCAGCAATTCGCTCTTCCAGCGCCTCGATATCGTCCTCGATAGACTCCCACTCCTGCTTCTCAAAGTAGGACATGCGCTTTTTCTCCTCACGCACTTTAGTCGATTTTTCCTTTTCAGTCTTTTGGGAAATAGCAGAGCTTTCTGCCAGAAAAGCTTTTTCGTCTAAATAATCCGTGTAATTGCCGAAAAACTCTCTGATCACTCCATTCTCAAAAGCTAAAATCTTACTGGCCACCTTGTCTAGGAAATAGCGGTCGTGGCTGACTGTAATGACTGGACCTGCAAAGCCTTGCAGAAAGTTCTCCAGTACCGTCAGAGTTGCAATATCCAAATCATTAGTCGGCTCGTCAAGAAGCAAGACATTTGGCTTTTCTAAGAGAAGCTTGAGCAGATACAGCCGCTTTTTCTCTCCGCCAGAAAGCTTTTCGATTAAAGTCCCATGAGTAGAACGAGGAAAAAGAAACTGCTCCAAGAGTTCTGCAATGGAAGTCGTTCCACTGCCTATCTTGACCTCCTCGGCCACTTCTTGCAGGTAATTAATGACCCGCTTAGACTCATCCAAGCCCTCAATCTGTTGAGAGAAATAGGCCACTCGGACTGTCTCTCCGATAATAAGCTGACCAGCCTGAGGATGAAGTTTACCGGCAATCAGATTGAGCAAGGTCGACTTGCCGACACCGTTATCTCCGACAATCCCAATGCGGTCCTTGTTCTGGATCAAAAGACTGAACTGAGAGAGAATTGGCTTCTGATCATAAACAAAGTCTACATTTTGAAATTCGATGACTTTCTTTCCGATACGGCTGGTTTCAAAGTTCATTTCCAGATTGCTATCAATCGTCTGACCGGCCAAATCTTTCTTGAGATCATGGAAACGATTGATACGAGCCTGCTGCTTAGTTGCCCGAGCCTGAGGCTGACGCCGCATCCAGGATAGCTCCTGCTTGTATAACTGCTGCTTTTTGTGAAGTAAGGCAGCATCCCGCTCATCCTGCTCTGCCTTGAGACGGACATAGTCTTGATAATTTCCCTGGTATTCAATCAAGCGACCGCCATCTAACTCAAAAATCCGAGTTGAAATATTATCCAAGAAATAGCGGTCGTGGGTGATGAAAAGGACGGTTTTCTTTGAATTTTTCAAGAAATGGGTCAGCCATTCAATGGTATCAATGTCTAGGTGGTTGGTCGGCTCATCCAGTAAGAGCAAATCAGCATCGCCTAAGAGAACCTGGGCCAGCTGCACTCGGCGACGAAGGCCTCCTGATAACTGGCCAACCTTGAGAGATAGATTTGTCAGACCAAGCTTGGACAGGACCGTCTTGACCTGACTTTCGATCTCCCAAGCATGTAGCGAGTCCATCTCAGCCATAACCGCTTCTAGCCTAGACTGCTGACTTTCATCATAAGCCGTCAAGAGCAGCTCATACTCTCGAATCAACTGCATTTCCCGTAAATCACTTGATAGAACAGTGTCAAGCACTGTCTGCTCTTCATCGAAATCAGGCTCCTGAGTCAGGTAAGCAATCTTATAGCCTGTCTTAGAAGAAAAAGGGCTGACATCTCCGTCAAAGCCCGACTTGCCCGACAACACATCCAGCAGCGTTGTCTTTCCTGTTCCATTGACACCAATCAGACCAATCCGATTCAGGTCATGAATGATAAAGGAAATATCCCGAAAAACAGTCTTATCTCCTACTGATTTGGTTAGCTTGTCAACGATAAAATCGCTCATTTTCTCTCCTTGATATAGGCGTAAATAGCCTCTAGATCATTAGGCAAACGGCCGTCTACAATAGCGTATTCCAACTCTTTCAGAATTTGGCCAAGTTTTGGTCCGGGCTTAAAGCCAAAATCCTGTATCAGCATGCCACCATTGACCACCATTTCCTGCTTATTATGAATAGTTAGACCGACATCAAGATTATGAATCGCAGAGAAGTCCACTGCCAAACCTTGCGCCTGTCGAAGCTCCTCTGCTTGTAGCAATAAGTCTATATCGTAATCATAGCAGTCACGCTTGGTCAAGTCCCGTTCTGAGCGAATCGTCACAATTTCAACAATATCTGCTACTCTTTTGGCAAATTCACGAGAGGTTTTCCAAATTCTCAAAAATCGTTGAACATCCTGTGTTTTCAATGCTAATAAAAGAGCTGCCCAAGCCTGTTCAGATACTGAAAAGCAAAAGTCCAAATCCAATTCAAAGAGCTGTTCTAACTTAGCTCTGCTTCCCTTCAAATCTGGCAAAAATTCTATGGCACCGCTTGTCAAGAGTGCCTCTAAGCCCTTGCGCCAAAACGGAGCCAGTAAGAGTTTGTCAAACTCTATAAAAATTCGTTCTACAGAGATTTTTTCCAGCAAGGGAGCACAATCCTTCATAGCTACAAAAGTATCTTGCTCCAGGTCAAAATCCAACGCAGCTTGAAAACGAAAGCCCCGCATGATACGAAGAGCATCTTCATTAAAGCGCTCTGCTGCTATTCCAACGGCCCGCAAAATCCGCTTTTCCAAGTCATTTAGACCCTGAAAAAGATCGATGACTTGACCGTTTTCATCCAAAGCTAGGGCGTTGATGGTGAAATCGCGTCGTTTGAGGTCTTCCTCCAAAGAACGAACAAAAGAAACCTTGCTGGGCCTGCGGTAGTCCACATAGACATCCTCGGTTCGGAAAGTTGTTACCTCATATTCATGGTTATTTTCTAGAACTAAGACAGTACCGTGTTCAATCCCCACATCAACCGTACGGTCAAAAATACGCTTGGTTTCCTCAGGGTAGCTGGAGCTGGCAATATCCACATCGTGAATAGGTCGTTGCAAAAGGGCATCTCGAACAGAGCCCCCAACAAAATAAGCTTCAAAGCCAGCAGCTTTTATCTTCTCTAATACTGGCAAAGCCTCCTGAAATTCAGAAGGCAAAGTTTCTAATCTCATAGCAAATGTTCCAATCCATAGACTAATTCTGAGCGTTTGACAACTTCTTTAATGGCGAGATTAACTCCTGTCATAAAGGAAGCGCGGTCATAGGAATCATGCCGCAGGGTTAATCCCTCTCCCTGGCTGCCAAAGATTACTTCCTGATGGGCAACCAGACCTGGCAAGCGAACCGAATGGATACGCATGCCATCGAAATCAGCTCCGCGAGCGCCAGCTATGGACTCCTCCTCATCTGTAGCTCCCTGTTGCTTGCTAGGTCTAACTTGGCTGATAAGCTCGGCTGTCTTGATGGCCGTCCCGCTCGGTGCATCCTTTTTCTGGTCGTGATGTAGCTCAATAATTTCTACATTAGGGAAATACTTGGTAGCCTGAGCTGCAAATTGCATCAGCAAAACAGCTCCCAATGCAAAATTCGGAGCAATCAATCCACCTAACTTCTTTTCCTTAGACAGTGTGATTAACTCTTCCAACTGCTCAGGAGTAAAACCTGTCGTTCCGACCACTGGACAAAATCCCTGTTCTAGAGCGAAGCGTGTATTTTCATAAGCTACTTTAGGGGTTGTAAAATCAACCCAGACATGGGCTTTCAGTCCAGCTAATTCTTCCTTGGCATTGAAGACAGGAACACCTGCTAGTTCTTTTTCATCCGCAAAAGGATCCAGGAGTCCAACTAATTCTAGTTCTGGATCTTCTGTTACCATTTTATTAGCTGCTTGGCCCATTTTACCTTTGAAGCCTGCAATGATTATTTTAATTCCCATATGCATCTCCTTTTTTGCTAGTTATGACTATTAGTCAAAGAGAGGAATATAGCTTAATGCGATACTTCCTTCTCCAAGGTGTGTACCAATAACACTACCAAAAGTTGCTAGAGAAACCTCTGCACTAATGTTACTTTCGAGTAGAGATTGGCGTAAGGTCTCTGCTTTGTCAACTGCGTTAGCATGGATAACGATAATTTCATATTTTCCTGAAGAAGTTCGTTCATCAACAAGTTCAATTAGTCGCTTAGTTGCCTTCTTTTCAGTCCGAATTTTTTCAAAAACCTCAATCACACCATGATGATTAAAATATAGAATTGGCTTAATACTTAGTAGATTTCCTAGAATAGCAGCTCCGTTTGAAAGGCGACCACCTTTAACAAGATGATTCAAATCATCAACCATGATAAAGGCGCTAGTTCCGTCAATCTGAGCATTAATTCTTCTGAGGATTTCATTGAAATCTAATCCTGCTTCTGCCCAGTTGAGCGCAGATTGAACCATAATTCCTAATGGGGCGCTGGTAATCTTAGAGTCTGGAAAAGCAATTTCCAACTGAGGAAATTCATCTTTTAAGAACTGAATGTTTTGATAAAAGCCAGAAATACCGCTAGAAAGAAAGAGTCCCAGAACGTGAGTATATCCGTTTCCCGCTAAAGTAGAAAGCAGATCTTCCAATTCAGCTATACTAGGCTGGCTTGTTTTGGGTAATTCAGCAGAGAGTGCCATTTTTTGATAGAATTCTTCTGCAGTCAGATTTTTCCCTTCAACGTATGTTTTCCCATCAATGAAAACTGGGATATCCAGAATAAATAGATTTTCCTTTTCTAAGACTTCCGATTTTAAGTAGGCTGAGGAATCCGTAATAACAGCTAGTTTCATTTAGAACTCCAAATTAATACCTGGTAAATCCAGGGCGATCTCTGTCACTTCATAAGTCAAACGGTTGAGCATTGATAAGCAAGGTTTAGCTAATTGCTCTACTTCTTCTTGATCAAATTCACTTGGTTCGCCAATAATTCGACCTTGAATATGGTTAACTTGAGAAATCACTCCACTAATCACAAAGGCTTCAAAAACGATCATGTAATTCAAAATAACAACCAAAGAAGTTACTTGATTTTCTTGATCATGATTCAATAGTTGAAAATTGACATCGACTTTTGTTTCGGGTGTTCCGTTTTCTTTTTCCCATTCAAAATTACGTGCATCAAAGTGATATTGGCTGACGAATTCTTTTTCTCGTTGTAGTTCCATTGTTGTTCTCCTAAAAATTTGCGTTATGTAAATTATAGCATAATTTTCAATCACTGACTATAGTTTGCTTCTCTCTTGCTCAATCTCCTTTTCTTCATAATAAATAAAATTATCTACAAAAAAAGGACCTCCGAAGAAGTCCAATATTATACTTATTTTGATAATGGTTTGCGTAAGAATCCAAAGATAATACCACTGACTACTGCACCAATCAAAACATATACTAGGTAAAGAATTGGGTTGTTTGTCAATCCAATAACGAAGATACCACCGTGAGGAGCCATGAGTTTGATTCCAGAAAGACCTACAAGAGCACCTGTAAGGGCTGAACCTACGATAAAGCTTGGAATAGCGCGGGCTGGGTCAGCAGCACCAAATGGAATCGCACCTTCTGTGATGAAAGAAAGTCCCATGACAATGTTTGTAATTCCAGAATTGCGTTCTTCCTCAGTGAATTTATTTTTAAAGAAGAGAGTAGCCACAAATACTGCTAGAGGTGGGACCATACCAGCAGCCATAACCGCTGCCATAACAGGTGATCCACCAGTTGAAACAGTACTTGCGAGTGTACTAGTACCAAATACGTAAGCAGCCTTATTAACTGGTCCACCCATATCGACCGCCATCATACCACCGACCAAGAGGCCAAGAAGGACAGCTGAACTTCCGCTCAAACTAGCAAGGAAATCGTTGAGGGCTGTATTGATTGCAGACATTGGAATATTAACAGCCAACATCAGGAATCCAGTAACTAATACCCCAAGAAGTGGCAAGAGCAAAATTGAACGGATACCTTCAAGTGAGCGAGGTAGACCTGCAAGTAATTTGCGAAGGACTAAAATCACCCCACCAGCTAAGAAACCACCGACCAGAGCTCCAAGAAAACCAGACGATACGCCTACCAAAGAAAGCGTCTTTTCACCACCAGCAGCGTAAGCAACGCCACCAAAGGATGCGCCACTGCTAGCAATCGCACCGGCTACGAAACCAGAAACCAGACCTGGTTTTTCAGAGATTGAGTAAGCAATGTAACCGGCCAATACTGGTAACATGAAGCCAAAGGCTGCTCCACCAATTGATTTAAACTGCGCTGCAATCTCATGATAGCTTCCTAGATTAGAAAGCTGATCTTTTGGTACACCTAAAATCTGATCCAGCAAGAATGCGATAGCAATCATAATCCCGCCACCGATAACAAATGGGAGCATTTGAGATACACCACTCATCAGGTGCTTATAGAAAGCGCCGCCCAGACTAAGTTTTTCGTTGCTAGATTCTGCAACACCACTGGCATTAGTAGCCTTGTATATCTCAGCCTTTCCTGAAAGAGCCAAATTGATCAGTTCTTCTGTCTTACGGATACCATCCGCGACTGGACGATTAATTAATGGTTTGCCATCAAAACGATCCATCTCTACTGCCTTGTCAGCAGCAATAATAACAGCCTTAGCATTTTTAATATCCTCAGCTGTCAACCTATTTCCGACACCGCTGGCACCATTGGTTTCAACCTTGATACCAACACCCATTTCAGCAGCGACCTTCTGTAAGGCCTCTTGTGCCATGTAGGTATGAGCAATTCCTGTAGTACATGCTGTTACAGCTACAAGGAAGTCTCCACCTTCATTTGCAGGTTCAACGACAGCAGCTTCTTCTGCTTTTTCTGAAGCTTGGTCAAAGAGCTCGATCACTTGATCAGGCGAAGTTACTTGACGAAGTTTATCCGCAAAACCATCTTTCATCAGGTACTGGGATAATTCAGCCAAGGCAGCCAAGTGAGTATCATTAGCACCTTCTGGAGCTGCAATCATGAAGAATAGATCAGTTGGTTGTCCATCTAGACTTTCATAATCGACACCCTTGTTTGACTTAGCAAATAAAACTGTTGCTTCTTTAACAGCAGAATTTTTGCTGTGAGGCATAGCGATTCCGTCACCAAGACCTGTAGAAGTCAAGGCTTCACGCGCCAAAATTCCTTCTTTAAAAGCTTCAAAGTTTGTTACATAGCCGTGATCAACCAAGCTTTTAATCATCTCTTCGATGACTGCTGTTTTTTCAGTTGCCTGCAAATCCAGCAACATGACATCTTTTCTCAATAGGTCTTGAATTTTCATCTTTTTTCTACCTCAACTTTTTCATATGTTTCTTTAATAAATTTAGCTGTTGCCAAGTCATCTGAGAAGGTAGTTGCCGTTCCGCAAGCCACACCCCATTTAAATGCTTCTACTGCATCTTTTGATTTGACAAATTCGCCTGTGAATCCAGCGACCATAGAATCGCCAGCCCCGACAGAATTTTTGACACTCCCCTTGATAGGTTTTGCAAAGTATGCACCTTCTTGAGTCACCAACAAGGCACCGTCACCAGCCATAGAAATGATCACATGCTGTGCTCCCTTGTCTAAGATTTGACGAGCATATTTCTCGATATCATCTAAATTTTCGAGTTTGACTCCGAAAATATCACCTAGTTCGTGATTATTAGGTTTGACCAAAAGTGGCTCAAACTCTAAGGAATCAAGCAATGTTTGTCCTTCGAAGTCACAGACTACTTGCGCTCCTGTTTTCCTGGTTAATCCGATCAGGTCTTTGTAGATAGTATTTCCTAAATTTTTAGGACTACTTCCAGCAAAGACTACTGTATCATCAGAAGTTAGGGAAGCAAGAATACTCTTTAATTCCTCCAATTTCAGACTAGAAATGTCAGGACCAGGTCCGTTAATTTCTGTTTCAGAATCTGCCTTTATCTTGACATTGATGCGTGTATCATCCTCAACTTCTACGAAGTGACTGGAGATTCCTTCTTCCTCAAGAGTGTCCGTGATAAATTTACCAGTAAAGCCACCAATAAAACCAGTTGCTTTGTTATCAATACCTAATCTTTTTAGAACACGACTGACATTGATACCTTTTCCACCGGCAAACTTGTCATCACTATCCATCCGATTGACACTTCCTATCAGGACCTTATCCAAACGAACAATATAGTCAATGGACGGGTTTAATGTTACAGTATAAATCATACTTCAATCACCTCCGTTTTTTCCTTAATTTTTTCCAACAAGATGGACGAGATTTTATTAGTAATTATTTTTGCTTTAGCAAGAGGAGCTACTTTGACAAAGGATACTTGATCCAGTTTTGACCAGTCTGATAAGACATAAGTTTGTTTTGCGTTTTCCATAATGGCTCGCTTAACAGCTCCTTCTTCCATATCTGGTGTTGTATAGAAACTATCATCAATTCCATTCATTCCAATAAAAGCTTTATCAAAATTCAGTTGACCAATTTGATTAAGAGCTATACCTCCTATACTGGCATCTGTTGACCTTTTTACTGTTCCACCGACAATAACTGTAGGGATATTCCGCTCAACAAGTTTTGATGCATGATGAATAGAATTGGTTACGATCGTGACTTTTTGGTTATGAATTGCTTGTATTAATAACTCATTTGTAGTACCAGCATCAATAAAGACTACATCATGATCCTGAATAAGGCTGGCAGCTTTTTCAGCAATTTTCTGCTTAAATTGAATGTTTTTGATAGATTTTTCTTGATTGCTTTCTTCTTCTTGTAAAAAATGAATGTTTTCTGCACCGCCATGAATCCGTCGTAGTTGCTGTTCGCTTTCTAATTCATCTAAATCACGCCGGACGGTTGATTCTGAAGTTTTTAGAATATGAACTAAACGATCTAAGGAAACTGTTCGATGATCTTTTAACTGTTCTAAAATCACTTGTTTTCGTTCAGACTTTAGCATACTTCTCCCTCCTGAAA
This sequence comes from Streptococcus gordonii, assembly GCF_001578795.1. Taxonomy (GTDB): domain Bacteria; phylum Bacillota; class Bacilli; order Lactobacillales; family Streptococcaceae; genus Streptococcus; species Streptococcus gordonii_A. The sequence goes on from NZ_KQ969106.1 coordinate 585,119, forward strand.
CAGCTTACATTTATCATTATACACCAATATTTTTCAAAGTCAAGCATTTCCTTTCATTTTCTATCACCAAAGAATATAAAAAAAGAGGATGAGATAAGATCTCAAACCTCTTTGTTATTTTTTAGGATTTTTTTCTAAATCGTTTAAGAGCAACACCAGCAAGTCCAAAGAATCCAGCTACTGCCGCTATAATTCCAATTTGCTCTGTCTTTACTCCTGTAGCAGATACGTTTTGTTTTGTTTTAGAAGACTTATCTTGTGTTTGATGTATTGCTTCACCCTGATAAACATTTTTGGCATCAACAGGCTGATCTTTAGCAGTTTCTTTTGTGGCATTCTTAGCTCTTAATTGATTGTGTTTTGCTTCTAATCTAGCATGAACTTCTTGATAGAGCTCCAAAAGACTCTCTTCGGCTTTGTATTTTGTTTCTTTTGCGGCAAGATCAGCTTTGGCTGATGCAACTGCCTTACGAGCCTTAGAAAGCTGTTGAGGAGCTTGAGCTAATTGTTTAGCTCTTTCTTGAACTTGTTTCAAGCGAACTTGAGAATCAATTAATTGCTTTCTTGCTTCGATTGTATTCGCTTTAGTTGATTGTAAAGCTGCTCTTAAAGATTCAAGTTTTGAGCTTTCTGCAGCTAATTTCTCTCTTGCTAAATCTAAAGCCAATCGCTTAGGTTCTAACTCTGCTTCGTATCTTCTAGTTGCATTCTCAAGTGCTTGCTGTTTGTCAGCAGTGTTTCTTGCAGCAGCCGCTACACGATCTTGAGCATTCAGAAGCTGATATTGAGCGTTTGCTAAAAGTTGCGCTTGGTCACTTGATTGTGACTGGAGATCATTTAGTTGACTATTTAAAATACCAGCTCTTACTTCGCGATTTGTTTTTTCAACTTTTAAGGCAGCAATTTCATTTCTTAAAGCAGCATATTTTTCGTTTGTATTCGTCCGTGTTTGGCGTGCACTAGCTAGTAAGTTTTCGTAATCAGCTAGGCTCATCAAGGTTCCGTTTTGCAAGCGTTGGTTCAAGTTTCCTACTTGATGGAAACCAACTGTTGCAGTTCCATTTGTTGAACTGTACTGATTAGGAACAGTGTTATAAGATGCAGAAATTGCAGTTGCCTTATTATCCAACATTTGCAAGTAATGACCAACTCTTGCGAATTCAGCAGCACCAATTTTCATATAAATATTATTGGCATCCAGCTGAGATTCGTCAGTTGGTAAATTATAGCGCGCAGCGATCTCTTGATACAATGCTTTTTCACTGTACCAAAAATCAACTGATGCCTTAGGTGTAAAGCTGATAGCCACATTTTCATTTTTTATATACTTAAACATGTGGCGACCGTTTTGCTCGAAAAAGGCTGATTGAATTTGACTGGCAACATTTGCATATGGATCAACATATAATGGAGGTAATCCTGCCTGTGCTCGATAGTTATTTATTGCTCGAATTACTTCTACAGCTTTTAAATTATTTTCAAGAGTCGCCGAGCTGGTAGAGTCGCTGCCAACTGTTAACCCATCTTCAGCTTGGGACCGTTTGTATAAAGCGAGTGCGTTAGCTGCAGCATCTCTAATTTCTTGAGTTGCTCCTTGGCTTTGCAAGTTTTGAAGGAGCTCTTGATAGGTGTTAGCAGCTTGTGTTGTTGTTTCAGTTTGTGGGGTATTTGCCAATTCAGCTTCTTTTTGATTAATTGCAGTCTGAATCTGGTTGATTTCATTTTGGTTTGTCTGGATAGCTTTTTCAAGATTAGCTGTATTACTTGGTGAATTAGCAATATTTTGCTGAACAGCTGCAAGATTAGCTTGTTTAGCTGCGAGTTCTTGATTCGCTTGTTCTTCTTCTGCTTTTGCCTGAGCTAGTTCTTGTTCTTCCCTAACGATAGGTGCTTTCGCTTCGTTATATTCTCTTTCGGCAACGTCTACCAAAGTTCGTTGTCCGACAACGACATTTTCCTGTTGTTGAACTGCTTGTTCTGAAGGAAGTTCTTGATTTTGCGAGTTGTCTAGTGAAGCTTGTTTTGCATTCACTTCTGCTTCAGCTTTATTCACTTCCGCTTTTGCTTCGGCCACAGCTTCTGGACTAGCTTCTTTGTTGATTTCTTTTGCTTGATTAAGCTGAGCTTGAGTGTTTTGGCTTGTCTCTTGAGCCTTTTCAAGTTCATCTTTAGCTTTTTCAACAACTTCTTTCTGGGCATCTACTTGTGCTTTCGCTAAATCTTTCTGAATCTCCGTCACTTCAAGATCATTTTGCTCTGATCGATGAGAAGGTTTTGTTAACTCATCAGCATTTACATGATTTCCTACAACTCCTGAAATCAAAGTAGTTGCTGCAATCCCCGTTGCAACAACAGATTTTCCTAATTTCTTTTCCATTTCTCTCTCCAAATCCTCCTAATTTTTATATTGATATTTATTCATACCATTTCGCTTGACTCATTCTATCATGTCTATGTGAAAAATAAAGATAAAATCCGTTTCGTTTTCATAGCTTTTTGATTACAATTTGATGACTATTTGCAAATGTAAGTTTTTTATAAAATAATCAAAAAATCAGACTAGTTGCCTGATTTTTGGGATATTTCTTATCATTTTTGGCGACCTTTGAGAACAGCTTCTATAATTGCCATTCTGACAAAGACTCCATTCGTCATCTGTTCAACAATACGTGATTTTGGTGCTTCAACTAAATGGTCAGCGATTTCTACATCTCGGTTAACTGGAGCTGGATGCATCAGAATAGCTGTGTCTTTCATACGGTCGTAACGCTCTTGAGTCAGCCCATGCAGTCTGTGGTAGTTTTCTTTAGAAAAGATAGACTCATAATCATGACGCTCGTGTTGAACACGCAAGAACATCATGACATCTACTTTGTCAATAACTTCATCGATTGTTACAAATTCACCATAGTGAGAGAATTCTTCACTTCTCCATTCTTCTGGTCCTGCAAAATAAAGCTCTGCTCCCAATCGTTTAAGAATCTGCATGTTAGATTTAGCTACACGTGAGTGATCTAAGTCACCAGCAATTGCAACTTTCAATCCTTCGAAGTGTCCAAATTCTTGGTAAATTGTCATCAAGTCTAGGAGACTTTGACTTGGGTGCTGACCTGAACCATCACCACCGTTGACGATGGATGTAGTAATGGTTGGGCTTTCCACTAGCTCTTTGTAGTAGTCTACTTCTGGGTGGCGAATGACACAAATGTCAACTCCGAGTGCAGACATAGTCAAAATAGTATCATACAAGGTTTCTCCCTTGTTGACTGAACTGGTTTTCACATCGAAATCCAATAGGTCGCAACCCAATTTCAATTCTGCTACTTCAAAGGCCTTGTGGGTTCTTGTTGAAGGTTCGAAGAAAAGATTGGCCACAATATGCTGTTCGTCATAGTTGGCTTTTGCTCCATTTTTAAATTCAATTCCTCGTTTGATTAAGGCCATTACTTCTTCGTTTGACAAAGTTTCCATTGAGACAAGATTTTTAAGAGCGATTTGGTTAGATGACATGATAGGATCTCCTTTGTGATAATGATTAGAGCTCTATTTCAATTTTTCTGTAAGACAAGATTGAAATAAATGGTGGACAGTTTTAAAAATCAGATGTCAGACCTAATTTTTAGGTTCTGGGAGGACAAGATAGAGGACGATTCCTAAGATAGTTGACAAGGCTACGCCTGAGATTTGCAGACCCGACAGTTGCAAGGTCAGACCACCGATACCAGAAACCAATATGACACTGGCAATCAGTAGATTCTTTTTGTTATCAAAATTAGTCTGGGCTTCTATGAGAATTTTAAGTCCACTTGAGGCAATTACACCGAAGAGAGCAATGGATATTCCACCTAGAACTGGACTCGGGATTGATTGGAGCAAAGCGGAAACTTTTCCGACAAAACTCATGACGATGGCAAGAACTGCAGCGCCGGATATCACATAGACGCTGTATATTTTATTGAGCGCCATGACTCCGATATTCTCTCCATAGCTAGTCACTGGCGGCGCTCCGAAAAGCCCTGCAATAATCTGAGCTAGCCCATCACCAGTCAAAGTTTTATCTAAGCCTGGATCTTTGAAGAAATCTTTTCCTGTCAAGCTATTTAATACCATGACGTGGCCAAAGTGCTCTGTCATGGTTACAAAGGCGATAGGTGCCATGGTTAAAATCGCACTAGGGTAAAATTTTACATCATAATCTAAGAAAGGAAGGCTCATTGGTGGAAGGTGGAACCATGATGCTTCACCAACCTTTGCAAATGAGACAATCTCTTGCCCAGTTATAGCACCAAGAATTAAACTAAAGAAGTATCCAACTATCAAACCTAGTAAGACAGGAATGATACCGATGATTTTTTTTCCATATATGTTAAAGAGAATGACTGCTAACAAGGTCACCATTCCAATAGTGAAATAAGTCAAATCATAAACCTTTTCACCATTAGCTCCTGTCTTATTCATAACATCACTAACAGCTGTGCCAGCTAAACTTAGACCGATTACCATGATAATTGGTCCTACAACTACAGGAGGTAGGATTTTATCAATCCAGGCGTTTCCAGCAAACTTAACAATCATGGCTACGATAAAGTAGACCAAACCACCTGTGATAGCACCTTGTGCTACCGCTCCGATACCATCAGTTTTCATCAGTAATTGCATGGCTGCTATATAAGCAAAGCTGGATCCCATATAGGCTGGTATCTTATATTTGGTAACTGTGAGATGTGCTAGGGTTCCTAGGCCACTTGAGAACAGGGCAACTGCTGGATCAATCCCTACTAAGATTGGGACTAGAACGGTCGCGCCAAACATAGCAAACAGATGCTGGAAGGATAAGCCTAAAAGTAAACCTGGTTTTGGCATATCGTGAACATCATACTTTACTTCTTGATTCATATAGATTACTATTCCCCTTTTATTAAGATACGATCTTGACCATCAGTTTCGGCCATTTCTACAATGATTTCTTCTGTTCTGCTAGTTGGAATATTTTTCCCAATATAGTCAGTTCTAATTGGCAGTTCCCGATGACCTCGGTCAACCAAGACTGCTAAGCTAACACGTGAAGGTCTACCGTGGCTCACAAGATTGTCAATGGCTGCCCGGATGGTACGACCTGTGTAGAGAACATCGTCAATCAGAATCACTTGACGGTCAGTAATATCTACAGGAATCAAAGTCGTATCTTCTTCCTGACTCTTTTTGTCATCTCTAAAAGGTTTTGTATCAATTTCAGCTACTGGAATATCAATTTGTTCCAATTGTGCTAATCGTTTTTGGATACGATGAGCCAAGTGAACTCCCCGAGTTTTGATTCCAGCCAAGACCACTTGGTTCAATTCTTTGTTGCGTTCGATGATTTCGTAAGTAATCCGTGTGATTGCACGGTTCATAGTAATATCATCAACAACTTCTTTTGTTTTCATGAATACCTCCTAAACCAATAAAAAAGTCTCCTTTTTCAAGGAGACTACAGAATAATTTGCTGGGTGTGCAAACAAGACGCAGCTGTTTATGCTCAACCCAATTTTTACCGGCTCCTTGTCTACCTCTCTGGATAGAATTAAAGGATTATTTAATTGTTAATACTTTATCACAAATTCCAAACAATTTCAAGAATTAAATTCAAATTTTAAGCAAAAAATAGATTATTTATCCAAGAACTCCTTCTTTTTCTTGTTTTTTATGTCTGTCTCTTTTTTATCAGCTGTGAGAAACTCCTTCTTATCAATGATTGGCAAAGACTTTTCATTTTCCGCTTCATATCTTGGCGTGGCTTTAGAAGGTGCTTCTTCTTTAAGTCCATCAGCTTTTTTTCTTTAGCTTCCTTGTTATTGCAATGTCCCCCCTGAACATCAGGGAAATGCTACGCCAATGCTTTTGGAATTATATTTGATTCAAGCTCTGCTTTGGGTATATAATTGTCGCTGACGTTGATAAAAGTCACAGTCTTATTTGGTTCCTGAGCGCTAAAGTTATGATTTTATTCTTGTTCATATCCAAATTATCTAAAGAAGTAAATTGATTAATTCCATCCAGTTTTTCAGCTCATTCTCACCTAAGTTTAAATTCTTCAAGAATAGCTGAGAGTGACTAGAAACCAAAATAAAACAAAAAAAGAAGCAGGATACTTTCCTACTTCTTTTTTGTTTTTAATTTTATATATTTGAATGGTTATTTATTATGGCTATTCAAGGACAGAATAAGCTTGGACAGATGATTTTTCAATGTTTGCTGTATGAGATTACTTTTCCGACTTTCAGACAGTCAAACTGCAATCTGAAACACAAAAATCTAGCTCTATATCACTTCTGTAGTGAAACTACGACTTTCCAGCACCTTCAGCATAGCATCAGCCGTGTCCAAGGCTGTGAAGAGGGGCACTCCGTGCTCAATAGCTGAGCTACGGATAATTTGACCATGCTTATCTGCAGTCCGCTTGGTTCCGACCGTGTTGATAATAGCCTGAATCTTGCCCTTTCGGATATAGGCTGGGATGTCCTTGTCATCATTACTGCCGATTTTTTCTACAAGTCGGACGTGCAGGCCGTGATTTTCAAAATATGAGACTGTTCCCTTGGTTGCCCAGATACCATAGCCAATATTTGCAAAACGCAGTGCCAGCTGAAGTGCTTCTTCCTTGCTGTCGTCTGCAATAGTAAAGACGACATTACCAAAGCTTGGCAGATGGAGATAGGAAGCCTCAAAAGCCTTGTAGAGTGCTTTTTCTAAGGTTCGATCACTGCCCATGACTTCACCAGTAGACTTCATTTCAGGTCCTAATAGACTGTCAACCTTCGCCAGCTTGGTAAAGGAGAAGACCGGCGCCTTGATATGAACCATGGAACTTTCTGGATGAAGACCGTCTTCATACCCCAGCTCTGTCAAAGTTTCCCCAAGAATCAAACGAGTCGCTACTTGCGCCATTGGAATATCGGTTACCTTGGACAAGAAAGGTACCGTCCGGCTGGCCCGCGGATTGACCTCAATGACATAGACCTGCTCATCTTTGATGACGAACTGAATGTTCATCATGCCGATACAGTTGAGTCCCAGAGCCAAACGATTGGTATAGTCAGCAATGGTATCCTTGACTTTCTGCGATAGGGTTTGCGGCGGATAGGCTGCCATGGAATCCCCTGAGTGAACCCCTGCCCGCTCGATATGCTCCATAATCCCTGGAATCAAGACCTGACGGCCATCAGAAATAGCATCCACTTCGCACTCATCACCGACAATATAAGAATCCACCAAAACCGGATGGTCTGGACTGGCCTTAACCGCTGTCCGCATATAAGAGCGTAGATCCGCTTCGTTTTCTACGATTTCCATGGCACGGCCACCCAAGACATAGGAAGGACGTACCAAAACAGGGAAGCCAATCTTACGGGCAGCCTCTACTGCTTCCTCTTCATTAGTGGCAGTCTGACCCGGCGGTTGCGGAATATCAAGTTCCTTCAGGGCTTGCTCAAAGAGATCCCGATCCTCAGCTCGATCCAAGTCCGCCACTTGGGTACCTAAAATTTTAACACCAGCCTTGGACAGAGGCTCTGCCAGATTAATGGCTGTCTGCCCGCCAAACTGTACGATAACCCCCTTAGGCTGCTCTAGCTCAATGACATTCATGACATCTTCAAAAGTCAGCGGCTCAAAATAGAGCTTGTCAGAGACAGAAAAGTCAGTCGATACAGTCTCTGGATTGCTGTTCATGATAATCGCTTCATAGCCAGCTGCCTGAATAGCCTTTACAGAATGGACAGTCGCATAGTCAAACTCGACTCCTTGCCCGATTCGGATAGGACCAGAGCCCAGCACCAAAACTGATTCCTTGCTGGATTTGACAGATTCATTTTCAAAGCCATAGGTAGAATAAAAATATGGCGTCACGGACTCGAACTCTGCAGCACAGGTATCAACCATCTTGTAGACTGGCACAATCTTCTGCTCCTGCCGGATGCGACGCACCTGCTCGGTCGTCATGCCCCACAAGGCTGCTATCTTAGTATCCGCAAAGCCATTTTGCTTGGCTTTCTTAAGCACATAGCTATCTCCGATATGACTGGCCAACTCCTGCTCGATTTCGTGAATATGGAGTAATTTATCCAGGAAAAAGACATCAATTTTGGTCAGCTCCGCAATTTCATCCGGACTATAACCACGGCGAATGGCCTCTGATATATAGAAAAGTCGGTCGTCTTGCGCCTTGACAATCTTCCTCATCAGCTCGTCATCGCTTACTTGACTGAGAGCAGGTAGCTCATTGTGGTCCACACCAACTTCTAAAGAACGGCAGGCCTTGAGCAGACTTTCTTCAATATTGCGACCGATAGCCATGACTTCACCTGTCGCCTTCATCTGGGTTCCCAGACGGCGCTCACCCTGCTCAAACTTATCAAATGGAAAGCGTGGAATCTTAGCAACCACATAGTCCAGAGCCGGCTCAAACATGGCATAGGTAGAGCCTGTCACCGGATTGATGATTTCATCCAAAGTAAGACCGACTGCGATTTTCGCCGCCAGCTTGGCAATCGGATACCCAGTCACCTTAGAGGCTAGGGCTGATGAGCGGGAAACCCGCGGATTGACCTCAATGACATAGTACTTAAAGCTATGCGGGTCCAGAGCCAGCTGCACATTACAGCCACCCTCAATCTTCAGTGCTCGAATAATCTTGAGACTGGCATCCCGCAGCATCTGGTATTCATAGTCTGAAATAGTCTGACTTGGTGCAAAGACGATAGAATCCCCTGTGTGGATGCCGACGGGGTCAAAGTTTTCCATATTACATACGACTAGCGCATTGTCGGCGCCATCCCGCATGACTTCGTATTCAATTTCCTTAAAGCCTGCTATGGAGCGCTCAATCAGACACTGAGTCACTGGAGAGAGTTTGAGGCCGTTTTCTGCGATTTCCTGCAGCTCTTCTTCATTGCTACAGATACCACCGCCAGTTCCTCCCAGTGTAAATGCCGGGCGGACAATGACTGGATAGCCGATGCCAGCCGCAAATTCCAGCGCTTCATCAACTGTATTGACAATTTCTGACTCAGGGATGGGCTGGCCTAGCTCTTCCATCAGTTGCTTGAAAAGGTCTCGGTCTTCCGCTTGGTCAATGGCCGATAACTTGGTTCCCAAGAGTTCCACTCCCAGCTCTTCTAAAAGCCCTGACTTGGATAATTCCATGGCCATATTGAGTCCAGTCTGACCGCCCAGAGTAGGCAGCAGAGCATCTGGCCGCTCCTTACGCAAAATCCGCGCAACAAACTCCAGCGTGATAGGCTCGATATAAACTCGGTCTGCAATTTCCTTGTCCGTCATGATGGTCGCTGGGTTAGAATTGACCAAAACAACACTGTAGCCCTCTTCTTTCAAGGACAGGCAAGCCTGAGTCCCAGCATAGTCAAACTCCGCGGCCTGACCGATAACGATAGGACCAGAACCGATGACCATAATTTTCTGAATATCTTTACGTTTTGGCATAGTGTACCTCTCAATCTTGCTTCCTAGTATGCCTGATGGGCATCCATCATTTCCATAAATTCATCAAAGAGATAATCTGCGTCATTCGGTCCCGGCGCAGCATCTGGGTGGAACTGTACAGAAAAGGCAGGATAATCCCGATGGCGCACACCTTCGACAGACTTATCATTGATTTCTTCATGGGTCACAATCAGGCATTCTGGCAACCCGTCACGACTGACTGCATAGCCGTGATTTTGACTGGTAAAATCAACTCGACCTGTCACAATTTCACGAACCGCGTGATTGAAGCCACGGTGGCCAAACTTCATCTTATGCGTCTTTGCACCGTTTGCCATGGAGAAGAGCTGATGTCCCATACAGATTCCAAAAATTGGAATCTTGCCTTGAACACCGCGAATCATGTCCAAAGCCTCCGGCACATCTTCCGGATTTCCAGGTCCATTTGACAACATAACCCCGTCAGGATTAAGCTGGAGAATTTCCTCAGCGCTGGTATTATAAGGTACCACTGTCACGCTGCAATTGCGTTTGGCTAACTCCCGCAGGATAGAATGCTTGAGACCAAAGTCCACCAATATCACGTTTCTACCAGTTCCCGGAGCAGGATAAGACTGCTTGGTAGAAACCTGCTTAATGTTATCAGTTGGCAGAACTATAGACTGAAGCTGGTCTTGTAAACGCTCAATACTACCATTCGCATTGGCAATGGTTGCCCGCATAGTTCCATGTTGGCGTATAATCTTAGTTAGTGCCCTTGTATCAATCCCTGAGATTCCTGGTATCTTCTTGATTTTGAGGAACTCATCCAAAGACAATTGCTGGCGCCAATTGCTAGCACGTCGTGCATACTCATAGACCACGACTCCCTTACAGGTCGGCAGAATAGATTCATAATCATCCCGATTGACACCATAATTTCCAACCAAGGGATAAGTAAAGGTCAAAATCTGGCCGTTATAAGACTGATCCGTAATTGATTCCTGATAGCCTGTCATGCCCGTGTTAAAGACGATTTCGCCTGTTACGAAAAGATCCGCCCCAAAAGCTTCCCTTCGAAAATCATGCCATTTTCTAATATTAAAAGTCTCTTTACCATTGTTCCCTCCTGTCTAAGATGCAGACCACCTATGACCATCCACATAAGAAATATAATAATAGGGAGTAGGATTGCTTCGCATAGCTTCACCCACTCCCGGTTCACTGTCCGAGATTATTGTCGTCCTTTCAGAACTGCTTCAATAATAGCCATTCTGACAAAGACACTGAGCCAGTCGCTTCTGAATGCGATAAGCCAAGTGAACCCCACGGGTCTTAATGCCAACTAAAACAACTCGGTTTAGGTCCTTGCTGCGCTCAATGATTTCATAGGTAATCCGCGTAATCGCACGATTCATGGTGATGCCATTAACAACTTCTTTT
>NZ_KQ969106.1:596285-625467 GCF_001578795.1 Streptococcus gordonii
TGTATTTTTATGCATATATAATCACAAAATTGTGTTTAATTTATCATTTGTCTCTTTTTAGGAAGTCTTCTTCTTTGAAAAAGAGAACGATTTCACAGCGTAAAAGATAAATCCAAAGACCAAATAGGCTACAAAGATGATTAAGCATCTTTTAATAACATAAGGCCATTGGTGTTTAAAGACATTTAGGAAAAAGTAAGGAAATGGATTGTCTTTAGAATTGGGGATATCAATTTTTAAGAAAAAACCATTAAAGAGGGCAAATGCCATATAAAGCAAAGGTAAACTAGTCCAAGAAATTGGGTCAAACCAACGGTATTGACGGGCTTTGTCAAAAACTAAAGTATCCAAAAGAAAAGCAAGTGGAACTATATAATGACAAAGAAAATTCTCTAGACGATAAAAGTCTGTCGCAATTGGGGCCAGTAAAAGGTGGTAAACCACGCAAGTAATCATGATAGACATGGTTACACCACCCTTAACTCTAAGTACTCCTGCTGACTGGCATTTATCATCTGTTCTTGTCATGAGATAGATAAGGTAGCCAGTAAAAAGCAAAACTAAAAGATTTGACAGGACTGTATAATACATGAGCATACCCCAACCATATTTAGATATTTCGAGATATACTCCGAGGAAGCTTAGAAAAAAGAGTATGATACGATATGCAAAAATCAATCTACGATTCATACTTACCTCAGATTTTCTTTACAAACTCTGACTTGAGTTTCATCGCACCGAAGCCGTCAATCTTACAGTCAATATTGTGGTCACCTTCTACAATGCGGATATTTTTTACACGTGTACCTTGTTTGAGATCTTTAGGTGCACCTTTGACTTTCAAGTCCTTGATTAGGGTAACAGTGTCACCATCAGCCAACTTATTGCCATTGGCATCAATAGCTACCACTCCTTCTTCTACCTCTTGAACGTCAGCTGGGTTCCATTCATAAGCACATTCTGGGCAAATTAAAAGTGCACCATCTTCATAGACATATTCTGAGTTACATTTTGGACAATTTGGTAAAGTGTTCATTATTTTCTCCCTTTTAAAATATACTGATTTATTATACTCTATTCTGCGACTTTTGACAAACTAGTTAGGATTTTTTCCCTAATTCCTGGGTCCTCTTGTAGGCAGCATGAACGGCATCCATGACTGTTCCTCGAAAGGCATTTTCTTCCAGACTAGCTACCCCTGCAATGGTCGATCCGCCCGGACTGCAGACCTGGTCTTTGAGCTGGGCAGGATGTTGCCCACTGGCTTGGCTTAGCTTTGCAGCGCCTAAAAGAGTCTGATTGGCAAGCTCAAGCGATATATCGCGACTGAGTCCTGCTCGGACACCAGCATCCGCTAAAGCTTCTATAAAGAGATAGACGAAGGCGGGTCCACAGCCAGCAAGAGCTGTCGCTGCATCCAATTGCTTCTCCTCTAGTTTGACTAAAAGACCAGCCGAAGACAGAAGCTCACGCAACAAGTCTTCATCCGCTTGATTCGCCTGCTGAGATAAGCTATAGGTAATAACACCCTCACCTACAGCTACCGGTGTATTAGGCATGATTCGAATCCAACGATGGTGACTAGGTATTAATTTTTCCAATGTTTCCAAAGGCAGACCCGCAGCCATCGAAACCAGTAGAAGAGAATCCCGTTTTTCTAGAATCTCCCGATATTCAGCCAACAAGTCAGCAAATTGAGCTGGTTTGATACTCAGAAAAATCACCTCTGCCTGAGCAAAAACTTCTGCATTACCGACCGGCTGGCCACCAACTTCCGCAGCAATTTTTTCAGCCTTTTCACGACTGCGATTGGCCAGGAGTAATTTGCTTCTAAATCTTTCATCTTGGGCAGCTAGGCGAGCGAGACTGCCACCCATATTTCCCAGACCGATAAATCCAATTTTCATCATTATTTCCTCACTTGACCAGTTCCTTGAATGACGTACTTATAGCTAGTCAGCTCTTTGAGTCCCATAGGACCTCTGGCATGCAGTTTTTGAGTAGAAATCCCCATTTCGCAACCAAGGCCAAATTGACCGCCATCTGTAAAGCGGGTTGAAGCATTTACATAAACTGCTGCGCTATCCACCTGCTCTGAGAAGTAAGCTGCCGCTGCCTCATTCTCCGTCACAATAGCATCCGAGTGATGAGTGCTGTGAACCTCAATATGCTCCACCGTTTCTTCCAGCGAAGAAACCAGCTTGACCGCTAAGATATAATCCAAAAATTCGGTATCAAAATCTTCCGGTCTAGCTTGCGAGCCCGAGATATACTGTGCCGCTTTCTCATCCAAACGTAATTCAACAGACTTTTCTTGTACAGCATCACGATCTGTCACCAAAATCTTTTGTAAACGTGGCAAAAATGCTGCTGCAATCTCTTCATGCACTAGTAGTACTTCCATAGCATTGCAGACAGAGGGGCGACTGGTCTTGGCATTCTCGATAATCGCCAAAGCCTTGTCCTGATCAGCGTCTTTATCTACATAGATATGAACAATTCCAGTACCTGTTTCGATAACCGGCACAGTCGCATTCTCCACGACCGCCTGAATCAGTCCCGCACCTCCACGAGGAATGAGCAAATCCAGATAGCCCTTGGCCTTCATCATAGCCTGGGCGGAAGCCCGACTAATATCAGAAACCAACTGGATACAATCTGGCGAAATCTCCGTCTGAGCCAAGCCGTTTTTCAGAGCTGTGACAATAGCTAGCGCAGTCTGATAAGCATCCTTTCCGCTTCTGAGAACGACTGCACTGCCACTCTTTAGGGCAAGAGCAGCAGCGTCAGAGGTGACATTAGGCCGGCTTTCGTAGATAATCCCAATCACACCCATAGCCACCCGCTTTTTACTGATGACAAGTCCGTTATCAAGCTCAGTCCTTTCCAAGACTTGCCCTACAGGATCCTCCAAGTCAATCAGCTGGCGAATGCCCTCTGCCATGGTAGCAATCCGCTCCTCATCTAGATAGAGGCGATCCAGCATCACATCTGAAATCTTACCTTTAGCTGTGGTCATATCCAATTCATTGGCCGCTAAAATATTCGCACGAGAAAGCCAGAGCTGCTTTGCCATTTCTTCCAAAGCATGGTTTTTCTCAGATGTTGTGGCCGTATTAATCGTCTTCTTGACTTTTTGAACCTTTTCAAAAATCACTTGTGTTGAGGTCATCGCTTCTCCTTTCCTTGTCTTCTAAAATTCTGCAAATAAATCATTCAACTCCGGTGTCAGAGAAATCCAGTCATCCCGATGAATGACAACACCTTTAGGTTTATTGGACTTGAGTATATCTTTAAGAGCTGACTTGCCAAAACGCACGCGCCCTTTACCAAGAATAGTTCCGCTACCTTTTTCGTAAACCGTTACTGTATCTTGATAGGCAAAGCTACCCGATACAGATACAAGACCAGACACCAACAAACTTTTACCATTGTTTCTGAGAGCGTCGGCTGCTCCTTGGTCTACATAGATTTCCCCTTGACTTTTAGCATAGAAAGCCAGCCATTGCTTCTGCGTTTTCAGCCCCTTTTCCTGGGCCAAAAAGAAGCTGCCATCCTTGGTTTCCTCCGCAGCTTCTAGTAGAGCATCCGTCTTGAGCGAGGAGCAGATATAGACCGGAACACCAGACATGGTCGCAAGCGTTGCAGCCTTAATCTTTGTCAGCATGCCACCAGTTCCGTTACTTGATCCAGCGCCACCTGCCATATCAATCAACTCAGAGCTAATCTTCTCAATCTTTTCAAGTCGACGTGCATCTGGATTGGTAGAGGGATTGGCCGTGTAGAGTCCGTCTACATCTGTCAAGAGTACCAAAAGGTCCGCCTGAACCATGGCTGCCACCTGCGCACTCAGTGTATCATTATCCCCGACCTTGAGCTCCTCAATGGCCACCGAGTCATTTTCATTGATGATAGGAATTGCACCGCGATTTAGCAAGACAGATAAGGCCTGATGGGCATTCTTGTAACGCCGCTTATCTGCAAAATCATCCTGGGTCAAAAGAATCTGAGCAGAAATGATTTGTTTCAAAAGAAGATTGGTTGTATATTCTTCCAATAGCAAACCCTGTCCAACCGCAGCTGAAGCTTGTTTATCTGCTACCTTGGTCGGTCGCTTTTTAAAACCCAGAGAAGAAAAGCCTGCCGCAATAGCTCCTGATGAGACCAAGATTAACTCATGTCCCGCCTCATGCAAGAGAGCCAATTGCCGAGTAATTTCCTTTACCTTAGCGCGTGACAGACTACCATCTGCATTTGTCAATGACGAAGTTCCCACTTTAAATACGATTCGCTTTGCCTTCATTTCCTTTTCCTTCACTGCTAGATTGTCTTATTATACCATGATTTACAGAAAATAAAAACGACCGTGATTGAAGCGGTCGAGGGGTTGAAGGACGTTATTTTACTTGAACAGTATACAGCGAGCATTAAATAACTGTTCGTTGATTTTAAAGCTATCTTTGATAAAATAGCTTCAACTAACTAAAATCTTTTCTATTAAGGACGTAAAAAACTGCGACCAAACGATCACAGTTTTGAACGAATCTTAGTGGAATTGCATACCACCATCAACGATAATGGTTTGACCTGTAATGTAGTTTGAGTCAGGCCCTGCTAGGAAGCTAACCGCGGCCGCAACATCTTCTGGTTCAGAGAGACGTTTCAACGTGATATCTTTAGCGAATGTTTGCATCCCCCACTCATCATCTTTGCCAGCATTTTTTCCGACTTCATGAGCGATATCAAACATCATCGGCGTCTTCACGATACCTGGCGCATAAGCATTGACTGTGATTCCAGAGTCAGCTAAATCACGCGCTAAGGTTTGAGTGATTCCACGAACCGCAAATTTCGTACCACCGTAGACTGTCAAATTTGGATTTCCTACAACACCTGCCTGAGATGTAGCGTTTATAATCTTGCCTCCATGGCCAAGAGCCTTGAATTGTGCCTGAGCGGCTTGAGCTCCCCAAATGACGCCACCTACGTTAATGGCAAAAGTACGTGTAAATTGTTCCTCTGTAATAGTATCGAGTGGGGTTGTTGGTGCTACACCAGCATTGTTAACAACAACATTCAAATCTCCAAAATGATTAACAACCTTTTGGAAGGCAGTGGCTACTTCAGCTTGCTTAGACACATCTGCAACTACAGCAAAGGTCTTAGTAGCTGACAACTCTGCAACTACCTTTTCAACAGTTTCCGCATTATAGTCCAATAGTCCGACCTTAAATCCATCTTGAACCAAACGTTTTGCAATCGCAAAACCAATCCCTTGACCTGCACCTGTAACAATAGCAACTTTTGACATATGTTTCCTCCTTGGTATCCGTGATACCGCGACACGTTCATAACTGAACAGCAAAGCTATACAAGTTAGTCATGGCAAAAAATTTCATTATGAAACTTCTGTCAGAGCTATGCTACGATTATACTCCTATGTGAAATATGTGTCAAACTTTTGCAGTTTTATAGATTATTGATAAATCCTATGATAAATCTTGTGGCGGGTAAATTAGGTGCTTGTAGTATTACGTTGAATAATTTTTCGATCTTCTAAACCATTACTTATCCAAATCAATATATTGCACTTGAGTCAAATGTCTTCCTTGAAAATGATACTGTTTCACTCCATTCACATAGCCAAGCAAATCAGCTTGTCCGATTTGTTCAAGCTTAGCTGGCTCAATCACACCTCTAAGATGAAAATCTTGTGCCTTAGCTGGATCTCCAGCATCTTTTATATTAGACCAGAAAAGGGCATACTCATCGCAATATAAATAGATCTTTTGGTCATGAAATTCTGGAATAAGGCATAATTCCAGTCCGTCACTCTGACGCTCATCAGCCCAAGCATCTCGGTGGACAAAATAGGTCCTCTTTGTCATATCATGTAACTCCAAACTGGCATCTACATAAAGACGGTATTTGCTACAATGACGGCATTGGAAAAGATAGCCGGTAATGTCTCCGTCTCGACTAAGATACTCCTCTAGAGTAGCGCGGTCAAAGCCTTCTAAAAGCTCATAATCCGATAAAATAGCTTCTTTTTCTGGCATCTTATTTAATTCTGCTATTCCCACATAGTCAACGAAATTACAAAAATCATCGCAACAAGCTAGCCAATATTCTCCTTGCCAGCTAGTATAACCTGGTGTAGTACGAAAAAAATTTTTAACTAGTGCTGGATCACTGACCTTCTGCCATTCCGCATCTTGAATATAAGATCCGTCAAACTGATCAGCTGCGACTCCACTAGCAACACATTGCAGACAAAGACAATGAATTGCTTCAGTTGAGTACATCCTATCTAGATAAAGCTCCGGGACACAGCCACAGACCTGACAAAGACGAGCGTTTTGATTAGTCTTGATTGGGCTAAACTATAATTGATAGATATTCGGGTGATAGGGAAATTCAACTTGGCACATAAGTAATTCTCCTTTTTAATATAGTAAAAACAGCCTCAAGGTAGCTTCAAAAGCTCCGATGGACTGTTTTGTATTTTAATAATGAATGAACCTGATTATTCTTGTCGCAGCTTTTTCAAAGTTTCTTGGAAAATAGCTGGCACTTCAGCTGTAAATTCCAGTACTTCGCCAGTTCGAGGATGGGTAAAGCCCAGCGTTCGCGCGTGCAAAAATTGGCCATGTCCTTTTAAAGTCTTACGAGGTCCATAGACCTCATCTCCAGCTACAGGGTGTCCGATGTAGGCCATGTGAACGCGGATTTGATGAGTTCGTCCTGTTTCTAACTGAAGCTCAACCAAGCTATAGTCACCAAAACGTTCCAAGACTTGGAAGCGCGTCAGAGCTGGCTTGCCTTTTGCCGTTACTGCCTGTTTTTTGCGGTCTTTTTCACTACGGCCAATCGGAGCCTCAATCACTCCACGGTCGTTAGGTAGATTTCCATGAACAATAGCCCAATACTTGCGTAGGGATTTCTTATCCTTGAGCTCATCAGCCAGAGCCACATGAGCTTGGTCATTCTTAGCAATCATGAGAAGCCCAGAAGTGTCCTTGTCAATCCGATGGACAATCCCCGGACGGAGGACTCCGTTGATTCCTGACAGGTCTTTGATGTGATACATAAGAGCGTTGACTAACGTACCGCTGGTATGACCTGCAGAAGGATGGACCACCATACCCTGCGGTTTATTGACAACTGCCACATCCTCATCTTGATAGACGATTTCTAATGGAATATCCTCAGGAACATACTCAACTTCCTCAACCTCTGGTAGTTCGTAAGAGATGACATCGCCCTCTTTAACAGTGTACTTAGCTTTTTTTACCAAGCCATTCACTAAAATCTTGCCTGTCTTAATTTGCTCGTTAGCTAAGCTTCTTGACAAATCAGTTAAATCAGCAACGGCTTTATCTAAACGCGCTCCAGCCTGCTCAACTTTCACTTCCATTAGTTTCTTCCTTTATGATGACTAGGAGCATGATTAAAACTCCAAAAGTTAGATAGGTATCCGCAACATTAAAGACTGCAAAATTGATAAAATCAACTTGAAACATATCGACAACAAATCCTTGGCGCAAGCGATCAATAAAATTACCTAAACCTCCTGCAATAATCAAAGTCAACCCACTGATAAGCCAAAATGAACCTTTTATATTTTTTATCAAATACCAAATCGCTCCACCAATCACAACAAGTGTGATAATTGTAAAGAGCCACTGCTGATTCTCTAAAATAGAAAAAGCAGCTCCTGTGTTTTGAAGATATGTTAGGCTCATAATTGAAGGAATAAACCCTTTGACCTCACCTAATTTGATATTGCTGACAACAGCCCACTTAACTAACTGATCTAAAATAATCAGCAAGCCAATCGTAAGGGGAATGGTTATTTTTCTTCTCATACTTTTCTCTTCTTCTCAAAATATTCTTTCATAACAGCTACAAATGCCTCTCCAACTTGAGATAGCTCTACTTCAGAACGCTTGACATACACCATCTTATTATCCAGTGCATCCTTGACAGGAATCACTGTAATACCATTTACGCTATTACTATCCAAGAAACCTGATCCAGTCGCATAGGCATCTGTTCTTTCTAAAATACCATTCAATGTAGCACGGTCGGTCACATTAAACATCTGGGAACTGGCGCTGGTATCCACCAAGTTTTCAGAATAATAGAGATACTCATCTTTTTCTTGCGTAAATCGAACGGTAGGTAAGTCTGTCAAGTCATCCATGATCAATTCTTTTTTCTTGGTCAGCGGATGATCCTCCCGTAGATAGATATGTGTCTGGAAAGGAATAAGCTCAACTACCTCTAAACCAAGCTTGTCTATCTTTTGCATAATTCCCTTAGTGTTCTGATTGTTAAGATAGATGATTCCAATCTCGCTATGACCTTGGGCTACTTCATCTAGAATTTGGACGGTAGTCGATTCAAAAATCCGAAAATTCTTATATGCTGGATATAACTGAGAAAACTCTGTGATAAGAGGGGGTAAGAAATCATAGTGCTGACTAGCAATAGAAAATTCGTCCTTTTCTTCCTCGGGATTAGCATATTGGTTTTGGAAAATATCAAAGCCCTTTACCAATTCCTGAGCCCGTTCATAGAACTCCATTCCTCGACGAGTTAAAAAGGTACCACTACTAGTTCTACGAAAAATTTTAAAACCAAGTTCTTTTTCCAAATCTCGAACAGAAATAGAAAGACTAGGCTGACTGACATACATTTTTTCTGCCGCTTCTCGAAAAGTTCCACTATTTGCAATAGCAACCACGTATCGTAATTGTTGAATATTCATTTTATCTTCCTCATGTAAAGTATTGATATTATACCATAAATTCGTTCTTTCATAAAGAAATGGAGGGTCTCTAAACTAGAGATCCTCTTTTACACTATTCTGATAATGCAAATATGTCTTTTAAATACAGGAAAGTTACTCTTAGAACAACAACTAAAGCGATTAGCACTTCACATACATAAAAGATTTGTCCAGCAATTCCTATATTAAAATGCAATAAGAAAGCTTTTAGGGCCGTTGCTGAAATCACTAAAGGAAAAGTAAAGGCGGAAAATCCTGCAGAAAAAGGTCTTCTCAAAAGACTTGGAAGTTGATATAGGATAAAGAAATAAAGTATCTGCCCAAAAACGATAAGGAATAAGAGCAAAAGATTGTTTGGATTTGGGAAACTAGCTACATAAGCTGCTGTTATCAATGAAAGCGGAGCGCAAATTGTCGTCATATTTGGAAGAGTTGCTTCCGCAAGTCCAATCTTAAAACTCTTATAGAAAACAATTGGCAAAACAAGAATGGAAGCAAGAAGACAATACCAAAAAATTATCTGTCCTAGCCAGTATTGATGAGATACAAAAATTGTCAAAGGAGCTACGCCAATTCCTACAAATAGAACAGTCCAAGAAGGATAAATATTTTCCCACTTGAAGGGAATAACAAATGAATAAATGTAATAAATCATCAATAGAATTAGACCAATCAAACTAATCCACCAAATGAACGAAGCTAAAGACATGGTCCAAGCTCCTAAAAATGTCCAGCTTGCCAGATAGCTTGAAATCAACATCCCTTGCATGAAAAAAGTCGGAAAGACAGAAGCAATAAGAGGATCTCTTAACTGATTTTTGACCAACTTTCTGTATGAGACCATACCAAATATAAGGTGAATAAAAAAGAGAACTGCTAGTCCTGCAAAAAAATAACGTAAGATTTGGCTCCAACTTCCAACCAAGTTTCCAATGGCTAACAAACCTAAAACGAGACCGGATTGGACCAATAAGGGTTCTCTTCTCTTTATTTTCATAAATCACTCTCCAAGAAAGGGTAAAGTTAAACTAACCATGGCCTTTTTATAAATTTTCTTTTCTTTCCAAGTAAACTATTTCTGACTTTTTCTCAAAGCCCAACCTTTGATATAATCTCAAGGCACCAGTGTTTACAACTTCAACAACTATTTGACAAAGTCGGCCATTGATTTTGTGTAAATCGTTTAGAATATATTTGACCAGATAGGACCCTAATCCTTGGCCTTGATACCCTTTTTCCACAGCCAAACCAAATAAGTAATTTGTTCCTAAGCTGATATCTACCGAACAAGATGCACGAACTCGTCCATCCTTGCGTAAAACATATAAACGACAAGTTTCATCAAGTACAGCCTCTCTGGCATACTTTTCTGCACAAGTCAATGTAGTACCAAACTCTTGCGATTGAAAATTTGCGATATCACTAATTAAACTTAGGTCTGCTAAAGCAACTTCTATATCTGAAACATCATCCAAATAGAATTGACGAGAATCTTGTTCCAGCCAAATCTCATTCTCATCTATTTTAGCAGAATATTTATTCCAAAAATCTGGATATCGATCTAAAAAATTCGTTTCTGAAATATAATGGATATTAATAAGCTGATAACGCTTAGCAGTCTTCTTAAATTCATTTACTAGTGCCTTAGCTATGCCTTGACAGCGATAAGCAGGAGCAACATAAATAGACACTTCTGCTTCATGTGGTTCATCAGCATATATTGATAGAAAGCCAACCAAAGCCTCGTCTACAAACGCTAAGATAAAAGCAGGCATGTTGGGATTGTCATTATAATTGCTGTCTAAATATGGAATTCTATATGTCTGATCTACTTGGTTACATTCTTTTACTATCGAAAACGCATCATTCTTTTCTTTGTCAGACAATTGAACTTTTACTTGTAGGTCCATCTTTTGCTCCTAATTTGTTATGGATATTATATCACATAATACAATTTTCCTCTCCATAAAACAAAAAAGAAACAGGAGATTTCCTGCTTCACTTTATTTAGATTTGATATAGTTAATACCATCCGCCTTAGGAGCAACAGCTTTTCCAAAGAAGACTGCTAGGACAAGAATTGTCAAAACGTAAGGCGCAATCTGCAAGTAAACCGCTGGAACATGAGATAGGAATGGTAATTGACTTCCGATAACTGCCAAACTTTGAGATAATCCAAAGAAAAGACTTGAAAGCATTGCTCCAATAGGATCCCATTTACCAAAGATCATAGCCGCTAAAGCAATGAAACCTGGTCCAATAATTGTTGTTGCAGCAAAGTTAACTGAGATAGATTGTGCATAGATTGCTCCACCAACACCACCAAGGAATCCAGAAATCATTACTCCCCAATAGCGCATCAGGTAAACATTAATTCCTAGTGTATCAGCAGCTTGTGGATGTTCACCAACAGAGCGAAGACGAAGACCAAATTTCGTCTTAAACATGATGAACCAAGCGACAAAAGCAAAACCTACAGCCAAGTAACCCATCAGACTAGTGTGCTTGAAGAAGATATCTCCAATAACAGGGATATCAGACAGGATTGGGAAATTAAATTTACCAAAAGAAACTCGAATGTTATCAGTTTGACCTTTTCCGTAAAGAGCTTTTACTAAGAAAATTGCCAAGGCAGGTGCCATCAAGTTCAAAACTGTACCACTGACAACGTGGTCTGCACGGAAGTTGATAGTAGCGACTGCATGGATAAGCGAGAAAATAAGACCGACTACCCCTCCAACCAAAAGAGCTAGCCAAGGCGTTAAACTTCCAAAAGTACTTTCAAATGTTAGGTTGAAAACAACACCTGAGAAAGCACCCATCACCATGATACCTTCAAGTCCCACGTTAACAACACCTGAATGTTCAGAAAAGGCACCACCGATACTAGTGAAGACCAAAGGAGCCGCATAAATAAGCATTGAGGACACTAATAAATTTAGCATTGAGACAAAATTCATCTTATTTACCTCCCTTTTCTTGTTTGCGTGGTTTTATAAAACGTTCAATAATGTAATGAACACTTACAAAGAAGATGATAGCTGCTGTTACGATGCTGACCAATTCTGAAGGAATGGTTGCAACATTCATACCCGGAGCTCCAACTTGAAGTACTGCAAATAGGAAGGCTGCAAAAGGAATTCCAACAGGGGAATTACTTGCAAGAAGACTAACTGCCATACCGTTGAAACCAACACTTAATGAGCTACCTTGAACGTATACGTTTTGGAATGTACCAAGTCCTTCTACTACACCTCCGACACCAGCAAGAGCACCAGAAATAATCATTGAAAGGATAATTGTACGTTTTGCAGACATACCAGCATACTCACTTGCATGTGGATTGATACCAACTGAACGAATTTCAAAACCAAGTGTTGTTTTCTTAAGAAGGAACCATACCAGAACAACTGCAATAATTGCAAAGAAAATTCCGATATTCATCCGCGAATTATTGGTCAAAGCACGCAACCACTCTGTCTGATAGGTAGCATTAGGGCTTACAGTGATACTAGAATCAACACTCTGCATGACAGATTTCGGGAAACTATGGATAAAGGCATTTCCAACATATAGAACGATATAGTTCATCATGATCGTTACGATGACCTCTGATGTTCCAAGGTAAGCACGTAAAATACCAGGAATCGCACCAATAATACCACCTGCTACAATACCTAGGAACACTGTCATGAAGAGCATAAGTGGGCGCGGTAAGTTTGGAAATGATAGGGCGAACCATCCAGCTGTAATCCAGCCCGCTAGGGCTTGACCAGGCAAACCAACGTTAAAGAAGCCAGCTCGACTAGCCACTGCAAAACCAAGAGCAATCAAGATAAGCGGTCCCATTGCACGAGAGATTTCTCCCAAACTTCTTAGAGTACCAAAGGCTGTTTTGAAAAGTTCTTCATACCCCCAAATAGCATCGTAGCCAAAAATCCACATGATAATCGCACCGAGTAAAATCCCAAGAACGACAGAAATCAAAGGAACGGCAATCTGCTGTGTTTTCTTAGACATTAGAATCTCCCTTCTTTAATTCTCCTCCGGCCATCAAAATACCAAGTTCTTGTTTGTTGGTTTCAGCTGGCGTTACGATACCTTGAATTTTACCGTCATGAATAACAGCGATTCTGTCAGATAAATTGAGAATTTCATCCAATTCAAAGCTGACAACAAGAACTGCTTTTCCTTTATCACGCTCACCAATTAAACGTTTATGGATATACTCAATCGCACCAACGTCTAATCCACGTGTAGGCTGACTAACAATTAGAAGGTCTGGATCACGGTCTACTTCACGAGCAATAATTGCCTTTTGCTGATTACCTCCAGATAGAGCTGATGCAGGAACATAATCATTTGCTGCACGAACATCGAACTCTTCCATCAGTTTACGAGCATAATTATGAATATTAGTATAATTCAAAATACCATTCTTGCTCAGTGGTTCTTTATAGTAAGTTTGTAAAGCAATATTTTCAGAAATAGTCATATCAAGGACCAAACCATCACGATGACGGTCTTCAGGAACGTGACTGACCTTCATTTCCGTAATCTTACGAGGAGGCAGGCCAACTACATCCTTACCTTTGATATTAATGGTTCCTGATTTAACTTTACGCAAACCAGTAATCGCTTGAATTAATTCACTTTGTCCATTTCCGTCAATTCCGGCAATACCAACGATTTCACCTGCACGAACATCAAGCGATAAATTCTTGACAGCTGGAATACCACGGTTTTCATTAACAACTAAATCTTTAATCGAAAGAATTACTTCTTTTGGTTGTGGAGGATTTTTTTCTGTTGTAAATGAAACAGAACGTCCTACCATCATTTCAGCAAGATCTTGGTTTGTGGCACCAGCAATCTCAACTGTTTCAATACTCTTACCACGACGAATAACTGTAACACGATCAGAAACCGCACGAATTTCATCTAACTTATGTGTAATCAAAATGATTGATTTACCCTCTTTGACGAGGTTCTTCATAATGATCATCAATTCGTCAATTTCAGCAGGTGTTAATACAGCAGTTGGTTCGTCAAAAATAAGGATGTCAGCACCACGATATAAAGTTTTTAGGATTTCAACCCGTTGTTGGGCTCCGACAGAAATGTCTTCGACTTTTGCAGAAGGATCTACAGCAAGACCATATTTTTCAGATAATTCTTTTATCTCTTGGATTGCTTTTTTGATGTCTAGAACACCATTCTTAGTAATTTCACTTCCTAAAATAATATTCTCAGCAACAGTAAATGCTTCGACCAGCATAAAGTGTTGGTGCACCATTCCAATACCTAAAGAGGCCGCTTTCGATGGAGAGTCTAGCTTAACAACTTGCCCATTTACTGCAATTTCACCACTAGTAGGCTCAAGCAATCCTGCCAACATATTCATCAAAGTAGATTTACCTGCTCCGTTTTCTCCTAAAAGAGCATGAATTTCACCACGACGAAGATGAAGGTTAATTTTGTCATTTGCAACAAATTGTCCAAAAATTTTGGTAATCTCCCGCATTTCGATGACATTTTCATGTGTCATTGTGATCCCATCCTTTCAAAATTTTTATTTCAATAGAACCTACTAAGAGTTAGTAAGCTCTATTGAGACAAAACCTTTTGCCTCAATCTCAAAGAAGCGACCTCTCTAAGATCGCTTCCTGAGAGTCAATGTTTGAATTTTATTCTGCAGGAACTTTAATGCTTCCGTCAAGAATTTTAGCTTTAGCATCTTCTACAGCCTTTTTAGCATCATCTGACAAAGCTTTAGTTGTCAAATCAACACCACCATCTTTCAAACCATAAACTGTTGTTTTACCACCAGGGAATTGGTTTTTAGATGCTTTGGTTGCGATGTCTTTAACTGTTCCACCAACTTTTTTCAAGGTAGAAGCAAGAACGAAGTTAGATTCTTTACCATCTTTAGATTTATATTTTCCTTCGGCTTCCTGGTCACGGTCTACACCAAGAACCCAAACTTTTTCACTTTCGTTTCTTGTTTCATTGATGGACTTCGCTTCGTTGAAGACACCAGCACCTGTACCACCAGCTACTTGATAAATGATATCAGCACCTGCTGTATATTGAGCAGCGGCGATTGTTTTACCTTTGGCAGCATCACCAAATGATTCTGCATATTGAACATCAATCTTGATAGATGGGTCTACTGATTTAACACCAGCTTCGAAACCTTTTTCAAAACGAGTCAGTACGGCACCTTTGATACCACCTACAAATCCAACAATTTTTGATTTAGTTGTTTTCGCTGCAGCTACACCTGCAAGATACGCTGCTTCATTATCTGCAAACAAAGCAGAAGCAACATTGTCTTGACCTTTGATTTCATCGTCAATGATGACATAGTTGATGTCTGAGTGGTCTTTGGCAGCGGCTTCTACAGCGTTACGAAGAGCAAATCCAATACCAAAAATTGCTTTATAACCACTTGATGCAGCTTGCTCAAGGTTGTTAGCATACTCTGATTCGTTTGTTGATTGGAAGTAAGTGAAACCATGATCTTTTGAAAGACCGTTTTCTTTACCCCATTCTTGCAAACCTTCCCATGCTGATTGGTTGAATGATTTGTCGTCAACACCACCTGTATCAGTCACGATAGCAGCTTTCAGATCCGTTTTAGCATCTGAATTACTGTTTGAGCGAGACGCACGATTACCACAAGCAGCAAGTCCTACTGCTGCGACAGCTACTAGACCAAGGCCTAGCCATTGTTTCTTGTTCATTTCTGAACCTCCTAAATAAGATATGCAACAATGTTGCAAAATTGTGTGGTCAGATGACCCAGACTACCAACTATTTTAAGTCGGTAAAAGAATATGGAAGTAATTCCCCGACCGTCATCACGACCGTCGATTTATCTTTAGCGACTAATGTCACTTTTAGATCCTTATCAAAAAATTCTGCCATCACTTGACGACATGCTCCACATGGAGAAATTGGCTTTTCTGTCTGCCCATAGACAATCAGCTCTGCAAACTCAAGTGCTCCTTCAGAAACTGCTTTAAATATTGCTGTTCGTTCACCACAGTTTGTCAAACCAAAACTGGCATTCTCAACATTGACTCCAGTAAACACACGACCATCTTTAGCGACTAGTACAGCACCTATTGGAAAGTGAGAATAGGGAACATACGCATTTTTGCTTGTCTCTACGGCCAAATCTATCAAATCAGTAGTTGCCACTAGCTATTTCCCCTTTCATAATAGCAACACCTGATGAAGCACCAATCCGAGTAGCTCCAGCTTTAATGAAAGCTTGAGCATCATCATAAGAACGAGCACCTCCAGATGCTTTAACTCCCATATCAGGACCAACTGTTTGTCTCATCAAAGCTACATCTTCTACAGTGGCACCACCAGTTGAAAAGCCAGTAGATGTTTTTACAAAGTCGGCTCCAGCTTTTTGGGAAATTTGACAGGCCAAAACTTTTTCTTGATCCGTTAAAAGGCATGTTTCAATAATAACCTTCACAAGTTTCTCACCACTTGCTTCTACTACTGCTTGAATATCTCTTTCAACCAAACCCAAGTTACCAGACTTGAGAGCACCAATATTGATTACCATATCAATTTCATCAGCCCCATTTTCAATCGCATTTTTGGTTTCAAATGCCTTTACATCAGGAGTGGTTGCCCCCAAAGGGAAACCTATGACTGTACAAACTTTTACATCAGATCCGCTTAGTTCTTCAGCTGCAAACTTTACCCAAGTTGGATTAACGCAGACACTTGCAAAATCATATTCTTTGGCTTCTTCAATTATTTTTTCAATTTGCTCTTTTGTTGCTTCCGGCTTTAAAAGAGTATGGTCAATGTATTTGTTCAATTTCATTTTTTCTCCTTTAAACTCAAGAAATGACTTCAATGATTTCGCTTACTTTTTTCCGTTCGACATCTATTCTAACATTTTTTTTGAATTCTGTAATCATTTCCTCAGAGATTTTTTGGTTGGCATAGATTTTAGCAACTACTTCACCTGCCTGAACAGCTTCGCCAACTTTTTTCTCAAAAACAATTCCGGTTTCATAGTCTAGTTTGTCAGATTTAACTGCTCGACCAGCACCTAAACGCATAGCAAACAAACCAAATTCCATAGCTGGTAGTTCAGAAATGAAACCAGACTGATCTGCAGTGACGTCTACTATATACTGAGCTGAAGATGGCCTATAAAGGTCTTCCAAGTCACCGCCCTGTGCTTGAATCATAGCTTCAAACTTTCTAAGAGCAGAGCCGTTCATTACATGCTCGCGAACTTCCTCTACAGTTTTCTCTACATTTGCTAAGCTAAGCATAATCTGAGCTAACTCACAGATAAAATGGGTTACATCTTCTCTGCCTTTTCCTTGAAGAATTTTTAGAGCCTCAAGAATCTCCAAACGATTACCAATGCTTGTTCCCACAGGTTGGCTCATATCTGTAATAACAGCTACTGTTCGTCTGCCTACAGCTTTACCTAACTCAACCATGGTCTGAGCAAGACGACGCGCATCTTCGATATTCTTCATAAAGGCGCCTTCACCAACTGTCACATCAAGCAAAATACTATCAGCTCCGGCAGCGATCTTCTTACTCATAACAGAGCTCGCAATTAGAGGAATTGTGTCAACTGTTGCAGTCACATCACGAAGAGCATAAAGCAACTTATCAGCTTTCACAAGTTGATCTGACTGACCAATTACAGAAAGACCGATATCTTGGACTTGTTTGATAAATTCTTCCTGACTGCGCTCAACTTGAAATCCTTTTACAGATTCCAGTTTGTCAATCGTTCCTCCTGTATGACCTAGTCCTCGCCCACTCATCTTGGCAACTGGTACACCAAAACTAGCAACCAAGGGAACAAGAATCAAAGTGACCTTGTCACCAACACCACCAGTAGAATGCTTATCCACTTTAATACCAGAAATTTCTGATAAGTCAATTTGCTGACCTGTTCCTACCATTGTCATAGTCAAGTCTGAAATTTCTCTGGTTGTCATTCCCTTAAAGTAAATAGCCATTGCAAAAGCAGACATTTGATAATCAGGCACTGTACCAGCAACATAACCATCAATCAACCATTGAATTTCTTCTTTTGTTAATTCAAAACCATCACGTTTTTTTTGAATAATATCGACAGCTCTCATTCTAGTTTCTCACTCCTTAAAATATAGTAGCCTTTATCTTTTTTGACAACTTCACAATTTCCAAAAACTTCTTCCATTTTGGCTTTAGCGCTTGGCGCCCCCTGCTTCTTCTGTATGACGATAGTTAGGTCACCACCTACCGTCAAATGCTCAGGGCTACCTGCAATAACTTGATGAACTACTTGCTTCCCAGCTCTAATAGGAGGGTTACTAATTATATGGTCAAAAACTCCAGTTACTTGATCATAGATATTAGATTGAAAGATTTCCGCTGAAACCCCATTAAGTTCGGCGTTTTTTCGGGCTAAATCCAAAGCACGCAGGTTAATATCCACTAAGGTAGCTTTCACAGCTTGCGATTTTACTAATGTTAAACCTAATGGACCATAACCACAGCCCAGATCCAAAATAGTATCCCCTATAGAAAAATCTATGGTAGACAGGAGGACCTGACTACCATAATCAATCATCTTCTTGCTAAAGACGCCAGCATCCGTAAGGAAGGCCATCGATTGACCTAATAAATTCAGTTGTAATTTATGGATATCGTGCTTAGCATCCGGATTTTCTGCAAAATACATCTTTGACATAAATTAATTTTATCACAATTTTACCTAAAATGTAAACCGTTTACAATATTTTCTACAATTTTTTTAACAATATGGTATACTAATCAAGTTGATAGGAGAAAAAATATGACAAACGAATTCCTTCATTTCGATAGAATTAGCCGAGAAAGATGGCAACAATTACATAGAAAAACAACACCGCCATTAACTGAAGAAGAATTAAATTCAATAAAAAGTTTTAATGATGAAATTAGTTTACAAGATGTTATGGATATCTATTTACCATTAACTAATCTGATTCAAATTTATAAGAGAGCCAAAGAAGATCTTGCTTTTTCAAAGGGAATATTTCTACAAAAAACCTTAAAAAACAGCCTTTTATTATTGGCATTTCTGGTAGTGTAGCAGTTGGAAAGTCAACAACAAGTCGCCTTCTCCAGATTTTACTTTCTAGAACTTTTGAGAATGCAAAAGTTGAACTCGTAACAACAGACGGTTTTTTATATCCGAACTCAACCTTACAGAAACATGACCTTTTAAATAGAAAAGGCTTCCCTGAAAGTTATAACATGGAACTTCTTCTAAACTTCTTAGATCATCTGAAAAACGGACAAAATTATCAGGTCCCTGTCTATTCTCATGAAATCTATGATATTGTTCCAGATCAAACACAAACAATCCAAGCTGCTGATTTCGTCATTGTTGAAGGAATTAATGTTTTTCAAAATCCTCAAAATGAACGTCTCTATATAACAGATTTCTTTGATTTTTCTATTTATGTGGATGCTGAGGTTGAGAATATTGAGAAATGGTATCTTGATCGTTTCGGTAAATTATTGGACTTGGCTAGACAGGATTCAAAGAACTACTACCATCGCTTCACTAAAGAACCGGTTGAAGATGTTATGAAAATGGCTCGCAACATATGGAAATCTATTAATTTAGTTAACTTAAAAGATTATATTGAACCTACTCGCAACCGAGCTGAATTAATCCTTCATAAAGCTCATAACCATGAAATTGATGAGATTTACTTAAAGAAATAACTATAATTGATTGAAATCAAGTGATATTTTTTTAAAAGAATAATTAAGGCTTGTCAAATACGAACTTTTCATATATAATTAGATAGTTAGTATACATTGGAGGTGAAAAACTTGGCAAACATTAAATCAGCTATCAAACGCGCTGAATTGAACGTTAAACACAACGAAAAAAACTCAGCTCAAAAATCAGCTATGCGTACTGCAATTAAAGCTTTTGAAGCAAACCCAACTGAAGAACTTTACCGCGCTGCTAGCTCAGCTATCGATAAAGCAGAAACTAAAGGTTTGATCCACAAGAACAAAGCTAGCCGTGATAAAGCACGTCTTGCAGCAAAACTTGGTTAATCAATTAACTGCATACAAAATGAGCTCTTCGGAGCTTTTTTGTTGCTTTACCGGAGGTACTTCTATGAAACTTGCCATCATCGGCTACTCTGGATCTGGAAAATCTACTTTAGCTCAAAAACTATCTGAACATTATTCCATTCCCAAACTTCACTTGGATACTCTCCAGTTTTGGCCTGGCTGGATTGAGAGCGATCGCAGCTGGATGATAAATCAGGTTTTGAAATTTTTGAAACAAAATGATAGCTGGATCATTGATGGCAATTACTCTCAATGTTTCTATGAGGAACGCATGGCTCAAGCAGACCAGATTATCTTTATGAACTTTTCTCGCTGGAACTGTCTCTATCAAGCTTTTAAACGCTATCTCACAAATAGAGGAAAGGTACGAGATAGCATGGCAAGTGGCTGTCCAGAAAAATTTGACTGGGAGTTTATTCGCTGGATTCTTTGGGACGGTCGAAAGCAAAAAACACAGGAACAATATAACAAAATCCGCCATATTTATCCTCAGAAATTTATCGAATTATCCAATCAAAAAGAGTTGAAAGATTATATACAAGAATTGGAATAACAGTAAAATTTTACGCAAACTTTTGCGTCCTCCTTCTATTTTTGATAAAATAGCGGTAAATCTGATATGAATACATTCTATGAGTCAGAAGAATTGATTAAATAAGGAACTTAATATGAAAAACCAGACTTTAATGCAGTATTTTGAATGGTATCTTCCAGACGATGGCCAGCATTGGAATCGATTAGCAATGGATGCACCAAATTTGGCGGCCAAAGGTATTAAAAAATATGGATGCCTCCGGCTTTTAAAGCAACTGGCTCGAATGATGTCGGCTATGGTATTTACGACTTATTTGATTTAGGAGAGTTTAATCAAAAAGGAACTGTTCGAACTAAGTATGGATTAAAAGAAGAATATCTTCAAGCGATCCAAACACTAAAAGACAATGGCATCGAACCAATTGCTGATGTCGTTTTAAATCATAAGGCCGCAGCCGACGGAACTGAAACATTTACGGTTATTGAAGTAGATCCAAATGACCGTACTACTGCTATTTCTGAGCCCTTTATGATTAAAGGATGGACTCACTTTACTTTTCCAGGAAGAAACAAGCAATATAATGACTTTGAATGGCATTGGTATCATTTCACTGGAACTGACTTTGATGCAAAAAGTCGACGCTCTGGCATTTATTTGATTCAAGGTGACAATAAAGGTTGGGCGAATGACGAGCTGGTAGACAGCGAAAACGGAAACTATGACTATCTAATGTACGCCGATCTGGACTTCAAACACCCAGATGTTATTAAAAACCTATACGATTGGGCTAAATGGTTTATCGAAACTACCGGTATACGTGGCTTTCGCTTGGATGCAGTTAAGCATATAGATTCCTTCTTTATGGCCAACTTTATTCGAGATATTTTGCTAGAGTATGGTGACGATTTCTACGTTTTCGGAGAGTTTTGGAATAATGATGAAGCTGCTAATAATGACTACTTAGAAAATATTGACTATCGCTTTGATCTTGTCGATGTTAAATTGCATACTAATCTTTTTGAAGCAAGCCAAAAAGGTGAAGAATATGACTTGCGTACTATCTTTGATCATACTTTAGTAAAAAATCACCCAGAATCAGCTGTGACATTTGTAGAAAATCATGATACTCAGCGTGGTCAAGCTCTTGAATCTACTGTTGAAGAATGGTTTAAACCGGCAGCTTATGCCCTTATTCTACTTCGAGAGTCTGGACTACCATGTATTTTCTATGGAGACTACTATGGCATAAGTGGTGAATTTGCTCAGCAAGATTTCCGAGAAGAGATTGACAAACTATTAGACCTTCGTCTAAACCTAGCTTATGGTGAAGAGACCGACTATTTTGATGACCCTAATTGTATCGGATGGACAAGGGCTGGTCAAGATGGTGGTCAGCCAATTGCTGTTTTAATTTCAAATGCTTCTGCTACTTCAAAACGAATGTATTTTGGTCAAGATTGGTCAGGGCACGAGTGTTCTGACTACCTTGGTAAATGCCAAACAATTGTCACTATCGATGAAGAAGGCTGGGGAGAGTTCCCTGTTGAAGAACAATCTGTTAGTGTTTGGTCTATTAAAAATTAAGAGAGTGGGACAGAAATCTGTCATTCATTAGAATTCGATTTCGTCGTCCCACCTCCGCACAGTAGAGCCCACTCAACCACTGCGTCTTGCTCGACAATCCAAAAACAATTGAGAGGCTAGGACTGTTGTCCCAGCCTCTTAAATATAACAACAAAGCTTGGCTTAATAAAGCCAAGCTTTTTAGAATCACTATATATCTGTTAATCCTATTTTGACAAAGACAATGATGTCTATCCAATAGCTTCTCTTTAGAATAAAACCTTCAATCTTTTTTCCCATCACTCAATCGTCCAACTCGTTTCTTACTTTCTGATTTGATGGAAATTTTGACTTCAAAAATGGTACCTTTAGGTCTATTGTCCTTAACAGTAATTGTACCCTTTAGAGCATCGGCTATTTGTTTTGCAAGAGATAGACCTAGACCAAAACCACCCTTTTGTCTTGTTCTAGCCTTATCAACCCTATAAAAACGATCAAAAATTTTCTTTTTGTCTTCATTATTGATTCCAGGTCCGTTATCAGACACTCGTAAGTAAAGAGAACGGTCTTTTGACCATACTATAAACTTAATAACCCCATCTTCTTCCGTATATTTTACAGCATTATCAAAGAGAATGGTCATCAACTGTTTTAGAAGTGTTCTGTCTGTCTTGATATTGTGGTTAATATGGTTTTCGAAGACAAATACTTTCTCATTTTCATCCGCAATGATTTCGTAGTTGGCAAATGTTGTAGTGAAAAACTCTGGTTCAACATCAGCAATTTCAGCCTTAATGCCATCATCTCTTCTTGCAAGATTCAATAGATTAGTTGTGAGCATCCGCATATTCCGAACTTCTTCCAGACTGGAGGCAATATTTTCACTAGATTCCATAATCGTAGCTTCCGGTTTTCGGAAAAGAGTTTCCAAACGGTTCTGCAAAACAGCTAAAGGAGTACGCAACTCATGACTGGCGTTTTCAACAAAAGATTTTTGCTTCTGCATACTGTCCATCAGAGGCTTCACACTGACCCGAGCCAAATATATACTGGCAATAATTGAAATTAACCAGAAACTAATCATAACAATGACAATGATTTGTTCATGATTCTGACTGGTTTGCTCCAATTGATTGACATTGATCAAAACTGCTGCATATTTTACTTTGTTCAAAAGATTACCAGATAAGAATTCGCTTGGATTAATTTCAAAAACCAACATTCGATACAGTTCTTCTTGTCCATAGTTGTTTTTCAAAGTAGTCTGAATAATTTTACCTACATCCTTTTTTTTGATTGAAATCTTTTTTAAACTAAGAAAATGATCTGCAGTAGTCAATGGTTTCAAGTCTTCATCGAACAAGACTGCTTCAGTGTTCGAATTCACCTTCAGATTATCCATTGGTCCAGGGTCTGGTGCATCTTGTGGCCCAGAATCATCATCAGATGGCTGACCCTCATCAATCGTTGGTTGCATATTGGCTGCACGAGCCAAAGCAAGGTGGAGGACAGATCTAGGATTCTGACTTAAACTTTTTAAATTATCGTCAACGGTTGTATAGAGCCCTGAGCGCATAATCTGAATGATTAAAAGAGTCATGGCCGAGAAAATCAGTGTGAATACACCAAAATAGCGAATGAAATATGAAAAAATCATCCGCATAAAAAGTTCGTCTAAGTTTATTCAGCATTCTTCAAAATGTAACCGACACTGCGAAGGGTTTGCATATTGTTCGCAAAAGTCGTTCCTTTCAATTTTTTCCGAATTTTTGAGACATAGACTTCAACGACAGAAATGGTAGTATCACTGTCAAAGCCCCAAAGCCGATCAAAAATCTGAGTTTTAGGTAGAATTACGTTTTGGTTCTGCAGGAAATAAACTAATAAATCAAATTCTTTTCCCAGTAATTCTACTTCTTTTCCATTCACCAAAGTGGTATTCGTAGAAAGATTTACTGTCACATCACCATATGATAAAGTATTTTCATTAAATTTCCCTGAACGCTTGAGTAAGGCCTGAATCCGCATCTTTAATTCTTCTAAATAAAACGGCTTGGTTAGATAGTCATCTGCCCCCAATTCAAAACCATGCCCTTTATCATCCAAACTTTCTTTAGCAGTCATGATGAGAACAGGAGTTGAGACTCCTTTTTCACGCAAGTCTTTCAAAACTTGAAAGCCATCTTTTTCAGGAAGCATCAGATCCAGTAGAATCAAATCATAAACACCACTTTCCGCTTCATAGAGGCCTTCTTCACCATCGAAAACCTGCATGACATCCGCAAAGTCATCTAAGAAATCAAATACAGAGTTTGACAACCCTAAGTCGTCTTCTACTAGTAAAATCTTAATCATCTTGTTCTCCTCCTGCTATAAGATACTGATTTGCTTTATCTAAGATTATGTAAAATAAAGAATTTTTGTCCCATTTTTTGGATTTTAGTATAATTCTTTAATTATTATATCATGACTTTAACAAATGGATTAAGATTTAGTAGCGTTTTCTTCATTATTTTGATTAGAATTGCTTTCCTTATCCTTTGTACTTCCATCTGCATTGGCTGGTTTCTTCTTAGAATTGCTACCGCCTTCTTGATTATTATTTCCTTGCGGTGGCTGTCCTCCTGGCCCTCCAGGTCCACCGTTACCACCAGGACCACCTTGTCCATCTTGACCATTCATTTGAGGTGGCATTCCATTTCCATTATTTTGACCTTGTCCTTGAGGCGGTTCTCCACCAGGTCCTTGCATATTATTGCCGTCTTGATTATTTTGCTGCGTTTTCGATGTTTGAACGGTCGACTGCTGATTTGTTGCTTTTTGAGTCAAAGAACCGAATGTATAGCCACCAAGCAAGCCGACCACTAAAGAACCACTTGCTACTAATGATAGCCACCACTTAGTGCTTTTTTCTACAACAATCATTTTCTCTTTATTCATTCCGTTTTTATTCCTTCTTTCGTTTTTGTTTTTTTGTGATAAAGTAAAGAAGATCTTACTTCAAAATTTCACCACATCCTCTCTTTAGGATATTTATATCTTAATTTCTTTTTCTTAAAAGGGACTAAATTTTTTCTTAAACTTTTCTAAACATAAAAATTGACAGCTCAAGTCTTTTTTTGTAAAATAGTTACCATCTATAAATAATGAGGTTTACTGTTATGAAAAAAATAGAATCATTGACTTTGATTGCTTTAGGTGCAGCTCTAATCGCTGCTCTTTCTCCTTTCCAAATTCCCTTCGGACCTATTCCAATAACCTTGCAGACTTTAGCTATTGGTTTAGTTGCTAGTCTCTTCCGTCCTAAGGAAGCTACTTTAGCTGTCATTATTTATCTTTTATTAGGAGCAATTGGTCTTCCTGTATTTTCAGGAGGAAGTGGAGGATTTCAAGCATTTTACGGACCTACAGCAGGATTTCTTCTTTTCTTCCCTCTTAGAGCCTTGGTTACTTCTTTTTTAGCAGGGCAAAAAGGACAGCCTATTCATATTTTTATTGCTAATTTATTGGGTGAGGTCGTTCTCTTTTTTGGTGGATTGATTGGTTTTATGCTAGTTACTCACAAAAGCTTAGAAATTGCTTGGACAAGTGTCGTCTTGCCATTTATGATTCCGGATTTGATCAAAATCACTCTAACAACCATTTTAAGCGACATCCTATATAAAAACCTTAAAAATCTTGCTTATTTCAATAAGCGAAAATAAAAAAACTCATAGAGAACACTACAAAATTGTAGTGACATCTCTATGGGTTTTCATTTTTATTTCGTAACAAGAAGAGCTTCTTCAACTGCTTCTTTTTCTCGTGTAATTAAGTCAACACGCGCGGCAATTTCTTTGATACCCATGCTGATATTACGACTGATAGCCATATCTGACAATTGAGGTTCGAAGAAAGCTTTGTATTCAGCGAACCTTTCTGCTGTCTTAAAGGCATTAGCTGGATAGATGACAAACTTATCAAAGCTCATATCACCTCCCAAGGCCGCCTTAATCCAGTCCCAATTCTCACGAGCCCAAGCCCAAACAGTAGCTTGAGTAAAATCGTGATTGAGTAAAGGCAGATACCAGCTCATAGCTAAATCTTGTGGCTTAACAATATCTTTATTCTTCAAAGCTTCTAAAATTTGGTCAAGCGTTTCCTTATCATTAGTATAGGCTAAAGCTGAAGCCAATTGTCTCTTGAAACTTCCATCAACTGTCGATACGTAGTTCTTCAGATATTGATCCGTCAGTTCCTTATTCTCATGATGTTTGATTTGGTTAATCAGGATATGCAAGCGGATAGCTGCAGGAAGTTTTTCCAGATCATCTTGATGAGCTTCAAAGATGCGGTCAGCTTCTTGAGTCGCTTTTTCATCATTTGCACCAATCAAGTTTCCAATAACGATTTGACGGACTAATTCGTCCTCATCACTTTCTCCATCTTTAGCTTCAAAACCTAGGCGATCAAAGTTGAACCGGCTAAGCTTGAT
Source organism: Streptococcus gordonii (assembly GCF_001578795.1). Classification (GTDB taxonomy): domain Bacteria; phylum Bacillota; class Bacilli; order Lactobacillales; family Streptococcaceae; genus Streptococcus; species Streptococcus gordonii_A. The sequence goes on from NZ_KQ969106.1 coordinate 622,782, forward strand.
AACCAAGTCGTTATAAGCTTCTTCGCTCTCGCTACCTTCTTCAACAAAGATTTTCAAACCATTCAAAACAGCTTTAACTCCAGAAACAACCAGGTAAGAGCTTTCTTCTGTCAGTTTTTCAATTACTGGAACTAATTCAGCAAATGAAATGTGGCCAGCTTCTGCTAAGAGACGGCGCTCCTGCACCACTTGGAGCTTGCTGGTGCTGTCTAACTCCGTAATCGTATCAAGAACCTGATCTAACAAGACACCTTGATAATCTGTGATATAGTGGGCTGTGTTTTCTGTATTGAAACGCAAAGCTCCTTGGTTCTGAGCTACCAAAGCAGAATAGTTTGGAATTTCAAGTGTTTCAGTTTCCAGTGTATCAGGCAAACCATTCCAATTGCTATTTAACGGCAGAACCCAAGTCCGCTTCTTGTCTTCATGTTCACCGATAAAGAATTGTTTCTGGCTCAACTTCAAAGTATCATCTTCTACACGAGCTGATAAAACAGGATAGCCAGGTTGCTCCAACCAAGAGTCCATAAAGGATGCTACATCGCGACCAGAAGCATCTCCAAGAGCGTTCCAGAGATCACGTCCGATTGTATTTCCATACTGGTGTTTAGCAAAGTAGGCGTTTAAACCTTTGGCAAAGGCTTCATCTCCTAACCAGCGACGAAGCATATGCATGAGACGGCTTCCTTTGGCGTATACGATCGCTGGGTCAAATAAGGTATTAATCTCATCAGGATGATTCACCTCTACATGGACAGATTGAACTCCGTCTGTAGCATCTCGTTTCAAAGCAAGTGGAACTCCGGTTGTCTGGAAATTCTCAAAAATATTCCAAGTTGGCTCAATGGCATTGATGCAGACATATTCCATCATATTAGCAAAGCTTTCATTAAGCCAAAGGTCATCCCACCACTTCATGGTCACTAGATTTCCGAACCATTGGTGGGCCAACTCATGAGCGACAACAAGTGCTACATCTTGGCGACTGGATACCGTAGAGTTTTCGTCAACCAAGAGGTAAATCTCGCGATAAGTAACCAGACCCCAGTTTTCCATAGCACCAGATGAGAAGTCAGGCAAAGCTACATGAAGAGACTGTGGGATAGGATATTTAACGCCATAATAGTCCTCATAAAACTCAATGGAACGAACAGCAATGTCTAAAGCAAACTCTAAATTACTAGCCGGATGTGCCTTTGTTGCATAGACACCAACCAGGGTTCCATTTTTAGTCTTGGCAGTTACTCCTTGCATATCACCTGCAGCGAAAGCTAGTAGATAAGACGACATACGTGGAGTTCTTTCAAACTTCCAAATACCAGTTGCTTTACGATTTACAATGTCAATTTCTGGCATATTAGATAGAGCCAACTCGCCTTCTGCCTGGTCAAACTTCAAAGCCAAGTCATAGGTTGCCTTAGCTTCTGGCTCATCCACGCTTGGAAAAGCTTCACGAGCAAAGTGACTCTCAAATTGTGTAGAAATGATTTCTTTTTTTACACCATCCACTGTGTAGTAAGATGGGTAAATACCAGTCATATTATCCGTGATCTTACCACTATAAGTCACCGTTACTTCAACTTGACCTGTGGCATCTAACTCGATATAAAGAGCTTCGTTCGCATTGTCGACTGTAAAAGGACGCGCCTTCCCTGCTACTTCGACGGTTTCGATTACTAGGTCCTTTTGGTGCAGGGAAATCTTACTTGACTTAGCTTCCCCAATAATAGTCACCTTGCCTGAAAAGGTCTTATCTGCACGATTGAGATCTAGAAATAGATCGTAGTGTTCAGGAACAAAAGTGTCAATAAAGTGTGCAACTGCTTGCATGTTTTTCTCCTCATCTAAGATACAGGATATCCTGTTCATTAAATACTTTTTGAAACCATTTTACCACATTTTAAAGCAAAGAAAAAGACAAGGATGACCTGTCTTTGTAATTCACAAGAAACTCAAAACATTAGATTTTTCTTTTTTCTTTTTCGAGTTCTGCCATGCTTTGATTGTAGCTGCGATTTTCTTCCTGGTAGGTCTCTTGCAGGCGATCCTCGAAGTGGCGAATTTGTCTTTCAAACTCTTCCCTATTATCCTCTAGCTGATGCAATTCATAAGTCGGGATAGAGTCGGGATTGTTACGACAGAAAGATAGGATAGATTCACTCATTCTTTCTGAGACCTTTCTAGCCTCTCGTCTCATATCTTGGTAATCCCATTCATACTCACTAACTTTCTTACGAAACGCTATGTGATCGTCATCGAGACGATCGATCTTTTTCTGAATATCCATAAAGCCTCCTATAAGATAGGGCTGGTCAAACTAGGCTTAGGAACAGCGCCTAGTACCTCCTTGATTGAATCTGCTGCTCCACCTGTGAAAGCTCCAGATAAGTCAGCAGGTACTTGAGTAGAGGCAAAAGTTTTCATAGTCTCTGCTTGACTATCTAGCCAACTCTGCAAAGCTTGACTTTCTTCAAGAAGGACAGCTCTTTTAGCTGAAATTAAACCACGAATAGCAATACGTTCCTGAATCTTTAAATATTCTTTTTTTATACGTTCGGCTTCAGCTCGATCTTCTGTATTTGGTTCAATCATGCGTTTCCTCCTATTTTTTTGTGAAAATCTGGGCGCCTTTTTGATCAATCGCTACGATATTATCAGCCGCCTTGTTTAAATTGCCAGCAATTTC
>NZ_KQ969106.1:626593-628209 GCF_001578795.1 Streptococcus gordonii
AATGAGGCATGCAATTCATCAATGTATTCTCTATTTATAGCGATTAAATCCTTCTTAGAAGGCTCAGGAGCGAAGTCTCCATATTCCTTTAGATACTCACGAACATAGTATTCAGGAGTCACCTTGTCCATCTCTAAACCATAATTATAAATTGAATTTGTATACTGAGGATTTCTTGCTTTATATTTTGCAATCTTTCTGACTTGCTTTTCGGTCATGCCGGAGCAGAAAAGACCATTTTTTTCATACCACTCAAAATCTAACCTATTACCTTTAATCTTTGGTAACCCAGCATTATGATTTTTACCTTCAACAGTAAACACTTTACCATATGGAATACCCCCCCTGTGACCATCCCAACTTGTTAAAGCTTTCCCTTGATCACTGTATGAATGTAAGTGTTTATTAAGATATGCTAATTCTTCATCACTAATACCTCTATAATCGGCTGTATTTTTTGTCAACGAATTCCACGCACCCCAGTCCATAAAATTTGTAATCTTCTGGACTTTCATTTCCGCAGCTACTTTAGCAACTGCTGGTCCCGCTTGACTAAATCCCGACATATTACTAATATCAACTTCTTGTTCTGTTACAGCCATTTTTTTAGCCTTAGATAATGATTGGTTATAAAACTCCCGAACATCCTTTGTCTGTTCGGTTAATTGATTTCTTGCCAGTACCGCATTGAATACTGATTCTGTAACATGGCTATTATTTTTGTTATTAGGTGATTGAGTTCCAGCAACGACAATAGTAGTTTGGCTGTAATCTGGCTTACCTTCTTTATCAAGAGGCGCAACAGCAATAGCTTGGGTTGTTTCGTTGACTTCGTTAATCAGTTTATATTTTTTTCCGTTCGCATCAAGTGAGAACTCATTCCCATTTTTTCTTTTTTATTATATTAAGAACTTCAACTTGTAATTCCTGTATGCTCTCGTCTGTTAAGGCCATTCTAAAAAGTCTCCTTTCCTAATTTCTATATTATAGACAACTTCTGCATCAGGACTACCTTCTTCACTCCTCACTACATTTTTTAACAGTCCATTTTTAACAAGAGCCTCAATATTTTCATCCATCTTTGGTTTAGATGATAACTTGGCTTGTTCAGGAAGTTTCTTACTACCTGAAATATCAACAAATTCGTCTCCAACCTTTAATTCGATGATTTCTTCATCCCAGCCATTAAAATCAAGCCTAACATCCCAAAAACTACCATAATGACTGTAGGATTTCTCACCAATTCTTTTCCCCAAGTAGGCTTTATTGCCTTGTAAATCATAAATCACAGGAACAATATTTGCCCGAAACATGCTATGCCCATCTCCACCTTGAACAAAAATTGGTGAAAACTCTATTTTACTAACTCCTGAATAGTGTTCTTTGATGTAAGTCGCCAGTTGTTCTTCCAACAAACGAAATCCGCGTTTGTAAAGTTTCACTCCTTTGTCGTCTAAAACATCACTAACACTATATGGAGAGTTTTGGTATTCAATCCACTTTGTCATACAATATACTCCTCCTGAAATTAAAACTATAAGAGCTACTCCGATTGCAAAAAATTTTTTCTTCATTAGTCACCTCCATTAGGCTATACTATAAGCATATACAATACC
>NZ_KQ969106.1:628229-628973 GCF_001578795.1 Streptococcus gordonii
TTTTTTTGTACAGGAGCAAGTAAAAATTAGGGTTTAAACTAGCTAAAAATTCTTTGTTTTTACCACTTTTAATAGCTTTTAGTTTTACTTCAATAGCTTTTCTGACTTGCTTTTCAGTCATGCCAGAAACAAATTCACCTCTTTTGATATACTTATCAAAATCAAAATTATTCCCTTTTAAATCTGGAGTTTGAACATTATGACTTTTTCCTTCAAAAACGCGAACTTGACCATAGGGAATAGCACCTCCGTTCCCGTCCCATCCTGTAATTTCCTTGCCAGAATCTGAGTAAATAATCGCATGCTTTTCTAAATATTTCAACTCAGATTTTGAGAAGTGTCCACTATCTACCGCCTTTTTAGCACCCCAATCGTAGAAATTAACAATCTCTTTAACCCTATATTTTACTGAAAGTTTTACATTTGGTACTCCACCTTGACTATGAGCAGATGAATACCAAATTTGACCACCTTCCACTCCTTTCTCCTCTAAGCGTTTCTGTGTCTCCGCAAAAAATTCATCCATCTTAACATACTGAGGGCTTAAACCAGAACCATAGGCGGCGTCAGCAGCACCACTTACAGATTCCACAGTAGTGCCTATCTCACCAAAAGAATCTTTCAATGGATTAATCTTGTCCTGTGTACCAGCCGTTAAGACAATGGTTCTTGAATAATCAGTTTTATCATTTACAATAGGAGCGACAGCAATAGCTTCTGTTGCGGAATTTTCAGAATTGATGA
>NZ_KQ969106.1:629460-645196 GCF_001578795.1 Streptococcus gordonii
TTTCGTATTTTGTGCCGCCCTTTTCTACACTTCTTATAGAGCCTGACTCTAAATCTTTCCACTCTCGAACCACTTTGTGTAACTTTTGAATATCTTGATGTGTTAATGCCATTTCCAATATTCTCCTCTTTTGATCTCCAAATTATAGACTATCTCAGCTTTCGGGCTTCCCTTTTTGTTTTTCTGACATTTTTTAATTTTTTAGTATCAACCAGCGCTGCAATATTTTCATCTGTCCCATCTAACTCAGCTTTAATTTTTGCTTTTTCTGGTAAAGTTTTAGCATTACTTACATCTACTTCAATCCCTAATCCCTTTGCAGAATCTTCTAATTCTATAATTTCATTATCATTATGATCGAAATCTAATCTAAGATCTGTAAGCAAACCATAAGAAGGATAACCAGTTTTCCCTATTTGTCCTCCTAAAACAGCTCTATTTCCTTCTTCATCATAAATTACTGGCAGAACGTCCGCTGTGAATGGAGGATTTTCCTTACCACCTTGGATGAAAATCGGAGAGAATTCTATTTTAGAAATTCCTGAGTAGTTTTCTTTGATATAGGTCCCAAGCTGTTCTTCCAACAAACGAAAACCATGTTTGATGATTTTTTCTTCTTTTGCATCTAGTCCTGTCGAACTCTTTTGTACATTTAGCATATATAATACTCCTCCTGAAATTAAAACTATAAGAATTGCGCTGACGGCAAAAATTTTTTTCTTCATCAGTCTCCTCCTTTTGTATTAATAAAATTATAAACAAAACAATAAGTTGCTTACATATATTGTTTCATAATTATGCGAAGAATAATTTTACAGCATTTTCTAAATCATCAAGTTTGAATACTTTTTGCTCGGGTAATCTTACATGACTTTTCGTCAAACTTTGTAAGTCTTGAACTTCTTTATCACTCAAGGTCATCTAATCGACTTCCTTTCTTTAATTCTGTATTGTAAATAATTGCTGCGTTTGGACTTCCTACACCAGATTTTTTAACATTTTTTACTTTTTCTTCTTCAATCAAAGTTTGAAAATTTTCATCAATTGAATCTATAAATGTCCGAAGGGCTTGACGGGGAAGCGGTTTTCCAAAAGAGACACTTACAAATTCTCCTGAGTCTGTTTTTAATTCAATAGATTCTTCCGAAGAATAGTCAAAACCTAAACGCAATGACCCTATAATACCATAAGCGGGATGTTGAAAATTTTTATATGATCCTCCAAATTTTGCTTTATTTCCGTGAGAATCGTAAACAATTGGAACAATTTCCGCATTCAACATGGAAGATCCATCATCCCCTGTGACATATATTGGAGAAAATTCAATCTTCTCGATACCTCTATAGTGTCCTTTTATATAGGTTCCGATTTGTTCTTCAAGAAGTTGAAATCCATGCTGATAGAGCTTGGTTGTTTTAGAGCTAAAATTGGGTTTTGTTATCTTGTTGTATACAAAAACACCTCCTGATATCAATACTAAAATAAGAGCAAGTATCGTTAAAATTTTTTCTTCATCTTTAATATTCCTCATTCTTTAAAATATGGTTTAGATCATTGTTCCCATTCCAATCGATTCCCTCTTTTGATTTCTAAATTATAGATTAACTCAGCTTTTGGACTTCCTTCTTTGTTTTTTCTGACATTTTTTAATTTTTTAGTATCAACTAGCGCTGCAATATTTTCATCAATCGGTTTAATAGCTGTTTTTATTTTAGCATCATCTGGTAGGGTTTTAGCGTTACTTACATCTATTTCAACCCCTAATCCTTTTGCAGAATTTCCTAATTCAATAATTTCATTATCATTATAGTCAAAATCTAGCCTAAGATCACTACTTAACCCATAAGCCGGATATCCGGTTTTTCCAAACTGTCCTCCTAAAACGGCTCTATTTCCCTCCTCGTCATAGATTACTGGAAGGACATGAGCTGTAAATGGAGGGTTGTCCTTACCACCTTGGATGAAAATTGGAGAGAATTCTATTTTAGAGATTCCTGAATGGTTTTCTTTGATATAAGTTCCAATCTGTTCTTCAAACAATCGGAAACCATGTTTGATGATTTTTTCTTCCTTCCTGTCTAAACCAGTTGAGCTGTTAAATTGAGTCATATAAACAAAGATAGCTGAAAGCGAAATAAGCAAGATACTGATAATGGCTAAAAATTTTTTCTTCATTCTTTTCTCCTAAATTATTTGCTATGAAAACATTGCCTTTCGTGTATATTCTACTAGTGTATCATAGTCAAGCTTAAGATCCAATGAAAAACAGACCTCTTACATAGCTTCATATATAGAAAAAGATGCGACATGAATCGCATCTTTTATAACATTACATTTCAACAATTTTACCTGTTTCAAAGTAGACAACCCATTCGCAAATGTTCTTTGCGTAGTCGCCAATACGTTCCAAATAATTGATTACTTGGAAATAATCACGACCAGTTACGATGGATTCAGGATTCTTACGAATTTCTTCTGTCGCTAATTCCTGAATATTTTCGAAGTAATGATTAATCTTTTCATCTAAAGCAGCCACTTCATAAGCTTGATCTACACTTCCATTCAGATAAAGATCCAAGGCTGATTCAACAAAGTTTTTCACATCACGACCCATCTTCTTGATTTCTTCCTCGACAGACTGAATGCGAATTTCACCTTTCATACGAATAGTTGCCTTAGCAATTGATACAGCATGATCACCCATTCTTTCCAAGTCTGAGCTTGCTTTTAGTACAGTAATAACTGTCCGTAAGTCCTGTGAAACTGGTTGCTGCAAAGCGATGATCTCTAAGGATTTCTTTTCCAATTTCACTTCGTATTCATTGACTTCAGCGTCTTCCTCGATAACTTCCTTAGCCATATCTCGATCATGTGTTACAAAAGCACGAACCGTCCGATTGATTTGCGAAAGCACTTCATTTCCCATCGCATAAAATTGATTATGCAATTTTTCTAAATCTTCTTCAAATTGTACACGAAGCATACCTGTCTTTATCCTTTCTTCTTATCCAAATTTACCAGTAATATAATCTTCTGTCTCTTTATGAGCAGGTTCTAGGAACATTTGCTTGGTCGAATTAAACTCTATCAAATCTCCACCTAGGAAAAAGGCTGTTTTGTCTGAAATCCGTGAAGCCTGTTGCATTGATCTTGTAACCAAGAGCATGGTATACTGATCTTTCAAACCGTAGAGGGTTTCTTCAATTTTCCCTGCTGAAATGGGGTCTAAAGCCGAAGTTGGCTCATCCAGAAGAATGATTTTAGGGCTTGTAGCAAGTACACGTGCTACGCAGACACGTTGCTGTTGCCCACCAGAGAGACCGATAGCCGAATCATGTAAACGGTCCTTTACTTCATCCCAGATAGAAGCACCTTTTAAAGAGCTCTCAACAGCTTCATCCAAGATATGCTTATCTTTAACCCCATTAATTCTCAATCCATAGACCACATTCTCATAGATAGTCATTGGGAAAGGATTGGGTTGCTGAAAGACCATACCGATTTCTTTTTCGCAGCTCTACAGTATCAGTCCTAGGCCCATAAATGTTGTGTTCATTATAAAGAACCGTTCCTGTAGTCGTCACCTCTGGATTAAGATCACCCATACGATTAATTGCTTTTAAGAGGGTTGATTTCCCAGAACCAGATGGTCCAATCAAAGCTGTAATTTCATTGGGCAAAAAATCTAGAGTGACACTATTCAGAGCCTTCTTTTTATTGTAATAAACCGACAAGTCCTTGACTTGTAAAATAGGTTCTGTCATTTTTTCTATCCTTAATTTTTATACACTGTTATTATCAACATGGAATTCCCTTATCCGAAATGACCAGACACATAATCATTTGTTGATTGCAATTTAGCATTCTGGAAGATGTTGGTCGTCTTGTCATATTCAATCAAATCTCCCAAATAGAAAAATCCAGTATAGTCACTTGCGCGTGCCGCCTGTTGCATATTGTGGGTCACAATGATGATGGTATAGTTATTCTTAAGCTCAAACATTGTTTCTTCCAGCTGCATGGTCGCGATAGGATCCAAGGCTGAAGCAGGCTCATCCATCAGCAAGATATCAGGTTTGACGGAGATAGCTCGAGCAATACACAAGCGCTGTTGTTGACCACCTGAGAGTGTCAGAGCCGACTTGTGTAAATCGTCCTTGACCTGATCCCAAAGTGCTGCCTGCTTGAGTGAAGTTTCTACAATCTCGTCCAAGACTTTCTTGTCCTTAACCCCCGCCCTCTCATGAGCAAAGGTAATGTTCCGATAAATGGACTTAGCAAAAGGATTGGGTCTTTGGAAGACCATGCCAATGTGTTTCCGCATTTCATAAACATTAATTTCCGGGTGGTTGACATCAATCCCTTCATAGAGGATTTCTCCTGTCACGCTTGCAATATCAATGGTATCATTCATTCGATTAAGACTGCGTAGATAGGTCGATTTCCCAGAACCTGATGGACCGATTAAAGCGGTAATCTTATTTTTTTCAAACTGCATATCAATGCCCTTGATGGATTCTTTTTTACCATAGTAAACGTGTAAATCCTTGGTCTCTAAGGCCACTTTTTCTTGAGGAAAAGTAATGATATGTTTTTCATTCCAATTATATTCTGTCATTTCTTCTCCTTTATGCAGAGGTTAGTTTCTTGTGTAAGTAGCTACCGAGTTTGCGGGCACCAAAGTTGAAAATCAATATGAAAATCAAAAGGACAGCTGCTGATCCAGCAGATACAGCTGTTGCATCCGGAATGGTCCCCTCGCTGTTGACTTTCCAGATATGAACCGCAAGAGTCTCTGCCTGACGGAAAATAGAGATTGGACTAGTGATACTGAAGATGTTCCAGTTGGACCAATCCAAAGCTGGAGCGGATTGACCAGCGGTATAGATCAAGGCTGCAGCTTCACCAAAGATACGTCCTGAAGCCAGAACAATCCCTGTCACAATCCCTGGGAGAGCTTCTGGAATAACTACGTGAATCACTGTCTCCCAGCGAGAAATCCCTAAAGCCAGTCCTGCTTCCCGCTGTGTATGGTGAACATGGCGCAAGCTATCTTCAACGTTACGTGTCATCTGCGGTAAATTGAAAACGGTCAAAGCCAGGGCACCAGAAATGATTGAAAATCCATATTCAAACTGTACAACGAAGATTAAATAACCAAAAAGCCCGACAACGACAGATGGCAAAGAAGACAAAATCTCAATACAGGTTCTGATAAAATTGGTCACAGGACCTTTTTTAGCGTACTCAGAAAGATAAACACCAGCCCCCATAGAAAGAGGAACAGAGATAATCAGAGTAATCACCAAAAGAAAGAAAGAATTATATAATTGAATCCCGATACCACCACCAGCTTGGTAAGAAGATGATTTGCCGGTCAAGAATGACCATGAGATATGTGGCAATCCTCTTACCAAGATATAAAGAATCAAGGAGGCAAGAATGGTCACAATGATCCCTGCTATGGTATAGAGAATACTCGTTGCTAATTTATCTAATTTCTTAGCGTGCATAGTTTTTCTTACCCCTTTCTTTCGTAATTAATTTAATCACACTGTTGAAGGCCAGGCTCATAATCAAGAGAACTAAAGCCAATGACCAAAGAACATTATTATCAACTGTACCCATAACAGTGTTTCCGATTCCCATGGTCAAGACAGATGTCAGAGTTGCTGCTGGTGTCGTTAAAGAAGTTGGGACTACAGCAGAGTTACCAACAACCATTTGAATAGCAAGTGCTTCACCAAATGCGCGCGCCATCCCAAAGACTACAGCTGTAAAAATACCTGGACGTGCTGCTTTCAAGGTTACTCGCCAAATGGTTTGCCAGCGAGTAGCACCCATGGCCAAACTAGCTTCACGATAGTGACGCGGTACAGCACGTAAGCTGTCTGTTGTCATAAAGGTAACGGTCGGCAGAATCATAACGAATAAAACGAAGATACCTGACAAGATACCAAAACCAGTTCCACCAAAAATAGAACGAACAAAGGGTACAACTACTTGCAAACCAATAAATCCATACACAACAGATGGAATACCAACTAACAGTTCAATCGCCGGTTGCAGGATACGAGCCCCTTTTGGAGATACCTCAGTCATGAAGACTGCCGCTCCAATTGCAAAAGGCGTTGCAATCACAGCGGACAGGATGGTCACAATGAAAGATCCCAAAATCATTGGTAAGGCACCAAATTCCTTGCCAGAAGGATTCCAGGTTGAGCCAAAGAGGAACTCAAAGACATTAACTCCGTTGACAAAGAAAGTAGAAAGGCCTTTTTGAGCAACGAAGATCAAAATCATGGCAACGATAATGACAATCAAAGATAAACAAGCAAAAGTCAGATACTTACCAAACTTCTCCAAACGAGAATTCTTAGAAGATGATAGCAATTTTTTAGCTAGTTCTTCACGTTTCATTTCTTATCTCCTTCTATCTTTGTGACATTTCCGTCAGCATCCTTACTAACTTTCATATCATTGATGGAAATATAGCCCATTCCCTTAACAACGCCTTCTTGGACTTCATCAGACAGCATATAATCCAGGAATTCTTTTGCTAGGCCTTTCGGCTTACCAAGTGTATACATATGCTCATAAGACCAAAGAGGCCAAGCATTTGTGGCTACATTTTTTGTAGTCGGTTTATTTCCATTCAAACTAATCGTTTTTACTGAATTATCCAAATAAGCAAAAGCTAGATAGGAAATTGCACCTGGTGTTTGGGAAACAATAGACTTGACCATTCCATTTGAATCTTGCTCTTGACTTTGAACAGCTGAAGTACCATCCATAATCACACTATCAAAGGTTGCTCGTGATCCTGAGCTGGCTGCTCGGTTGATAATGGAAATTTCTAAGTCCTTACCACCTACCTGCTTCCAATTAGTATATTCGCCAGAAAATATTTTTTTCAATTGCTCTGTCGTAAGGTTATCAACGCTGACTTCTTTGTTAACAATTACTGCTAGTCCAGCGACAGCAACCTTATGATCAACAAGAGCTGAAGCATCAATTCCCTCTTTTTCTTCAGCGAAAACGTCTGAATTTCCGATTTCAACCGCTCCAGATTGAACCTGGGACAAGCCTGTACCTGAACCACCGCCCTGTACATTGACTGTCTTTCCAAGATTGTTGGAGCTGAATTCATCAGCCGCAGCCTCAACCAAGGGCTGTAATGCAGTTGAACCTACAGCAGTCATGGATTCACCACGATCAATCCAAGAAGCACAGGCTGATAAAGTAAAACTACTAAAAATGGTTATCAGCCCTAAAGCTATTTTCTTACTCGTTCTCAAATTATATCTCCTTTTAGTTTGGACAGAAAAGCCTGCAACTTCGCATTTGCTCCTCATTTCCAACTATATCATATATATAGATTTTTGAAAAGATTTTTACCTAAAGCGAAGCCCTTTAGGAAAATAGTTTTTTAACGTTTGATTAGCCAATTTTGCAAAACCTAATCCATTTCCATGGATAAGCAATTGATACCAATCATTAGGAAGAGATTCCTTAATTTGAAGAGTTTCTCCACCTACATAAACTTCAAAGTCTTGCTGACTTAATTCCAGTTTATTCTTGACTTCACTAGGTTGCAAGGCTAAACCTAAAGCAAAGCTTGGTTCAAAGCGCTTCTTCTTAAAAGTACCTAAATGAAGGCCGTTACGAGCTATTTTTATTTTTGACAAATCAGGAAGACCAAGTGGCAATAGATAAAGTTGATCGCCAAAAGTTTGTAAATCACCTTTAAGCTCTATTTTTAAATGTTCTTTTTGGAAAGACTGCCAAAGGCTTCTTTGGTCAGCAGTTAAATTTGATCGAACAGGTTTCAACTTTGGTAATTTGTGTTCGCCAACAAATCGAAACTTAGCGACAAACTGTCCTTCTCCTTTGAAACGATGGGGATACATACGAGCTGTTTCTGGATAGTCTATTCCAGGAGTCATCCCATTAAGCTTGGGAATATCAACCAATTCCAAAGGGAATTCATCTAGTAACCAAGCCACGATTTCTTCATTTTCTTCTGGAGCCCAAGTACAAGTTGAATAGACAAGCTCTCCGCCATTCGCCAACATCTTAACTGCATCTTCTAAGATTTCTCTTTGTAGAGCAGCGCATTGAGCTGGATAGTCAAGTGACCAATAGTCCATGGCGTCGGGTTTCTTGCGAAACATTCCCTCCCCAGAACATGGTGCATCTAAAACAATTAAGTCAAAAAATGATGAAAATACTTTTGCCAAGCGCTCCGCTGATTCGTTGGTGATAAGGACATTTCTCGCACCAAATCGTTCGATATTTTCTACTAAAATCTTAGAGCGTTTATTATTGATTTCATTTGAAACCAATAGGCCAGTATTATTTAGATAGGATAGCAAATGAGTGGATTTCCCACCTGGTGCTGCAGCTAGATCTAGAACCCTCATATCCTCATGAGGATGAGCAAGTTGAGCAACCATTTGAGCCGCAGGCTCTTGTGAATAAATCAGGCCTGTTACGTGTTCAGGTGATTTTCCTGATACCTTACCATAATACCCCCACTTGGTTCCAGGAATAGGATTAGAAAATGTAACTTGCCCTTCTTTCAAAGGATTGGTCCGAAAAGCTGAAATAGACTCTTGATCAAAAGTTGAGAAAAAAGAAGCGGATTCTTTTCCTAAAATTCGCTGGTATTTTTCTTCAAAACCTGTCGGAAACCGCATTTAATTCTCTCCTCTGCGATAGATATATTTTTGTAATTCTGTTATTTTATCTCGAGGGAACATCATAATCCCTTGTCTTGTCTTAAAATCAGGTTTTTTCCCATCAAGGGTCATTACTTGATAACCTAGCTTTTCCCCTAAAATTGATGCTGCAGCATAGTCCCAAGGATAGAGATAGGTAATATAGGTTAGTAAACGCCCCTGTAGAATACGACTGAAGCTAATAGCTGCACTTCCATAGGCACGCGCTCCAAGACAGTCCTTTGTCAGGTCTGCTACTCCCCAGTCATTTCTTTCTAGCATTCCAGCATTAGAAGCAATCAAAAAACGTTTCAAAGGACGATTGCGAAAAGGTTTCAGGACTTTGTCATTACATTTGACATCAAACTGCCCACCACCGTGATACATTTCATCTCTCATAACGTCATAGATAATTCCAAATTGTCCAATACCGTTCTCATAGTATGCAACCATCACTGCAAAGTCATATCCTTGCGCCACGAAATTCGCCGTGCCATCAATCGGATCAATTACCCAGACTGAGCCTACTTCTATATCTTCCTTGAGTTGACCTTCTTCAGCGAAAATAGCATCATTAGGGTAATGCTTCAAGATTTCAGATACCAATAAAGCCTGAACATTTTTATCCATCTGAGTTACCAAGTCAGTAGCACAAGTTTTTTCTTCGACTTTCAAGCCTTCTTCCATATGTTCCAATATATAGGCACCAGCTTTGTATACCAAATCTTTAGCAAAAGCAAATTTATTTTCCAAGAAAAATCATTCCTTTCTCTGTATTTTTAGCAGCTTGAACTGCACGATAAAGAGAATAGCCACTAACTGCTTCAAACTCACGACCGATTCTTTTCTCTTCAGCCTTGCTAGGAACAACCTCCTTAAAAACAGCATAAGAGCCCAGTAACTGCTGAGCAGAGACTTTTGACTCATAGGCCTTTTCAACATCATTCAAAAAATAAAGCACTGAAGCAAGCTCTTCAGTGCTCCACGATAGATCTAGTGGGTAACTATAGTTCTTATTCATATCTTATTCAATTTCTGCTCGTAAAGTAGCTTCTCTAAGTTCCTGCTGACGATAACTGCGAGGTAAAAATGCTCGAATTTCATCTTCATTAAAACCAATCTGCATCCGTTTGGCATCCAAAATAATCGGACGACGCAACAAAGAAGGGTTTTCCTCAATCAATTTAATTAATTCTGATATAGATAAACTCTCAACATCCAAGTCTAGTTTTTGAAAAATTTTTGATCGAGTTGAGATAATATCGTCCGTTCCGTTTTCTGTCAGTGATAGGATGTGTTGTAACTCCTGAGCTGATAGAGGACTGGTCATGATATTATGTTCCACGAAAGGAACTTCATGGTTTAGCAACCAAGCACGCGCCTTACGGCAAGACGTACAACTCGGTGATAAAAATAATGTAATCATGCGCTTCTCTTCTTATTTCTTAATAACTTCCTCTATTATACTAAAAATATAAGCGCTTGACTAGACCTTTTTATATCCAGATACTTCTTTTATGCTTTCCAGGTACGTGCAATAGCTTCATCTGATTTTAATTGATTGAGTAAACTTTCAATTCCATCAAACTTCACCATATCCCGAATTTTATCAAGCCAGTATATTTTAATCGTATCACCATAAATATCTTTTGAAAAATCAAAAATGTTTGCTTCAAAACGAAGTTCATCACCTTCAAAAGTGACATTCTTTCCAACGCTAGCCATACCTTTGTAACGTTCACCATTATGTTCAACTTCGACGACATAAACACCGTCTCCCGGCAAAAAGACTCGATCAAGTGGTGCCAAATTAGCTGTTGGATAACCAATGGTTCGACCACGAGCATTTCCATGAACGACGATTCCTCTAGTTGATAATGGGTAGCCCAGTAATTTTGAAGCCTCAGCAACACGACCTTCTTTAATTGCTTGACGTATCCTAGTAGAAGAGATTTTCTTATCATCTTCATTTACCGATGAAACGATAACAATTTGGCCGTCAAAAAACTGACTAAGCTCCTTAGCTTCTTTTTTGTCTGATCCAAAATGATAGTCAAAACCAGCTACAACTGCTCTAGCTTTCAGTCTCTTAACGTACTTTTCAAAAAAATCTTTTGCTTTATTTCCTGCAAAACAGCTGGTAAAGTCAATCAAATAAAGGTAGTCAACTCCTTGTGCTTCAAGTAGTTGCTCTCTTTCTTCAGGACTATTGAGATGAAGTAACAAATCAGGTTGATAGCGAACAAAGGCTAGCTTAGGCGATTCAGGAAAAGTAAGCACTGCGATCTTCAGTTTTTTTTCTGCTGCAATCTGACGTGCCTCGGCAAAAAGGGCCTGGTGCCCCCTGTGTAAACCATCAAAATAACCTAAAACTAAGATAGTATCCTGAGTTTGTTGGATATCTTTGTCATTTGAAATATGGATTGTTTTCATTCTTATATTTTATCATAAATAATCAGAGAAAGACCTTGCGAGGCTTGAACTGCTCCTTTCTTTTTTCTAAAATAGCTACCAGCTTTTCTCCATAAAAACCAGCTAGCTCAGCTTCATCTGACACCAAGCTGATAAAACGGCCATTTCTCACATCTTCAACCTGCTCGTCTGATAGCTCGACTTTCAGTAAATCCCCGATACCCAGTTCTAGTGGCTGGAGAAAAGAATAATCCTCCTCTGCTACTCGCTCTGCTATTTGATCCAAACTTAAGGCGTCAGCCAGGCTCATACCTGCAGCACTAGTCCGTGTCAAATGTGACATATGCGCCGCATAACCAAGCTTCTCTCCCAAGTCAACAGACAAGGTACGTATATAAGTCCCCTTACTGCATTTTACACGAAAAGTGAACCGTACAAGATGACCATCATAAGAAATCGGACTTGTCCGTTCAAATTGATAAATAGTCACCTGACGTTCCGGGCGTTCAACTTCCTGACCAGCACGCGCATACTCATAAAGCTTACGACCATTAACCTTTACGGCCGAGTACATAGGCGGAATCTGTGTGATAGGCCCAGTCAGACTAGCAATCGCTTCATCGACAAGCTTTTCATCCAAGGGCGACAAAACAGGGGTCTCTGCGACCACTTCTCCACTGGCATCCTCAGTCGTCGTTGAATAACCAAGAGTGATTTCCCCCTCATAGACCTTGCCCTCGTCCTGCATAAACTCGACCATGCGGGTCGCCTTACCAACCGCAATCGGCAAAACACCCACCACATCTGGATCCAAGGTCCCACCATGACCAATTTTCTTGGTTCCCAAAATCCTACGCAGCTTAAAAACCGCATCATGCGAGGTCATCCCCGCTTCTTTCTTTAAGTTGATAATACCGTTCATATGTTGCTTACTCACTCCCCCTTCAGCGATTCGAACTTCGCTTTCATGGTTGGATTTTTACGAGTCAATTTTTTAACCGAAACATCTTCCAATTTGTTGTTAGCGAGGCGGAGTTGGTTTTCAGATGTGGTTAGGAACTTCTTGACCTCTTCCATGCGTTTGATAGCCTTGTCGATTTCATCAATTGCTTTACCAAAGTTGGTCGAAGCAGAGTTGTAGTTTTTAGCAAAAGCTACTTTGAAGGCATCCAAGTCTTCCTCAAAATGTGTAATATCGATATTTTGCTCGCGAACCAAGGCCAATTCTTGTTTGTATTTTAGGGAATTAAGTGCAGCATTACGCAAAAGCCCAATCAACTGAATAAAGAATTGAGGACGGACCACATACATCTTTTCATACTCGTGGCTGACATCAACAATCCCTGTGTTAAAGTAGTCGTTATCTGCTTCTAACATGGTCACCAAAACGGCATACTCACAGTTCTTTTCCCGACGGTCCTTGTCCAATTCCTTGTAAAAATCAGCATTCTTGTGCTTTTTCTCTGTTCCATCCGCTTCATTTTTCATCTCAAACATGATGGAAATGATTTCCACTCCATTTTCGTCTAATTCACGAAAGATAAAATCTCCCTTAGACCCACGCACAGAGACCTTGTTGTCCTTCTCAAAGTAAGCATTGGGAAAAGCAAAACTGCGGACCTTGTTAAACTCACTCTCTGCATACTGTTCTAGACTTTCACCGATTGCTTTTGTGGATTGTTGGGCTTTGAAATTCTTGTAGAATTCGACTTGTTCACTAGCTGCCTTGAGCTGAGCTTCGTAATTTTGCTTAACAGAAGCCAAAGACAACTCATTTTCCTTTTCTTGCAAGAGGAGTTGATTTTTAACTTGATCCCGTTCTTTTTCTAAATCAGAAAGGGTCTTTTGCAGTTGATTTTCATGCTCTAAACGTAAGGTAGCCAATTGGTTTTCCAAGGCTTGTACTTCCTTGTCCTTGGCCAATAAAGCCTTATGGCTTGTCTGCTCTATTTCTTTCCTAGCGAGTTCTTTTTCTGTATCAAAGTTTTGGATTTGACTCTGCAATTGAGCGATTTCTTGGTCTTTTTGAGCTAGTTTAGACTGTTGCTCATTCATGGTCTTCTGCTCAGCCAAGGCCAGTTCCTGCTTCATCCGATCATGCAGTTCCTTATCAAACTCAGCAGTTCTCACTTGGGATAAGAGTTCTGCATACTGACTCTCATTTACTGTAAAGACTTCCCCACAGTTGGGACATTTGATTTCGTTCATGGATTATCCTCTTTCATGAAAATTCTCCATTATATTATACCATTCCTTGTTATAAATGAAAAACTCAAGCTAATGCTCTAAGGCTTGCTTCAAATTCCTCTTGACTTGTTTGACAAAACAGTGTACTATACTACTGTATATACACATAAAGGAGATTGTAATGAAAATTAAATCTAAAAATCAATTTTTAACCATAACCGCTTTGCTCACAGCCTTAGCAATTGCTATTCCTATGGTCATGCCCTTGAAAATTGTCATACCGCCGGCCTCTTATACGCTGGGTAGCCACGTCGCTATCTTTCTAGCCATGTTTATCTCGCCTCTAATGACTGTGATTGTCATTTTAGGATCGACTTATGGTTTTTTGGTTTCTGGCTATCAATTTGTGATTGTTTTACGTGCTTTCTCTCATATTGTATTTGGTACCCTTGGTGCTATCTATTTGAAGAAGGCACCTGAAACCTTAAATAATCCAATTAAGAAGTGGATTTTCAATATTGTAATGGCCATTATCCACGCATTAGGAGAAGTTCTTGCTTGTCTACTTTTCTATAGTTCTACTTCCTATCCAAACGGAAATCTGTTTTACCTTTTAGTTATCTTAGTTGGCTTTGGTACTGTTATTCACAGTATCGTAGACTTTCTGATTTCCGATTTTATTTTCCAAGCTTTGAAAAAAATTAGATAAGCCTTGCAACTTATTCCTATTTGTCTTAAAATGAAGCTATGACAAAGCAAAGAAAAGAAAAATTATTAGAACTTTTAAAACAATCTAGTGTTGCTATCAATGGTCAAGCTTTGGCTGAACATTTTCATGTCACCAGGCAGATTATTGTTCAAGATATCGCCTTGCTTAGAGCTGATGGTGCTCCTATCCTATCCACTAATCGTGGATATCTATATAAAGGAGCTGACGACATTCCTACTTTTCATCGGCTATTCAAGATCAAACATGATGTAGAAGATATGGAAGCTGAGCTATTAGCCATTGTCGATAATGGTGGTCGTGTCCAGAATATTCTGATTGAGCATCCGGTTTATGGTGAAATACAGACTTTCCTGAAGCTGACCTGTCGCCGCGATGTCCAGCATTTTCTCCAACAGGTCAAAGAATCTCAATTCCGTCCTTTATCTGAGCTGACAGATGGAGTTCACTATCACCTGATCCAAGCTGACTCCCAGCAGGATCTGAATTATGTTGAGACCGCTTTAAGAGATTTAGGTTTTTTGTTGGAATAAACAAAAAAAGACTGATTAGGATCTAACCTAGTCAGTCTTTTTAGTACATACTTTTACGCCAACCACCTTCTATCCGCTCGTGATAGTAATATTCCGACAGTTCCTCATCTTCCATCATACGCAGAAGTTCCAGCATATCATAGGCTAAGTCTAGCTTTGGCAGAGCATTCTTGTCTACCCAAGAAATCTCGCCCTCTTCTGTCGAGTGAATCTGACCAGAAAATTCAGTCGCTTTATAACAAAAGACGATATAGCGAATCCCATCATCCGTATGCCAGTTCTTTACTCCGACCAATTTTGGATGTCGAATGGCTAAACCTGTTTCTTCTAAAATCTCACGCACAACCGCATCATGGAGAGACTCGCCCTTCTCAATATGCCCACCCGGAAAGGCATAGCCAGACCAATGATTACGCTCAGGAGAGCGGTATTGCATAACCACACGTTCATTCTCGAGATCTTCTATAAGGCAAATATTAGTTAAAATTGTTTCTTGGGCACGTGACATGGATTCACCCACTTTCTAAGTTATTAAAACATATCTTCGTTATATTTTACTTCTGACTTCATGATAAAGGGATTGATCAATTCATGATGTTCATAAGTACTATGAACCACAAAACCTCTAACAATGATAATTTCTTTATCTTGTATATGATAGTCTATATTGATGGGAATGGCTGGATTTTGAATGATTGACAAAACAAAGAACGCTGCAAACCAAAGATAAAGTGCCACTAATCCACTGAATAATTGAAAAATAAGGTGGTACCATTGAAAATCCCTTGTTCTAAAAAAGACTATCCAAGGATGGATAAAGAAGGTCAAACAAAGAATGAAAAACCAACTATTCCACAAAACCGGAGTAAAGGATAGACCAAAAGCTAACAAAATCAAATGAAGAATAACAAAGGTTAGCAAGGCCAGATAGAGTGTTTTAAATGAAAACAATTTAATTAAATTTTCTTTGGTCATGTTTTTCCTCTTTTTTTCATTATATTTTAAAATCAACATCGTTAACCCTGAAATGAAGAAAAAGATTAGATAGGTAGCAATCGGAAACCAAACATAGCGAGAATCCAAACTGATTAAAGGTGGCAAAAAACCATTTCCGTGTTTCAATCTAATCCCTACAAAACAATGAAAAAGTAAAATCG
>NZ_KQ969106.1:645429-650094 GCF_001578795.1 Streptococcus gordonii
ATTCTGAAATATCTTCCAGCGAGTTGCTCCCCTCTCCTCTCAGACTTCCAAACCAAGAATAGAATGAAAAAGTAATCAAAAGAAACAAATTTAAATACAAGGGGCTAATATAACTAAACTCACGAAGCGGAGCAGGGATACTCTCATTACCAAATGTTAAATATCCCACGCCAAGACCAACCATTATAAAGAATATATAACCTAAAAGAGCTTCTATTATCCAATGCTTTTCCAACCAAAGGATAAATTTGTTCCCCTGAACTTTTGCTTTTCTTTTGTTTTTGTTTTTATATTTCTTTTTGGTTTTACTTCTCATTCACCAACTCCACAATCTTCTGGAAAGTCTTGCCATTTCGGATAGTCAGTTGCTTGTAGAAACTAGACTTGAGAAGTTTATTATGATAGTTGGACTTGAGGTAGTCTGCTTGGTCAGCATTGCTATAAAAGAAAGCCTTCTGTCCAAAATGCAGCTGCTCCTTGTCATTCGCCCAACTGCCTGCTAGCTCTTGAACGCTTTCCCTGTCTACTTCTGGCAGATAAAAGAGAACATCTCGCCGAAAGGCTGTTTCATCCTGCCACCAAGCAGGCAGATTAGCTGATTCTTTTTGAAGCATAGCAGAGCTGACAAGGACGAAAGGCAAAGGAAAATCGTAAGACTGCCTAAAATAAGCCGACAAGATCTCCCGAATCCTCTCCTCCTGCTCCTCGCTATCAAAGAAGAGGTTGCCGCTGTTAATGTAGGAAACCGGATTTTCAAAACCCAAGCCAGCCAAATCTTTCTTCAAATCAGCCATAACGACCTTATTTTTCCCGCCAACATTAATGCCACGGAGTAAAAGTGCATAACGCATGTGTGCTCCTCGTTTATTTCTAAATAGATATTCAAACTTTATTCGAATTGTCAATTTTTAAGGAATAAATCTTTTTTATATGGTTTTTAGTTCTATGCAAAAAATTATATCGCTATCTAAATTATTCCGCCTGAAAACCATTGCTATCTAATTTCCCATTTTCTCCCCAAACAACTACATAAACATTTTTGGGTAAGCTAGCAAAATCAACATAGTCAGTTAGACTCGCTCCTTCAGGAATATCACCTTCCAGATTGAGATACAAATTCAATTGAGCCCCATACTTTTCTGACAATAGAATCATATCTTTTCTCAATTTCTTTATTTCATCTGCTGAAGCATCATACTTCTCTGTCTTGGGATTATACTTTAGTTCTTTTTTTATTTGAACCAAATCACGATAAAACCCTTTTTGGTCGTCAGTTACATCGTAATCCAAATCTGTTTTCAGCTCCTTAAATTTCATCGGCTTTAGAACAGACTCTTTGTCAAAATATAAGGTATTCAACATAGGATGGGAATTTGTATCTAAGACAGAAGAAAAGGTAAGATCTGTTAATATGGAAGATGGCTCATCATCACTATTAGCATAATAGGAATAAGTTCTTTCTTCTAACTCATCTGTTAAAATTTTGTCCGCCTCTTCAGTCAATTGAACTTTTACATAATATTGATAAGTAACACGACTAACCAAAGTTGGAATCTCTATTTTCTTAACCTTCAATCCTAAATCATCTTCAAAAGCTGTGTTCACAACATATTCAATATGTTGCTTTTCCTCTTTCGGAACAAGTTTTGTCGGCATAAATGCCCAAATAAATTGAACTATAGGTAACAAACCTATGACAAAAATTGAAATAAAGAAAATAAGTATTAGTTTAATTAGATCCTTTTTCACTTCAATTCCCCCACTTAAACTTCTCTAACTTATTTTTACCTAACAACTCATTGACTAAAGAAGAAATTAAAAGCTTAGTTCGTAACTTTGGTACAAATTATATTTCCTAATCCATCGCCTTTATTTCAAGAATCATATCGCGAATCTGTGCAGCCAGTTCAAAGTCGAGGAGTCCGGCAGCTTCTTGCATTTGGCCTTCCAGTTTTTTGATCATGTCCTTGCGCTCTTGCTTGTTGAGACTTTCAATTTCGACGGTTTCTTCCTTGTCTGGCAGGGCTGCCTTGGTTACGCTAATTAGTTCCCGGATTTCTTTCTTGATGGTCTGCGGTACGATACCATGCTCTTCATTATAAGCCATTTGGATCGACCGACGGCGGGCAGTTTCATCGATAGCGCGCTGCATGGACTGGGTCATGGTGTCCGCATACATAATCACATGCCCCTCGCTGTTTCGGGCTGCTCGGCCAATAGTCTGGATAAGACCACGCTCATTGCGGAGGAAACCTTCCTTGTCTGCATCAAGAATTGCCACAAGACTAACCTCAGGTACGTCGATTCCCTCGCGCAGCAGGTTAATCCCAACCAGAACGTCAAAGACACCCAAGCGCAAATCACGGATAATCTCAGTCCGCTCCAAGGTCTTGATGTCCGAGTGCATGTATTTGACCTTGACACCCATTTCCTTGAAGTAGTCCGTCAAGTCTTCCGCCATTTTCTTTGTCAGGGTTGTGATAAAGGTACGTTCGTTTTTTTCAACACGGGCATTGATTTCACCTAGTAGGTCATCAATCTGTCCCATAGTTGGTCGGACTTCCAACTCTGGATCCAGAAGCCCTGTCGGCCGGATAATCTGCTCAATAACAGTATCCGTCTGTTCATTTTCATAGTCGCCCGGCGTAGCCGATACATAGACAATCTGGTGAACATGGCTCTCAAACTCCTCCCGGCGCAGCGGACGGTTGTCCAGAGCAGACGGCAAGCGGAAACCATAATTAACCAGCATCTCCTTACGAGAGCGGTCACCATTATACATCCCCCGAATCTGTCCCATGGTCATGTGACTCTCGTCAATCATAATCAAGAAATCATCAGGGAAAAAGTCCAGAAGGGTATAAGGTGGCTCTCCTTCGCTTCGACCATCCATATGACGAGAATAGTTCTCAACACCATTCGTATAGCCCATTTCACGCAGCATTTCGATATCGTACTCTGTGCGCTGTTTCAAGCGCTGAGCTTCCAGAAGTTTTCCTTCCTTCTCAAAGACAGCAAGCTGCTCCTCTAGCTCAGCCTGAATCTTAGCAATAGCTACTTCCATGTGGTCTTCATTGGTTACGAAGTGAGTAGCTGGGAAGATAGCCAAATGGTCCACCTCACCCAAGACTCGACCTGTCAAGGCTTCAACCTCACGAATCCGATCAATCTCGTCTCCGAAAAACTCCACCCGAAAGGCGTGTTCATCCCGAGAAGCTGGGAATATCTCCACCACATCACCACGAACACGGAATTTCCCCCGCTGAAAATCAATATCATTGCGCTCAAACTGGATATCTACCAGATCATTGAGCAGCTTGTCACGGGAAATTTCAAGGCCTGGACGTAGGCTAACCACGCTATCAGAATATTCCTTAGGCGAACCCAGACCATAGATACAAGAGACCGAAGCCACGACGATCACATCATTGCGCTCCAAGAGGGCGGATGTCGCTGAGTGACGGAGCTTATCAATCTCGTCATTGACCGAGCTATCTTTTTCGATATAAGTATCGCTGGAAGGCACATAAGCCTCAGGCTGGTAATAATCATAATAAGAAACAAAGTATTCCACCGAGTTATTGGGGAAAAACTCCTTGAACTCACCATAAAGCTGACCAGCCAGCGTTTTATTATGGGCGATAACCAGAGTCGGCTTGTTGACCCGAGCGATAACCTGACTCATGGTATAGGTCTTACCAGTACCAGTTGCCCCCATAAGAATCTGAGCCTTCTCGCCACCCTCGATATTATCCACCAGTTGCTCGATAGCCTGGGGCTGGTCACCTGAAGGCTCATACTTAGAAACCAATTCAAATTTATTATCTGTTATTCTGTTAATCATCTTTTATTCCTCAAATTGTGCTTCTATCATTTTACCATATTTGCCCTATTTTCTCTGGATTTGGATGTAGGTAGAATTGCTACTCTTCTATTATCATCATCTGTCTCTTATCACACATCACATTTAAAAACATGGAAACGTTCATCTTAAACCAAGCAAGTTAGTTTTAAAAATCATCTAACAAATCTTATTAAAATAACAAAACTGTTAATTGCTTGAAAATGATAACTAGAATAGGGCAATCAATAAATAAGGAATGTTTCTAAAAATCTATAACCCCAATCACCTTATGTCATATAATCTAACATTGATTCGTTAAAAATTTGCTATCCTTGCGAATTTCTGATATAATCATACAATATTCTAAAAAGGAGACTAGTATGAAACAAAAAATTATAGCACTTTTACTAACATTCTCTGCGCTACTTACTTTTGCTAGTAGCGTTGTTCATGCGGAAGATAAAGCAACACCTGTAAAATCAAAATATGTTATTTCTAGTGATTCCTCTTTCGCACCTTTCGTTTTTCAAGACAACAACAATCAATATACAGGTATTGATATGGACTTGATCAAAGCCATTGCTAAAGATCAGGGCTTCAATATTACCATTAAAAATCCTGGTTTTGATGTAGCACTAAACGATGTACAAACCGGTCATGCCGATGGTATGATTGCGGGAATGACTATAACTGATGCACGAAAAAAAGACTTTCGATTTCTCAGATTCCTACTATTCAGCAAACTCAATCTTAGCTGTAGCTAAATCCAGCACCATCTCTTCTTATGAAGACTTAAAAGGGAAACGGTACGGTGTTAAAAC
>NZ_KQ969106.1:650114-676437 GCF_001578795.1 Streptococcus gordonii
AAAACGAGACGTCCTCTCAAACTTTCTTAACAGATAATCAAAAAAAATATGGTTACAAAATTAAGACATTTTCTGATGGCGCTTCTCTCTATGATAGTCTGAATTCTGGTTCAGTAGCAGCTATCATGGATGATGAACCTGTTATTAGATATGCCATTAAGCAAGGGAAAAAGTTTAAAACACCTATCAAAGGAACTCCTAGTGGTAAATTGGCTCTCGCTGTTAAAAAAGGTAGCAATCCTGAATTGATCAAAATGTTCAACAATGGACTAGCTAACTTGAAAAAGAATGGAACTTACGATAAGATTCTTGAAAAATACCTAGCTGATAATTCTTCTGAATCAGAAGTTGATGAATCAACTATTTTGGGACTCTTAAAGAATAATTATCCTCAACTTCTTAAAGGTTTTGGTGTAACTATCGCTTTAGCGCTTCTTTCTTTTGCTATTGCTTTAGTAATTGGTATTATCTTTGGAATGTTTAGTGTCAGCCCTTATAAACCACTACGTTGGATCTCTGAAATCTTTGTCGACGTCATTCGTGGTGTTCCACTTATGATTCTTGCTGCCTTTATCTTCTGGGGTATACCGAACTTGATTGAATCAATTACAAACCAGCAAAGTCCTATTAACGATTTTGTGGCTGGTACCATTGCTCTCTCTCTTAATTCAGGCGCATATATTGCTGAAATTGTGCGTGGCGGTATCCAAGCAGTACCAGTAGGACAGATGGAAGCAAGTCGGAGTTTGGGTATTTCCTATTCTAAGACTATGAGAAAAATCATCTTACCACAGGCAACTAAAATCATGCTTCCAAACTTTGTCAACCAATTTGTAATTGCGCTAAAAGATACTACAATCGTATCAGCAATCGGACTTGTAGAGCTCTTCCAAACAGGTAAGAATATCATCGCTCGTAACTATCAAAGTTTCCGTATGTACGCTATTCTCGCTGTTTTATATCTTTTGATTATTACTTTCCTTACTAGATTAGCTAAACGCTTAGAAAAGAGGATTCAATAATGGCAAAATTAAAAATTGATGTAAATGACCTTCACAAATACTATGGAGAAAATGAAGTCCTTAAAGGTATTACTGCTAAGTTTTATGAAGGGGACGTCGTTTGTATTATCGGTCCTTCTGGATCAGGAAAGTCAACTTTTCTTCGTAGTCTTAACCTACTCGAAGAAGTTACTAGTGGTACCATCACTGTTGATGGTTTTGATCTAACTGACAAAAACACTAATGTAGACTTAGTTCGTGAAAATATCGGAATGGTTTTCCAACACTTCAACCTATTTCCACATATGACTGTTCTTGAAAATATCACCTTCGCTCCTGTTCAGCATAAGCGTATGAGCCAAGCTGAAGCGGATGCCTTGGGAATGGAATTACTAGAAAAGGTTGGATTAGCTGACAAGGCCGATGCTAGCCCTAACAGCCTCTCTGGTGGTCAAAAGCAACGTGTTGCTATCGCGCGTGGCTTAGCCATGAACCCTGATATTATGCTCTTTGACGAGCCTACTTCTGCTCTTGACCCAGAAATGGTCGGTGATGTTCTAAATGTTATGAAAGAATTGGCAGAACAAGGTATGACTATGATAATCGTAACTCACGAAATGGGCTTTGCGCGTCAAGTTGCTAATCGTGTTATCTTTACAGCTGATGGTGAATTCCTTGAAGATGGAAAACCTGACCAAATCTTCGATAATCCTCAGCATCCACGCTTGCAAGATTTCCTAGACAAGGTTCTAAATGTATAAAATAACTCCGGCAAAAAAATTGCCGGAGTTATTTTATTTTTTGAAATATAAAACTATATCCCTTTTATTTCTCACGGATCACTTCGACCTTGTAGCCATCAGGATCTTTAACAAAGTAATAGTTTGGTGGATTACCTGGTAGACCCTTTGGTTCGGTAACTTCATAGCCTTTAGCACTATGTTCTTGATGGAGAGCCTCAAGATCTGGTGTGCTAAGTGCAATGTGAGCGAATCCATCACCTACGACATAAGAACCGTGATCATAGTTATAAGTTAATTCTAATTCATAGTCATCACCATCAAGTCCTAGATAGACAATGGTGAAGGCATAATCTGGAAAATCCTTGCGACGTAATTCTTTAAATCCAAAAGCATCTTGATAGAATGCGATTGATTTTTCAAGATTCTCAACTCGCAAGCAAGTATGTAGCATTTTTGAAGCCATAAGATATAATTCCTCCTTTTGTACATTATAACATTTTTGAAAGCAAGTTCCCATTTATCGATTTCATAAATCGTCATGTTTTTTAAAATACTAATATTTTAAAAAGAAAAAGGTCCCTGAGGACCAATTTGATATTATTTGCCAAGTTTTGCTTTAGCTGCATCTGCAAGAGCTGTGAAAGCTGCTGCATCGTTAACAGCCAAGTCAGCCAACATTTTACGGTTAACTTCAATCTCAGCCAATTTCAAACCATGCATCAATTGTGAGTATGAAAGTCCGTTCAAACGAGCTGCCGCATTGATACGAGTAATCCACAATTTACGGAAGTCACGTTTTTTCTGACGACGGTCACGGTATGCATAGTAGTAAGAGTTCATTACTTGCTCTTTTGCAGTACGGAACAAGATATGTTTTGCTCCATAGTAACCTTTTGCTAATTTAAGAATACGTTTACGACGTTTGCGCGATACAACGCCACCTTTAACACGTGCCATGTTTTATTTCCTCCAATATTTCCTAGAATTGTTCAGTGATTAACTTGCTCTTATTTCAAGCGAGTAAGCATTGCTTTGATACGTTTGAAATCTCCTGAATGCACCATAGATGCTTTACGAAGATGACGACGTTGTTTCTTAGTTTTTCCGTGGAAACGGTGTGAAGTGTAAGCACGGAAACGTTTCAAGCCACCAGAACCTGTACGTTTGAAACGTTTAGCTGATGCGCGGTGTGTTTTTTGTTTTGGCATGATAAATTTCTCCTTTTTTTAACTTTTTGACAAAATTATTTTTTGTCTGGAAGCGGTGCTAACTGCATAAACATTTGACGTCCATCCATCTTAGCTCTTTGCTCAATAATGGCAACATCTTGAGTTGCTTCAGCAAATTCCGCTAAAACTTTAGCCCCAATCTCTTTATGGGTAATCATCCGCCCTTTGAAGCGAATGGAAACTTTAACTTTATTTCCTTTTTCAAGGAACTTGCGTGCATTGCGAAGCTTAGTATCAAAGTCTCCCTTATCAATGGTTGGACTAAGACGCACTTCTTTTACAGTTACAACGCTTTGTTTTTTACGTTGTTCCTTTTGTTTTTTCTGATACTCAAATTTGAACTTCCCATAGTCCATAATTTTCGCAACAGGCGGCTTAGCTTGCGGTTGAATCAAAACCAAGTCCACATTAGCATCGTCAGCAAGTGCTTGCGCTTCACTAAGTGGCTTAATTCCTAATTGCTCACCTTCAAGACCAATTAAACGAACTTCACGTACACGGATTTCATCATTGATGAATAAGTCTTGCTTTGCTATAGTTTTCACCTCTTTTTTATTTTTCTACTCTTCCAAATCTGAATCAAGATTTTAGAATTCAATGTTTATGTCAGATGAACCAACTAGCATTTAATCCCTAAATTAGACCAAACTTAGTTAAGTATTCGAGAAAAACAAGAGCGGACTTGCTAACGCAAGCCCGCACTACATGATAGTATTTCATTACTGAAACTTAATCCGTAGAGCCAGACAACGTTAGTCGCAAGGCGAGAAGCTCTCACTTCTGCTTTTCTCAACTCTACTATCATACCAAGTTTCTTATTACTTGTCAAGAATTTTTTTTGCTTTTTCCTCAATAAATGCCACCACATCAGAAATACTTACTCCTGTTGTATCAAAAGTGATGGAGTCTTCAGCCGGACGTAAAGGAGAAACACTACGGTGACTATCTTTATAATCACGGTCAGCAATCTCCTTCTTCAAGACTTCAAGATCCGCTGAAATACCTCTTTCTAGATTCTCTTTATAGCGACGTTCAGCTCGTTCATCAACTGAAGCCACTAAGAAAATCTTGAGCTCGGCATCTGGTAGCACGACCGTGCCAATATCACGACCATCCATAACAATGCCACCTTGACTGGCAATCTGTTGCTGAAGAGATACTAATTTTTCCCGAACTTCTGGAATAGCTGAAACCCAAGAAACATTATTGGTAACATCATTTTCGCGAATAGGATTGGTCACATCTACATCCCCAACAAAAACTAACTGTTGACCAGACTCAGAACGACCGAAACTCACAGAATAGTCATCCAATAATCTAATAATATCTTCTGTATCTGCAGCAGTCAGCTGATGTTGCAAAGCTAGGTAAGTTGCTGCACGATACATAGCCCCTGTATCAAGATAAGTATAACCCAAATCTTTAGCAATTATTTTTGCAACCGTGGACTTCCCACTGGAAGCTGGACCATCAATTGCGATTTGAATCTGTTTCATAGTATCCTCCTAACGAGTTTTAACAACATCGCCTGGATTAGCATACCATGATCCAGTTGTCATATGAGAGGGGTTTAAGCGTTCTAATTCAGCAATAGAAATTCCAGCTCTAGCAGCAATGGCTGCTTCTCCTTCCCCAGCTTGAACAGTGATAGTTCCTTCAGATGAAGCTGTTGTGCTCTCAGAACTAGCTTCAGAACTTGTAGCAGGTGCAGAACTAGCTACTTGACTACTAGCAGGTGCGCTAGTATCGAGAAAACCTTCTTTAGCAGCTGTCTTCCCGCCGCCACCAACAGAAAGATAAATCATTCCTGCAACAATCACAATGACCATGATGAAGAAAATAACCGCTAAAATGGTTAGGACTCTATTCGCTAAAACATCACTTGATTTTTTTGTTCTTTTCAAATCTTTTTCTCCATTATCATAAATATCTTCTTCCCATGGTTCTTTTGCCATGACTTCCTCCTTGAATTTTTCTAAAAATCTTATTACAATATGACTATGAAAGTAACACTCATTCCAGAACGATGCATTGCTTGTGGACTCTGCCAAACCTATTCTGAACTTTTTGATTACCATGACAATGGTATTGTCAAATTTTCTCACAATGACGAGCTCTCAGAAACCCATATTGAAAAATCAGATGATGTTCTTGAAGCAATCAAAAATTGTCCTACACGCGCTCTTAAAAAGGATTAAGAGTTTTTATCCCGCTTAGCATAATAGGTTTCAAAGTAATCAATGTGTGTCAAGTTATCAACTAATTCGACTTCACCTTTAAAATGCTTATTTAAAGCTAAATCATTCACAAAATACTTTTTAGGCCACTTTCTCATACAAAAAGTTCGGCCTTTTTCTTTGCCATCAAAGTATAGTGTGATCGATGTTTTCGTTACAGCCACTTTTCGAATGGTTGATATGTCGATTTTTGATGGCGTAAAGGGATTAGCTGTTATGATGCGTAAAATCCCATTATCATAAATGGTGAAATAACGATGAACTCCTACACCAAGTAAAACCATAAATAAAAACAGGAAAAACAAGACTAAAGTAGGAACATCCGAACTCTCATACATCAAAGACAGTCCAATAAAGATTGGAATGACAGATAAAGACCAATAAATAACTAAGATTGAAAGATCTGGTTGCCAGTGATATCGAAGTTGTCCAAAAATCTTTATCATATCCTCATCCTCCTCTAACTAGTTTAGCATATTTTGAGAAAAAATGGGAGTATAAATCATCCTATAAAATGATTATTTTATAAGAAATTTTCAAAATAAAAAGCGGAGAAATAACAACCTTTAAGATTGCTTTCAGCCACTTTTATGAACTATTGAGGGACTTTGAAAAAGTCTTTAGATAAATATCCTTTACCACCAACCATATCGTATTCAATCATTCGCATATCGTTGGCTATTTCTTGAGCCTCCGCATCCAGATCAGATTTATCTACACTCGCCTTATGTAATACTTCGGTTTGTAATGCATAGTATGGCGAGACTTTAGAATTTGTTTGCTCCATGACTAAAGCTGAGAAATCACTGGAATTAACTAGTGGATAATTCAATTTTGGTGTTTCATAGTTGCTCCAAACAAAATAATCTGTTAGGTATTGATTTTCTTCCTGGTTCTTAAAAATCGATGTTGGATACAATCCTGGTAAATGGTCACCGTAAAAGACAACTGTAATTTTCTTATTGATTTTTGACAGTCGATCAAGGAAGTTTTTGGTTGCTATATCAGTTTGAAAAAGTAAACGGCTATAGAAGGTTAGTTTTGAATTATCTTCGTCAGTAAATCCCTCTCCTTTTCCTTCCATTGTTTCAGGATTAGCTTCAAGCCAAGGAGAATGATTTTGCATCGTCATTACAGAAAAGAATTGATTATCGCCTTCTTTAATGTTATCCAAGACTATTTGATAAGTTGAAGCATCGCTAGGACTGACTCCTTCTTTTTGATAACTAATTCCTTTTGTTTCTACGGTGATAAAACGATCGTAATTCAAGTGATTATAGATATAGTTTCTTGAATAGTTTGCGGCACCCGCTAAGTGAAGAGCAATCCTGTTTTTGCTTTCGTATAAGTCACTTATAACAGGAGTCTTATTCATCTTAGGAAAAACTTCTGTGTAAAGTATCGAAACACTTTGAGAAATATTATAAAATGGCAAACCAGTTAAAGTCTGGAATTCCATATTAGCTGTTCCGCCTCCATAACCATCTGATCTCATGAGACCACTAGTTGATTTAGTTTTTATTTCTTCAATATTTGGAATCGGATTTTCAGTCAGAGTGACCCCTTGTATGCGTCTTGGATCAGCAAAACTCTCACTCAATACATAAATAACTGTATGATCTTTTAAGTTGTCAGTTCGAGCTTGATTGATCTCCTCTGCCTTTTTAGCATACTTCTCTTCTATTTCTTTTATCTTAGACGCCTTATAGCCTTCTGGTTTAGCCATTACTTCTGTCGTCAATTGATTTATCCAGACGTAAGCTAATGAACGATAGCGTGCATTATTTGCATTACCAAGCCAGGTAATATCTTGTAAGTTATTCAGAACTGTAATGACAGGTATATTTCTTTTGACCTTACCATTTTCCTTCTGAGCAAACACCTGAAAAATCCCAATCAAACACAAGAAAACACAAACCAGTCTTACAAACCTACGACTGAATTTTTGAATCATTTTTCCTTTGAAAAGGAAATAGTTAAGAATTAAAAATCCAATAATCAGTATAGTTAGCCATTTCAATGCTTCATTCATGTAAGAGGTATCCACAAAACTAAGCAAAGTACTTGGTGAAGAAAGCCAAATCATATCACTTGGTAAGACCGGCTCACCTCGCATGCTAAACTTGATTGAATTCGCAATTACAAATAAGCTCATTCCTCCAATCAAGATGACTGTTGTCAAAAAATATCGGTTAATGAGCAGGTATAAGAACAAGAAGATCAAAAAGAGAATAACGATCTGAAGACTAGTCGCTCCAGGCAACTGGTAGTATTCTAAAAAAGGTGTTCCCTTACCAAGTCCCATTTGAATCAAATAGTTAAAGACAACTGCAGCCGTCATACTAGTTGCCACCGCTAAAGAATAGGAACTTCTATTTTTAAGTAAGTGACTTAAACCTCTTACGAAATGGTAGGAAATAAATGTTGCTAGCAGAGAGAATACTGCTACTATCACTGTTACAAGCCAGAAATGGTGTTCTGTAAACAATTCACTGCCATATTTGTGATTCAAAGCCATAAACCATTCAGTTTGGTAAAGTGCTTGAGGAAATTTACTATCTGTCAAAAGGAAAGATAGTAAAATTTGTGACAAAACAAGGAATTCAACATTGGATGACAATTGAATCTTGTTAAGACGAAAAGACACTATCTTTAAGGTCCTAAAGATCAGGGTTAAAATGGCAATAGCAGGTACTAACCATAATAAAACTGGAAAGAAATTCTTTTGAGAAAATATATGCTCAAACCAATTCCAACTTTTGTAGCTTTCATTATTAATATTTAAAGCATCCTCAACTAAATTTGACAAGAAGGAATACAAAAAATATATATAAGCTAAGCGAATAAGAGATACAAATTTAAAACGATAACAAGACAGTAAAATTGGAATACTGCCTAACCCAATGAGGTAAAAAATTCTTTCTTGCTTAATTAAAAGTCTTACTGCAGCAGTTGGATCAATCTCCCTAACCAACTGGCTTTGAATTAAGAATAAATTGATAAAAAAGAATAAAATAGGCAGGATAAACAATAAAAAACGTTCTATTTTAACTGCTTTTTTCATGATTTGCCCTTCCCTGACAATCGTTTTAAGATATATTTGATAGCTCTTGCAGGTCCAATAAAGATGTATTTCATTGCTCCCTTGATTCCACCAATTTGGTTAAAATCTACAAAGGTATGAGGCTGTAAATCTTCTCGATTATTTAATTGCTTGTTATCGATAAATGCTGTTAGTCCAAGTTGATTATAAGAAATCTTAAAATCATACTGCTTGTCCCAAGCAATATAAACCAAAAGTCTTTCAATCGCATGAAGAATGGAATTTTGCGGAAGTGGCTCACTCGGAACATCATCCTCCGTCAAGTTCAAATCAAATAAAGGAGACAAGGCGTCATATTTAAACCAAACAAAGGTTCCATAGCTCATGACAAAGGTGTTCATTTGCTTAAAGTCAACCTCTTTTTGACAATTCATGCGCTCCCACAGTTTGTTCATCTCAGGAGAAATCAGGGCTTCATTCCAGGCGACTACAATCCTGTTAAAGCGGAAGAAGCTAGGAATGTCTGCTATGACCAGCCCTAAGCGGTCATCTTGTCCTAGCTGACTAACTATCTGATCAGCCGGATAAACAAGCATGTTAATTAGCTCTTTACGCCAACTTTCTCCCGCCCAATAATCAGCTTCTTTTGATTTTTTTGTATGAAAATGTCCAATATAGTCATACTGAGATAGATGTTTCTTTAATTTGAGCATAGGAAGAACATCTCTACCTACATTTCCTGTGACAAAAACTTCTGCTTTCCCTTGTTTTTCCTCTAAAATACCTAGTATCTCACTCTTTTTCTTTTCACTGTCTGTTGTAATGAATAAGTCATAAGAGAAGTGAAAAGATTCAAATGCATGAAGGAATTCAGCTAGTAAATCTACATAAAAAACATGAAGGTGGACAGCTATTTTCTTGTCAGGTATAGAAATTGGAAGAGACAAATCTAAAATTTTCCTTCCAAGCAAGTACGGATAGTCCGGCAAATCAATGCGAGACATATGCTTAACAATCAAATCAACTGGATAGTCCGTTGTATTTTCAATGTCGTTTAAAATATAAGGCGTCAATCCTTCATTTGCAGCTATCGTTTTTACTTTGATAAATGGCACTCTGTTTTTTAGAATAGAGGTCGGATTATAGTAAGAAAAATCCGGATAGAGCATACCTGAAGCATCAGCCTGGATTGTATTAAAAACGGCCTGATAGTGAAAACCTGCCTGCACTAAATTAGTTGTAACCTGAGTTTCATAATGGTCTATAACATCTTGAACTTCCGTATAGTCCTGAATTTTTTGCCAGAATAGTTGAAAAGCTTCTGAATTGACTACATTTTTCTTAAATGATAGATAATAACTTTGGATATGCTCGTTAAAATCTTTGTCTTTACGATAATTCGTCATTCCCCAGAAATCAACGTTTCTATCACCTTCAAAATTTTGGTATATAGGCTCTAAATCCCACAAAGGTCCAAAGCATGTATCATTCATTAAAGTGACTGAATCATATTTTTTTAATTCTTCAAAGCCAACAGAATTCATTCCATCTCGCCAAGCAGCAAAATCAAAACCAATATTCTTTCTCAAAAGAACTTCATCAACCAGTTCTTTCTTCAGTCCATCTTCCTGATCTTGACTTATCTTGCTATTTGAAATAAAAATCACTTTCCTGAAGAGGGGACGCATTTTTTCAAGCTGATAAAGTACATGTTCACTAATCTGATTGAACTTATTAAAGTGAACATATAAAAGTAATCGTTCCATTTTATTTCCTTATTCTTAAGAATTTCAAAATTTTTGTTGGGATAGTCCAACGTTTTGAATTGATAATAGTCTTGTAAGCTTCTTTCGTAGCCTCTAATTCAGCTTCAAGCTCTTTAACCTTATTACTACTATCCAACATTTCAGCCACAAATACTTTTCCAATATAATCGGGAGCAGAGGCATCATCCACAGAAATCATCTTATAGCTCAATTGGTAGATTGCTTCTTCTTCAACTTCATAGATCAACTGCGGATCGGGTTCGTTAAAGAAATACAAGCCGTCAGCAATAACACCGTTCGTATAGATAGGTGATGATACATTCCCGCCAGGACCCCTCAGTTCTACTTCAG
Source organism: Streptococcus gordonii (assembly GCF_001578795.1). Classification (GTDB taxonomy): domain Bacteria; phylum Bacillota; class Bacilli; order Lactobacillales; family Streptococcaceae; genus Streptococcus; species Streptococcus gordonii_A. The sequence goes on from NZ_KQ969106.1 coordinate 660,485, forward strand.
AATAGTAACTTGGACGTTCCGAAAGATCTACACGAATAACAGACGTTCCTTTAGGAATTTCAAATGTTAAGCTGTCTTCTTTTTGAAGTAGTTTGGTAAAAGTGCGCTCTTCTGAGTAAGCATTTTCACCATCCCCAAAATAAACTGTAACTGACTCCATCCCAATACGAGACAAGGAATCCATGGGTTTGGATAGACGAATTTCGTAGGTATTGTTTCGCTTAAGAAGAATCTTAGCCATCTCTTTAAAATCAGCATTAGGATATTTATCAAGATAGTCAAGTTGTGTTTCTAACAACTTTTGAAAACGACGTTCTAATTTTCTAAAATCACAAGGACGTGAATCTGACCCTTGATTAATTGTATACGCAACCGTCGGTTCATCTAGAAAAGCTAAAGAGGTCCGTTGGAAGAGCTCCATTTGCAGATTAAAGGTGTCATCTGATGTAGTTAAATCCAACTCTTGATTTACTTCTAGCATTAAGTCCCTATCAACCAACCAGGTAGATGCCATGGTAAATCCTCGGGTGGCCAACATTTTTTCATAGGTATCCGCAAGGGGGATTGTTTTGTTAGCAAAGCCCGCCTTAGAAACAAACTCTCCCTTTTCGTTATAGATATCAAAATCTGTATTAGACCACTTACAATCGAGCTTACTCTCCAATAAACCAACTTGCTTTTGAAGTTTTAGAGGATCCAACCAGAAGTCATCACCATCACATCGAGCAATGAAGTTCCCTCGTGCCTCTTTACAGATAGTAACCCATGTTTTGGCAATTCCTTGATTATCATCATGATAAAAGGCACGAATTAAATCAGGAAAATTTGCTTGATAGTCTTGTATTATTCGGCGAGAGCCATCACTTGAGGCATCATCCACCAAAATAATTTCAAAGGAAAAACTCGTTTTCTGAGCTAAAAAACTATCAATAGTCTTTTTCAACCACGGTTCTTTGTTAAAAACAGTACAAATAATCGAAACAAAAGGCGTAGTTTCCATATCTCCCTCAGTCTAGTCCGTTATTGACCATGTCCCATTGCGCTGGATTAAGCCGCTTGCTGAATCCATAGCAGACTTATCATCCAAATCTATATCATCTCGATTGATAAAAATCAGTGGAGTTTGAGTAGCATCTGAGAAGGCCAGCATCTGCCCCTCAGCATCCCGAACTGTCACTTCTAATTTCATTTTCAAATCATTCACTGTTGAAAGTGAACAAGTGTAATGAACTCTTTTGTGACCAGCACCAGTCATTAATTGGTTCATCGAATTGTCGTTATAAATCCAAATATTCCGATCGATATCTGTTAAAGAAAGAGCGATATAAGTTTGAATATCCTCACGAACATCAAAATCAATCTGGAACTGAATAGGATCTTGTGGGCGTAACTTATTCGAACTTAACAACTGTAATTGAAAGTTTTCAACCAAAACTTGTTCATCCGAAGAAGCTTGTCCATCTCCAGTCGCTTCTCCTCCATTTTGCAAAGGTGCAGTATTATCAAAACTATATTGGTTAGCTACATTTTCTGGACTACCGATTGCTTTAACCAAGCCATTTTCAATCAAAACAGCCTTATTGCAATACTTCTTAACTGCTCCCATATCGTGGGTAACAAGAATGGTCGTTTTCCCTGATTTCTTCCGTTCTTGGAAGTAATCATTACATTTACGCTGAAAAGCCTCATCTCCAACTGCAAGAACCTCATCCAAAATCAAGATATCACCCTGCGCTTTAATGGCAACTGAGAAAGCAAGACGAACCTGCATTCCAGAAGAGTAATTCTTGAGCTTTTGGTTCATAAAATCATGCAACTCAGCAAAGTCCACAATATCATCATACATGGCGTTAATTTCAGCTGTTGAGAAGCCCAGCATGGCACCATTCATATAAACATTTTCACGACCTGTCAGTTCAGGGTTAAAACCGACTCCAAGCTCAATGAAAGAAACTAACTTTCCATCGATTGTGACGGAACCTTTTTCAGGTACGTAGATTTCAGAAATAATTTTTAAGAGAGTAGACTTCCCTGAACCATTTCGACCCAAGATTCCAAAAAAGTCTCCTTTTTCTACTTCAAAGGAAATATCATTAAGAACGTGCTGTTCTTTATAGCCTTTAATTCCTTTAAAGCGATTGACCATAGCAGTACGAAGACTGTTAGTTGCCTCAGTAGGTAACTTAAAGTACTTGCTGACATGGTCTACTTTTACTGCAATTTGTTTATCTGTCATTAGAGAATCTCCGCAAATTTCTTAGCATGTTTGTTAAAGTAAGCAAAGCCAGCTAGGAAAATAAGAATTGGTAATACATAAGGAACTAGAACCAAAAACTTATTTTCAACCAAAAGCCAGACAGGTGTATTGGCCTTATCAATCAAGAAATAACGCATATCTTGGATAATCTGAGCCAGAGGATTCATCATAACTAATTTGGCAGCCCATGGATTGCGGTCCGCAATAAATGTAATGGGATAAATAATTGGTGTCGCATATAAGCCGGCTTGTAGCACTACTTCCCAGATTTGAGATAAATCACGGAAGCGGACAAAGAAAGTCGATAAGATCAGAGCACAACCAGTTGCCATCAAAAACAACTCAAGAAAGAGAGGGATCACCATCAAAGCCGACCAGCTGAAGGTCACTCCATTAAAGAGCGAGAAAATCAAGACCACGACTAAATTGATAGCGAAATTAATGGCTGCGCCTGAAATAGCTGACAAGACAATAATATGCTTTGAAAAATTTAGCTTACGCAAAAGATCGCCCCGACTAACAACCGATACCATCCCCATAGAAGTCGCTTCTGAGAAAAATCCCCAAATAACGTTGGCTAATAACAAAGCAACCGGAAAATGAGGAACATCTCCACCTAAACGCAAGAAACGGATAAAGACGATATACATAATACTAAAGGTCATCAATGGCTTCAAAATAGACCAAAGGTAGCCGATTGCTGATCCTTGATAGCGTAATTTAAAGTCCGTTTTAATTAACTCTCGTAATAAAATTCGATTTTTCTGACTAAAAACGTCAAACATTATTTTTTACCTCTATATGCAAACTTTGTCAATATCAAGGTTGTAAAAACACAAGTGTGAAAAGCTCGATTCTTACGGTAGCCATACTTGCGTATACGTGCTAAGCGTTCCCTAAACGTCACATCCATGATAGTCACAAAGTTTTCAATTAATTCTTTATTATCAGGGCTCAAAGACAGATCTAATAAATTTTTTGCTTGCTCTTGACTAGCCTTGATAAGTTGCCAATACTTATTAAAAAGCACATGGGGCCGAACCCAGTTTTTCACCCTTTTTCTAAGAGTACGTGCCCCCAAAACATTACTGCTATGCTGACGATATAGCTCGGTTGGCTTATCAATATAAACAAGCTTTCCAAAGGCAGAGGCCAGCAAGGCTAAGTACCAATCATGCATGAGAAGTTCATGGGCTTCTTGCCCTGTCCATAACTCAGCCAAGGCGTGATTGATCATTGCTACTCCACCTGTTACAGTGTTTTCTGTCAACTCTTGTACCAGTTCTGTATTTGCATGATCAGACTGAGTACGAATCATACTTTCGTGCCGAACAGTCAGGTTTTCATCCACTACTTTTAAATCAGTATAAATCAGTAACGGCTTATCTTGAGGATATTTCTCTGCTTCGGCCACTTGAAGTGCAATCTTATCGGGTAGCCAAACATCATCTTGGTCACTAAAGCAGTAAAGGTCTGCTTTCTCATATTTTAAGAGAGTGTGAAAACTCTTTATGACTCCAAGATTTTCAATCTGATTTTCATTGATAAAATGAATACGAGGATCCTGAGCTACCAATCTTTGAATAACCGTAACAGTTCCATCCGATGACCCATCATCTCGAATAAAAAGCTGCCAATTTTGATAGGTCTGCTGCTGGATACTTTCAACCTGCTCTTTCAGATATTGCTCACCATTGTAGGTGGACAACAAGATATTTACTTTCATGATAAGAATAACTCCTCATATTCACCGACAATCTTTTCCCAAGTATAATTATCTTTCATGTTTTGCTTAGCTGTTTGGCCAAAATTAGAAAAGTCATTTTGGCTGTCCACTTGATTTATCAAAGCAGCTAAGCTATTCTTTTCCTTTTTCCAATAAAGAGCCGTTTCTTTAGCTACTTGTCGATTAAAATCTACACCTAAAACTAGGTTGAGATCTGTTTGAGCCAAAGCCTCAAGTAAGCCTGGATTAGTCCCTCCGACTTCATGACCATGAAGATAAGCAAAAGCATGGTTGCGAATATATTTCAATAGTTCCTGGTCATAAACTGTCCCAACAAACTTGATTCTCTCGTCTTGGTCAAAGGCAGTTTTCTCTCTCAATTCATTAAAATAAGAATTCCCCTCATGATTGCATATGATAACTAAATCTCGCTTGGTATCAGAAGACATAAATTCACGTATAATAGTCTCATAGTTATTTTCCGGCACAAAGCGACCAACAATCAGATAATATTCTTTCTCTTTGCTCTGCCATTTTCCGAAGAAATTCCGAACTTTCTCATCTTGATCAGTCAAGCTAGAAAGCTTAAGATCTGTACCATAAGCAATAAAAGTCGTCTTAGACCATGGATAGACATTCTGGATGTAGGATTCAATACCTTGATTATCGCATATAACCAAATCTGCATGTTTTGTCATCAACTTCTCGGAGTACTTAAGGTAACCTTGAACAGGCTTAGGCCACTTGGCCCGTTTCCATTCAAGACCGTCTGGATTGATAAAAAATGTCCCGCCTGCTTGATGAATCATTTTGGCAAAAGGTGCAATAAAGGCACCAATCGTATTTCCTAAAATGTAGAAAATGGGTGATTCAATGTTTTGTTCTTTAACCATTTTTAAAGCATAGCGAATAGCCATCATGTCATAAGCAATCACTCTAGCTGGACCTAGTTTAGGTGCTTTAATACTAAAACAATCAACACCTTTATACATGGTATGCTGTCCTGTATCATGCTCTGACAAACAAGCAACGTGATATTGCAACTGAGAAGATACTTGATGTTCAACTAATTTTTCTACAAAGGTTTCAAAACCTCCGTATTTTGCAGGAAGACCTCGGCTTCCAATAATAAAGACATGTTGCATATTCTTCTCCGATTCAAATTTATTGCAATCCAATCTATTATACCATTTTATCGACTTTTATGTGAGCTTAGACCTAAAAAAATGACATATCAGTAGGATATTCTAATTTTAGAAGAGCAGCCTCTGATAAATTTATGACTTTCTTTCATCATTATAAAAAAGACTGAAACAACTGTTTCAGCCTCTTCTTCTTATTTCTTTTCTTGTTTATAGAATTCTTTCAGGGCATCTTGCCAGCTTGGAATAACAAAGCCAGTCGCCTTTGCCTTAGTCAAGCTCATAGTTGAATTGAGTGGCCGTTTTGCTTTAGCAGGGAATTGGCTTGAATCCACCGGCTTAACTTCTACATCCGTATCCTTGAGAATCTCAACCGCAAAGTCATACCAGGTTGTGTCCCCTGCTGCATCATTAGACAAGTGGTAATAACCAAAATCCTTTTGATTTTCAGCCAAGTAGGTCATGAATTCAGCTAAGGTACGAGTCCAAGTAGGACGGCCATGCTGGTCGTTAACAACTGTCAAGGTTGGGTGAGTTTTAGCTAGATTTTGCATAGTAAAGACAAAGTTTTTACCATAATTACCAAAGACCCAAGCTGTACGGATAATGTAGAAACGACTAGAATACTTCTCTACCAACTCTTCACCCATGCGCTTGGTACGGCCGTATTCTGTTTTAGGATCTGGTTGATCATCTACTTCCCATTCTTCACCGACAGGCTTTTGGCCATCAAAGACATAGTCCGTAGAAATATAAACTAATGTCGCTCCGTGTGATTCAGCTGCTTTTGCTACATTTTCAGTTCCAGTCACATTGATAGCATAGTTAAGCTCTTTTCCTTCATCCTCTGCTGCATCTACTGCTGTATAAGCCGCACAGTGATAAACTAAGGTTGGTTTAACTTCTGCAAAGACCTTTTCAACCATTTCAGCATTCGTTATATCCATTTCGGCAACATCAACTGCAACATAGTCCTCATTGCGCTCATCTAAAAGATGACGAAGTTCTGTTCCAAGCTGACCATTTGAACCTGTGATTAAAATCATGTGTTATTCCTCTCCTGTCATAAACATTCAATGAAAACATTATAACAAAAAAAGCAGAAAAAATCTGCTTATTTACTCTTCTCTTTGATGATGTAGACAGGCCGTTTTTTAGTTCTGTAAAGACTTTGCCAATATATTTCCCCAAAATTCCGATGGTCAGTAACTGAAAACCACCAATAAAGAGGATAACTGTCATGAGTGAAGGCCAACCTGATGTAGGATCACCGAATACTAGGGTTCTTACAACGATAAAAACAACCAAAATAAATGCAAGCATCCAAGAAAGCAAACCTCCCAAGAAAGCAATATGCAAAGGAGCTTCTGAAAAGTTGACTATCCCTTCTAAAGAATAGTTAAAAAGTTGCCAGAAATTCCAAGAGGTTTTTCCCGCCACGCGCTCAACATTTTTATATTCTAAATACTCTGTTTTAAAACCTACCCAGGCAAAAATTCCTTTAGAGAAACGATTGTATTCAGAAACCTCTAAAATAGCATCTACCATAGGTCGACGCATAAGGCGAAAATCACGCGCACCATCCACCATTTCTACCTGGCTAATTTTGTTAATCAGTTTATAAAAAAGATTTGCAAAAAAACTCCTAATAGGTGGCTCCCCATCACGACTCGTTCGACGTGTCCCCACACAGTCTAGATCTTTCTGTTCATCCAACATGGTTTTCATTTCAACTAAAAGCTCTGGCGGATCCTGTAAATCCACATCCATGACCGTCACAAGCTCTCCTCTTGCATGCTGAAGACCAGCATATAAAGCCGCTTCTTTCCCAAAGTTTCTAGAAAAAGAAATAAAGTGAGCGTTGGGATCCATCATATTAAGTTCATGCAAAACTTCCAAGGTTCTATCTTGAGAACCATCATTGACGAAAATATACTCTATGTTATCATGAAGCCTTGGCTTTATTTTTTCCATTTCCGCATAGAAAAGCGGAAGGCTTTCTTCCTCATTGTAACAAGGAACAATTACTGAAATGGTCATAGTTACTCCTTTAAGTGTTAGTTGTATAATAAAATATTTCACCTGTAAAGTTTGATTTGATTTTTTAAATTAGCTTTTCCATTCTTTCTTCTTTTAATTTGATAAAAAACGAAAATAATAAACCCCCATAACAGTCCTTCAACCAAGAAAAAGAAATGCTGAAGAAAAGTCTTATGATGACTAATTTTAACATGGCCACTAGAAAAAACTCTTAAAAAAATCTTCCCATTATGTAATGCCATTTTCTGAGTCTTGGGTCTATGGAGTTTCTGATTTTTCTCTTGTTCTTCTTGACTCAACTGACGATACTTCAAAGCAGGTTGAGTACCTGAAGCACCATTAGTATAGTCAGCAATATATCCCTTATACCAAGGTCTAGGGACAAAGAAACTTGCATTTTTTGCAGTTAAGATAACATCAAATTCTAAAGAATTGTAAGAAGACTTTATATTTTCTATTTTTGCTCCTTCTACATCATCAAATTGAGTAATCGAACTGTCACGTATAGCAACTGGATCAACATCTAAATTATAATATTCATCACCAATAGTATTTGAAAACTGTTCTCTATCTCCTTTATAATAACTAAGCATTCTTTGATTTATCTCTGATATATAGTTCTTATGATCTGTCCTCAGGTTAATAACTGGAGAATAAGAAATTAAAACTGTCCCAAGATATACCAATGTTGATAGACTAGCAAAGCTGATAGACCAAATGTGGCTAAAGTCGTTAACTAAAATCCAAATCAAAAGAAAAGGAACGAAAAAGAGCAGACGACCAGTATATTGGATAGCTCCCAAAAAACCAAATTTTAACAAACTATTCCAAGGTAAAACTGCTGTTGTAGAAATCGCCATAATGGCTATTAGTATTAATAGTTTCTGGCTGGCTTCACTTAAATATTTAAAACGATATACTAGATAAAAGAATAATATAATCGCTAGGATATCGATTTTTAAAAATAAAGATGTAAATGGAGCAAATAGCCCGCTAAATTTGAACTGTAAAATATTTGGAACATTAAACATACTTGCGTTTTCAAAAGGAAAATCACGAGCCGTCCAATTGAAATAGAAAATTTGTGAACTGACCTGTTCCAGATATTGAGCTAAGTAACCAATCGAAAGTAAAATGCCAATAAAGATAGATACAAGAAAAGAAATTATTTTTTTTACTGTTAATTTACGAGCACATAGCAAAACAAAAATCAGTGAATAGATGGCCAAAATCAAAGTCGATAAAATATGTGTTTGAATAAGTAAGGCAATGGTAATTCCTAATAAAGCCGGGCTATATTTATTTAAAAACAGAACCTTGTATATGGTATAAAACAGAATAGGTACTAATGGCATAGACATCGTCATACCATAGCCAAATAAAGGAAAGTAGAGAGGAACTATCAAAGCTCCACACAAGCTTTTAATGGAATCTTGACTAATCTTTTTGAAGCAATAGAAACTTGTCAAGGAAGTGGAAAGAACCAACAAGAATGCGAAGAAATCAAAAGCCAAATCAGCCCGCTGAACTAGCATAAATAAGAGAGCAGGTAAATAAAATTGCCAATTACCATAAAACATTGGAACCGCATATCCTGTGCCAAAAGCAAATATATGATTTAAGTTAGGCAATAAATCAAAATGACTGATAGACTGTGACAATCCGACTATTCGAGTCAAATGAAAAACATAGTCAAACACACGACTCTGAGTATTAATCGCCACATGTGAAACGAGAACAAACAATAATGAATAGAAAAATAGAATCAAAGGATATCTATACTTTTTTATTGAATCTAAAATCATATTTTCCCCCAAAACCAAGCAAAATAACTAATAATCATTCTTTATTCAAGGATAAAAATTTAAGTTATACCAAGTATAGCAACATGTTTAAAGACCGTCAAGATGACTGATATTAAAACAGACAGGACATAGATTCCCATCTGTTTTTTAATTAAATATAAAAGTATTAAACTACTGCATAAATGACAGCTAAAGTATGGATCATCGATAAGCCAACAATAATAACACTACTTTGTACAATCCAGTGATCAGTTATAAAATCAAATTTCAATTGATTTTTAGGGTAACTAACAATTATTGGAAGCACTAGAGCTAAGACGCCTAAATAATATCTTCCTTGAACACCTAAGACAGTATATGATCCCACGGGAGTCCATGTCAGATATAAAGTTAAAGAGATTAAACCAACAATTGCTAACGAAACCAGCACTGTTCCAATTTTTGAAATCAAAGGAATTTTAAAATGTCCAACATTAGCTAAAGCAATTAAAGTGTAAAAAACATAAATTGGAATAAGAACCTCATTCATTGATAGATCCAACCAACCAAAGTTAAATAGTTGATCAAGATGACTAATGGACAAAAGCATTTACCTTAAAAACAACTGGTAGGTAATCTTGTGGACGATGGATCAGGTTCATTAATTGGCCACGTAAGTCGGCGCCTTCTAATTGAAAATTAGCTAATTTCACTTGTTGGCTGAGTAAAAACCAAAATACAGTTACTGCTCCTACACAAAGAACAGCAGAAATAACCTTGCCATAAAAGAATCTACCATTAAACTTAGATTTTGGAATAAAAAGCAATAATCCAATTAGCAGAACATAAGGGAGCTTCATCGTGGCTAGAAGGCAACAAATGATGACATAAAGAATCAAGTCTCTATTTCTCACCTTCTTCTCGCTATCACTAACCCAACTAATAAAGAGTGATACGATAATATAGGCCAATCCGAGTGATACACTGTCCTGATTATATGAGCCAGCTAGTACTAAATTCATTGGAATAAACGCAACCATCATTATAAGTTGCTTAGCTTTACCTGATAATCGAATGGCAATATAAGCCAAAACTGCATAAGCTAATGCGTTAAATATTCTACCTAAATAATACGAGATACCTACACTCAAATGTAAAAATTTACCAATTCCAAAGCCAATTGCCTGAGGAATATAACCAATAAACCAATATGAATTAGTAGCTCGGTAATCAGTCGAACGACCAAAACCAACTTTTTTATCTGTCTGACCTTCATTGAAAAGATTGGTTTTAGTTAATGGAGACTTGATTTGATCATAAATATCAAAAAAATCTTCTGAAATTAGAGGTTTACTATTATCTAAATTCAGATCTCCCTCAACAATATGAATCGTTCTTGCTAAATGAACTGGTTCGTCGGGAGTGTTTAAAACCGGAGTTATCAAAGAAGTCAAAACTCCCGAAAAGACAAGAGCATAAAATATAGCAATATTTTTCTTAGGTAAAAAGAGTAAAAATACAGCAATAAGAAGAACGACTGCCAGTCCTATCTTTGGGACATCCAAAAGATGTTTTGTATAAATCACAAACATAAAAGCGGATAAGACCAAAAAGTAAAAATATATTTTATGTTAGCCTGATAGGCATCTTTCATGAATTTCATATTTATCTCCTAGTGGTTAGTATCCTGACTCTTGACATAAAACTTCATAATCACTCTTGAAAACCACTTTGGCCAAAACAGATTATACATATATAAATCTTCTTTTGTGCGAGTGTTATCTGAAATAGTCTTAGTCGTCTCAGATTCTTGATGAATCCGATGGCACATTAATGCTTCCGAAATATAAAGGAAGCTTCCTTTGTATTCATTAATTTTATACCAAGCATACCAATCAAGACTTACTCTCATATCTTCATCAAACTGGAAATCTTTTAATTTTTCAAGATTGTATGAAACCGCAGGACAACAGATGGGATTTCCAAAAGCTAAGACACGCTTTCTCCAAAAACGTGAGGTTGGAAAAATTGATAAGGTACCAAGCATTAGGCGCTTAATTTTTAAATTCGTATTCGCATCAATTTTGCTTCCATTTTTTTCTTCAAAATAATCAGTAAAACTAATCAATCCATCTTGTTGAGCCTCAAAAGCTTCCAGAGTCTTTTCAAGAAATTTAGGCTCGTAATAGTCATCCTGATGGGCAATTGTAGCATATTTTGTAGTTACGAATGATAACGCTTGATTCCAATCCCTTCCAATCCCACCACCAGTTTTATGATGAACTGGAATATCATACTTCCCACAAATTTCATAAATTGAGGTCAATGGTGTGGAGGTATAACAAATTATCTTTGAAGTAAGAGTTTGATTTTTTAAAGACTGAATACACGCTTCTAGATACTGGCTTTCACCATAGGCACAAATCACCCAGGTATGTTGAGAATTTAAGGACATCAAAGGTTTCCTTTCCATTTTCTTACCTTGATATAAGTTAAGAAACTTCCAATTGAATAAATAAGCAATACAAATAGAAAACTATAAGCAGCTCCAAGTAGACCTTTTGACATTACAAAAGGATTTGTAATAGCAATTGAAACGACAAACATAAGTAGGTATACCACTAAAAGTTTTCGTTGCATTCTAAAAATAGTGAGGATATCTCCAAGAACAATTCCAGCTGAATAAAGAATCCCAGAAAAAACTAGAATTGTCAATGTCAGAGCGTCGCCAGCCAGATCCACACCAAAAACTATACTTAAAACTGGAGTTCCAATTAAAAAAGCTAATAGTGTTAAAACAGCTCCGCCTCCAAGTAAATAGGTACCAATCTGTTTCACTGTTCGATCAAACTTTGCAAACTCATTTCTTTGCCATTGAATAGCTAAGCTTGTAGTTAATGGTCGAAGAATAAGGATAAATAAACTCATGAAGAACACTGGCATGAACAAAATATTGTAATTCCTTTGAAGCCCTTCTGCTAACTTTCCAAGTTGAATAGCTTTATCAATTGCTATCTTAGGTTCATTAAAGATATAAGCTAAGAGGAAACCGCTGATAAATAAAGGAATACAGCCTTTTAAAATCACAAAGGCGTCTTTGACCTGCAACCTGATGGTGCTCTTGTTAAAAGAAACTTTATCAAAAGATAGCGACTTGGGAAAATCATAAATCCAAACAAATACAAAATTAAAAAGAAACAAGATTAAAAGAGAAACTTCTAAAGATTTGAGAACAACTAGGGAGATAAGAAGAATAAAAATACTTGCTCCGTATCTGATTGTCATGGATTTACCAGCAATATCTAATCTCTCATGTTGCTGAAAGAGCCCCTGAAATAAATCAGATATAGCCTCACACATCCGAAACAGAACATATAAAACCACTACTGCCAACTTTGAAGTATCTGAAAAATCAAAATGAACTAGAAATAGATATGGAAATAAGGTAATTAGCATAAGAGTAATAGAAAACACTCTTGCGATTGTATAGCTGGTAAAACTATGTTTAAAAGTCACGTCAGTTCCCTGATAGGTTCTAACTTGAAAAAGTCCAAGAACAACTAAAATACCAGCAATCCCATATGCTAAACTGAATACATCAGCCATTTTTGCAGAAGAAAGTCTAGAAACAATCATCATAAAAATAGCTGAGGAACCAGCAAACATTAGATTCCCCAGTAAATTCCAAAAATATATTTCTTTTGCTGACACTTTATTCTTCATCTTGATCACTTTTTTCCTTTAAGGCAATTTTTTGCGCCAATTGACGAATCTGTACTGACTGTTTCGAAAGATGTCTGGTTAAAGAAAATGTTAAATAAAGCAGTAAGCAGATAGCAACAAAGAATATTAGGTTACTTGCTACTTGCACTCCCATTAGATTTGCAAAAAAAGTTAGGATGTCTGCAAACCAGACAAAAGGTAGCGCAACGATCGACAAAATAATCCACGAAATAACATTTTTCATCTCTACTTGCTTTTTAGCAACTAAACGAAGAATATTAAACAAAAATGCCAAAATAAGAATAGAAATTAAAACAATAAGCATATTATTTCTTATATCCTCCACTAATCTTTGCAACCAGTATTGCTATGGATACTTTTATCATATAATACACAGACTTGGTCAAGGTAATCGAAGATGTACCATGTTCTCTTTCATTCATTAGAACAGGCATTTCTTCCACTTTAAAACCAGCTTCTAACAAGGAAACTATAGTTTCTGGTTCAGGATAATCACTTGGATAATGCTCAGCAAATAATTCAATGACTGATTTATTAACAACTCGCAATCCTGATGTTGGATCTGTGATCTTCTTTCCAGTCAATAATTTAATTAATTTTTCAAAAAAAGTGATTCCAATTCTTCTAGCGAAAGAAGACTGAAATCCTTGATTCTCAATAAATCGAGATCCTATTACCATGTCAACTTTATCTTTTTTATACGTTCAAGCATCATCTTAATATATTGAGGATTATGTTGACCATCTCCATCTACTTGAACAGCATATTGATAATTATTTTGAACAGCATAGAGGTATCCTGTTTGAACCGCACCGCCGATTCCTAAATTAATTGGCAAATCAATAACATTAAATTTATTTTCACGACAAATTTCCAAAGTATTATCTGTAGAACAATCATTGATAATTACGTAATCAAATTCTGGTGTATGTGTTTTTATCATCTTGATTGTTTTTTGAATATTACCACTTTCATTAAAGGCAGGGATAATAATCAATAATTCCGAAGACTTCACTAACTCACATTCTCCTTAAAAGTCATATAGACCCATTATACTATAACCAAGCCCTTATTTCTACTGTTTCCATACAAGAAGGAGAGAATTCATAGAATGATAAAGAAAACACCTCTTAGCTGATAGCATGTTCTTATGCTATCAGCTAAGATAAGTTCAGTATAATATTCGTGAAAGAGATCATATTCATATACTGAGTAAGATCTGAAATGTTTAACTATTATAAAAAGCCTATCACATATTTGTGCTAGGCTTATCTAAAATTTCTAAATTCCAATAATATCTAATCGTCAAATCCATTTGGATGTTTGCTCTGCCAGCGCCAAGCATCTTGGCACATCCTTGAGATATCAAATTGAGCTGCCCAACCAAGTTCTGCTTTAGCTTTAGCAGGATTAGCATACGAAGTCGCAACATCACCAGGTCTGCGTTCAACAATCTTATAAGGAATTGGTTTACCAACTGCTTTTTCCATACTATGAATGATTTCTAAAACCGAATATCCTTTACCAGTTCCTAAGTTATATATATTCAAACCCTGCTTGCCATCAAGTTTTTTCAAGGCAGCAACATGACCTTTAGCTAGATCAACCACGTGAATATAATCTCGAACACCTGTACCGTCTACAGTTGGATAATCATTGCCAAACACCTGTACTTGTTCTAATCTTCCAACAGCAACTTGAGTTACATATGGAAGTAAATTATTAGGAATTCCATTTGGATTTTCTCCCAAATCACCACTTTCATGAGCACCAATTGGGTTGAAATAACGAAGTAATACAATATTCCAAGTAGAATCTGATTTGTAAATATCCGTCATAATTTCTTCAAGCATTAATTTCGTACGACCATATGGATTAGTAACTGAAACAGGGAAATTTTCTAAAATTGGAACCGTAAGTGGATCCCCATAAACTGTTGCTGAAGAACTGAAAATAATGTTTTTACAATTTACTTCTTCCATCACTCTCAAAAGAGTTAAGGTACCTGCAACATTATTTTCGTAATAGGTTAGAGGGATTTGGCTAGATTCTCCTACTGCTTTTAAACCAGCAAAATGAATCACTCCAGTAGGTTTAAAGTCCTTAAAAACTTTTAATAAAGCTTCTTTATCACAAATATCCACTTCATAAAAAGTTATGGTCTGTCCAACGATTTTTTCGACAGCCTCTAGGCTCTTTTTGCTGCTGTTACTAAAATTATCAACAACAACTATCTCATGGCCAGCTTTAATAAGTTCAACCACTGTGTGAGTACCAATATAACCAGCCCCACCTGTTACTAAAATTTTATATTTCATGATATAACTGCTCCTTTAAGAATCATTAAATTGTTTAAAATTATTTAATGACCTCTTGTGTTTTAGCATAATTAGCTTCTACTGCTTCTTTTTCAGATTTCCACCAGTCTTGGTTGTCTGTGTACCACTTGATTGTCTCTTTGAGACCTGCTTCAAAGTTAGTAAACTCTGGTTTCCATCCCAGCTCATTACGGAGCTTGCTAGCATCAATGGCATAGCGGAGGTCGTGGCCGGCACGGTCTGTCACATGGTCATAAGCATCAGCTGGCTGCCCCATTTCCTTAAGGATGAGCTCCAGTACTTCCTTGTTATTCTTCTCACCGTCAGCACCAATCAAGTAAGTTTCACCGATTTGTCCCTTGGTCAGAATCGTCCAAACGCCTGATGAATGATCATTAGTATGAATCCAGTCACGAACGTTTTTACCTTCACCGTAGAGTTTTGGCTTGATACCGCTCAAGATATTGGTAATCTGGCGCGGAATGAACTTCTCAATGTGCTGGTAAGGACCATAGTTGTTTGAACAGTTCGAAATAGTCGCTTTGACACCAAATGAACGCACCCAAGCCTTGACAATCAAGTCAGAAGCTGCCTTGGTTGATGAGTAAGGCGAGCTTGGATTGTACTTGGTTTCAGCGGTAAATTTCTCACCTGGTCCTTCTCCATGACCTGGCAAATCTTCACGCAAAGGCAAATCTCCATAGACTTCGTCCGTTGACACATGGTGGAAACGAATGTCGTATTTTCGTGCTGCTTCCAAGAGTGTGTAAGTTCCGATGAAGTTGGTGTGGATAAATGGACTCGGGTCATTGAGCGAGTTATCATTGTGGCTTTCTGCCGCATAGTGAACGATAGCGTCCGCTTCAGCTGCCAGCTTATCAACCAAGGCTGCATCAGCAATATCTCCAACAACCAACTCAACTCGATCGCCTAAAATCTCTT
>NZ_KQ969106.1:676457-679072 GCF_001578795.1 Streptococcus gordonii
GGAAAATTATTGTAAACGTAGTGAACAAAGTTAGAACCAATAAAACCAGCTCCGCCTGTCACGATAATTTTTTTGTATTCAGTCATTTCTATTCCTTATTTTTTTATAATTGCCTTTCATGTAACAGGATAGACAATCTATCACATGCTTGATACCTCTTTGGCAATTTTTTTTAATCCACTTTGCTCAAATTATAGCTGAGCGAAGGTATTATATTTCAATATAAACTAATTCATGCATTAAAAAGAAAGTTGCTTACAAATCTTCTTTTCTTAGTGGTTTTACATCCTTAAGTAATGGATGGTTCTTATCCGCTTCAGAGACTTCTGCAGCTTCTAAGTTTTCCCACTGGATTCCCAGAGCTGGGTCTGCATAGTTAACAAAGGCATACTTCGGTTTGAGTTCCAAAGCCCAATAGTCATTCACTAAGTAACTATAAGAAACAGTATCAGAAAGGACTTGAAAGCCGTTGGCTACGCCACGTGGCACAAAAATCCCCTTACTGGCATCGATTACTGTCTGGTAGGTGTTGCCAAAAGTCTCACCTTCACGCAGGTCAACCCAAGAACCTAGAACCTTACCGTCATCTGCAACAGAGATGTACTTGTCCCATGGCTCAGCATGTAGACCACGTAATACATTTTTACGAGAAAAGCTGACATTATTTTGCAGTTTCCCTTCTGCAAAGAAGCTTTCAGGGAAGCCTAGCGGCAGCATTTTTTCCTTTTGGAAATTCTCCTTAAACCAGCCTCGGTTGTCTCCACGAACAGGGATATCGAACTCCAGCATTCCTGGAATTCCAGGAACCTCACGTGCTGCTAATTCCTTATCAAAAAATTGTTCGGTCATCTTCTTATTCTTCTCCAATCAAGCGCAAGAGATAATGGCCATATTCATTCTTTTTCAATGGCTGCGCTAATTCGTGCACTTGCTCTTTAGTGATATAGCCCATACGATAGGCAATTTCTTCCAGATTTGCCACCTGAACATTCTGCATACGCTGAACTGTTTCGATATATTGAGCGGCCTCTAAGAGACTTTCGTGAGTACCCGTATCCAACCAGGCAAAACCACGTCCCATAAGCTCAACTGACAAATCACCACGATCCAAGTATGCCTTGTTGACATCAGTGATTTCCAGTTCTCCTCGAGGACTTGGTTTGATGTTCTTGGCAATTTCTACGACATCATTATCGTAGAAGTACAGTCCAGTCACTGCATAGTTAGAGCGAGGCTGTTCCGGTTTTTCTTCGATGGAGATAGCATTCATATTTTCATCAAATTCTACGACACCAAAACGTTCTGGATCCTTAACATGGTAGCCAAAAACAGTTGCCCCTTTTTCTTTAGCAGCGGCCTTCTGAAGCATTTTACTTAAACCAGGGCCGTGGTAAATATTATCCCCAAGAATCAGCGCCACGCGGTCATCTCCGATGAAATCAGCCCCAATGATAAAGGCTTGCGCCAATCCATCTGGACTAGGTTGCTCTGCATAAGAGAGCTTAATACCAAATTCAGAACCATCACCTAATAGATCCTCAAATCGAGGAAGATCAGTTGGAGTTGAGATAATCAAGATATCTTTAATCCCAGCCAACATCAGTGTCGATAATGGATAATAGATCATTGGCTTATCGTAAATTGGCATGAGTTGTTTAGATGCCGCACGTGTCAATGGGTATAAGCGAGTCCCAGATCCACCTGCAAGAATAATACCTTTCATATGTGTTTCCTCTCTGTTATATATTGCTTTTATTCTACCATTTTTACAAGCGAATGTCACTTTTTAAGATATTAACTGTTTTCAAGCAAAAAGTCTCTGAATCTAACAACTCAGAAACTCTAAAGTCCTTTATCCTAAAGCAACATCTAAAATCATCATAAGAACAAAGCCCACCATGAGACCTAAAGTCGCCACATCAGTATTTCCATTGGTCTGCGAATCCGGTATCAGCTCCTCTACCACCACGAAAATCATAGCTCCTGCTGCAAAGGAGAGGGCATAGGGTAGAATAGCTGTCATGGCCATAACAGCTACTGCTCCGAGAACAGCCCCGATTGGCTCTACAATCGCAGACATGGAGCCCCAGTAAAAGGCTTTAAGCCGAGACTTGCCGTCTGTCCGAATCGGAATGGACAGAGCAGCCCCCTCCGGGACGTTTTGCAGGCCAATTCCCAAAGCTAGGCCAATCGCGCCAACAAAGGCTTCCGGACTTGGATTGGCGGCCAAAGCACCAAAGGCTACTCCGACTGCCAAACCTTCTGGAAAATTGTGAATGGTAATGGCTAAGAAGAGCAGGGCCGTCTTGGACAGCTTCTTGCGGCTGTGCTCATGAACGCTCTCTGCCTCCGAAATATCCTTGCTCAAGTGCAAGTGAGGCACCACTGCGTCGATGAAACGCAGGAAAAAGCCGCCAACCAGAAAACCAACTGCTGCCGGCAGCCAGGACAGACTGCCATAAGAGGCTTGCGCATACTCAATGGAGGGCGCCAAAAGCGACCAAAAAGAAGCCGCAATCATGACACCGGCCGCAAAGCCCATCATAATGTCCAGCAGTTTCCTGCTGACCTGTTTAAAGAAAAATACAACAGCCGAACCTACAATAGTACACCCC
>NZ_KQ969106.1:679848-680668 GCF_001578795.1 Streptococcus gordonii
CAGTTCTTGCGGGCAGTAGGCTTCATAACGGGCGATGATTTTACTTGCTAGCATGGAGCACCTCCTTGATACTTTCGATTTTTTGAGACATAGCAGAGCGTTCTAGCTCATTTTTTTCTGGGATATGGGCTAGAGCTCCTTCTAGTTTTTTCAGTTCTTTCTGCCATCTTAGCTGAAAAGCAGGTAACTCTTGCTTCATCAGAAAAGGACCAAAGCGTTTTTCTTGCTCCGTCAAAGTTTGCTGGCCAGCTTCTGCTACCAGGATTTCGTAAAACTTACCAGCCTCTTCTAAGATATCCTCTGCCAGCAAACAAAAACCGTTAGATACAAGCCAGCTGCGGAGTTCATCTTCTCGGTTATTGGGCTGCAAAATCAAGCGGGAAATAGCTCCAAGCTTAGCTCTGCCATTTTCCAAAATCTCTGAAATCAAGCGCCCACCCATACCAGCGATAACGATGGTGTCAATCTGATCTTCTGCTTCAAAAGCAGCTAAACCATTAGCCAAGCGAACTTCAATCTGCTCCGTCAGCCCATGCTCTGCCACATTCTTCTGAGCAGACTGAAAAGGCCCCTCTACCACTTCTCCGGCCAGAGCCTTCTCAATCCGTCCCTGCTGAATCAGGTAAATAGGCAGATAGGCGTGATCGCTCCCAACATCCAGCAACTTTGCCCCCTTCGGCACAAAAGCAGCTACTCGCTCTAAGCGTTGGGAAATAGTCTTTTTTTGCATTGCTCACTCTTTTCTAAACATTCTTCTACTCAGTATATCATTTTTAAGGGTATAAAAAAAGCAGCGTAGGAAAAATCAGCCTGTTGATAA
>NZ_KQ969106.1:680688-682527 GCF_001578795.1 Streptococcus gordonii
GCTGGCGATTAAGCAGTAGGATTTCTTCATCTTTTTTTACACAAATATTGACCCAATTCAAAATGGTTTCTGTCATATCAAACCTTCTTCACATACTGTTCAATAGGATAGTCAGCTGGATTCAGCAGCCCCGCTTCTCCCAAAGCCATCTGGGCCAATTGGCGTCCGATAAGCGGGCCAGTTGTCAGACCAGAAGAGCCTAATCCGCTGGCAGCGTAGACATTTAGCAAATCTGGAACAGCTCCAAAGAAAGGAGCAAAGTCGCTGGTATAAGCCCGTGTTCCCACGCGCTCGCCTAAAATCTCTGCTTTAGACAACCTTGGCAAGTAAGTTTCCGCTTCTCGCTGCAACTGATCCAGAACTTTCTTATCTACCTTCAAATCAAAGTCCTGATCATTTTCATGACTGGCACCAATACTGACCTTGCCCGCCAGAAAGGGAATGATATCCAGCTCACCCTCAGGCATAACCACAGGGTAGTCATCCGTCTTTTCAGCCAGCTTAAAATCACGTAGCTGTCCCTTTTGCGGTCGAACATCTGTCTCATAGCCCAGTGGCTGCAAGATTTTTCCTAGCCAAGCCCCCACAGCCAAGATCACACAGTCAAAGTTACGTCCGTCCACAAGAAGTTGCTCTCCATCTACTGTCAAGCTTGCCTTTTTCTCAACCAACTCTGCCTTGCTGGCTTTCAGAAGCGTCTCCGTCAAGAGTGCTCCCTCCACACGAGCGCCGCCAGAAGCATAGAGAAGCCGCTCAAAGCCTAGTAAGTCTGGAAATTTCTCATGGACTTCCTGACGATTGAGAAGACTCAAGTCCCCTATTAACGGCGACTCTTCACGACGATTAGCAGCCAAATCATAAAGTTCCTTCAGCTTGCTCTCGTCCTTTTTCAGCAGATAAACACCAGTCTGTTGGTAAAAGTCTGTCTGAATACCAGCCACTTTCAGATCCGAAATCAAGTCTTGATAAAAATCAGCGCCCAAGCGCGCCATCTTGTACCAAGCCTTGTTGCGACGCTTAGAAAACCAAGGACTTATAATGCCAGCGGCTACCTTGGTCGCCTGCCCCTTGCCGTCATCAAAGACAGTCACTTCCACATCTGGGGATTTGGACAGATAATAAGCCGCTGTTGAGCCGACAATCCCAGCTCCAATCACTGCTACTTTTTTCATGTCACTTCCTCTCAAACATGTCGAAAAGGATTGGTCGAAGCCTGACTAGGCAGAATCTCAAGATCCCATCCCTCTTCTGTCTTCCAAAGTTCAAATTTTTCTTTCAATTTTTCCGTAAAAAGAACCTCGATATGGTGTCCGGGATCCAGCGCCAAAAGACCTTCTGTCAGCATTTCCTGAGCTGTGTGATAGTAAATATCACCTGTAATGTAGACCTGCGCCCCCTTGGCAATGGCCTCTGGATAAAAGGACTGACCACTGCCACCACAAATAGCTACACGCTCAATCACGCGTTCGAGATCCTCTTCTTCATAAGCGGCCATACGCAAGCTATCTAGTCCAAAACTTGCCTTGACCTTAGCCGCAAATTCCCCAAAGGTCTGAGGAGCAATCTTCCCTATGCGGCCAATACCGTAATCTGGCCCCGTCTGACTAAGATAACTTGTCTCCTCAATCTCAAGAAGCTGGCAGAACCAGTCATTAAGACCGTCCTCCACAACATCGATATTGGTATGACTGACATAAACAGCAATATCATGCTTGATGAGGTCTAAAACGATTTGATTTTGTGCCTTATCCGCTACTAGGTCCTTTAGTGGGCGAAAAATAGGCGCATGCTTAACGATAATCAGTCCAGCACCTGCCTCAATAGCCTCCGACACCGTCT
>NZ_KQ969106.1:683724-696720 GCF_001578795.1 Streptococcus gordonii
GAAGTTCCTACCCATCAAATGTTTATTTGATTTCCTGATACTCGGCAGCTAAACCGCGCTGAACCGCCGGACGAGCTGCAATCTTCTCCGCCCAAGTAACTAGATGTTTGTAGGAGGTAGCATCCAAGAACTCAGCTGCGCCTGGATAAAGCTTGTCCTGCACCAACTGACCATACCAAGACCAGATAGCAATATCTGCTATACTATAATCATCTCCAGCGATATAAGCTTTCTTGGCTAATTCTTTATCTAATAAATCCAGCTGTCGCTTGGCTTCCATCGTAAAGCGATTAATCGGATATTCTAGTTTTTCTGGAGCATAATTAAAGAAATGGCCAAATCCACCGCCCAAGAAGGGCGCAGCACCCGTCTGCCAGAAGAGCCAGTTGAGCACCTCAGTCCGACCAGCCAAATCTGACGGAATCAGCTTTCCAAATTTCTCTGCTAGATAGAGTAGGATATTGGCTGACTCGAAGACAGGAATTGGCTTATGACCTGACTGATCCAACAAGGCCGGAATCTTAGAGTTGGGATTGATATTCACAAAATCTGAGCCAAACTGGTCGCCATCCATGATGCTGATCTTATAGAGGTCATAGGTTGCCTCTGTCACACCTGCTGCCAGCAGTTCCTCTAGCATAATCGTCACCTTGACCCCATTAGGAGTCCCAAGTGAATAAAGCTGAAAAGGCTCTTTACCGGCAGGAAGCTTCTGTTCAAAGCGTGCACCTGCAGTAGGCTGATTGATACCTGAAAATTTTCCTTGGTCGCTGTCCGCAGCAGACCAGACTTTTGGCAATTGATAGGTCATACTTTTCTCCTTTTCTATAAAATCAACGGCCTGTCATATCTAACAGGCCACTGTAAATCTAATAAATTCAATCCTTCCATAAATCCATTGCTCTAAGGAAATCATCTGAAACAGTAACATTCTGTGGATTAAATGCTTCACGTTCCTCTCTTTTAGCCTCAACTTGTGCTAAAGTCGTAATACCTTCCCGTCTCCAATTGCGCAAAATTGCTTGGATATACTTCCAGTTAGCCTTTCCATTGAAAACTGCTTCTCGAAGAGCAGCTTTTACCAAGTCAGGATTTGTTTTATCTTCTTGAATTGTTTTGGTCAAATCCTCAATCTCAAATGGTGTCAAAAGGCGACCTAATTCCTGTTGAAAGGTTTCAACTAAATCTTTTAAAACATTTTGAGATGCTTTTGTAGTTGGCTGTTGACTAGCATTAACTCCCAGTAGTTCATCCAACTTCTCTAAGGCTGGAGAGGCATCAAAAATCGCTTCAATCTCCCCATTTAATTCAATGGTTTTATACTGCAATAAGCCTTGTTCGGTCAAATGAGACATAATGCGATTGACCTCAGACACCGTTTTGCCAATGCTTGCAGCAATCTGACTCGGCTCTATCTCTTCCAATGCTGTTGTATTCTGCAAATAAAAGAATTGCCAAACAAGGAAATCTTCACTAGACGAGAAGATCTCTTGAAAATGAAAGTACAAGGCACTTGGTAATACTAAATTGCCTTGTTGAAAGGCTGATAAATAAGTCATAGTCCCTCTTATAAATAAGCAAAATAGGAAGCGTCATTTTCTGGATTCTCCCAATCAAATGGCGTTTCTTGATACACTGCATAGTTAATCCAATTATTGAAAAATAAAGCCGCGGCTGAACTCCAACGCAAGGCTGGTGTCTCATGGACATCATCGTTTTTAAAATAATTCTCTGGAATGTGTGGATTCTTCCCTGCCTTCAAGTCTCGGAAATACTCTCTGGATAGAGTATCACGATCGTATTCCATGTGACCAAAACTATACACCTCTCGCAAGTCTCGGCTAGCCAACACAGAGAGACCCGTATCTTCTCCATATGAGAGAATTTCCAGATTGGTCAGATTGACAATATCTTCCTTCAGAACTTCAGTATGGCGGGAATGAGGCGCATAAAACTCATCGTCAAAGCCCCGGAAAAGCAGATTGTTGCTGTCAGCAGACTGGCTATAGACACCTGATAATTTGCGCGACATCTGGTACTTGTCAACGCCATAGCGGGCGTAAAGTCCAGCCTGAGCTCCCCAGCAAATATGCAGAGTCGAAAAAACATGGCTCTTGGACCATTCAATCACCTGCTGGAACTCTTCCCAGTAATCCACCGCTTCAAAAGGAAGATGCTCTACTGGTGCCCCAGTGATAATCAAGCCGTCAAAATAGCGATTTTTAATTTCATCAAAAGTCTTATAGAAAGTCTCCATGTGCTCTGCACGTGTGGTTTTAGATTGGTGCGAACTCATATAGAGGAAGTCAATAGTCAACTGTAGCGGAGTATTAGCTAAATGGCGCAGTATCTGAGTCTCCGTCACCATTTTCTGAGGCATGAGATTGAGTACCAGAATATTCAGAGGGCGGATATCCTGATGGTCCGCCCTATCGTCATCCATGACAAAGATATTCTCAGAACTTAAAATTTCAACAGCTGGTAATTTTTTATCAATCTTAATTGGCATGAAAATATCTCCTATCTCTAATATATTTATTATACTGAAAGGAGATATAGTTTTCAATTATATTTTATCTTTACCTAGGTATAGCTTGAAACTATGTATTAATAATGCATCAATACTTTATAGTCATATTCGCCAATAACTTCACGGCCTTTTAATTCATCCAATTCGATAAGGAAGGCACATCCTGCAACGATACCACCAAGACGTTCAATCATTTCAATAGTTGCTTTAACAGTTCCACCTGTTGCCAATAAATCATCAACAATCAATACACGCTGACCTGGCTTGATAGCATCTGCATGCATGGTCAAAGTATCTACACCATACTCTTTTTCATAGTCAGCTGAGATAACTTCGCGAGGAAGTTTGCCAGGCTTGCGGACTGGAGCAAAGCCGATTCCTAACTCAAAAGCAACTGGACAGCCCACGATAAAGCCACGAGCTTCAGGTCCAACTACCATATCAATCTTCTTATCCGTAGCATATTGGACAATCTCACGAACAGCATAACTGTATGCATTCCCATCAGCCATCAAAGGGCTAATATCGCGGAAGGTAACACCTTCTTTTGGATAATTCTCAATTGTTGCAATATAGTCTTTTAAATTCATAATGTTCTTTCTATATAAAAATTTTTTACTCTCTATTATACCATTTTTTATTTAAATGTGCTTGAAATATTGTTACTTAACCTTTATTTCTCCATCAAATAATCATAAATCTCCTGCACGGTGCCCAGTGCCATGAGTTCTTGTTCTTTGACTAGGCGCTTGAGGTCTTGGTAAATGTGACTGCTGTCAATTTCTTTCTTTTCTGCTTCCTTATTGACTTTCATGACGCCTTCGATGATGCTGACAAAGCCCAGCTCTTCAAAAATTTGAATCATTTTGACCAAGAGAATCGGGTCAATCTTCAGATAAGCTGCTAGATCATTAAGCTTATAGCGAACGTCAAATTCGGGGAACTGATAGATTGTCTTGTAGAGTTTGGCAAACTGCTCACGGCTACCGTAACCTGTCAGATAGTATGGCTTGGCAATCTCATTTTTAAAGTAAATCGCTTCGAAATCTTGAGTCTGAAGAATCTTCTTCAAGGCCTGTAAATCATCAGGCAGGTCATAAACCACAACTGCTCTGCTATTTGTTAAATCTGGCAATTCCTCTGTGAAACGCAAGACTGGAACCTTGTCAGGCAGCGCCGCATTTTTGCTGCGGATATTGAAAAGCTGAACGCCATCCACACGGGCATCTACAAGCATGAGCTGGAGACTAGTCTGTCCGTTCCATTTATTGACAGAGAGGCTAACAGCTAGCTCTAGATTCTTGGTCTGGGTAAACTCTGTTGCCAGGCTTCCTTGGCCAAAAGCTACTACTTCAAAAGATGCATCTTCCTGAGAAATTTTCAGCTTGAGATGGCTATTGCCAGCCCCCATAGTCCGAGCATTGTCCACTTTAAAATCCTTGAGGTAAAAAAGCGGCTTCTTATTGTCCATACCAAAAGGAGCCAGTTTTTCAAAGCTTTTGAGTGTATCCAAAGTCAATTCTGGCAAGTGCAGCTCTTCATCTAAATACAGAACAGTTTTGCCATTCGAGTCTAAATCATTATCTAAGATGTAGGCTGTTAGGATATCAGATAGTTCTGCTAGTTTGTCAGCTTCGAGAGTCATCCCAGCTGCTCCAGCATGGCCGCCAAAGGCTACGAATAGGTCGCGATGGCTGTCCAAGGCCTCAAAAATATTGACAGCTTCAATACTGCGGGCGCTGCCCTTAGCGATGCCATCCTCAATATTAAGCACTATGACTGGCTGGTGCAACTCTTCCAGTAAGCGCCCAGCGACAATTCCTAGCACACCAGGGTTCCAGCCTTCCTTAGCAAGCACCTGCACTGGTCTTTTAGGATCCAGCATGGTTTGTGCTTCTTCATAAATCTGCTGGACGATTTCCTTGCGCTCGTCATTTTTCTGGTTGATCATGAGCGCAATGTCACGAGCTTCTTCGTCATCAAAGCCTGTTAAAAGCTCAACTGCTGGATTTGGATCATCCAGCCGTCCCAAGGCATTGAGTCGGGGAGCAAGCTGGAAACCAACTGTTTCTTCATCTAGTTCGTCCGGCTGAATACCAGCGATTTTGAAAAGTTCCTGAAGTCCTACCCGCTGGGTATTTTTAAGGACGGAAAGGCCGTATTTGACCAAGATCCGATTTTCCCCTGTCAAACTGACCATATCAGCAATGGTACCGATGGCAACTAAGTCTAAAAGTTCGACTTGTACTTCTTCCAACAAGGCTGTTGCCAGCTTAAAAGCCACCCCACAACCGGCTAAATGCTTGAAAAGATAATCTGCTCCGCTATGTTCCGGATGAACAATAGCATAGGCGTTTGGCAGCTCCTCAGGCATGGAGTGGTGATCCGTCACGATGACATCTACGCCCAGAGACTGGGCCAGCTCGATAGCTTCAAGACCAGCCACTCCATTATCTACTGTAATAATGAGAGAGATTCCTTGATTTTCAATAAAATACTTGTAAACACTGCTATTAGGACCATAGCCATCCGTAAAACGATTAGGCAGATAGACCTGACACTCAGCTCCCAGCTGCTCTAAGGCCTCCTTGACAATTGATGCCGAGGTCATCCCATCAGCATCATAATCGCCATAGATCAAAATCTGCTCACAATTCTCAATCGCTGTGCGAATCCGCTCCACTGCCCGCTCCATATCATGCAGATCATAAGGGTCGTGAAGCTGGTCTAAACTAGGCTCCAAAAAATCCTGTAAAGCCTCCTCAGTCTGCACACCTCTTTGGTAAAGGAGACTAGCAGCGGCAGGTTCTAATCCAGCTTTTTTAGCCTTTTTTAAAAAATTTTCATCTGTAACATTAGTGGCAAACTGCCAGTCGTATTTTGAGCTAATCATGATGAGTGAAACACTTTCTCCGTTCAATCTTGTCTGAATATTATAACATGAAAAGACTGGTTCAACCAGTCTCAAACTTCTTATCTACGAGCAAGACTCTCAGACTCACTCATCTAGGTAAAGCCCCTTAACAACACTTTGATCAATAACTTCCTGAGCCAATTCCCAAAGTGCTGTAGAGGTTTCTTGGATAAAGGACTTTTTCGCAATAACCTGCGACTTGGTCAGTCCATGAGGGTTGTCATGGGGCTGAGCAACTTCCAAGTGATTGAGCAGAGGAACCAGAGCATCCAACACTCGGGCATATTTAGCCTCTATGCTAATGCCTGTTTCAAATTCCTGCCAAAGCTCTAAAAAGGAATCCTGCCAATCTGATGGCAGCTTGTCTACACTGATTTTCAAGGACTCCAGCTCTCTATCGTAAGAATCGCTCTTACCCAAGTCGTCAAAGATAAAGATATCGCCAGCATATATTTCCCCCAAATCATGAATCAGTTACATAGACATGACCTTTTCTAGACTGACTTCTTCAGGGATATATTCTCGAAAAACTAGCGCCATGAGCGCACTCTGCCAACTATGCTCAGCAGAATTCTCAAAACAATAGGCATCCAAGGTCCTGTTGTTGCGATGAGTGGCTTTCAGCTTTTCCAGCTCATTAGTAAAAGCTAACAGCTGCTGTAAACGTTCAAACATGATAAGATCTCCAACAATTTTTATTACTTATCTCATTCAGACAGTCTTATTTCTGTTTTTTTGTCTTGCAAATACTGACTTACGAAATTTTAAAATAATTTCTGAAGTCAAATGAGTCAAAACTATAGTAAGAACAAATACAATTTGACCCTTATGCCATTTGGAAACATTTGTCTCTCTTAGAAGATAGAAAGAACTTTCTATAAAAATCGGATGTAAAAAGAAATAGAGCACACTTAATTCTTTAAGATGGTATAAATTCCACTTCTTTCCTATCTCTGTTCTTAAAACTCCATTAACCAAAAATAAAGAAAAAGGAAGTAAGGCTAGAAAGAAATTCTTATCGATTCCCTGATTGACAAAAACTAACCAACCATCCAGAGCAAGTAAAATTGAAGCCAGAAGAATTTTTTTCCCTACATCTTTCTTAAAGAAATTACTATTCCAATAATCATAAAGCAAATAACCAAAAAGAATGAAGATTGGTACGTAAAAAAGACCATTACGGGTTGAGAAGAAAATACGGGAATAATCATCATATAAATGAGTTGCCCAAGTATTAGCAAAGTAAGTATAGTAAGTCTCAATTGAGCCAAGTAAATAAAGGAGCAAAGATACAACTACCGCCCATTTAGGTCCTAATTTTTTGTATAAATGATGGACAATCCAAAGTCCCAGCAAAAAAGCAGGAATATACCAAAGCTGGTAACAAAGTCCAATATATAAAAATCCAGCTATTAAAGCCAATGGGGCATAATACTTCTCAACTGGAAGTGACCAAAAATAAATAAGAGCGTATGGAAGATAAAGAATACTCCAAAAAATATACTGTTTTAAAATCCTACTTACATAAGTTCTCATACTCTTCTTTTTAGCTAGACTAGATTTAAGCATAAAGGCAGATGATATGAGAAAAAAGGTACAGCCATTCGTCCAAACATACTCTTTTGTGTGAAATGCAAAATTTCATTAGGAAAGAGACGTTGACAGTGAACCAAAATAACTAAGATAGACGCTACATATTGAAAAAGGCTGAGCATGTCATAATTAACTGATCGCTCTTGCTCTTTAACTTCTTTTTCCACCATCTAGTTTTCTCCAAACAAGGCCAAAAAATCATTCATACACAAAAGATCTAAGCTATTATTTTTTCACGAGCCAGTAATGCTGAAAAGCTGCAATATCGCGATAAGGTGACTGGTTATTAACAGCAAGTTCCATCTCTAGCATATTTTCACGCCATCCTGGATCAGTTTTTACATCATTGGGTTGTAAGCCATAAAAAATTCGAATTCCTTGAAAATCTAAAATCTCAAAAGGATAAGGCTTGATGACATCTGCTATCTCATAATAGACAGCTTGACCCATACTATGCGTCAGGTAATCTTTTCCAAGTATGAGTTCCCGAGCTTTTTTAATATCATTTTCAAATATTACTGTATGCATAATTCGGCCCACGTGATTATGTTTAACAATCGACAGTTTCCCTCCCTTTTTGAGCAAACGAGAGAAAGCCATGAGGTATGGATCAATATCCTCAACATACTCCAAAACATTATGGCAAATTATAAGGTCAAAGGATTCATCTTTAAAAATTTCTAGCACTTCTAGACTTCCCTGAAGCTGCTCATAAGAATTCGTTCTTTTCCTATGGATAATCATTTCCATATTCGGTTCCAGCGCAGTGACTTGATTTTTCTCAGCAAGCTGATTAGCTACAATGCCAAAACCACTACCAAAATCAAGAACTTTCATTCCTTCAACATTTTTCAGCTGATCAAACAGAATGTCATAATAGATTTTTCCCCAAGGCTCTTCTAAATGATTTTTATAAGCTTGTAAATCCATTTTCTCATTTTCCTTTTCTAAAAAGTTGAAATTTAACTTTTATTTATAATTGAACATCTTAACCGCCAATTTGTCAGCTATTCTTGGAAACAGGGTGTAAAATTTATGAGCAAGATTAAGAACCCAAGGAAGATTTATTTCTCGCTTTTTTTTGCCAAAAACGTTGACGATTTTGCCAGCTACAAAGTCAGGTTCCAAGATATACTTATCGACAGCTTTAACATAGGATCCATCAGGATCGGCTAGATCGAAAAAGGCTGTTTTGATAGGCCCAGGATTAACCGTCGTAACATAAACACCAAAAGGTAGGAGTTCCAAGCGAAGGGCATTAGAAAAACCAATAGCTGCAAACTTAGTCGCAGAGTAAAGGCTGGACTTACTACTTGCAATGAGACCAGCCATGCTGACGATATTGATGATATGTCCTTGACCTGCCTTTTTCATACGACTACCAAAAAGTCTAGACAGGTTCATCAGAGCAAAAGTATTAACCTCAAACATAGCCTCGATGTCGCTTGAGCTGATTTTGTCAAATTCCTCAAAAATCCCATAGCCAGCGTTATTGACTAGAACATCAACGTGGCCGTACTGACTATCAATCCGCTCAGCAAATCTCTCCAAAGCTGAGCTATCTGTAATATCCAGCTCCACTAGGTCAATATTTTCGCTTTCTCCATATAGTTTTTCAAGCTTTTCCCTGCTACGTCCTACTAAAATCAATTTATCCTTAGATAAACGTTTAACCATTTTCTGTGCTAGCCCTCCACTAGCCCCTGTGATGATGATTGTTCTCATTCTTTCTCCTTTTTTTACATTATAACATAAAGAAGACAGGAAAATCTCCCGCCTCTTTGTCAATATTGTAATTTTTTCTTGTATTAAAAGTCCCTTTAATATCCTTAAATTTCAACTTCTTCCAAGTCCTTAACCACATGAACATTTTCAAAAACTGTACTAGCATCTTGTCGCATAACGCTGATATCTCTCGACAAGAACCGAGCACTGACGTGATTGAGAAGAAGTTGTTTAACTCCAGCTTCTTTGGCTACTTCAGCTGCCTGCATATTGGTAGAATGCCCATGCTTACGGGCCATCTTTTCATCTCCCTTACCATAGGTAGCTTCATGTACAAGAACATCTGCCGCCACAGCTAAGCGTACACTAGAATCTGTTTTCCTTGTGTCCCCTAAAATAGTAATTGTTTTCCCAGGACGAGGAGCTGAGATATAGTCTGCTGCGATAATCTTTGTACCATCTTCTAGGACGATGTCTTGACCATTCTTAACTTTACCAAAGAGAGGTCCAAAGGGAACCCCCGCTGCTCGTAGCTTCTCTGCATCCAGCGTGCCTTCCAAATCCTTCTGCATCACCCGGTAGCCAACGCAAAAAATCGTATGATCCAGCTTATCTGCATAAACAGTGAACTTGTCCGTTTCCAAAATCTTTCCCAAACTATTTTCATCAAATTCATGAAAATCAATTCGATAAGGTAAACGAGAACCAGAAACTCGAAGACTGGACATAACAAAGTTCTTAATACCTTTAGGACCATAAATCTCTATGTCTGTCTGCTCTTCATTAGCCTGAAAAGAACGACTAGATAGAAAGCCAGGCAAACCAAAAATATGATCTCCATGCAAGTGAGTAATGAAAATCTTGCTGACTTTACGCGGTTTAATCGTCGTCTCCAAAATCTGATGCTGAGTACCTTCACCGCAATCAAACATCCAGACTTCATTGATTTCTTCCAAGAGCTTGAGAACGAGGCTGGATACATTGCGGGCCTTTGACGGCTGACCAGCTCCGGTTCCTAAAAATTGTAATTGCATATTTTTCTTTCTAAATGATATAAATCATGGCAGAACGATTCTGCGAGTGATAGTATTTTCTGCCAGCATAGGACTGAGCCAGATCACTGACTTCATCTTGATTGTAGCCCAAAAGTCTTTGGCTACCATCCGCCAGCTGCTGCCATTCAGTCAAAGCAGTCAGCTCCTTACTGTCCACGACTTGAGATTCAGCTTTGAGAGGTGTCATTTTTATTCTCCCAGCTTCTTTGTAGACCAAATACTGTGGAAAGACTTGGGCGATTTCAAAAAGCAAGTCAGCTGATACCGGCTCTGGCTTTTCAGGGAAGACCAAGCCGACTTCCTTTTTCTCGTAGCAAAATCCATAGGACTTGCCAGAAAGATTAAGCCGGACAAAAGGTTTCTTTTCTACAAAGCTAGGCTCCGCATTCCATAAGTCCAAAGCCTGACTGATTTCTAAGAAGTACTCTGTCGCGGCTTCCGGACTTTTCTTTTGATAAAGCTCAGCAAAGTAAGCATTGATAACACTGGGTGGCGGTGTAATAAAGCTACGCTTCTGCTCTTCTGTCAGACCAGTCAATACTTGTTCTAAGTAGACCCTGTCTAGGCTTGTAAAACCACCGTATTTGAGGGCCAAATCTATATAATCAGTCATAAAATTCTTCCAGTTTCCATTTGTTTTTCTCGGCAATCCAGCCTGAAATGACTTCGATATCGTCTATGTATTCTCGATTCCCGATAATCGCGACTTTCTCTAAATCATGAATCTTGTAAGCTTTAGCCGGAGCTACCTTGATGATAAAAGGCAAAAATAACTCTTTCATCCGCTCCAGCAGGACTTGCTGCAAAAGAGCTCTGCTATTGTCTGCCTTAGCTGAAATCAAAAAATATGGAGTCAGGGTCGGAGTGAAATTCTCAGCCTTATCCGCTTTGTTATAGAGAGTCAGCCGAGGAATATCCAGCATGTCCAGCTCTTTCATGATGTCGAGGACAGTCTTTTCATGCTCCTCATGATGAGGGTCGCTGGCGTCAATAACATGGACCAGCAAATCGACATTTTTACTCTCTTCCAGAGTCGACTTAAAGCTAGACACCAGCTCTGTCGGCAAATCCTGAATAAAGCCAACTGTGTCTGTCAGCGTGACATTGAGGTGACCACTGAGGTTGATGTTCTTGGTCGTGGCATCTAGCGTCGCAAAGAGTTCGTCCGCCTCATACTGGCTCTTACTTGTCAAGCAGTTCATAATAGTGGACTTGCCCGCATTGGTATAGCCGATGAGACCGATTTTGAAAATGCTGGATTCCAGCCGTTTTTCACGAACGGTTTCCCGATTTTTCTCCACTGCCTTGAGCTGGCGCTCAATATCATGAATCTGATTACGGACACTGCGTCGATTGAGCTCAAGCTGGCTTTCACCAGGCCCGCGGGAGCCAATTCCACCAGCCTGACGGCTGAGCATAATCCCCTGTCCAACCAAGCGAGGTAGCAGGTACTTGAGCTGGGCCAGATGCACCTGCAACTTTCCCTCATGACTCCTAGCTCTCATGGCAAAAATATCCAAAATCAGCTGCATACGGTCAATGACCTTGACCCCCAAGCTTTCCTCTAGATTAACATTTTGGCGAGGTGTCAGACGGTTATTGACAATGACGGTCGAAACCTCTTCGGCATCTACAATCTGCCGGATTTCTTCTAACTTGCCAGAGCCGACAAAGGTCTTGCTGTCATACTTTTCCCGCTTCTGGCTGTAAGACCCGACTACCTCAGCCCCTGCGGTCTTAGCTAGACTTTGCAGTTCCTCCATGGATAGGTCAAAATTCTCCGTGTCTGCCAGCTCCACACCAACCAGAAAGACACGCTCTGTTTTTTTCTCTGTTTCTATCATCTCATATCCTTACTATGACTTGGTCAGCCAGCTACTTGTCCAGAAAATTCTTGATGTCCTCCGTAACCTGATTTTTGTAGTCTGGATTTCCCACCTGATAAAAGGTTACAGACATCCGGTTACGAAACCAAGTCAGCTGGCGCTTGGCGAAACGACGGGTATTCTGTTTGAGCTTGTCCACAGCCTCTTCGAGGCTCACCTGACCTGCAAAGTAGGGGAAAAGTTCCTTGTAGCCGATCCCCTTGCTGGCTTGACTGGTTGGAGCCTTTTCATAAAGCCAACGGGCTTCTTCTAAGAGACCATCTTCTATCATCAGATCTACTCGCTGATTGATTCGCTCATAAAGTCGCTCACGCTCATCATCTAGACAAATCAGCAGGGCTTCATAATCTGGCTGACTGTTTTCTAATTGACCACCTAACTGAGCAATCTCCAGCGCTCTCATAGTCCTGCGGCGATTTATCTGGGGGATCTCGATACCCAGCTCTGCTATTTTCCCAAACAAATCCTCATCTGACCAACTGTCCAGCTGAGCCCGAAAGGCCAGAATTTCCTCATGAGGAACGGAGCCACCCAGATGATATCCCTCAAGTAAGCTCTGGATATAGAGTCCTGTACCACCACAAATGATGGGAAGCTGTCCTTGAGCCTCAATCTCACGAATGGCCTGAGTTGCCTCAGTCACAAAATCATAGGCCGAGTAGCTTTCTTCAACATCCCTCACATCCAACAGATAATGGGGAATGCCCTCTTGCTCTTCATGACGAATCTTAGCCGTGCCAATATCTAAGCCACGATAGACCTGTTGACTGTCACCACTGACGATCTGACCATTAAAGGTTTTAGCAACCTCAATGCTTAGAGCCGTTTTTCCAACAGCTGTAGGCCCTACAATTACAATTATCTTAGTTTTCATTTTTTTCCTTGAAAAAATTTTGATTTTCCGTTACTATTAATTATAACATAAATAATAAAAGTTCAAAAAAGGAGAAATCATATGGCTAAAGGATTTGGAAAAGGCGTACTTACAGGCGTTGCAGCTACTGTTGCTGCTGTAGCAGGTGCAGTTTATACTGTCAAGAAAAAAGTTATCGAACCTGAAGAGCAAAAAGCAGCTTTCATTGAAGAAAACCGTAAAAAAGCTGCTCGCAAACGCGTAGCACACTAAGAGTAACCTTAAAACTCTCTATTTAAAGTAGAGAGTTTTTTACATGATCATAAAAAAGAGGCTGGGACAAAAGTCCTAGCCTCTCAATCGTTTTTGGATTGTCGAGCAAGACGCAGTGGTTGAGTGGGCTCTACTGCGCTGATTTCATCAGCTTTTACAGCCCTACT
>NZ_KQ969106.1:696740-701656 GCF_001578795.1 Streptococcus gordonii
TTTTTTTATTTAATGGCTACGCTTTTTCTGCTTCAAGACCTTGACCTAGGCCTTGATAAATATCAGATTTTAAATTGCCGATTGTCCAAAGAGCAGCTAGACTGATTAGATACAAAGAGGCAAGAAAAATCATAACTGTTGAAACACCTGAGATATCCAAAATCTTTCCAATAATAACAGATGAAAATCCGCCAATTGCTCGTCCAACATTTAAGATAACATTATTAGCAGTTGATCGAATTTGATGAGGGTATAGACGAGTGATCATTGCACCGTAGCCAGCAAACATCCCATTCACAAAAAAACCAACAACAGCTCCGCCTATTACCATAGTGGCCATAGAATTTGCAAATTGGAAAAGATAGACACAGACAGATGATGCAAGAAGGAAGCCAGAGTATACGACTCTAGGTCCCCATTTATCCAAAATTTGTCCAAAAGTCAACATTCCTAGGCACATTCCCAAAATGGTTGCCACCATCCAAAGAGAAGAGTCTTTGACAGAAATATTCAAACTTGTTTGAATAATCGTCGGTAACCAGTTCATCATGCCGAAGTAACCAGCGATTTGCACAGTTGTCATAACCATTAAAGCTATGGTTTGTGATGTGAGAGCTGGAGTTTTGAAAAGCTGACTTATTTTAACAGGTTGTGTTGTTTCTTCTTCTACCTTAGCCCCACCGTCGTCACGAATATTCTGATCGTCAATAGCTAAAACCATCCATAGTACTAGGACAATAGGTGCAAGCCCAAAGAGGAATAGCCCACGCCATCCCAAAGCAGGAGCTAGCCAGCCTGCAAGTAAAGCCGATGTAATCGATCCTATTTGACCCGCAATACCGTTCAGCGATGAAATCCGCCCCATCTTTTCTGGTGGAACAATTCCCGCCATTATAGCAATAGCCACGCCATATTCTCCTCCAACACCCATGCCTGCAATAAAGCGCATGATGTAAAGGTAATTGACGTCTTTCGTAAAGAAAATCAGGCCCGTCGCCAGAGAGAAAATAAGAATGGTCCATTTAAAGACCTTAAATTTGTGATATCGGTCAGCTAACAGACCGAAAATTAAGCCCCCAACAAGCATACCCAAATTAGTTATAGTAGCTATCCAACCACCCTGGGTACCACTAATCCCAAGTTCTGAGATAATAGAGGACATTGAAAAGGCCAGAAACATGACATTTAAGTCATCCGTACCAGAAGCGACAATCGCAGCAACTAAAGCCCGTTGATTGTTTTTGTCTAAAGACAATTTTGACATATGATTCTCCTTAATCGCAGCTCACAGACTGCGTTTATTAAATTGAATACGCCTTAAAAAGAGGTTGGAAATCCTGTTCCCAACCTCTAAAAGTTTACAGAAAATAGAGCATAGCAATTGCTGGTCTCATTTTAGAACTTTCATGTCTCACGGAACATGTTTAAAGTCATATTTAATTTTTAACAGTATAAAACAAGTTAAAGCATTTGTCAAATGAAACTTGAGATTTATTTCCCCTGCATAAACTCTTGGAAACGATGAGTATCAAAGTAAATGTTTGATGCAATCAATTTGTCTGATTCATCAAATTTTAAAAATTCTGCGACATCCAATTCTAGTTGATTTCCTTGTGGCGACTGCAGGCGATAGCGATTTAAAGCAACTACTTCTCTACCCTCTACCAGCAACTTCTTCACTTCAAGATGCTGGCTTAAAGCATAGAATTGACCTGCACCTTTCAGATAAACATCACGACCTTGCCTGATTTCTTGACTGTCGCACATCCCATAATCAAAATTTTCAGCTACAAAATCTTCCCAGCCACCTTTATTGACTGCGGTAAAATAGCTTTCTGCTAATGTTTTTGTATCCATTTGGAACCTCCAAAAATTATTTAGGCTGTTTTCAAACCAATGAAAGTTTATGCCCACTTAAGAGTATACAAAAAGCAATATGACTACAGTCTGTCATATTGCTGAAGATTTTTTTGAAGAGAATCAATTAATTTACCCTGCAGTTTTTTTGGCGATATGACTTTTACTTGATGAGCAAAACTTAAAATCAATTCGAAAAAGGCCGGTGTCAATGCTCTGAAAGCATGGACCTTTATTCTGGTTTGCTCAACAGTGATTTCTTCTTCTGTAAAATGATCATAAATTTTTGGAAGCGCAGATTCTGTGAAAATCAACTCCACTTCTTCTTTATTGCCCTCAACTTTATCTTTAGACGGATTTAGAAAAAGATCTAGCTTTTCTTGAGATAAAAGCGGGTAATCTCCAGCTCCGAGCCCCTCTTCTACTTGCTGCAAATCACGAATTCTGCTAAGCTTGAAAATACGAAAATCTAATTTTTCAAAGCAGTAGCCGATAACATACCAAGCATTTAGTTTAAAAATCAGACGATAAGGAAGAATCGTTCTCCGGCTTCGTTCTTGTTTTTTAGAATAGTAAGAAAAGGAAATTTTCTTCCCAGTTTGTATAGCCTGCTCAATTTCAAGTAAATAATTTGTATTGAGAGACCAGGAACTGAGATCAAAGTAAAATGGATTTACCTTATCGGTCGCCTCTTGAGAAGCAAGCTTATGCTCAATGCTGTCAAAACTTGGACGACCGACAATTTTGCCAACATTTTGGCTCATATTGATGATAAACTGCTTTTCTTCTTCTGTGAAAAAGCTGCTGTCCATCTTGTAGTCATCAGGTATATAAAAGCCTCCCTTATCCCCACGTTCAGAGTAAATAGGGATTCCAGCTAAGCTGAGCGTATCCATATCTCGATATACTGTACGAGTAGATATTTCAAAACGTTCAGCAATTTCTTTAGCCGTTATCTGCTTCTTATTCAAAAGGGCTAATAAAATATAAATTAATCGTTCTAATTTCATAATCTTTATTTTTCTATAAAGTAGAAACCATCAAATAATCATCTTGCAACTCTTTATAATTAGGCTAGATACTCCTTCAACGCTTGAACTTTATCCGTTTTTTCCCAAGGCAGATCAATATCTGTCCTACCCATATGGCCATAAGCAGCTGTCTGACGATAGATTGGTCGTTTTAAATCCAGCATTTGAATGATACCTGCCGGACGCAAATCAAAAATCTGACGAACAGCTTCCTGAAGCTTGCTTTCTGCAACTACTCCAGTGCCAAAAGTATCGATACGTACAGAAACCGGCTGAGCCACACCAATGGCATAAGCTAGCTGTACCTCTGCTTTCTTGGCTAGTCCAGCAGCCACGATGTTTTTAGCAATATAGCGTGCTGCGTATGAAGCTGAGCGGTCAACCTTGGTTGCATCCTTACCAGAGAAGGCACCGCCGCCGTGACGAGCATAACCGCCGTAAGTATCCAC
Source organism: Streptococcus gordonii (assembly GCF_001578795.1). Classification (GTDB taxonomy): domain Bacteria; phylum Bacillota; class Bacilli; order Lactobacillales; family Streptococcaceae; genus Streptococcus; species Streptococcus gordonii_A. Next base: position 700,078 of record NZ_KQ969106.1, read on the forward strand.
AATAATCTTACGTCCAGTCAAGCCAGAGTCACCTTGCGGACCGCCAATTACAAAACGTCCGGTTGGATTGATGAAAAATTTTGTCTTATCATCCAGATACCGGGCAGGAATAACAGCTTTAATCACCTTTTCAATCACGTCACGATGAATCTCTTCATTGGTCACTTCTGGGTCGTGCTGGGTCGAAATAACCACCGTATCCACGCGCACAGGCTGACCATTTTCATCATACTCAACAGTCACTTGTGACTTAGCATCTGGACGCAGATAGGCAATCTCTCCTGATTTGCGCAACTCTGCCAATCGACGGACCAGCTTATGACTGAGTGAGATAGGCAATGGCATAAGCTCCGGTGTTTCATCCACTGCGAAGCCAAACATAAGCCCTTGGTCGCCAGCACCGATCAAGTCCAATGGATCTTGATCTGCATTCCCACGAACCTCTAAAGCTTCATTGACACCCTGAGCAATATCTGGCGACTGCTCCACCAAAGACGGATGCACACCGACTGTCTCTGCTGAAAAGCCATATTCTGTATTGGTGTAGCCAATCTCTGCAATGGTGTCACGAACCACACGGTTAATATCTACATAAGCTGTGGTCGAAATTTCACCAAAAACATGAACCGAGCCAGTATAGACTGCTGTTTCAGCAGCCACATGGGCATCAGGATCCTGACTCAAGACAGCATCCAAAATAGCATCGGAAATTTGGTCTGCAATCTTATCAGGATGCCCCTCCGATACAGACTCAGACGTGAAAAGTTTACGTTCTGACATAGAAATGTCCCCCCTTAAATAAATTGTTATAGAGTTACAAAGTACTGATAGAAAAAACTACCACCTTATCGGGACTATATAACTTTTACATTATAACATAATTTACGCTAACACACCTTTGTTTAAAAAAAGAATAAGGTATAGACATAAACTATACCTTGTTGAAAATTATGAATCTGCTGTTTTTGACGCACCACCCCATATTAGGACCACGACTACAATCGCTACAATCAAAAAGAGGCTAAAAGATGAACCAAGTGCCCATACATAAAAAAGCATATACATAATCATTGATAGATAAAGAAAGCTCTTTTGATTGCTTAATTTTTGAGAGTGAAAATAGTTGTACTAGAATGGGGGTCGCATCCTTTATGGTTTCAAAAATTTCCGTAAAAAGATATGGCTTCGCGCCATATTATCTCTTTTCTTCTTTAGCCATTAGCGTTCCAACCAAAACGAGAACTGCGAAAACAAAAGGTGCTATTTGAAAAAGATACCAATCAGGGTCTCCTGCACAAAATGCTGAAATCAGGTAAATACCTGAACTTGCATATAGTAAACCTTTATTTCCGTTATTCATCCCAATTCTAGTTAAAATAGTTGCAATAAGAAAACAAATCAAGCTAGGACCTAGAAAAATAAACAAGACAAGTCCCCATGGTAAAGCTAAACCAAAAAATAATACAAAGAGAATCAGATAAATGATCGATGAGAAGAAGGAAAATGAAAGAAGAGCCGATGTATACTTGATTTCTTTTGAATCTTTTACCACTTGTTCTGACTCATTTGCTTCATCAAT
>NZ_KQ969106.1:701968-707471 GCF_001578795.1 Streptococcus gordonii
TTATTTTTTTCATTATCTATCTCCGGACTTACCTCATTACGCGTTTGACTTAACTCCTGGTTTTTCTCTTCATTTGCCATTTGATTTATCCTTCCCATTGTTATATTTCTTTTAAAGGACAAGATCCTCTTTCATATTTTATATCCATTATACTTCTTTTTTTTATTACTTTCAGTATAAAATCAAGTATATCCATTTTCTCTTAAAACAATTCAACATCTAAACAAATATCTTTGTCTAGACCGATTACTAAATTACAACCCTTTTGGCGGTCCTGATAAATTTTTTCTATCAGACCGATAAAATATACATATTATTCAAACAGTGTAATTGATGGTAAAATGACTCTATTATTATACCTATAAGTTCAGGAAGAAAAATGATTTCCTGACTTAAGGGAGGGGAGGAATTCATTTTTGGATTGGTCTATTATCGAACAGTACTATCCACTATACCAGCAGGCCTTCTTTTTGACCCTGCATATCGCTATTTGGGGGATAATTGGTTCATTTCTTTTAGGCTTGGTTGTTAGTATCATACGACATTACCGAGTTCCCATCTTGAGTCAGCTAGCTACTGCCTACATTGAGCTATCTCGAAACACGCCACTATTGATTCAGCTCTTCTTTCTGTATTTTGGGCTACCTAGGATTGGTCTTGTCTTGTCTTCAGAAGCTTGTGCGACAATCGGTCTCATTTTCTTAGGCGGATCTTACATGGCTGAATCCTTCCGTAGTGGCTTGGAAGCTGTTAGTCAAATCCAGCATGAAATTGGTCTCTCTATTGGTTTGACACCAAGACAAGTTTTTCGCTACGTTGTTCTTCCACAAGCGACTGCTGTAGCACTTCCTTCCTTTAGCGCCAATGTTATTTTCTTAATCAAGGAAACCTCAGTTTTCTCTGTAGTAGCTTTAGCAGATCTTATGTATGTGGCAAAGGACTTGATTGGACTCTACTACGAGACAGATATCGCCTTGGCCATGTTGGTTCTTTCCTATCTGCTCATGTTATTACCGATTTCACTTCTCTTTGGTTGGATAGAAAGGAGATTACGCCATGCAGGATTCGGGAATCCAGGTACTTTTTCAAGGAAATAATCTCCTTCGTATTTTACAAGGCTTGGGAGTCACGATTGGTATTTCCGTTATTTCCGTTCTATTATCCATAATCCTTGGTACATTTTTGGGAATTATCATGACTTCTCGATCTAAAATCGTTCGTCTATTGACTCGATTTTATCTAGAATTCATCCGAATTATGCCCCAGCTTGTCTTACTGTTTATTGTTTACTTTGGGTTAGCACGCAACTTTAATATCAATATCTCAGGCGAGAGTTCAGCCATCATTGTCTTTACTCTCTGGGGAACAGCAGAAATGGGAGACTTGGTTCGAGGAGCTATCACTTCTCTACCCAAGCACCAGTTTGAAAGTGGTCAAGCGCTAGGTTTAACCAAGTTTCAGCTTTACTATTATGTCATCATTCCACAGGTTCTAAGACGTCTACTACCACAAGCCATTAACCTGATTACACGTATGATCAAAACAACTTCGCTAGTCGTTTTGATTGGTGTTGTTGAGGTTACTAAGGTCGGCCAGCAAATTATCGATAGCAACCGATTGACCATTCCTACTGCTTCCTTTTGGATCTATGGAACCATTCTTGTTTTATACTTCCTTGTCTGCTTCCCTATTTCCAAATTAGCAGGTCATTTAGAAAAATACTGGAGGAATTAATATGCCTGAAACGATTTTAAAAATAAGGGACCTTCAAAAATCCTTTGGAGACAATCCTATCCTTCAAGGTCTTTCACTTGAAGTTAAAAAAGGTGAAGTGGTCGTGATTTTGGGCCCATCAGGATGTGGTAAAAGTACACTTCTTCGTTGTATTAATGGCTTAGAAAATATTCAAGGAGGCGATATCCTCATAGATGACCAATCCATCACAGGCAATCAAAAGAACTTCCATCTTGTCCGCCAAAAAATTGGAATGGTTTTCCAAAGCTACGAACTCTTTCCACACTTGGATGTTCTGCAAAATCTTATTTTAGGGCCAACAAAAGCTCAAGGTCGTAAGAAAGAGGAAGTCATTCAGGAAGCCGAACAACTACTGAAGCGTGTTGGACTTCTAGAGAAAAAGCACAGCTACGCAAGACAGCTGTCTGGAGGTCAAAAACAACGGGTGGCAATTGTTCGTTCCCTTCTCATGCATCCTGAAATCATTCTTTTCGATGAAGTTACCGCTTCTTTAGATCCCGAAATGGTACGAGAGGTGCTTGAATTAATTAATGATCTTGCCCAAGAAGGACGCACCATGATCCTAGTCACACATGAAATGCAATTTGCTCAAGCTATTGCTGATCGAATCATTTTCTTGGACCAAGGACAGATTGCTGAAGAAGGAGATGCTCACTCTTTCTTTACAAACCCTAAAACAAAAAGAGCGCAAGAATTTTTAAATGTGTTTGACTTTAGCCAGTTTGGCTCATATCTATAAAGGAGATGCTTATGAAACTAATTAAATCAATTCTAACTGCAATGACACTTGCCCTTGCTCTAGTCTTTGTCACAGCTTGTGGTGCTAGCAAAAACTCAAGCCCATCTAGTTCTAAGGCTCGGACTATTGATGAAATTAAGAAAAGTGGCGAGCTTCGTATCGCAGTCTTTGGAGACAAAAAACCATTTGGTTACGTCGATAATGACGGTTCTTATCAAGGCTACGATATCGAACTTGGAAATCAACTTGCCAAAGATCTAGGAGTCAAGGTTAAATATGTTTCCGTTGACGCAGCCAACCGTGCTGAGTACTTGATCTCAAACAAGGTTGATATTACACTGGCAAACTTCACTGTGACAGATGAACGTAAAAAACAAGTCGACTTTGCGCTTCCTTATATGAAGGTTTCACTTGGAATCGTTTCTCCTAAAGATGCCCTTATAAAAGATGTTAAGGAACTTAAGGGAAAAACTTTGATTGTGACCAAAGGTACAACAGCTGAAACATACTTTGAAAAGAATCACCCAGAGATTAAACTCCAAAAATATGATCAATACAGTGACGCCTACCAAGCTCTGCTTGATGGACGTGGTGATGCCTTCTCAACGGATAACACTGAAGTCCTAGCTTGGGCTCTTGAAAACAAGGGTTACGAAGTTGGTATAACTTCTTTAGGTGACCCTGATACTATTGCTCCAGCCGTTCAAAAAGGAAACAAAGAACTTCTTGACTTTATTAACAAGGATATTGAAAAGCTTGGTAAGGAAAACTTCTTCCATAAGGCGTATGAAAAAACTCTTCACCCTACCTACGGCGATGCAGCCAAGGCAGATGATCTTGTTGTAGAAGGTGGTCAAGTCAAATAATCAGTAAGATTGTAAAAAGACTCTATCGAAATGATAGAGCCTTTTTATCTTAAAAAATAACTAGGATAGTCACTTTTTAAATAAAATCTGTTTCGGCTATGGCTGACTTCACTTCCTCTAAAGGTAGGTGCACTAATTCCACTTCTTTCTCGCGATACAAGTACTCAGCATACTCGTCAATCCGATACTGATTGATATAGACTACGCGCTTGCATCCGACCTGGAGCAACTGCTTGGTACAGTTGAGACAGGGAAAATGAGTTACATAGGCAGTAAATCCTTTTGGAACACCTCTTTCAGCGCCTTGTAAAATAGCATTAACTTCAGCGTGTAGGGTTCTTACGCAGTGGCCATCGACTACCAAACATTCATGATCAATACAATGTTCTGTTCCTGATACGGAGCCATTATATCCCGTAGAAATAACCTTGTTGTCTTTGACCAAAACCGCTCCTACTCTTGCGCGCTTACAAGTCGAGCGATTGGCAATCAAAAGAGCTTGCGCAGCAAAATATTCATCCCAAGCTAATCGTTTTGTTTCCATTTTTTTCTCTTTTCTTTACTAAATATTCTCTTGTACCATTAAAGGCAAGCCTAGAGAAGCAATCTTTTCAGCAGGTACTTTCATGCCTTCTTTAATCCATTTTGACAAGACAGAAACCAAAGCTGAGCTCCAGAAAGAATTAACGTAGGTCGAAGCATCTTTCTTGGACTCTTGACCTTTCTCTAAAAAGTTAAAAACTGCTTGCGTCAAATGTTTCTCTAAATTATACTCAACAGCTAAACGAATGAGATGCGCTTCTTTCTGTGCCTCTTTAAACAGAGCAAGCCATACTTGGTAAAGCTCCGTCTTAAAATCAAACTGATCCATTTTTTCCATAATATTATGCACAATCTGGCCGAAAAGCTCCTCTAGAATCTCTTCTTTTGAGCTGTAGTTTCGGTAAAAAGACGCTCTGGATACACCAGCACGATTTACTAACTCAGAAATAGTGATTTTAGCCAATTCTTTTTTCTCTAATAACTGTAATAAGGAAATTTCCAAAGATTCGCGAGTTAAACGATTGGATTCCCGATTGGAAATCGTTAGGTTTTCAAGAGATTTTTTGGATATTTTACGTTCAGGCATAACAGTTTCTTCCTTCTTGTCTCATCGGATATCAATAGCTTTCTGGAAAAAGTCTTTCATGATATAATTGTAAAAAAAGACACAATCTTTGTCAATGTATAATTATAGGAACAAGGGGATTAAAAATGACTTGGAAAATCGTTAGTGACTCTGGATGCGATTTTAGAGAATTAAAAGACCTGGCTTTGGACACAAATTTTGAAAATGTCCCACTAACCATTCAAGTAGGCCAGGAAATCTTTATTGACAATGCAGAACTAAATATTGACTTAATGATGGAAAAAATGTATGCCACATCAACCGCTTCAAAATCTGCTTGCCCAAGTCCAGATGACTATCTAAAAGCATTTGCAGGAGCTGATAATATCTTTGTTGTCACTATTACTGGAACCTTATCTGGGAGCCATAACAGCGCTCAGGTTGCTAAAAAACTTTATCTTGAAGAGCATCCGAATGTCAATATTCATGTGATTGACAGTTTGTCGGCTGGTGGTGAAGTTGACTTACTTGTTCAAAAGCTCAATCAGCTAATTAGTAACGGCCTTTCTTTTGACGAAATCGTGCAAGAAATTACAAACTACCAATCAAAAACCAAATTACTTTTTGTCCTGGCCAAAGTGGATAATCTGGTTAAAAACGGACGATTAAATAAGCTAATTGGAGCTGTCGTAGGCTTGCTCAATATTCGTATGGTTGGGGAAGCTGGGCCACAAGGGACCTTAGAACTATTGCAAAAGGCTAGAGGTTATAAGAAGTCGTTGTCTGCTGCTTTTGAAGAAATCATCAAGGCCGGTTATGCAGGAGGTGAAATTATTATCTCTCACCGCAATAATGATAAATTCTGTCAGCAATTCTCTGACTTAGTCAAGGAAAAATTTCCTAACGCCCAAATTCAAGCTATCCCGACATCCGGCTTATGTAGTTTCTATGCAGAAGAAGGCGGATTATTAATGGGATATGAAATCGGCTAATAATGAATCAACTTCCTAATATTTAAATCAAAGGAGGCTGGGA
>NZ_KQ969106.1:707612-708649 GCF_001578795.1 Streptococcus gordonii
TCAACTGTGCGGAGGTGGGACGACGAAATCGCATTCTAACGAATGACCGATTTCTGTCCCACTCTCTTTTTGATATAAAAAGTTAGGCTGTTTGAATCATATAGAAAATGAGGGTTAAAAAGAGAAGAATACTAACAATCAAAAGAATAATTTTTTTTAAAAAATTTGTCTCCCAATAACCTGACTTACCAATTGTTGAACGAGTTTCGCTGAAAAACTGTTGGTTTTCTCTAGGCAAAGAAATAACCAATGTAATTAAAATAAGAGCAAGTAAGATAGTCAGAATAAGTAATAATTTTTGCATTTTATTTCCTCAAGGCTCCAATCAATGTAAAAATTAAGCCAATCAAAATCATCAAGCCCAAGGCGATGACAAAGGCCTTGTTGAGGTTTTCCCCCAAGCTAGCCTTTTCTTTCTTGGGCTTGCCATGCTTGAGCTCATCTAACCGTCCCTCAATATCCTTATGAAATAAATCTTTTTTAGCCATGCTGACCTCCTAACAAGCTTTGGAGAGTCTCCTGATAAAGACTGACGGGTACATCGTTGGCATGCCGGCCTTGAGCTTGCAAGGCCGACCGCATCTGCTCAACACCAGATAAGGCTTCTTCCAGAGTCGATGCCAGCTGATCAGGCTGGCTGCTGTCAAAAATATGCTCTCGGGCAATGTAGTGCCTGTCATGTAGGGTCTGCTCAAAGCCTAGGATTAAGAGATTATTCTCAAAAGCCTTGCGCACTGCCTGCAGGACCTGACCTCCGTGATTAATATCCAGATAAATGTCCGACTCCAAGTAGAGCTGCTCAATCTGCTTGAGACTGACATTTTGATAAAGGACGACATTCTTATAGGACAGCATAGACAAGAGCTTAGGCGACATTTCCGTAAGGGCAGCAATGCGAAAGACTAGCTGCGGCAGGGACTGAACTAAGGTCTCTAAGCCCTCAATCTGATCCGAATGGGTCAGGATTAAGGCATCTTTTCGTAGATAGTTCGCCCCGCTTGAAGTCATAATGATAGCCCAGATGCAGGAACTTCGGC
>NZ_KQ969106.1:708669-709768 GCF_001578795.1 Streptococcus gordonii
GCCTTTTCATAAGTCGCCAAGTCGGGAAGTGACAATGGTCTGCGTCCGCAGCTGGCTATTTTCCTAGAATCAGCTGCATATTGCCCGGAAGCTCATCATACAGAGGCTCCTGCCAAAATAGAATATCCTTGCCAGCTCGGCCTGTCAAGCTATGGGAAACCAAGAAAGAAAAAGCCAGCGAATTAAAGAGAATGTAATCCAAGTCAAAGTCTAGCCGCTCTAAAAAGAAACGGATAAAATCCACTCGGCTTTTAAAAATCCTCAAAGGCTCTTGGTCCAGGGTCAGGATGATGTCACCAGTGGCGTGATTCTCCACGATGCGCTCCTGACCGTCTGTGCTGTAGTAAGTTGTATTGAAAGCTTCCTGAGCAGATTTATAGGCTGTTTTGGCAAAGCAGCGACCTTGCTTATTATAGCGCTCACTCAGTCGCAACTGGCCTTTTTTATCCAGCCAGTCCACCTGTTTGACCAAGCGACCCTTGGCCTGACTGGCATAGTGAATCCGTGCCCTTTCTTCTCCCATGTCACTGACACGCGCCGACTGGTGGTCGCCTGTGATTTCCCAAAAAGGAGGCACTGGCACTTGATTGAAAAAGAGCGGGTGATCTGCTCCCTCTTCATCGCCTAAAAAATAAGTATAGGGGGAGATCATGTCGTCCGGCAGAAAGCCATTGGCCTCAATGACAATGGTCGGACAGTCATAGCCAGCTGCAAGGAGGGAATCATGCAGATCCTGGGTTTCCTGATTGTAATAATCAAAGAGCTGAATCATCTCTAACCTCCTTTAAAAGCTGTGACCAAGTCGCTTCAATCCGGCTGGTCATAAAATTCTCGGCCACTCGATAAGAGTTTTGGCTCATCTCCTGCTGGCGTCCTTGACTAAAGAGAGCTACTATTTTCTCCACAAAAGCAGCAATAACCTGGTCCTCGACTTGATTGGAACTGACCGGTATCAGATAACCATTTTTACCATCATCGATAAAAGTCTGATTGCCATAGCGGACATCAAATCCAATGAGGGGCAGACCCGATCCAACTGCTTCCATGAGCGTTAGACCAAATCCTTCGCTGGTTGAAGCCGTCAGATAAAGTTACATAG
>NZ_KQ969106.1:709788-719826 GCF_001578795.1 Streptococcus gordonii
CCTGCATCCTCAATCTTGCGGCGCAATTTCTCCTCTTCGCCCCCTTACCGTAAATATCCAGAGTCAGCTCAGGCAGCTGGGCATGGGATTGGATAGTCGCAGCCACTAACCAATCAATATGCTTTTCAGTAGCAAGACGCGAAGCCGTAATCATGGAGAAAGGCTTGCGAGGCTCTTTGGGATAAGTCAGCTGGTCGAGACTCCCCACTGGTATGGTGACAATCTTGGGCTGCTTGTCAGAGTAATGCTGGAACTGCTGCTCTAGAATCCTTTTCTGAGCCTCTGTTGCCACAATAAAGAAGTCCACCTTGTCTGCATTGGTAAACTGGTAGTCGTAGAAATTATTCCAGAGAATGTAGTCGTCACTGCTGGCATTTTCACTAAAATGCTCCGCATGGACCACTACTCCCAGCTTAGCCTTCTGACTCTCCTCAAAGACAACCTGACCAATCCCTGTCTCCCGATCCAAGATGACCACATCATCTGCCTGTAGCTGCAAACACTGAAGAAAATAACGGACCAGCTCAACCTTGGAATAAAAAATCCTATCTGGAAAACGGTATAACACTTCCTGACCATCCTCTATCAGCATGTCATAGGCTACACTGCCATCTTCATGGTAAAAACGGCGTTGGTAAAGGGTTGCGGCGTCATTGTGGGGTGCAAAATACTCGCTGGCATAGCGGACATAGGAGAAATAATCCTTGCGAATCAATCTCCCCCGCGAGACATACTCCATATGCTCCACAAAGTCCTGATCTTCATGTCGCAGATAGCAAGTGATAAACTGATCATCCTGCGGATAGAAATAACGGACAATCTTGCCCTCTTTCTCTGAGCGCTCTGGCTGACCTGCAACTTGAGCCAGTACCTGTTCCAGCGTCATTGTCGTTGGCGCAATCTTGATATCAGTAAAATAGTTATAAAGCCAGATAATTTCCTCATCCAAAAAACCGATATTTTCCGTCAGATGCTGGATATTATCCGCTAAAATCATATCCATAAAAATAAACTTAGCCGACTGCTGTATTCTTCTTAAAATCTGAGCTCGATAAGCTTGGGCATACTCTACACCACTACTTGCCCAGCCAATGCCTAAGTTGATGTTATATACTGTCATATTTTCCTCATCCTATGGGAAGTACATTACGACCTCTCCTTTGGGGTTGAGTGCCAATTCACTCATTAAAAGATTCTTAACAATTTGGTGTTTCATCCGTTCTTTCATATATTCAAAACCATCATAAGCCTCTTGGTAGTATTCTACCAGAGGATTTTTCATAGAGAAATGCTGACCGCTCAAGGCTGTCTTGAGTTGCTGCAGGTAGTCTACCTGCTCGACCCAGTTCTCATCGATCGCTTTAAGAATAGCAAGACGCTGGAATTGACTATAAAGCTTGTCTGACTTTAGATAGCTTTTCTTTGCCAACAATTCCTGCTCAGCAATGGATTGAAGAAGATAAGAGACTTCTTTTGGCGAGTGAATGTCAAACTCCTGCGGAATCCTTTCAGCCCGATTGCTAAAATGATGCAGGATAAATCGATAAAAATCTGCCCTATTTTCAAAACTTTGTTCATAGGCAACTTGTTGAATGACATACTCAAGAACTCGATTGATTTCCTCTTCCATCTCATTTGTATCTTCAAGTAAGCGATTACGCTCCGCATAGGTCAGTTCTCGCTGAATCTTTATACTTTGCGCATACTCCAAAGTCAGGCGCCGTGATAATTTAGCATTGCCCTCACTGGCTTCTTGTGCTTTGGAAACAAGTTTTTTAAAACGTCTTTGCTTAAGCAAGATAGGGTTGTTCTTAAGATCTTCTGGAGAATAATCTCGATAAAAGTTTTTTATCCAATCTGGTCCCCATTTCTTAAGTAAATCATCTTCCAATGAAATGAAAAACTTACTGATCCCCGGATCACCTTGCCTGCCCGAACGGCCACGAATTTGTAAGTCAATCCTATGGTTTTCCATTCTTTCAGTTCCAATGACAACCAAGCCACCTAGTTCAGCTACTCCTGGACCTAATTTAATATCTGTTCCTCGACCAGCCATGGATGTTGCTACAGTCACTGCACCAAACTGACCTGATTCAGCAATCATCTGTGCTTCCCGAGCTGCATTATTGGCATTGAGCAAATTGTGAGCAATTCCTTCTCTCAATAAAAGAGAAGAATAAATCTCAGACATCTCAACAGAACCAGTAAATATCAAAAGAGGATTCCCTTTTGCATGATAATGCTTTACTTCATCCAGCGAAGCAAATACTTTTTCAGGTAAGGTTTGATAAATCTGATCAGGATAATCTCTGCGAATGACAGGACGATTTGTCGGAATCTTAATGACGGACATAGAATAAGTTTCCAGAAATTCACTTTCTACAACTTTTCCAGTCCCAGTCATACCCGAGAGTTTTCGAAATAGTCTAAAAAGATTCTGATAAGTTATGGAGGCCATGGCACGTGTTTCCTGAGTTAGTTTAACATGTTCTTTAGCTTCGATGGCCTGATGCTGACCTCCTTGAAGGCGTGTTAATTCCATAAGTCGACCGGTTGCACGGTCTAAAAGTACTACTTCCGCTTCATTTTCATTTTGTCGTACCACATAGTCTTGATCTTTTTTATAAATCATATGAGCTCTCAATGCTAGATTGAGATGACGAACCAATTCCTGTATTTTCTTTAGGAAAAGAGATGATTTAATCCTAAAAAAGACTCCGCTTCTCGAATCCCTTTTTGGGTCAGCCAAACTTCATTCTTCTCATCGTCATAACAATAATCCTCATCTTCATAGAGAGTTTGGACTAAAGTGTCCATCATATCATAAAAATTTGACTGAACACGTGGAGCGCCAGATATAATCAAAGGAGTTTGTGCACTGTCTAAAAGAATAGAGTCAATCTCATCTATGATAACATAGTTAAATTCTCTTAGAAATTGATTCTTTTTATTCTCGGCTAAATTTTCAATCAAGTAGTCAAATCCTAAAGCGCTATTGGTTGTATATAGGATATCTGCCTGGTAGATCCTACGTTTCTCCTTGGTCTCCAAGGGCTTTGTTTCATCCGCCCTCACTGCTGTCTCAATCGTCAGTCCTAAAAAACGGTAGACAGGACCCATTTCTTTCGCATCTCGCAAAGCCAGATAGGAATTAGGAGTGACCAACATAGCTCCTTGTCCAGACAAGGCATTTAGATAAAGAGGCATAGTCGCTGTCAAAGTTTTACCTTCACCTGTCGCCATTTCAGCAATATTTCCCTCGTGGAGGACAATTGCTCCCATGACCTGGACATCGTAAGGAAACATCCCCAAAATCCTCTTATCAGCTTCTCGAACGACAGCATAGGCTTCTGGTAACAGTTGATTCAATTTTTCCCCGTTAGCTAATCTTTTTTTAAATTCGTCAGTTTTTTTCTGTAGTTCTAGATCCGACAGACTAGCCATTTCTTTTTCAAAACTCTTAACTTTGGCTAGAATTTTCTTTAAACGCTGAATATGAAAAAAGTTTTTAATCATCTGACTCCTCTAAAATTTCTCCAATCTTTAAGTAGTGAAACTCAAAAGACTCGACACCCGCACTAAGGAGCTGTACCTTATAGCTGTAGGCTTCTTTGGGATAAGTAAAAGCCATTTTATCCGAACGCTCTACAATATTGCCGACTTCTCTATTATAACGATCGAAAAAAATAAGTTTTAGAAAAACACTTTCGGAAGGGTAGGAAGTCATATCTCTAGTCAAAGAATAAGATCTTCCCCTTTTTAGCAAAGGAAGGGAAGGTATCTGTCTATCTCCTTGATAGTTCCAACTGGAGGACCATTCATGAATCGTTTGACCAGAAGCCATTAATTTGTTTTCAAAATAGACCTGGTCAGGAGAATGAAAAATGATGGTTGAGCCATACAAGTAGGTGAAATCTTTTCTAGTTTTTGAGATAGACGCACCTCTCAATTCTCCCCAGTAAATTTCCTTATGTTTTTGAATCTTCATTTCTTTCTTCCAAATTCTTTTTCCAATATGATGCGATGATAATTCATAAACCAATTGATCACCATAGTAGAATCGTCATTATGTCGCCCTGAAAGCCCGTTGCTCATCAACTGGGTTTCAGTAGGATAGAGATATTGTACTAAATCCTCGTAAGCTGTCGGATCGTAGTCTTCTTCCTTCATGTAAGCCAGACCAAAAATAGTACGGCTGAAATCCGCATTTTTAAATTTTTTCCAATAACGATTATCTAGATCTATTACATTTTCTCGACCTTTCCCCCTGTATGACGATGAAGTATATCAAGAGCCATTGGAAAAACTTCTGGTAGCTGAAGACGGCCACGATGAGCAATTGTTCCAAGATTAGCAAGTGGTTTACATAATATAATTGCTCTAGGGCTGAAATCTGTCCCATAATAAGCGGCGCCATAGGTTCCCATGGATATACCGGATAGGATTAATTCTCGTTCAGAAAAACCTAGTAATTCCATATGTTCTTGGATTATGCGTCTAATACCTTCTTCTAATTCATCGCTACCTAGATAAAAGACACCACCATCTAATCGCTGATCAGAAATCAAAAGAAAAGGGCAACCTAAACCTCTCATCATACCAAATCCTTCGAATCCTTCTGCTCTGCGATAGCCAGAAAAATAAACAACCAAAGGTGGCTTAAAATCTCCAGGATAAAAGAAATAATTGATTTCCTGCCGATGACTATCCTTTAAAATTCTACCTCCCAAAACAAATTTACCAAATTCATAGCGAGTCAAACGCTGGTGGAAGGCACCAATTTTTAAAGTACCAAAGCCCCTGGCTTCTAAAGTGATTCCTAAAAAAGAAGTAAAATCATTATCTAAAACAATGGCTTCCTGCATATCAGTTTCTGAAAAAACTGATTCTCTAACAAGATCAGCAGCCGAACCTTCCTGAATATTATAAATTCTTAAGCAAAGTTCGCAACTAAAGTCTTTTTCGTATTCAAGCCAAATTTCTACAGGATTTTTCTTGCTTGCTACAATATTATATTTCCAAGACACAATTGGCCTAAAGTCTGACCCAAAATTCCCTTCCAATTCCAAATTTTCATAGCCATTGTGGCAAATCCTGCCCTTAAAACCTGGACTAACGACCATATCAAGAGGTGTCATCTTATCTCCATATTGGCCACGAAAAAGTGCCTTAGAAAGTTTTCCCAGCAAGTCTGGTCTATCACTTAGATCTATCTGCTGAGCGCAGTATCGTTTAAGGAAAAAGGCGATTGGCTCTTGTATGGCTTGCTGCTTTTTACTGTAAAAAATAGTATAAGGAATAATACTTGATTCAATCAAAAATAAATCTGGAATCAAGTCTAAATCATCTACAATAATGGCGCTGAAATGGTTGATTTTCTCCATTTCCATAACTTTTTTGATAGCCAGCTGAGAGTGAGGAAAGAAATAGTACCAATCCATATTATCCGGGATTACCACTTCCTTGCTCCAATCGATGGAACCAATCTGTAAGATCTTCAGCTTATTTTTCATCTATAGCCTCCTTGAGCCACTTCTCCCACCGCTTAATCACTTGATGTCCAGTATTCAGTTTGATCTTTTCGATTGAATAAATCAAGGCCTGATTCCAATTTTTTAGCCCCTGCAAATAATAATCTACAGCAACTGCAAGTTGAGAGATAGAGTCAAGAATATATCCATTTTGTAAATGAGTCACATAGTCAGAAGCAACCAGATTGATCTGTGGAATACCAGCAGAGATACCGGCAATTTGTGTATAAAGATTAGGTTGCTGGCTTAAATCAATAATAAGACGAGTATCATCCAACTCTTGAATCAGGCTAAGCTCATCTGTAATGTTCCTAATCCTAAATCGGTATTCCAACTCTTGGTTTTCTGGCAAAGGGTTTTCTGCTTGGTTATTTTTATAAGATTTTTTGATAAAATCTTTTAAATCCAAGTAATCAGAAATAAGTTCTTCCACCTTATTCTCCACCTGTTTAATACCTTCTTGCCATGCATTGTATACACCGATAACCAGTTCCGTGTCTGGATGCTGGGCTACATAAAACAGAACCTTAAAAATAGCATAGTCATTCAAAAGCTCACTAAGATCAATTTGATAAAAAATCTTTGACTCGTGACGTTGTTGACTCTTTCCTAGCTGCAAACGTGTATCAAATGGAGACAAGTAATGAATCTTTTCTGCCTGGATAGGAAAACGATTCTGAAGAGTCTCTTTGAAATCCATTCGATCTGTCAATACCAAGTCCGCATACTCCAAATCAGCTTTAAGATTCTCTATATTGCTTGCTTGATTACGTTCGTGGAAAAAACTGAGAATACTATGAGAATGTTGAGGTAACAGATCTAGCACTCCTTGATTAGCAAAAGGCTGTACAGCGACTACAAATCGGCTGTCTTCTTCAACATTATGAGAAATATAATATCCCAACTTCTCAAGAATCAAATCTGGCATGCATTCATACTCCAGCTTATCAAAGTCTCGAGAAAAAACTGGATTTACTACTACATGACTATTTTCAAATTTTAGATATTCTCGTATACGCCAATCTCCATTTGGATTTAAGTAGTCCTGGTATATTTCCTGACCATCTTCATAATAGACGATACTAGAGACAAAGCCTCTATCATCAAAAATTTTAAGCTTTTCCAGCTGATCATCCTTGAAAAATTTAATAAAACTGATAAAGCCTTCTACTCCAAACTCGACATGAGCATAAAGCTGTCCTTGCCTGCGTACGATAATCAAAAATGGAGTATAAATAAATTCACAATCATCTTCCCATTTAAGATCTTTGATTTGTAAAACCTGCATATCATTAGATTCTACAGCCTGGATCTCATCAAAAACTGAGTAGTATTCCGTTTCAAAAATATCTTGCCGATGTAAAAAATAACGGGCGTGTGGCATATAGGCTTGTAAGAGGAGTTTGACTGGCAGATTCTCACTTTGAAAAATCCGAATCTGATGAATAGTATCATCAAACTCAAGTCTCTGCATAGAGCGGTACCAAGGGATAATATCTCGGTGCCAAATCCTCTTTCCACTTCCACTCCATGAAGGAATAAAATAATACATAGTTCCTCCTAGAACAATGAACGATAACGATCATTAAGTGTTAAGGTATCTACCTCATCCTTAATAGAAAAGACCATTCCAATAAAAATCATAAACATACCGGGAATCATACCAAGCCTCATATAGCGAACATCCAAGAGGATCAGAAGCATTGGAAGACCAGCCACCAAAACTAGGTAAAATGCTCCGACAAAGGCAAAATAACCTACTGTTTTGTGAATATAACGACGGGTTGCTTCACCAGGATACAAATTTTCAATATATTCCCCACTCCTTTGCATCCGCTCTGCAATTCGATCACTGTTAACATTAATAAAAGCAAAAGCCCAAGCCAGAATAAAAATAGTCAGCAGATAGTGAATCAACCAAGGTATTCCACCCATCGCTAACCTTAGAATCCATTCTTTCACCAGCCTATTATTTGGTTGGAAAAACAGAACTAGCATGAGGAAATACTGGGGAATGCTGACCAAAGTCATGGCGTACATAATAGGAAGACCCCCAGCAGCATTCACTCGAATATCTAGGTAGGAATATTTTTTAAAACGATTATGGATATTTATCTTATTGATCGGTATTCTGTACTTGGCTCTTTCAACTAAAACAGCAAGATATAGAAAACAAAGACTCAAAAGCCCTACTACAGCTAAAATAAGAGGAGAAATTTTGAGTTCTTGGATCGAAAGCCATATGTCCTGCGGAATATAGGAGATCATACTGACCATGACAATCATAATGGAACCTCCAAGCCCCATTGATGAATTAAGGTCAGTCAACCAAATAAGAAAATAAGTTCCTGCTATTAAGATCAAGGTATCCAGGAAGACAATCGTTCCTTGTCCAACTCCTGTCACTGTCTTCAAAGGCAAATTAAGAACTAAACCTAAGGATTGAATCAGAGCAATAGCTAGAGTCAACAACATTCGTCTCTTTTCTTGACTCTCCATAGAAAGTTTATTAAGTCCCAATCGTTTTGAAACGGTGAACATTTGCCAAATGAGGATGGAGGACATCCAAGGGGCTAGCCCAATCGAAAAGAAAGACATACTCCTTAAATTTCCACCCATCAAAGCAGCTGCATAATTTAGGGTTACTGAATCTCCATTTAGTTTAGCTATATTCGAGACATCAACAAATGGAAGAGTCAACTTACTTCCCAAAACATAGATAAATACGAAAAGTAAGGTCCAAAGAAACTTTTTGAGAATAAGTGGTTTAAAAAATGACTTCACTATGACTCCTTATAATGATGGCTGGAAAAGCTCTAAGATAAAACTTCCATCACCGCATCTATTAACACTTTTTTACTGAAATAGCCTTCCTTGAGCAGGTAAGAGAACTTTCTAACTCGTTCAACTATAGCTTGATACTCTTCTTCGGTCAGCATCTCAACAATCCGACTGGCCTCTTCCAAACTGTCTACGACAAAGCCAAGACCACGCTCGCGAATCAGCTCTGCATTGGACAGATAAGAAGGGACGATGACCGGAATCCCAGCTGCTAGATAGGTGGCAGACTTATGAGAGATATTGAGACCATAGTATTCCGGCTCGTCTGCTGGATTTTCCTCAACACCCCAGACCAGACCTAGACCGCCCTTGGACATCTCCAAGAGCAACTCTGGCCGGCTGACCCAGCCGCGATAGTTGACATTGGCCTCTGGATTTGACTCTTCCTCAGGCGAAAAAATCTCCAGCGGCGTTGCATAAGACCAATTGATCAGATGTGGAAAACGCTCCACACTTCCTGCGAAATACAGCTTAGGCGCAAACTGAGGCTGGTGCAGGGGCAAATCATAGGGATGATCCCACATGCGCTGGATTAAAATCTTATCTACAGTCAGCCCCTCTGCCAGAAGTTTGTCCCGCATCTGCTCAGAAGGCACGATGACCACATCTGACTGATTGTACATATCGATATACTCCGGCATCAGGTAGTAGTTTGACGGGAACATCAGTGGCGGTACATCATGGATAAAGGTAATCAACTTGGCCTGTAAAATCTTTAGCTTGCTGATAAAGGCCTGGTCAAACTCCCGACCATTCCAAGTGGGCGACTGATAGATAACCACATCGCCATAGCCAACACTAGCCATGATACCGTCCAGACGACGACTGAGCTCCGACTGGCTGTCGCTGTAGATATCGTAAAAATAAAAACTCAGTTCATTGAAGCCCAGTTGCTTGGCTAGCTTGGTCACATCATTCTGGGCAATCAAGGCCGTACTCTGGCCAGACATACCGTATAGATTGGTAATATTAACTTTCATATTCTTTTTCTAATCTTCATTCCTGAGCCAGATTGGCAACAATCTGACTGTCATAAGCATGGTCGTCTCTAAACTCAATATCCTGATCAAAGTTGTGCTCAGCTGTATGCTTGTGCGATAGCTTGACCTTGTGCGTAGTCCCCATCTGGAACCACTCATACTCTGAGTCAATATGCCCAATATCCAGCGCCCGATAACCTTCCTGAACCAGATCATAGACCAAGACCTTGGCCGTCGGACCCAGCATAGTCAAAATAAGACGATTGTCCGCATATTCTCGAACAACCTGCTTGATGGCCTCTAGCTTGCTGTAAGCATTGCGAGAAGGACAGATAATCCGCTTGATGGATCTAGCCCCGTCAAAGAGGTCATTGCCCACACCAGAACGGGAAGTCAAGCCCTCTACGATCAAGAGGTCTTTGTCCTGCCAAAGCTGCTTAAGCTTTGCAAAATAGCCCGCAGACGGTGTTTTATCTTCCAAGTCGATATAAGGACGGGAAATGAAGGTCGATCCATACCAAGGTGCTCGGCAAATCTCTTGATAATCTGACAAGTGATAATACAAGTGAACTTTCCAAAAATTCTGGGCATCAATGGAATAGCGCTCTAGCCCTGTAAAGACATCAGACAGACAAATCATCAAACGCTCATCGCTCTCCATAGACATGATTTCTCTCAAGCGCGCT
>NZ_KQ969106.1:720226-721786 GCF_001578795.1 Streptococcus gordonii
AGAGTACAGAAATCTGCCGCTCCTCAGGCTTGGCCAAGGCTAGTTTCTCAATAGCCTGAACCATGATTTCAGGATTATCAGCTGGAAAGACTTCCTGCTCCTGCTGGCCATGGGCTGTGCTGTCAAAGGCAAAGACTGACTTACCAGCAGACTTAAAGCGAGCAATGATATCACCTACCTCATCACCGGCATTGATATCCAGCAGCAGCTGAGACTTTGCTTCCAGCGAATCCAAGAGAGCCGGAATACCCGCAATATCAGAGCTGACGCTGACATTAGGATACTGGAGCAGACGCGTGATTGGCTCTGCCACCACTACCGGTGCCGCGATGTAGAAATGACAGGCAGGCAGGGCTTGAATCAGATAGTTGATATGCATCAGGTCACAAGAGTAGGTGTAGACTAGGCAGGACAGACTTGAGCCCTCTTCGCCTTCCACCATCTTTTGAGTCAGGGCTCCAACTGGCTCCTGCATATCCGACCAATCCAATCCCTGATAGAACCACCAGACCTCACGATAGATGGACTGAGTATATTCTTTCCAAGGCTTGCGCTCAGTCAGATAGTGAATCACCGGCGGATAGAGCCCTTTTTCTGGTTCATAGTCCGAAAAGGTCGTGTGCAGCGTAATGCAGTTATAAGCAAAAGGCAGCTCCATCCAGCGGTTTTCAAAGAGCATATTGAGAATGCTTTGGTCATCCTGAGTAACTTTATCATGTAAATTATCAGTCATCTCAATCAATTGACCCGCAATATCGTCTTCTCTCCAGTAGTTCACATTAATTAGTAAAACACCTGAATTAAAAATCTGCTCGCCAAAGTATACTTCTCCACCCAGATCTCTTACCGCGCCAAGCGGATAGGAACCTAAATCAACTGCAAAAATTTCTGATAAGTCACGTGTAACTACAATATCGCAATCCAAATAAAGAGCTTGATCTTCCTCTACAAAAGTAGCTGTAAAATATCTCAAAAAAACAGAATAATGGATATTTGTCTTATATTGACTAATATGACTGCCATCCAGCCGAGCATTGACTATCTGGCAGTCCAGCTTGGCCAGCTTTTTTTGCATGCTGACAAACCACTCTGTCGGAAAGTCACTGTTGATGACATAAAACTTGATAAAGCGGTTGTGGCAGACGATGGACTTAATGGTGGTTAAAACTTGATTACAATCAGAAAAGTTGGCACAAAGAACAACTGCTCGGTATTCATCATAGTTAGCCATACTGTTATTCTCTAACATATCCACTTAGCCACATACTCCTTATGAAAATAATCATTAACTTAATCTCAATCTAGAGGGTTATTTATAACGCTTTCACAACTGTAAAATCAAGAAATCATAGAGTTTTTTAGCAAAAATAGAAAGAGTTTTTAAATCTAGATTTTACTATATTTTTATGTCCATAATTACTTGCGATTTTCTTGATAATTACTTATCCAAATTTTAGTTGAATACATCAAGTACAAATACATCAAGCTATACTAGATATTATATAAAATATTGCTAGAAAAAGCTAGAATATCAAGGATTTTGATAACAAAAGCAAAACG
>NZ_KQ969106.1:721979-722745 GCF_001578795.1 Streptococcus gordonii
CGCTTTAATTAATGTTTAATCCTCTGATTCATTTTTCTTCCTTTTCTTAAACGCCAATCCTAAAGCTCCCAACCCTAAAGCCAAAATGGATGCTTTGCTTTCAGATTCACCTGTTCGAGGAAGTTGTCCTTTAGAAATCCTATTATGCATTGATTGACTTTCTGAAGAGGATTGACTCACAGACAGGCTCTGGCTAAGCGATTGTGAGGCAGATAAACTTTCAGAAAGACTTAGTGAATACAATTCGCTTTCATATATATCATTTAGCTGGCTGTGTAGCGCAGATGTACTAATACTCAATGATAGTGACTCACTAACAGACATTGATTCGCTAACACTTACTGATGCATTCGTCGATGCGGACTCACTCGCAGATACAGACGCACTGGTCGATGCGGACTCACTCGCAGATACAGATTCACTCGTTGAGGCGGATTCACTCGCACTTACAGACGCGCTCGTTGAGGATGATTCGCTTGCACTTACAGATGCGCTCGTCGAAGCTGATTCACTCGCAGATACAGACGCACTCGTCGAAGCTGACTCGCTTGCAGAAACAGACACACTCGTGGAGGCCGATTCACTCGCAGAAACTGAAGCGCTCGTGGACGCTGATTCGCTCGCACTTACTGACGCACTGGTTGAGGCCGATTCACTCGCGCTGACAGACGCGCTCGTTGAGGCTGATTCACTCGCAGAAACTGAAGCGCTCGTGGACGCTGATTCACTAGCTGATACTGAGGCACTCGTGGAGGCGGACTCACTT
>NZ_KQ969106.1:723786-724268 GCF_001578795.1 Streptococcus gordonii
TTGCAGATACTGACGCACTCGTGGAAGCTGATTCGCTCGCAGATACAGATGCACTCGTGGAAGCGGATTCGCTGGCACTTACTGAGGCACTCGTGGAAGCGGACTCGCTTGCACTTACTGAAGCGCTGGTTGAAGCGGACTCGCTTGCAGAAACTGACGCACTCGTGGAGGCGGATTCGCTCGCACTTACTGACGCACTCATCGAAGCTGACTCGCTGGCACTTACAGATGCACTCGTGGAAGCTGATTCGCTAGCACTTACAGATGCACTCATTGAGGCCGATTCGCTCGCAGAAACTGAAGCGCTCGTGGACGCTGATTCACTAGCTGATACTGAGGCACTCGTGGAGGCGGACTCACTTGCACTTACTGAAGCACTCGTCGATGCGGACTCACTCGCGCTGACAGACGCGCTCGTTGAAGCGGACTCACTCGCACTTACAGATGCACTGGTGGACGCGGACGTACTTGCTGAAACAGAC
>NZ_KQ969106.1:724988-725759 GCF_001578795.1 Streptococcus gordonii
GGATACAGATGCACTCGTCGATGCGGACTCACTCGCACTTACTGACGCACTCGTGGAAGCTGATTCGCTCGCACTTACTGAGGCGCTCGTGGAAGCTGATTCGCTGGCACTTACTGAAGCACTTATTGATGCGGATTCGCTAGCACTTACTGAAGCACTCGTGGAGGCCGATTCGCTCGCACTTACTGAGGCACTGGTTGAAGCGGACTCACTCGCACTTACAGATGCACTGGTGGACGCGGACATACTTGCTGAAACAGACGCACTCGTGGAAGCCGATTCGCTTGCACTTACTGACGCACTCATCGAAGCGGACTCGCTTGCAGACACAGAGGCGCTTGTAGACGCTGATTCACTCGCAGATACAGATGCACTCGTTGACGCGGACTCACTCGCACTTACTGACGCACTCGTGGAAGCTGATTCGCTGGCACTTACTGACGCACTAGTTGACGCGGACGTACTTGCTGAAACAGACGCACTCATCGAAGTTGATTCGCTCGCACTTACTGAGGCGCTCGTTGAGGCCGATTCGCTCGCACTTACTGAGGCACTCGTAGACGCGGATTCGCTTGCTGAAACAGCACTGGTTGAGGCGGACGTACTTGCTGAAACAGACGCACTTGTCGAAGCAGATTCGCTTGCAGATACAGATGCACTCGTCGATGCGGACTCACTCGCACTTACTGACGCACTCGTCGATGCGGACTCGCTTGCAGATACAGATGCACTCGTGGAAGCAGACGTACTTGCAGATACAGATGCGCTCGT
>NZ_KQ969106.1:726564-737764 GCF_001578795.1 Streptococcus gordonii
CTCGTCGACGCGGATTCGCTTGCGGATACAGATGCACTCGTCGATGCGGACTCACTCGCACTTACTGACGCACTCGTGGAGGCGGACTCACTTGCACTTACTGAAGCGCTCGTCGATGCGGACTCACTCGCGCTGACAGACGCGCTCGTTGAAGCTGATTCGCTCGCACTTACAGATGCACTCATTGAGGCCGATTCGCTAGCACTTACTGACGCACTCGTCGACGCGGACTCACTCGCACTTACTGAGGCACTCGTCGACGCGGACTCGCTTGCAGAAACAGATGCACTCGTGGAGGCGGACTCGCTTGCAGAAACTGACGCACTCGTCGATGCGGACTCGCTTGCAGATACAGATGCACTGGTCGATGTGGACTCACTGGCAGAGACTGAGGCGCTAGTAGAGGCAGATGTACTTGCGGATACAGATGAGCTTGAGCTAATGGAATTTAATTTTGAGGTCACTAAACTTGCTGAAGCGCTCTCACTTTTGGAAAGAGAAACACTGATAGAATTGGAAGTGCTCTGAGATTTAGATATACTTCCAGCTCTTGTATCAATAAATTTACTTCCGTCAATAATGTCTTTTCTACCATCTCTATAAGTGATAGTCGTTGTACCATTGTTTGAGACAGTAATACCAGTGACGTAATTGGAATTTAGAACATCTTGAGCTCTTAAATCGGGATTTGTCTTCTTGACAGCCTCACGAACTAAATTTTTTTCTACTTCTGTTAATTGATTTGGATTATTGACAAATACGGTATTTTCGGGTGTCTTAATTCTAAATCGAACAATCAGTTTAAACTGACCATTGACTTCAGCTACCTTCGCAGCATCATCCATTTCTTTCCGAGTTACATTTACATTTCCCGCGGCATCCGTAGCTACAACATAACGAGTGTAATCACCAATTGTTGTGTTTACTGGAACATTACCCAAAATTCTAACTTTTAACTGATTCCCTACTTGAGTCACAGAATACTGCAACCATTCAGTACCTCTACCAGGTTGGTCATTATATAACCAGCGAACAACCGTTTTAGCCAAATCAAAAGCATTTGAATTATCTGTTACTGTCGCAAAATATTCAAATGACTCTCCACGGTAAACAGTAATTTCACTTGGAACATTAACAACTGGCCTTTCTGTATCCTTCTCAACAATCGTTGTGTTATATCCCGCTTTATCCCAACTTCCATTAGTCGTAGTGGCAACTTGACTAAACTCAAGTGGTAGATTTGTCTTGGTGATTTTTTTATCACTTGTTACTAAGCGGAGTCCAAGTTTGACTTCCCCACCGGTATCGTTTACTTGAGTAGTGATTCTGAGAACATTATTGTTAACAGATTCACCAGTATACAGATTCCAAGCGCCGCCTGAATTGTAGACTCCACCATTTGCAGCATTTTTACCGTTTATCGTTACTGTACGAGTTTCTTGATTACCACTGATAGATACAAGTGCGCCAAGATTGGACTTTACTTGTCTTGGTGTTAAGTTAATCGTCCAAGTCAAAAGTCGAGTAGTATCATCAAAACTTGTTGTGACACTTTGAATCATGTCCCCTTTTACATCGTGATACTCAACGTTAGGAGCACTTTCAGTCACAGCTCGACGCGTTCTTCTCCGCCCTGTTTGACTAGAAGTTTCTGTCGACTGTTGGCTGCTTTCGGATTTAGTACTCTCTGATGTAGAGGTGGTAGATCTCTGACTGGCTGAGACTGACTGAGAAGCACTAGCTGACGTACTTGTACTTGCACTCACAGAATCAGACGTACTTGAGGACACTGAAATAGACTCAGAGGCACTTGCAGATTCTGAGCTAGACTGTGACAGACTAGAACTTGATGATAATGATGCTGATGCTGAAAATGACTCTGATATAGATAAACTAGTTGAAACTGAAGAGCTCGCTGAAGTGCTTTGACTTTCTGACAAAGTATCTGATAAGGATTCCACTGGATTAGCTTCTTCAGATGACAAAGTAGTTACAGCTTCTTCGCTTAAAACTGCTTCTCCCCTAGTTGCTAGAACGTCCCGTGTATCAATCACTTTTTCGAGGGCTTGTTCTTCTTCAGCATAAACAGAAGAGCTTGTAACAACTGCTCCACCGAGCACAGCTCCCGTCGCTATAATTCCTTTCAGGTAATTCAGTCCACTTTTTTCTACAGACTGCTCCTCAGCTACCTTCACCTCAACTGATGAAACATCAGCACCCTTCATTAATCTTAAAAGGCCGAACTGTGATGTAGCCGCACGAAGCCAGTGTTTCCCAGACTTAATCAGTTTAAAACGCGTAACACGTTCAACTTCGTGGTATTGTCCCTTTTGACGTTTAAAAAACATGTAATCCCCTCTACTTAATTTAATATCCCAAAAACTTAGTATTTAAAAAAGTATCGTATCTATAGTATCATATTTTTAGTGGAAACAACGACTTCTAAGCATTTTTTACGAAAAAAATTTATTATTTTTTACATCCTCAAATACTAAAAAAGACGAGTTTATAAACCGTCTTTAAATAGGCATTTTTTTATTACTGATTCTTTCTATCCAAAGCATTTAAACTTTGTTTGATATTTAAAATTATTTTCTAATTGTTTCACTAATTTTCTTAAATATTGGATAAAGGATAGGAACAGCTATAACCGTCGCCAAGCTTGACCCAAAAGTTCCAACTATCTTAACAAGAGCTAAATTTAAGGAAGCACCTAAAGTGAGGTTGCCGAGTATTCCAATCAAAGTGTATTATAGATTTAATACTATTTTGGTCAAAGCAGCTGCAAAACCAACAATCACTAACCTTTCCCTACACTTTGGCATTGCTTCATAAACAAAATGAACAACAAGAATAACAACTAATGCTTCCAAGATTGTAATCCAAACTACTGAAGCATAGCCGTTTAATAAATCAAAGGCTCCCAGACCAACGGTTGCAACCAAAGCACCTTTTCTTACTCCGTAAATAAGAGTAGCTACCACAACTAGAGCATTTCCAAAATGAATAAATTGATGACCAACAGGAATTCTGAAAAACTGAATGCTAAGCGTAATTAGAGCCGAAAAGAGACTCAATTCCACTAGTTCACGAGTAGTTAGTTTATTATTTTTCATTAGAAACCTCCAATAATCTTTTAAAATCTATAAATAAATCTCCCAAATGGGGCTGGTAGTATACTCCATAACGAAGATCAGAGTCACATTTCAGTGTCGTTACTAGACTTTTCTCGATGAAGTTAATGAAAACCGGAAGACACTTTTGCAGATCAAGCCCCTGTACAAATGCAGCCGCTACCAAGCCAGTCAACATATCTCCTGTTCCAAAGAATTGTTGCTGAAATCTCTTACTTTTATACAAACTAAAGACGCCTTCTGCTTTATCGAAATAAGCAACGCCTATCTGATCGTGACTCAGTGGAAGACCGGTCAATAGAACTTTCTTTGCACCTAATTCGCTCATACGCTGAGCAAGACTTTTTAAAAATTGCTCTGTCAAATCATTATCTTGATAAGGCAAATCAGCAAGAAAACAAGCTTCTGTTAAATTGGGCAAAATCAAATCCGCTTTTTGACAGAGAGTACGCATGCTAGAAATATAATGATCATCAAAGCCTTTGTACAGCATACCATTGTCGGCCATAATGGGGTCTACAATCAAGGGGATGTTCTCACGCTCCAAAAAATCAATCAGAGACGTTATTTGCTGACTTGATTTAAGATAGCCAGTTACTAATGCAGAAAAGTCGATCTCTAAGCTCTGCCATTGCTTTAAAAAAGCCTGCATTCCAACAGTGTAGTCATCGATATATACTTTAGGGAATCCACCAGTGTGAGATGATAGAAGAACTGTGGGAAGAACAGAGACTTCCAACTGGCATATGGCAAACAAAGGCAGGGCTGCCGTCACAGCAACCTTCCCTAAGCCAGAAATATCACTAGCTAAAATAATTCTCTTTGGCTTTGTCATGATCATTCAATTCGTCCCTCTCCGTTTCTACTTTTTTATTGTAAAACACTTTAAAATAAGTTACAATATGGAAAAAATAAATCTGTATGGGGACAGTTGTGTGTTGAAGACTAAATATCAAGAAATTTCAGATCATCTGATTGAACAAATCAAAAATGGCCAGCTTAATAAAGGAGATAAGCTTCCCTCTATTCGACTTTTGTCTAAAAGTTACCATTGTAGCAAGGATACCGTTCAAAAAGCCCTTCTAGATCTGAGTTATCAGAAGTACATCTATGCCGTTCCCAAAAGTGGTTATTATGTATTAGAGCAAGCTCAAGAAGAAAATAATGATCTAGAGCTCCCCTTAAGAAATGACCGCCATCAAGTCTATGAAGATTTTCGCATCTGCCTCAATGAAACCTTGATTGGGCGTGAGAATTACCTTTTTAACTATTATTCTCAACAAGAAGGGCTAGAAGATTTGAGACAATCTGTCAAAAATCTACTGCTAGAATCAGCTATTTACCCAACCCTAGACAAGATAGCTTTGACATCTGGTACCCAGCAAGCACTCTATATCCTATCTCAAATAGACTTCCCTAATCATGGCGACACTATTTTAGTAGAACAACCAACCTATCACAGAATAAATGATTTGCTTAGTGCTCAAAATTTAAAATATAAGACCATAGAACGAAGTCCAAAAGGAATTGACTTACTGGAATTGGAAAATATCTTTCGTTCAGGAAACATCAAGTTTTTCTACACCATTCCTCGCTTTCACTATCCCTTAGGACACACTTACAACCGTCAGGAAAAAGAAGAAATTCTCCGCCTAGCTAAACTTTATCAGGTCTTTCTTATTGAGGATGATTACCTAGCTGATTTTGACAATAAGTCAGAACTAAGCTTTCATTATCTAGATAATAGTGACTCTGTTATTTATATCAAATCTTTTTCAACCAGTCTTTTCCCTGCTCTTCGAATCACAGCTTTGCTATTGCCTGATAGCGTCAAGAAGAAATTCATCGCTTTCAAAAGCATTTTAGACTATGACAGCAATCTCATCATGCAAAAGGCTCTCTCTCTTTATATCGATAATCAAATGTTTCAAAAAAATAGACTAGCGCTACTGCGTTTACAGGAGGAAGAAAAAGAAAAAGCCCAACATTTACTTGAAAAAGCTGGTTTTGGACTACCTTACCTACTGACACCGGGAGGTGTTTTACTAGATTTAAAAACACTAACATCCATTAGCTCTCTAAAGCACAGTGGTCTTCCTCTTGATTTTTTTGAGTCTGCTTATATTGACCCTTGCCCTTATCGCTATGTCAAAATTCGATACCAAGACCTAGAAGCCTCTATAGAGGGACTAAAAAAATATGTAAAAAAGGCTTAGGAAAATTCATTCCTAAGCTTTTTCCAGCATTCCTGCCTGAAGTTGATACATTTTCTTGTAGGTGCCATTTTGAGCTAGGAGCTCTTCGTGGCTACCAGATTCGATGATCTGACCCTTATCTAGCACATAGATACAATTGGCATCCTGAATGGTAGAGAGCCGATGGGCAATGGCAATCGTCGTTCTGCCTTGTCGCATTTTTTTCAGTGAGGCTTGAATCAACTCCTCTGTCTCTGAGTCAATATTGGCAGTAGCCTCGTCTAAAATCAAAATCTTAGGCTTGGTAGCGACTGTCCTAGCAAAAGCTAAGAGCTGGCGCTGACCACTGGAAAATGCAGCCCCTCGCTCTGTTACTGGTGCATCATAAGTCAATGGCAGTTGATGAATAAAGTCATGAGCATCAACAAACTTAGTAGCCTCTTCAATGTCCTGTTGGCTAAGTCCTTCTTGGTACATCTGGATATTGCTAGCAACAGTCCCATGGTAAAGGAAGGGATCTTGAAGGACCAGTCCAATATGTCGCCTAAGCTCTGATTGACTATAGTCTTTTATATCGTGTCCGTCAATCAGTATTTGTCCTCTTTCAAACTCATAAAAGCGTAAAAAGAGGTTGATGATGGATGATTTACCCGATCCAGTGGATCCAACAAAAGCAATTGTTTCACCTTGCTTGACCTTAAAAGAAATATGTTTCAAAATATCTCTTTTACCGTCATAAGAAAAACTAACATCTCTGAATTCTATATCACCTTTTTGGATTTTCAAGTCTTCATTTTTTTGGATTGGTTCATAGTCTCTCCTATCAATGACTTCAAAGACACGCTCAGCAGAGATTATAGAGGTCTGAAGAACTGAATAGTTTTGCATGACTTCAATCAAAGGATTAAAGAGTTGGTTAGCGTACTGGATAAAGGCATACATAATCCCTGCTGTAATTCCTGCAGTTTGCCAAATTAGACCAAAATAAGTCAGAATGACGCCATAGGCCAGAATTTTCAAAAGAGACATGGCTGGTCGTAAAAGGAGACTGTTGACATCCAGATATTGATTGGTGTAGTTTAGGTGCTCCTGATTGATTTCTTCAAATTCATCAATCAAGCGCTTTTCCTGACCAAAGGCTTGGACGATTCTCATTCCTTCAATAGTCTCGGAAAGCTTTACGTTTAAATCGCTCAACTTACTACGGACTTGTTTGAGCAAGCCAGTTGACAGTTTTTGATAAAGTAAGATCGAGGCCAGCATGATTGGTAGAAATAAAAGTATTAAAAGAGCCAGACGCCAATCCAGAGCAAACATAGTTACTGCCGTTACCAATAAGATGAAAATTGAACTTAAAAAGCTTGAGAAAATACTACTAAACATATCAGCCACTGCTTGAGTATCATTGGTCAGACGAGAAACGATGGCTCCAGCAGGTGTTTGGTCAAAATAGGCCATTCGTAGCTTTTGAACATTGGCAAAGGCTTCTTGACGAAAGTCACGAACAATACTGTGGGCTACCTTTGCAAATGAATACTGACCTAAAAAAGTCAAAAGCACGCGCAGTATAAACAAGCCATAGTAAATAGCCAAGAGAGAAAAGCCAGCTGCCGCCTGTCCAGAACTAATGAACTGATCAATATAAGTTCTAGCCAAAAGAGGTAAGGCAGTGGTAACCAAAGTGGTTAGAAATACAAAAGCAAATGCTGAAAGTGTAAGCCATTTATAAGCAAGCATATAGCTAAGAAGTCTTTGAAAAGTTGATAGTTTTTTCATGTTAGACCTCCTCTAAGCTCTCAGCCAATTGCTGATTTTGATAAGTAGTGGCATACCAGCCATCCTGTGTTAAAAGTTCCTGATGACTACCACTCTCAATAATCCGTCCCTGATCTAAAACTAGGATCAAGTCTGCATGCACTACTGCTGATAAGCGATGGGCAGTAATCAATGTAGTCTTACCTGAGCGCTCTTGCTTAAGATTGTCCAAAATTAAGTGCTCGGTCTTTGCATCAACAGCAGATAAAGAATCATCCAAGATCAAGATCTCGGGATTGAGAATCAAAGCACGACACATGGCCAAGCGTTGCTTTTGTCCACCAGATAAGGATACACCTCGCTCCCCAACCAAGGTATCAAATCCATCTGGCATTTGCATGATGTCCTCATAAATTCCGCAAAGTTTAGTAACAACGATAACATCCTCATCAGAAAGACTTGGATTACCAAATCGAATATTATCACGAATCGATGTAGCAAACAAGATTTGATCTTGAGGCACATAACCAATCAAGCTTCGCAAAGCTGAGAGACCATAATCTCTTATGTCATGTCCAGCAAGGTAAATATTCCCATCTTGTATATCTTGTTCTCGAAGCAAAAGGCGAAGCAAGGTCGTTTTTCCAGAGCCTGTAACACCAACAATCCCTAAGGTCTGACCCTGATCAATTGAAAAATGAATATCCCTGAGAGTTGGTCGATCATCATATGCAAATTTTTGAATAGAGTAATCCAGACGACCATTTTTAATGTCCTTAATGGGCGAAGCCACTTCTGTCACATCACTTTCTTGGGCTAGCAAGCTTTCAATTCGCTCGTAAGACACAGCTCCTCGTTGGCTGATATTGAAGAGATAGCCCATGGCTTGAAGGGGCCAGACTAACATATCCAGATAGGTGATAAAGGTGACCAACTCTCCCACCGTCAACTGACCTTGACTAATGAAAAGACCACCAAAAATCAAGGTTAAAAGATAGGACAGGCCGACGAAAATCAGAACCATAGGATCAAAAAGGGCATTGTACTTAGCTGCAAGGATATTTTTCTTAAAAACATCTTGGTTAATCCTTGCAAAAGCAGCTGTCTCTGCATCTTGATAACCAAAAGACTTGGTCACTTTGATACCTGAGACACTTTCTTGAACCTTATTGTTCAAATCAGAAAAAGCTTCTTGAGCCGCCTTAAAACTCTCATGGTTTTTCCGACCGATAAGACTGGTCCCCCAGGCCATAAAAGGCAAGGGTAAAATGGCAATCAGAGTCAACCTCCAGTCCAAGACGAAAAACATTGTAAGAATAGTCACTAAGGCTGTGATAGAAGCGTCTACTGCTGACATGACTCCTCCACCAGCAACTCCGACAACTGCATTAATATCATTAGTGGCGTGAGCCATCAAATCACCTGTCCGATAAGTTTGATAAAAGGAAGGAGACATATGAGTAAAATGCTCAAAGAGACGGTAGCGTAAGATTCTACCCAGACGATTGGCTGTCCCCAAAATATACTTACGCCAGACAAAACGCAAAGCATACATGGCCAAGGCTGACAAAACCAAGATAAAAAGCTGATAGGCCAGTTCCAGATTCGTCAAATCTCTACTAGCAATCTGGTCAATCACTTCTCCAATCACACGAGGTGGGAGCAAGTTTAAAAGACTGACCAAAGACAAGGCTAAAATACCAGTAATATAGGGCCACTTTTCTAATTTAAAAAACCAAGATAATTTCTTTAATAACTTCATACTTGTCCTTATTTCTAATCTTCAAATACCATTCATTATACACTCATTTTTTGATTATTGACAGCGAAAAAGGCTGGAAAACTCAGCCTCTTATTTTTTCTTTGTTAAAAGAAAGCTCTCTTCTAAAAGAGAGAATAATTCTTGATCCGTTAGAGTATCATCTAGCGGGAGACTCAGCCAATACTTTTTATTCATGTGAAAGGCTGGGTAGATTCCTTTTTCTTGGATTCGTTCTGAGACCTGATTGTTCTTGACATTAAGAACCTCAATTGCTCCGCTTCGTCCTGAATCAAACTTAGACCAGTCAGTCGTCAGAAAGGCTCCATACCACTTCTTTGTACCTTCATGGCGAAATACAGCTGCCTGGGTAGAACTTTTTCTTGAAGACTTAGCCCAAAGGTATTCCAAACTTCCCTGATAACGCTCAGAAACGTGAGCTACCAAGCGCTGACTTTGTTCATAAAGGAAGCCAATTTCTTCGAAACAATGGCGACGAATATCTAAGAGGAGATCCAAACAAGCTTGACGCACCTGGCCGACAAACTCGCCTGTCATAGATTCCATATGAACCTGCCTATACTCATCCCCTGTCTCACAATCAAACAGCTGAAAACTGACGCTACTATCTTCAACATTGATCATCATCTGAAAATCTCCAGACATGACTTTTCTTGATATCTGATAGATGCCTTCCTTTTCTATAAAACCATAATGGACTAGCTTATCTGAGTTAGCCTTATATTTCTCGAATAGTTCAAACATACTCATAAAAAGGAAAGGGAGCCATAGCTCCTCTCCTTATCCTCCTAAAATACAACTTTGGTTCCATGTAGCTGATCCACACCCAACTCAGCAACAATTTCACCACGATTTTGAGTCGTAATGCCACCTCCTGGAAGGATTTGGATTCGCTTGTCAGCATAGGCCACCAGCTCTTTTAACCAAGCAAAGTGTTCTTGAATCGTTTCTGAAGCTGGACCACCATGAGTCAAAATGCGCTTAACACCGTGCTCAGCCAACCAATCCAAGGCCTCAAACTGTTTGTCTCTTGGAATAGAATCAAAAGCCATGTGAAAAACTACTTCTAAGTCTTGAGACACAGCCAGCAAAGACTCAAGATTTTCTGTATCCAGTTCATTCTCCCTTGTCAGTAGGCCATATACGACACCCTGGCTTCCAACTTCACGCGCCTTTTTGATGTCTTCTAGCATGATTTCCACTTCGAGATCAGTATAAACAAAATCACCGCCTCTAGGGCGAATCATGGTCATTATAGTGGTATCATAAGACTTAGCCAAGTCCACTGCAGCACGAATGACTCCATAACTTGGCGTGGTTCCTCCGACACTTAAATTGTCACAGAGTTCAACACGATGAGCTCCTGCTTGCATTGCTTTTTCAAGCAAGGTTACATTTTCAGCACAAAATTCGTATAGCATCCGCTACTCCTTTGATTTATTATGATATTATTCTAATTCTTTCTCGTTTATTATATCACAACTAGTGAAAAAAAGACGAATTAGCTGTCCATGTCATTCATACTTTCAAAGGAATTTTTACACCAGTCAAGCCATTCTGTTTGGTAGGCTTCATCAGATAAGATACGGTCCTTCAAATCAGCTATTGACAAGATCTTCTTTTCCTTACAGCGTCTAATGCAATTAGAATAAAATTTTAAATTTATGTCGTCTCTGTCAAAATATACTGGTATTTCTGACCTTCCTCTAAGGTATGCTGTGAAAGCTCTGCTATGACCATCTGTCAAGAACCATTCCCCCTTCCATCTTTTTACTGGCAAAGGCTTTAATTCTTCTTGGTCAAACCATGTCGCAATTTCTTCTAGCTTTTTTTCTGAAAGGAAAAATTGGCTGGGCTGAATATCAGTTAAAGGTAAAAGTAAATCTAAAACATAACGATGTCCCAGCTCCGTCTCTTCATAAGGATAAAAACCGAATGAAGTAAATAGTTTTTTAGAAGAGAGATTGAAATCATAAATGTCCTGAACCCGTAACTGACGATAAGACAGAGATCGAGCCCTCTCAATCAATGCTGCGATAACCTCTCGTCCAATCCCAATAGATCGATAAGACTCCACTCCAATAACAATAGGTAAGTCATTCTCTGAAAAAGTCACATCACCAATTGGCAACCAGGATCCATCCTGCTTAACTTCAATGAAATATAGTTCTCCTCGCTGACTAAGGACCTCATACATCTTCTTGATCTTTTCTAGAGAATAAATTCCTTTTTTGCCGTCAACGAAATAGACAAGCTCTGGATCCTGATACCAAGAAAAGAGAGTGGGACAGAAATCGGTCATTCGTTAGAATTCGATTTCGTCGTCCCACCTCTGC
>NZ_KQ969106.1:737784-739181 GCF_001578795.1 Streptococcus gordonii
ATCATAAGCTCGCAAACGCAAGTTGCTATTAATTAAAATGACATCAAGCTGAGCTAAATTTACCATAGGCATAATATCTACTCCTACTGGCCTATCAAACCTGACATATTCATTGTCAGCTTAACTTTGGCAGTATTATCCTGTATATTAAGTCCTGTAATTTTAAACTGAGACTCTGGTAGAGAAACCAATATTGTCTCTTGTTCCATGGCTAAATTACTGGACTGGTCTTTTAATCTATTTTGTAAAATCGAAGCTACAATAGCTTTTGGTACTGGGAGGTTACCAAGACGAGAGCTAGCAAGATCAAATCGTAGGGTATGGTTTTCATAGGCCGCGTGGAAGCGCAAATCAAGTTTGCTATCAACCCCAAGGATTTTTATAGGAAGTTGCAATCTCAATTTATCTCCTTCAATACTATAAGCACTCTCCAATAATTCTTGACTCTGATTATCAGTCAAAAATGATTTCAGTAACTGATTCAATTGTTTGCTGTTAATCGTAATCTCTGTACTTAAACCATTTGTTCCTACGGTTGCATTCTGAAGTCCAGATTCAACCATACTAGACAAACTAATTGTGCTCTCTACATTCTTTAACTGATCAGAGGATTGAATTGAGGAAGGTACCAAAATCAGGATCAGGCCAAATAATAAGACAAGAAGACCAACTACAGAACGTTTGATTATTTTTTTCATTTTTATTCCTTTTTGTAACAAGTCAGAAGATTGATTCTGCCTGCTCTAAAATCATAATAGATCTATTTTACACTAATTTCCTATTACTTTTGTGACAAAAAGATGACATTCCTATGCGGTATCATGACAAAGTCTAGCTGTCACTTGCTAAAAAAAGAAAACTAGAGCCGTTTCTAGTTTTCCTTGTTATAAATCATCAGCAATCTTATTAATTTTCCGAAGTCTGTGATTCACGCCACTTTTGGTCAGAGGTTTACTAAGGCTATCAGCCAACTGCTGGATAGAATAGTCAGGATGATTAACTCTCAAATGTGCCACCTCTTGTAAATCAATTGGCAGACTTTCCAAGCCACTCGTCTCCATAATCTTGACAATATTATTGATAGTCTTCATACTGGCTGTCACAGTTCGGGCTATATTGGCAGTCTCTGCATTATTAGCCCTATTGAGGTCATTTCTAGTCTCCCGAAGGATTTTCACGGCTTCAAACTCAGCCATGGCCTCCATTGCTCCAACAACAATCAGAAAATCCATGATATCTTCTGCTCGCTGCAAATATGTAACAGCTCCTTTTTTTCGTTCAATGGTTTTGGCATCTAGTAAGAAACGCTGCATCAAACTAGCAAGTCCTTGAGCATGGTCCAAATAGACAGAAACGATTTCTAGTTGGTATTTACCGGATTCTGGGTCTCGCATACT
>NZ_KQ969106.1:739968-744874 GCF_001578795.1 Streptococcus gordonii
CTCTTGGATTCCAAAGAAAGCATCCGCCAGATGCAAGTCTGACAAGATATCTTCAACTTTTTCATCTAGAAAAACCGTATAGACACGATTTTTTCGTAAATTAGTTTTCTGGTGATGACGAATATCAGATTTCACCTGATAAAAGCTCAACAGCAACTCATAAATATGACGGGCAATTTTCGCATTCTCAGTTGTAATGGATAAAATCAGTCCTTGACTAGCAATACCTAAACTACCAGACATCTTCATGATAGCGGCTAATTCACTCTTACTCTTGGTACCTAGCACCAATAATTCTTCTTTTACCTTTACCGTAAAGCTCATTTTCGCACCTGAATGTTCTTCATCAACTCTTCTACAACTAAATTTCCATCGTGGAAGGCTCCACCATTTTCCAAACGTAAAAAATTAGAAGAAATAACACGGGGAACTTGTTCTTGAAGTCCCTTAAAGTCATGCTCAACCTGCACCAAATACTCATCAAATTTATTACAATTCATATAATCTTTTGGAACATTTTCAATATTCACCAGCACTGTATCGATAAATTTTTGTCCCAAATGACGATGCAAAACTTCCACATGATTGGCATCCGTGAAGTGTTCAGTTTCCCCTCTTTGGGTCATAATATTACAGACATAAGCCACCTGAGCCTTGGTTTCAAGTAGAGCTTGGCCAATCTCTTCAATCACCAAATTTGGCAAAATAGAGGTAAAAAGTGATCCTGGACCAAGTACGACCATATCGCTGTCTAGAATAGTCTGGACAACCTTACGACTGGCTTGGGGCTTTTCATCATCATAAGTATTAGTCACATAGACATGGTCAATCATGCCTTTATAATCGGCAATCAGACTCTCACCAGCTACTTCGACACCATCAGTAAAAACAGCATGAAGGGTTAATGGACTATCGCTGGATGGATAGATTTTTCCCGTTGTATGGAAAAACTTAGTCAGAATTTGCATGGCATTATAGGTTGAGCCCTGCATTTCAGAAATACCAGCAATAATTAAATTTCCTAAAGGGTGGCCTGCCAAAGGTCCATCTTGGTCAGCAAAGCGATACTGAAAGACTCGCTCATAAAACTTTGGCATATCAGACAAAGCAACAAGTACATTTCGTAAATCGCCTGGAGGAGTTAGCTGAGTATTCTTTCTTAACTCACCTGAACTCCCCCCATCATCAGCAACCGTAACGATAGCAGAAATATCTACATCCCTTTTTCGTAAACTATCAAGGATAACGGAAATCCCGGTTCCACCACCAATAACAGCTATTTTGGGCTTTCTCATGAGCGATTTACCGTTTCCTTTCTGCGGTCTTTGTCACGATGGCTACAGTTGACAGGCCAATTTTTAGCTAAATCGTCTGCCAAACGCTGAGCAAAGGCAACACTTCTATGTTGACCTCCAGTACAACCAACAGCAATTGTCAAGACTGACTTTCCCTCTTTCTTGTAACCAGGTAAAATCGGTTCAATTAAATTCAGTAGATGTTGATAAAATTCAGTTGACTCCTCATGGTTCATGACATAGTCGAAGACTGGTTTATCAAGTCCTGTTTGATTACGCAGTTCTGGCTGATAGTATGGGTTTGGTAAAAAACGGACGTCAAAAACCAGATCCGCATCCAAAGGAAGCCCATACTTAAACCCAAAACTCATGGCCTCAACACGAAAAGATTGTTGTTGAGACTGGTCAGAAAACTGTTCTGAAATAGTCTTTCGCAATTCACGAGGAGTTAAATCTGTCGTATCAACAACATTCTGGCTGAGATTCTTGAGAGGCGCTAACAATTCCCTCTCCAACTTAATTCCGTCTAAAATCCGACCGTCTGCTGCCAATGGATGACTACGTCGTGTCTCCTTGTAACGAGCAACTAATTCTTTATCAGCCGCATCTAGAAAGAGAATTTTAAAATCAATTTCTAAATTGTTTTCAACCTGATCTAAAACATTCTGAATTTCAGCAAAAAATGAACGACTACGCATATCCACGACAAGAGCTAGTTTGTCAATATCATTAGTTGTTTCCAATAATTGCAGGAACTTAGGTACAAGTGTTGGCGGGATATTATCAATGGTAAAGTAGCCCAAATCTTCGAATGACTGAATAGCTACTGTCTTTCCTGCACCACTCATTCCTGTAACAATGACTAGTTTCATCTCTTTCTCTGGCATATTCTCTCCCCTCCAGCTAGACCTTTAATCTAGCTCAGCAATGACTTCAATTTCAATTTTAACATCCCGAGGCAGGCGCGCTACTTCTACAGCAGATCGTGCAGGATAGGCGCTTGAAAAAGCTGTTTGATAAACAGCGTTAAAAGCCGCGAAATCATTGATATCACTCAAAAAACAAGTTGCTTTCACGACATGATCAAAATTAGTTCCGGCTTCTGTTAGAATAGCCTTGATATTTGAAAGAACTTGCTCAGTCTGTTCCTCAATCGTGCTACCGACAATCTCACCAGTTTCTGGTGACAAAGGGATCTGGCCACTTGCAAACAAAAGATTGCCAGCTACTCGTCCTTGAACATAGGGACCAATAGCTTTAGGTGCTTTATTTGTATTAATTATCTTAGACATTTTCATTCCTCCTTATTTCCCTATTATTATATCATAAAGAGACTCTCCTAGCTCAATCCTTCTATGCCCGCAATTAAAAATCAAGGAAATTTTCTAATCCTTTAAAAATAACTCGGGTATGTATTCTGTAATTTATGACGTCAAGTCGACTTAACTAAATTTCGAAACAAAAAAACTGAGATAAGGTAATCTCAGTTTATATTTAATGCTATATACTTGTTATCTTCTACGCAGATATTGAGTTAATCTAAAGATTAGAAAGGCTGATAAAATCAAGCTTACTAACCAGATCGTTCTCAAATACCAGAATTGGATGAGATAGGTAGACACAATGGCTCCCGTCACAAAACTAGCTAAAAGAGCCACAAAAAACAAGCCTTCTTCTAAATAAGGTATTTTTTTTGTTCGAACGTAAGTCCCAAAAGCAACCATGGTCTTCTTAAGATTACCTGTCATAAAGGAATTATTATAGGCAATGCCATCTACTTCTCCAAAAGCTGTCGCTACTAAGCCCATACAAAAACCAAGAGGAGGTACAATATAGATATTGGCGAAGTTGGCTGGCAAAAAACCAATTACAGAAGATACTAGAATTAGTGGCACAATGCTCGAAAGTCGCCACCAGGATTTTTCAAAAAGATTTTGAAAAACCGTCATTAAAAAGATCCCTAGCATAAAAGCTAACATTGTAGCCAGTTTTACTTCAATTTCTCTTGTCTCATGATTAATCAATTCAACTGAAAGGAAAACAACATTTCCTGTTTGCCCAGCTACCAAGGTCCCTCCCCTTTCAATGAAGGTATAGGCATCCACAAACCCCGCACAAAATGTTAGCAAACAAGCGAAAAATTTAGATCGGGAATGAAATTCTCTTTTCACAATATTTCTCATTTTATTTAAAAAGTCTAGCTGTTTACTAGACTTCCTCCTCATTAATTTCTAGCTTCTTCTAAGATTTTTTCAATCTTAGTTGTAATCAAGTCAATAGCAACTTTGTTGGATGCTCCCTCTGGGATGATCACATCAGCGTAACGCTTAGTTGGCTCAATAAATTGATGATACATGGGTTTCACAACACCCAAATATTGTTCAATAACGCTATCCAGACTACGACCACGTTCTTCCATATCCCGCTTAATTCGACGAATGATTCGAACATCATCATCTGTGTCAACAAAAATCTTGATATCCATCAGGTCACGCAGGCGCTGATCTTCAAGTACCAAGATCCCTTCTACGATAAAAACATCTTGGGGATCCTGACGATAGGTTTTGCAACTGCGAGTATGCTCTGTATAATCGTAAGTGGGGATATCCACTGGACGACCAGACAAAAGTTCCTTGATTTGTTCAATCATTAGATCTGTATCGAAGGCAAAAGGATGGTCATAGTTGGTCTTAATCCTTTCCTCAAAAGTCAGATGAGACTGGTCTTTATAGTATGAATCATGCTCAATCATAGCAATCTTTTCATTCGGGAAATTAGATAAAATTGCTCTGGAGACGCTCGTTTTACCTCCACCTGATCCACCGGTCACTCCAATAATAATAGGTCTGTTTTGCATTTCTTGCTCCAATATTTTTAATCCTATCTATTTTACACCAAATCATGGTATAATGAAAGGGCTAATCAGTAAAAAATAGAGAGATTTTTAAAGGAGGGAAGCATGTTAAAATTAGGTATTATTGGTACAGGACAGATTTCCCATGAGTTTATCAAGGCTGCTAAACTCAGTGGCCATTATGAGTTACAGGCTGTATATTCACGGAGCTTAACTTCTGCTCAAGCCTTTGCCCAAGATTATCAAAATGTAGAACTTTTTAGTGATTTGACTGATTTTTTAAAAAGTTCGCTCGATGTAGTCTATATTGCAAGTCCAAATTCCCTGCACTTTGAGCAGGCTAAACAAGTTATTTTAGCAGGTAAACACGCGATTATTGAAAAACCAGCTGTGTCGCTACCGGAAGAATGGCAAGAACTAGTGGCCCTTTCTAAGAAAAAAGAAGTTTATATTTTTGAAGCTGCCCGTAATTATCATGAAGAAGCCTTCTCTACTATTCAAGGCTTCCTCAAGGACAAGACTATCTGGGGAGCTCACTTCACCTATGCCAAATATTCTTCTAAGATGCAGACACTACTTGCAGGTAAAGAGCCTAATGTCTTTTCTGCTAAGTTTTCTGGTGGAGCTTTAATGGACCTAGGTGTCTATCCCGTCTACGCTGCTATTAGACTCTTTGGTTCCCCTCTATCTGCCCGATACAGTGCTTATCAATTACCTAATACCGTTGACTTAAACGGAGTGGGAGCTTTAATATACC
>NZ_KQ969106.1:744894-747897 GCF_001578795.1 Streptococcus gordonii
AAAAAATATCAATAGCAATCTACCTGCTGAAATCTACACGAATCAGGGAACTCTGACTTTAGACAGTATTGAATTTATCAGCTCTGCTATTTTCCAAGGACTAGATGGACAAGAAACCATTCTTCCCATCCAGCAAGCTTCTCATACCATGCAGGAGGAAGCTCAAGCTTTTGCAACAGTATTACTGGGGAAAGAAAAAAACGCTTATGAGGAATGGTTAGAATCAGCATCTGCCGTTCACCAAACATTGTGGACCATGCGCAAGGATGCTGGCATTAGATTTGAGGTTGATTATGATTAAAATACATTTTCCTAGCTCTTGGCAAGACAAGTTAGAAGACTTAGGATTTTCAGAGCTTACAAGTATACAGGAAGAGATATTTGAGCCAATTTCATCAGGAAAATCTGTTTTAGGGATAAGTCCAACGGGAACTGGCAAAACTCTAGCCTACCTCTTTCCCTGTCTACTTAAGATAACGCCAAAAAAAGCTCAACAACTCTTGATTTTAGCTCCTAATACTGAGTTGGCTGGACAAATCTTTGAAGTTTGCAAAAGCTGGGCAGACTCACTTGGTTTGAACGCTCAGCTATTCATTTCTGGATCCAGTCAAAAGCGCCAGATTGAACGTCTAAAAAAAGGACCTGAAATTATCATTGGTACTCCAGGTCGAATTTTTGAATTGGTCAAGCTGAAAAAAATTAAGATGATGAATATTGATACAATCGTTTTAGATGAATTTGACCAACTGCTCAGCGATTCTCAGTATTATTTTGTTGATAAAATCGTTCGCTATGCACCTCGTGACCACCAGCTGGTATATATGAGCGCCACCGCTAAGTTCGACCACGATAAGATTGCTAAAGACACCCTAAAAATCAGCATTGATAATCAAGTCTTGGACAATATCCAGCATTTTTACATACAAGTTGAAAAACGTGACAAAGTAGAGTTGCTACGCAAACTGTCTAATGTAGAAGAATTTCGTGGGTTGGTTTTCTTCAATTCTCTATCTGATCTGGGTAGTGCTGAGGAAAAACTTCAGTATCGAGAAGCCAATGTTGTTTCACTTGCCAGTGATGTCAATGTTAAGTTCAGAAAGGTGATTCTTGATAAGTTTAAAGACCATCAGATTACTCTCTTGCTGGCCACTGACCTAGTTGCCCGAGGCATCGATATTGACTCTCTGGAATGCGTAGTAAACTATGAGCTTCCTCGCGACATCGAAACCTATACCCACCGATCTGGTCGGACAGGACGTATGGGAAAGTATGGTTCTGTTATCACCCTCATCAGCCATCCAGAAGAGCTGAAGACATTGAAAAAATACGCTTCTGTTCGCGAAATTGTACTAAAAAACCAAGAACTTTATGTAACGAGTTAAGCTAAAAAAGCTTTGGAAATCTAATGTTTCCAAAGCTTTTTGCTTTTACTCATTACCAACAATGATTTCAAAAATCCAAACCCAAGAACTTTCTTAGTCTCTACTATAATAGATACGATGTGGCTCTAACTGACCTTCTAGCAACTCATCGACCGTCACCAGAGTGTAGCCATTATTTTGCAGATACTGGATGACACTAGGAAGAGCATCAATACTGGTCTGATGTATATCGTGCATGAGGATGATAGAGCCTGGTTGGGTCTTGGCAACCTCCTGCATAATGGCTTTAGTATTCCGTGTCTTCCAATCTAGACTATCCACATTCCACATGATGAAGGATTGGTCAATCGCATTTTGAATCGTAGAATTAATAGCTCCATAAGGTGGTCTCGTAATCGTTGGCTTAATTCCTACAACATTACATATAGCCGTCTGGGTATCGAAAATTTCTTTTTTGACTGTTTCTATAGGCAATTTAGTTAAAACAGGATGATCCCATGTATGTATTCCAATTTGATGACCTTCATTTTTACTCTCTTGACAATGTCAGGATTGCTTACTACATTTTGACCTAACATAAAGAAAGTAGCCTTAACACCATATTTCTTTAGGATATCCAACGCTTGTGGTGTTGTTTTACCATCTGGTCCATCATCAAAAGTCAGAGCAACCATTTTTTCATGTCTTTTAGATTCACAATTCTGATATGCTTCCAAGTCTGCTCCTTTAAGAAAAGAAGGGTTGATTTGATTATAAAGGCTGGATAAAGGGACATCTATACTAGTCAAGCCTTGAATTTCCCTAGGTAAGCTAATAGAAAAATGACTATTCTCATACCGGAAATTCCACTGGCTTAAGTCACTCGTGGACATACTGTTAAGAACTTCTGTCTGGGCCGTCTCATCTATCCGTCTAAAGGTGAGTTGGCTAGAGATTTCACTTAGGAGGACTTCTTTTGCAACTTCTGCATCCTGAAAGACCTTATCTAAGGTGAAACGATTGCCATCTGAACCTAGATAGCTCCAAGCTATTTGACGAGTTTCCGCAGGACTAATTTTCCTATTTTTAGCTTGATAGTCCTTTCGATGAACCAAAACTTCTTTTACATCAGTTAGACTGGTATCTTTTTCTTCTGAATAATAGAAAGTCAATTGATCAATCTTACTATCTTTTTTATGGTCATTCTTGATGGTTTGACAGTCAGCATCCATCATTTCTTTGACGATTGAATTGACTTGGCCATCCCGCAATGGATAGAAAGTTTCAATATAGTGGCTCCCCTCTTGTCTACTCTTCTTCTCAGTATTTGAAGCGTAATTTTTCTCTTCCTTGGAAATTAAGGCTTCAATCTTCTCCTGGT
The DNA here is from genome assembly GCF_001578795.1 of Streptococcus gordonii. Classification (GTDB taxonomy): domain Bacteria; phylum Bacillota; class Bacilli; order Lactobacillales; family Streptococcaceae; genus Streptococcus; species Streptococcus gordonii_A. The sequence continues at coordinate 747,637 of NZ_KQ969106.1, forward strand.
ACTCCTTATCTTGAAAATATGAGTAAATTCTCTTGACTCCAAAAAAGAGGGCAAGAACCACTGTAAAACTAAGCAAGCTAAAGAAAAGAAGTTTCTTTATATTAATTCTTTTTTTATTATGTTTTCTCATACACCTATCCTATCTCTGTATCTCATTTCTAGTGTGTCTTATTTATCATAACCCATCAAGCTACAAATTTATATTAATTTTTTTAAAAAATAAATATTAGAAAAACGATAGTGGGACAAAAATCGGTCATT
>NZ_KQ969106.1:748546-753130 GCF_001578795.1 Streptococcus gordonii
TAGGACTTTTGTCCCAGCCTCGTTTTTTATTAAATCTGCTAGATATCCTTTCCAGAACTTACTTCAAAAATTTTCTTATTTCCTTAGCAAGCTCATCAGGAATATAACTATGAATATAGTGCGGAACATCAAAAATTTTTAGCTGAACATTTTTATGATATTTAGCAAAGTCTTTTGACATATCTTGCCACTCCTGTTTAGCAAAACCTGTCCCTTGGCCATTGGATACAAATAGTAAATATGGAATGGCAGGGACTTTGTCTTGTTTTACAAGTTTTGCATTCTTTTTTACTTCTTCTGCCTCCTTTATTATGGCATTAGATAAGGGGCGTCGATAGAATAAAGCTTTATAAATCGACCTTTCCTTAAGATTTAAAGAACCATTAGACAGGGAATGAACCTCTTTATCTGCAGAATAAAGCCATCGACTCAGACCCAAGTTAGCAGCAAATTGCAAAGTCTTGTATAGAAGCTGATTGGGTCTATAATTATCGTATGCTTGTGGAAAGGACATATCTAAACCAATAATCGCTTCAACTTCCTTAGGGTAAGAAGCAGACCAATGTATGGCTTCAAGTCCCGACATAGAATGAGGAAGGAGAACATATGGCCCTTTGACATCAGCCTTCTGTAAAGCTTTCCTTGTTTGACTTAGAATAGTATCCAAATCACGATGTTTAGACCAGTCATCGCTAAAGCCATATCCAAACTTCTCTACCACAACTACTCGATAGTCCTTTACAAGTTTGGAATACAGGGATTTGAAATCAAGAATAGGTGAACTAGTTCCACTACCCGAGAGAAAGACCAAGGTTTTCGGTCCATTTCCAGCCACATAGACATTCATTTGCTTTCCGTCTACCTCTACTCGCTGACCGATACTAGAGGTGAGGAACTTTTTCTCTTTGTTCAGACTATATTGATGGTATAAAAACACAAGAACTAGAATGAATAGAAGTAAGCTTGAGAGATATTTAAGAAGCTTTAGCATAGTTTTCAGCATAGGACTCCACTTTAACCTATTTTACTAACTCGCTTTTCAAATAAGCATCGACCATGCGCTCTGTCGCGACGACTGAATCAATATGCGTCCGCTCATAAGAGTGACTAGATTCAATACCAGCGCCTAAAAGAGCATGCTTAACTTCTGCTCCTGCACTCATAGCTGCAGAGGCGTCTGATCCGTAAAATGGATAGATGTCCAGTTTGTAAGGAATGTCTTGCTCCTTGGCTAAATTTACCAAATGCTGGCGAAATTCATAGTGATAAGGACCTGAAGCATCCTTGACACAGATGGAAACAGTATACTCATCTGTCTGCTGGTCGTCACCCATAGCGCCCATATCAACAGCCAGATACTCTACCGCTTGCGCCGGCAGGCTGGAATTAGCACCGTGCCCAACCTCTTCAAAGACACTGAAAGCAAAATGAGTCGTCACTGGCAGCTGAATATGTTCCTCTTTGTAGACGCGCAAAAGATTGAGCAAAATAGCTGCGCTGACCTTGTCATCCAGAAAACGAGACTTGATAAAGCCTGAATCGGTAACTGTGGTACGAGGATCAAAGGAAATAAAATCGCCGACTTCGATTCCTAAATCCCGTGTTTCTTTCTTATTCGTCACCTTTTCATCCAAACGGACTTCCATATTGTCCTGGCTACGTTCAACCGTCCCAGCATCCTTATAGACATGGCAGGAAGTCTGGTGAACTAAGATAGTCCCACTGATAGTCTTGCCACTGCTGGCCACATGGACTAGACAGTTTTCTCCTTCAATCATGTTCCAAGGAAAGCCACCAATCCGATCTAGCTTGAGACGACCATCTGGCTTAATAGCCCGAACAATAGCCCCCAGTGTATCCACATGGGCAGTCACTACCCGATGCTGGGCATCATTTTCTCCCTTAACCACAACATGAACGCCGCCTTTATTGGTCTGAACAGGCTCATAGCCCATTTTTTCCAGTGTTTTCACTAGATAGTCTGCCACCTCAGCCGTAAAGCCTGTTGGGGAAGGAATAGCCGTTAATTCTTGTAAATATTGAACAGTTTGATTCATTTTAATCTCCTCATATTTTTTTATCATTATAGCACAAAAATAGCTTTTACAGATGGGTTTATCAGTGTAAAAGCTAGATTATTTATATTATTCAGCTAGCATGACTTTTTTTAAGGTCAAGCCTTCAATAGTTTTGACATAGTAGGCAAGGAGCAATTCATATAAGATCACAAAGGCTAAGAAGGCGATTAAGCAAAGCTGAACATCAAATGAATAATCGGGCACACCCTGAACATTCTTTACAATGACTTTGAGTAGTATCTTCATCAGGGCATACTGATATACCGTCCCTAAGACAAAGCCAAGGTAAGCAACCACTCGATAACGAGCAAAAATAACTCGACTACATTCTTTTTGGCTATAGCCAAAAGCCTTCATAAGCGCCAAACTGGCTTTATTTTCTTGGACGACAGTACCTAGACAAAGGAGCAAAATTGAAAGTGACAAAAGAATGCCTATTCCCATCATCATGACTTGAATCGTACCATCTAAAAAGTCTTTCATTCCTAGGGAAAGCTGCATCATAGCTGCAAAAGAAAATGCTGCAAAGACTACAAAGAAAATCAATAATTTCCTTTTATAAAAATGAACAGCCCCCAACTCTTGCAAAAAAGATCTATTTACTTTAGTTTTGTGATGCTTTTGCTTTACTTGTGCTAACTCTAATCTTTTCAGCAAATAAAGGCTTGGTTGCTTCAATTTAATCAAGGCATAGCCGATTCCTAATAAAGCAAATACGAAAGTCGGCAAGATGACCATAGCGAGGAACAATTGCCAATGAAAATGAATTTCAATGTTAGGCAAGAGACCTTTTTGATTGCGCAAATCATAAAAGTCCTTCATAAAGAAGAATGATGAAGCAAACCCAAGCAAGGCTCCTAGAAAAACAGAGCAACTAAAAATCCAGAAATGCTTAGCTAATTCAACATTTTGGTAGCCCAAGGCTTTTAGAATCCCTAACTCTTCCTTATGGTCATCAATAAACTGCTTGATATAAAAGAATAAGAGAAGAACAGCTAAGAGAGAAAGCACTCCTCCACTAACCAAGGAGACAAATTTAGCAATGAAAACTTGAGCATCGTAATAAGCCTTGGCTGGTAGAGATAATGTCTCAACCTCAATAGATTGAAGATCAAGGTAAAAATTGACAAATAAAGTCGAGACCAAAACTGCACAAAAGCTGATAATGGAGACAACAGATAATTTCCGTAAATCTTTGATACTGACTACCATAATCTACCACCCAATCTCTTCTACGCTCTTTGGCTCTTCATTAACCACAATGTCCTGAATTTGTCCACTATTTACCCTCACCACAGTATTTGCCAGCTGGGCTATATGCTCATTATGAGTGACCATCACTAGGGTAAATCCAAGCTCTTTTTTCATTTGAGCAATAAAAGAGAGAATCTGGCGGCCTGTCGCCTCATCTAGAGCTCCTGTAGGCTCATCAAGGAAAAGTACCTTTGGCTTCTTAGCCAAGGCTCTAGCAATCGCTACGCGTTGTTGCTCTCCACCCGATAGTTCACTAGGATATTGATGGAACTTTTCTTTCAAACCCATGGCTTCGATGATTGGAAGGTAATCCTGATTCTTTGCAAGATAGGCTCCCATTTTAACGTTTTGCTCTACCGTCAACTCTTGCAATAAATAATATTGCTGGAATATAAAAGCGATGTGATCCTTACGAAACTTTATCAGCTTGCATTCGCTCAAAAATGCAATATTTTCCCCATCATATAAAACTTCACCCTGATCTGGTTTTTCAAGGCCTGAAAGAATGTTTAGTAAGGTTGACTTGCCCGATCCAGAAGCTCCCAAAATCACTAAATAATCTTGCTTTTCTATCCGAAAATCGATACCTTTTAAAACTTCATTAGCTCCGTAGGACTTTCTTACTCCCTTTAGTTCAATCATGATTTCCTCCTAATAATTCCTTTATAAGAGCTGTGAAAACTTGTGTCAGCATGGCAGTTAGTTCTGCTGGTGAAAAACGATAGATTCCTGCAGCAGTCATACTGGCAATTCCATGTGAATAAATAAATAGATGCTGATAAAGTTGCTCTGATAACTGTCTTGAAAGTCCATATTCCTCTTGAATGGACAAAATCATTTTTTCATAACTGTAATCTTTGATTGGTAAAAATTCAGAAAACTGATGAATTGCACGTTCGGAGTCATTCATAAAAATCAATTGAAAAAGCTGGGGTTCCTCTGCTGCAAATCTGATATAGGCAATCCCAACAGCTCGAAAGGCTTTTTCTTCCCGCAAGGCGATTTCAACTTGTCTGACAAAGGTTTCCTCAGCAGCAATAACAATGGCCTTACTCAATTCTTCCATGTTATCAAAGAGACCAAAAATGACCTTAGGTGAAGACTTCAATCTAGCAGCAACAGAGCGTGCCGTGACCGCCGACTTGCCCTCCTCTCGAACAAGATCTAGACAAGCTTCAATGATTTCTTCTTTGGTGAATTTATTTTTGGAGGCATGATATTCCTTTCTAATACATTTGTTGCGCAACATTTG
>NZ_KQ969106.1:753471-754303 GCF_001578795.1 Streptococcus gordonii
TAATCTATTATAATCTATTAAATCCAACTCAAAGAGACCATACTCATGCTTCTTACCCTGCAGTTCTGCTGCATAATGGCGGGTGACTGTCTTTTGATGAATCAAGGCACCGATAGCTGAAGCCTGTCGCTTCTGTGCTTCTTTAAAAATCGGATAGGCCAAGGCAGAGCCCAACCCCAAGAATTGCTCATCTACTCCTAGATACATAATCGTATAACGTTTTGGAAAACGCTTGGTCCAAAAAAGCTTGGCTAGGTTAAGCGGAGTCAGTTTTTGATAAACCAGAGAACCGTAGTCCGGCATGGCAATCAGAAAACCAGCTAGCTTGCCCTCCTTATAGGCCAGCTTAACCATAGAAAAATCAAGAATATACTGGTATTTTTGAAAAATCTGACTGAACTGCTGACTAGAAATTGACCGATAAATCGGAAAATCTTGATAGAGGCGATTGAGGAGCTCAAAAACCTGCAGCGAAGCTTCTTCCCACTCCTGCTTCTTTGGAGAGCAAATGGTGAAATCCGCTTCTTCAAAAGACTCAAAGCGATGAGCCAGCTTGTCCTGATGAGTTTGATTGCTGACCTTGGGATAAAAATTGGATAGATAGCGCTCCTTGATCTCAAAACCAGCTTCCTGCCATAGCTGAGGATAATAGGCTGGATTATGAGGCTCCCCTGTGAAAGGGAGCTCCTTTGTTCCAGTCAGCTGCATTCGATAACCCAGCCAAAAACTTGCCTGTACGGGACCGATAATCCTGCTAGCTCCGAGACTGCGAGCAAAACCTGCTAAATGCTCGATAAAAGCAGATGCAATCTGTTGATCATTGATCGACTCG
>NZ_KQ969106.1:754323-762333 GCF_001578795.1 Streptococcus gordonii
CATAAGGTGGTCTGGCTGGTAAATCTGTTTGGGCATGGCTAGAAAATCGGCCAGCTCTACAGTATTGGGTTTGACTGGTTTAATTTCCAGCATGATCTTCCTCCTTGATCAGTCGAATCTTGCCAGTAAGGCCATCCATCTCAATCCAGTCGCCATTTTGCAATTGACTGCAAGCTCCTCTAACATTGACAATGGAAGGAATACCCAACTCGCGGGAAATAATGGCCGTGTGCGAGAGCAAAGATCCCTGCTCGGCAATGACACCCTTGGCTTGGGTCAGAAGATAAACCCAGCCCGGATCTGTCATCTTGGTCACGATAATCCGGCCCTGAGCAGACTCAATCTCCTGCACATCTTCCACGACCAAAACCCGAGCCTTGACGCAGCCAGGTGAGCAACCAATCCCTTGTAAGGCGTGATTAGCCGTATTATGACTGCTGGTGCGGTTTTGCGGTTTCAGGTATTTCTCAAAGACCTGTCCAGCAAAAACGTAGCGACTAAAGGTTGGAAGTTCCTTATCAGCCTCCAACTTCTCTCGACGCTCGGCTACCAATCCACTAACATCTCTGGGCTTTCTGGTCAACTCAAACAATTCTTCCTTTGTCAGGTAAAAAACATCGTCAGGCGTAGCCAGCAGTCCTTGCTCGGCTAATTGCTGCCCAAACGTTCGGAAAATCTGCCGCATCATGCCATAGATCCGTGTGCGGTTTAAGCGGGAGCTTTCCCGATATTTAACACCAGTCATGGCTCGCTTGCGAAGAAAATTCGTCCACCAGCCTGATTTTTGCACCTCTTCTTCAAGTTTCTGAGGTGCCAACTTCTTCTCCTCTTGCTGGCACATTTGCAGCAGGAGCTTGAGCAGACGCTCTGGGTGCGTTCGGAAGGTTGGAGTTTCTAACTTCAACTCTTCTGGAGCCCGATCACCAAATTCATGGATAAAATGGACTATTTCTTGGACCAAAGGGTGCTGGCGAGTCAGAAAGACTGCTGGACTTTCACTTTCCATAGCCTGTCTAATCTCTGCATTTTCTTCTGCTTTCAGCTGAGCTGTTAAAGCCTGCAGAGCCAAAGCCGGCCGCATGCTTTCAATCTGCTCAATTCCCGCAATCTCAGCCTGAACAGCCCCACCGCGACGCGACTTCTTCAGGAGTCCGGTATAGACAAAAGCATAGAGGTCATTGACCAGCGTAATGTCCCAGTGAGCCAGAATATCCTCTTTTAGCTTACTGACCAAGGCAATCAAAGTCTCCGCATCTGCGTCGGGAGAAAAGCTCGTTTCGTATTCGAGCTGAATCTGGGCAAACTGCTCTTCCAATTGCCGCATTTGCTTGGGGGCCGTCCAAAACTCTCGAATAATGCGGAGCATGATTTGCAGACGTTTGAAAGCAGAAAGGTGCACCGGCATCTGAGGTACCTCTGTCTCTCGAACACCCAGCATATCCTGCCAGATAGGAATGATTTTCTTCGAAAAAGGCAGAAGCTGCAAGAGCTGATACCAGCTCTGAATCTGGTAATAAATCCGGCTGTTGACCGGCTGCAGCATATTTTGAAAGGTGGCTTCATAGGCAGCCAACTCAGGGGCATCCTTGCCAACCACGCGCTGGGCCAGACTTCGAAAAATGCTGGCATAAGCCTCTTGAATAAAGCTAATGGTCAGAGGACCGGAAACGCCCGGATAGCTCTCGACAATGTTGCTGTTATCCAGAATAATCTGCTGTCCCTCTGGCAAGGTGGTAATAGGTCGTGCCTGCAAGAGATAGAGCTGACCATTTGCGAAGGTGAACTCCATATCCATATAAGGTCCGAAAAGCTGACTCACCTGACCAGCCAAGGCCTGTAACTCCGCAAGTTGTTCCTGTGATAATTCTGGTGAGTCCTTCGTCTGCTCTGTATAAAAGAGTTGGTCCTTGGGATGAAGCGTCACCATTGTTGTAGGAATCTTATCCTCGACAACCTTGTTACCCAAGCCCCGACCAATAACAATAATATGCTCGTTCAGAATACCCTTAGGATTAGCTGTGAAGTAAATCCCAGACAAATCTCCCTCCTGCATAACCTGAACAAGGCAATTCATCTGTGCCTGCTTCAAAGATAGGCCTTGCTCAAACAGATAACTAAGAGCCGACTCCTGATAAAGAGAGAGCAAGGTCGCTTGGATAGCTTCTTTAAGTCCATCTGGCTTCACATTGAGCTGGCTCTCAAACTGACCGGCAAAGGAGGAGACCTTCCCATCCTCAATGGTAGCCGATGAGCGGACTGCGAAGCGATAGTCATTCTGAGAAAACTCCTGCCGAATCCAGCTTTCTGTCTCTGTCAAATCTTCTTGACTAAACTGCTCTCTGGCCCAGTCCTGTAGCTGCTGACTGAGCTGGGACAAGTCCAACTCTCCAGACCAATAAGCTTCTTCCATCCGCTCCAAGTCAGCAGAGCTGGCAGATTCTTGAAAAAAGTCAAAAGCAAACACTGCAAAGTCAGGAATCGGCAATCCAGCAGCCTGCATTTTCAGCAAATGATAGGCCTTGCCTCCGACATGGTCAAGCCCTGTCTGCTTGATTCTTTTCATCAAAGTACCCCCATCAAGAGATAAACAGCAACGGACAGAACCATGGTCGTCTCCGTGATATATGTATAACGCTCCACCCGCTCCCGGATATTAAAGCGAGTTGGATCCTTGATAAACTGCTCAAACTGGACGGTCATCCAGATGACATTCAGCACTAAGACCACCACTCCGACATGGGAAATATTCCAGAGGAGAGCGAAATTGGTCAAGATATCCAGCAGAGTCACCACCTCGATAAAGCGAGTGGCTTTTCTGTAGCCAAAAAGCATAGAATAAGTCACATACTCTGTCTCGTCTTTTGGTGCCCGAATCTTGCGGCAGACTTCCCAGATCAGACTTGGGAAATACATGGTAAAGGCCAGCAAGACGGTCGGCAGGGACAAGAGAGGCAGATTGTACTTGTAACAGACAAAAGAGATAGTATAGAGATTCAAAATCATCATGACCGGATTATGGGTTACTAGAGCCAGTGGCAGAGAATTTTGAATCTTGTCACGCTTAAAGAACCAGAAGGACATGAGAGTTCCGTAGATATAGAGAAAGAGGAACCAACCAATATTGTTCATAAAGAGAACATTGAGAAGTACAGATACAGCTACGATAAAGCTGAGGGCAATAGCCAGGTCCTTCTTTTTCACTCGTCCAGATGGCAGAGCCCGATGAGGAAAGAGCCGCCTGTCGGTCTCATAGTCCTTGAAATCATCCGCAATCCGCAGAATCATCAGAAAGACAAAAATCGTAAAAATCCCAATCAACTCCTGATGGTCAAAGTGAAAGGTGGTCACTCCGTCATTGAGCAGAAGGACAAAATAAATCTCAAAAAACATGATGGCAGCCACAAAAAAGCGCGGCAGCAAAGGAAACATTTCCTTATAATAAACAGCTAATCGTTTAAACATAGCTTTTCTCCAATCTTTTCACCCATTTGAATCTGGGTTTCTATTCCGAGGTCTGAGTAAGTCAGGATATCCTGATCCAAGCGAATCGTACCTGCTGGATAGAGGACAAGAATGGTTGAGCCACCCAGACCAAAGCAGCCCTTCTCCTGTCCCCTGACCAAACGGTCCTGACTGTGATTGTATATTCTTCCTACCAGAAGAGCCCCTACTTCCATCTGCAGGATAGGTCCTAGGTCGGTATCTAAAAGACAGTATTCTCTTTTATTTTCCTTGTAAATCAAGCGCCGTTTCTGGGCTACCTGCCTGACCGTATGCAGGCGGCCTTTGATTTTTCGACTGTGGGTGATGCTTCCGGATTCAGCAGCCAAATAGCGGTGCAGGTCTTCCACTCCCAAACGATAAACTAGCGCTGTTCCACCACTGAACAACTGAGCCAACTCTTCATCCAACAGTAAGTCAGCTAGCCTGTATGTCTGCCCCTTAATCATCAGTTGCAAGTCCTGACTGATGGTAAAAACCTCTAACTTAGCATCCGCCACAGCCAGTACTTGACTATCAGAACAGACCGGACGCAGATTGGGCTTGATTTTTCTCTGGAAGAAAGCCGAGAAGCTAGAATAGGGGCCATCTTCATAGTCAGCTAGATCCAGCTGATAACTTTCAACAAAAGCTGCTATTTTCTTTCGAGAAAATGCAGTATAGTCTTTCAAAGTCAGAAGATAAGACAGGCTAGGTCGGGTCAAGATAGGCAATAGGAAGCGACCCCAAGCAGTACCATAAAGCTTATCTAACAGCCCCGCCTTGTATTCTGTCGGTTCCACTACTTGGCCAGTCTTTCTCTGATAGACCTTAACCATGCGGGAGAACCCCCAGACCAATCAGACTTGCAACTGCTAGAATCGCAAAAGCCAGATAGGCCAGCTTGTTTGGCTTGGGAATCCGGCAGTTGTAGACAAATAGGAAGGGCAGCAAAAGAGACAAGCCCAGCCACACCCAGGCATAGAGACCAGGTGCCAGCCATCGACAGACCAGATAGGTCAGAGGAAAAAATAGGGCACTGTAAGTCACGGGCAAGCCGATAAAATAGGAGTCAGATCCTTCATCATGCTTAGCCAAGCGGTTAAAATGCGCCAAGCGCGTAACTGCAGCCAAGACATAGAGGACAGCCAAGATGATATTGGCCGCTCCCAAGGGCAGCTGAGTCATGAGGAGCACCGCCGGGAGAGCCGCAAAGCTAATCATGTCGCAGAGCGAATCAATCTCAATGCCAAAACGCTTCTGACTTTCAGTCCGCTTCATCCGTCGCGCCACCACGCCATCAAAGAGGTCACAGATACCGCTAACGATAAAGGCCATCATGGCCAGACGCAGCTGGGACTGAATGACGGCATAGACTGCCAACAGTGCAAAAGCGGCGCCCATATAAGTCAGGATAACAGATTTATCGTATTCACCGATAAACAAAGGTTTATTCTTTTTCATGAATTCTTATTTCTCCTCTTCTTCCATCTAAGGTTACTAGCATGCCAGTTTCTAGCAGCTGAGTTGCATTCTTGGCGCAGACCAGAGCTGGAATCCCGCATTCCCGAGCGACAATGGAGGCATGGCAGAGAACTCCACCGTACTCTGTCACAAGACCGCCCAGAATACCGAAAACATAACTCCAACCCGTATCAGTATAGCGAGTGACAAGGATTTCTCCCGGCTCAATCGTCTCAATATCAGCCAAATCCAAGAGCACTCGAACCCGACCAGTCACCTGACCGCTGCTGGCTGGCATTCCCGTCAGAAGAGCCTGACTCTCATGGGTCACTTCTTCCAGGCTCATCTCTTTGTCAGTCAAATCACCCACTGGCTCAAAATTCCGATAGGCGTGGCAATAATGCCGATTATCAGACGCTTCTTCTTGAAGCTGATAGGCAGTCTTTTGCCCTTCCATAAAGGAAGTCAGACTTTCTTTCTTAATGTAAAAAACATCTTGTTCATTTTTCAGAAAGCCTCGCTTTTCATAGGCTCGGCCGAGTTTAAGGCTAATCTGACGAATGAGGTGGTAATAGCGCGTGGAAATATCCTTGAACTCCTCCCGCCACCAGAGCAAGTTCCGCAGATCTTGACTGATTTTTTCTATCTTTTTCTGCTTGGCTCGAGATAGATGAGCAAGATTAAGTTCAGACTCTGAGACAGGACTGAGCGAAGCTTTGGCCGCCTGGTAATAAGCTGTATCAGCAACCAACTGTTGAATCGCTGTCAGAACCTGATGAGCATCTTCTTCATAACTAGGCACTCGCAAGTCCAGCTCCCGATCCGAGTGATAGCCAAAGTCCTTATGGAAATCCTGAATCTTGATAAAATCAGCTCGCTCAGGATATTGTGCAGCCAGTTCCTGCAACTCTTCCACCGATAGCTTCAACCAATCGTCTGTCAGTTTCTCCTCTGCCAAAATAAGATCCGCAGCTTCCAGCATTCGATCCAAAGGCTTGGTATGCGAAACATTTCCTAACTTAGCTATCAGTTGGAAAAATTCATCAACCGTCAGCCATTTGAGTAGACTGGTCTTTTTCATAGACAGCTGGACCGTATTGATGTAGGCCTGCCAGAAATAAGTTCCCTCACTGTCTAAATAAGCCTGATTTAGGACTAACTGCCAAAGACTCTCGACTTTTTGTAGCGGGCTTTGGTCGTTCAGTTCTCGTATTTCTTGATTTAGGCGGTTAAATTGCTGACGCAGCTCTTGCAGCTTGTCTGGCGCCTGATGCAGAAAGGTTTTAGTTACTTTTTGTGTTTTTAAAGCTACCCGCAGGAAATTCAAGAGCAAGGCTGGACTTAATTTGTTGGTAAAACCTTGACCTTGGTAGTCTTTATTAACTCCCAGCTCATCATCAAAGTCTCGCTCAATATAGCCTGGAATCTGCTCCATACCTTGCTTGACCACGCCTAAGTTCCAGAAAGGCCGTGCATAGTGGAGGCGCATCAGCGGTGGCATCACACCATCTGGCTCTAGGCCAATTGCCAGCAAAAAGCTAGAGAGTGCCTCTTGCCAAGAATGGCGGTAAAGGCTCCACATCAGGTTTGGACAGGGCTGGGCCGCCACGCCACCATCCCGGAAATTCGCCGTCGTCCAGCGGCCACTGTCGATTTTAGTTGGTACTGCCGTGATAGGCCGAGCCTGCAGTAGATAAACTTGCTCTTGTACGGTACACCACTCAATATCCATCGGCCGACCAAAATACGCCACAATCTCCAACACCAGTTCATGCAGCTTCTGCAAGACTGCCAGAGGGATTTCAGTCTTTTCAAACTGAAGCCAGTCTGGCTTGTACCAAGCAAGAGCTAGCTGCTCAGGATTGACTTGACCGCTAACCAAACTCTCAGCCGAGCCTTTTACATACTCAAGCAACATGGACTGGTCCTGATTAGTCGCCAAATCTAGGGAAAAGCAGACGCCGCTGAAGTCAGGCTCTATCTGCTCCTGAATCAGCACTGCCATGGCAAAATCCTTCTCTGCCAAGCCCTGACGCTGCCAGTAGGCCAAGGCTTCAGGATTAAAGAGTGAAAGCAGACAAGAACGAATGCCTTGCTCAATTTCTGACAGTGTCCGGCAATTGCCAATCGAGTCATACTGCCCAGCAAATGACATGTTCTGCCCGTCTTCTAAAAGGGCACTGCTGCGAACGATATAAGCTTGATTTTCCTGACAAAAGTATGCTAACTGCTGTAGCCAAGCTAGCTCCAAGGGATACTGCTGCAAACGCTCCGCAATTTCCTCCTTACCCAAATGAATTAACTCTTTAAGTCCCTCTTTTGAGTATTCTGGCAGAGCTGCTCTTAGCCAAGCCATTACTTGGTCTGCCGGCAAAATCAGAGCCTTGGGAACCGAAAGCCCCAGCTGACAGAGGTTGATTAACTGATTGATTTTACCGCCATAGGCTGCCGAAGGCTCTTTTTCCAGCCATAGTTCTTTCATCAATAACTCCCATCTCACATACGATTTTTTCTAAGCTTAGCCCAGTAGAGCAGACGATTGACTCCCAGATGCGTGCCCGCCCCTAGGATTAGAATGCCCAGCATCTGCTGCCAGGACAGAGGGATATAGAAAAGCAAGAAAATAATACAGCCAATCAAGGAATCAATCTGGTCTATCCAGATAAAGGTCCATTTCCAGCCATTTTCCGCCGTCTTGCCCTCTCTGATTTCCAAACGGCGCTTGATGAAACTATTGGGCAGCTCAAACAAAACATAAGCCAGCCCCAAAAGAGCCCCAAGCACCATATTAAACAGCAAGGTATTTTCGTAGAAGGCATAGACTAAGTGCAGCTTCTCTAGGGTAGGAATACTCTTTAAGAGCAATCCCCAAAGAATCTGCGCCAAAGCTCCCCAGACAATCATGCCCAAGAAACCTTTCCAGGTCTTGTTAGCCCCAAAAAGCCTCTTCCCATCCTTTAAAATCAACCCAGCATCCATTGGCCGATAAGCCGCCTGCAGCAGTGAAGACTTGCAAAAGATCATGTTCAGAACCCCAGCCAGAATGACCGGCATCAGAGTGATATA
>NZ_KQ969106.1:762779-764252 GCF_001578795.1 Streptococcus gordonii
ACTATATCATCATAGCCATTTGGATGACTGGAATGCCATTTCCAAGCGGTTTTGATGATGGTTTCGATATTATCAAATTTCGGCTGCGAGCCCAGAACTTTTCTTGCTTTTTCAGATGAAGCAATCAGCGTATCTGGATCTCCTGGGCGCCGCTCTGCTATTTCCAAAGGAATAGGATGTCCGGTCACCTTTCGTGCTACTTCTACAATCTGCAGGTTGGAAAAACCAGTCGAAGAGCCAAGGTTAAAGGCATCTAAAGGTTGGCCAGCACGCAGATACTCAACAGCCAAAATATGGGCATCTGCTAAGTCGAAAGGATGGACATAATCGCGGACATTGGTCCCGTCTGGAGTATCGTAATCATCGCCAAAGACAGCAATCTTCTCACGTTTCCCCTGAGCTACCTGAAGCACGATTGGTAAGAGATGGGTCTCTGGTCCGTGGTCCTCGCCGATTGAGCCGTCTGGTTTGGCACCAGCCACATTGAAATAACGCAGGGCTACAAAATTAATGCCATAAGCTTTATCTGCCCAGCGCATAATGGTCTCCATCATAAGTTTGCTCTCACCATAAGGGTTGATCGGCTTTTGCGGAGTGGTTTCCAGAATCGGAACTTCCTCAGGAATTCCGTAAGTTGCAGCAGTTGATGAAAATACAATGTTATTAACACCACATTCCTGCATGACTTCCAAGAGAGAAACCATGCCGGTTGTGTTATTGTCAAAATACTTGAGTGGGTCCGCCATAGACTCTGCAACCAGTGAAAAGGCAGCAAAGTGAATAACTGCGTCGATAGATGGATGTTTGGCAAAAACGCCACGCATAAAGTCCTTATCCGCCAAATCCCCCTCATAAAATATTGCTTGAGGATGAACGGCTGCTCTGTGTCCAGTCACCAAATTATCAACGACAACTACTTCTTCCTTACCTGCTGCTACCAGACGATCTACCGTGTGCGATCCGATATAGCCAGCTCCTCCTAACACTAAAATTGCAATAAAACTTCCTTTCCCTCTTGCGCTAGATTCATTATAACACATTTCCTAAGGCTGGATGCCGACAGATTGTACAAAGCGCATGAAAGCTTCCTGCCCCTCCTCTGTTCGCTTATAAACTCCTGCATCTTCCAGCACGCGGCTGAAAATTTGCCCTATTGAAGCCTGAACCACATCTTCCACCGTCTCAGCGGTAACATCTGGATTCAGGTCTTTGAGTTGATTGGCCCACTCCTGATGATAGGCAGCAACCTGGCAGTCTTTTCCTAGTAGAAACTTTTCCACCTGCTTGAGTTCTTCCTTGAGCCGAGGCGGCAGAATAGCCAGTCCCATAACCTCAATCAGGCCGATATTTTCTTTCTTAATATGCTGAACATCTCTATGAGGGTGGTAAATGCCGTCCGGATGTTCTGAGGAAGTTTGATTGTCCCGCAAGACCAAGTCCAGGTCAAAAGATCCATCTTTCCTGCGGGCAATC
>NZ_KQ969106.1:764729-776368 GCF_001578795.1 Streptococcus gordonii
ACTCAATCAACTGTTCCTTCTTCTCAGATCTCAGCCGAATGACGGACATAGGCCACTTTACAATACCTGCTTCCACCTCTTCAAATCCGCTAAAAGTAAAGCTAGAATCCAGCTCCGCCATTTCCATAGGGAAAGTATGACGTCCGCCCTGATAGTGGTCGTGGGTCAGGATAGAGCCACCGACAATAGGCAGGTCGGCGTTGGATCCTGCGAAATAGCCTGGAAAAGTCTCGACGATGTCCAACAAGCGCTCAAAGGTTAGTCGGCTAATGGCCATAGGAAGGTGCTGGCTGTGCAGAAAGATGCAATGCTCATTAAAGTAGGCATAGGGCGAATACTGGAAGCCCCACTCCTGTCCAGCCAAGTCAAATCGAATAATGCGGTGGTTGGCACGGGCAGGGTGGTCCAAGCGACCCTGGTAACCTTCATTTTCCATGCAAAGCTGGCAGGCAGGATAATGGCTATTCTTAGCCTTTTTAGCTGCCGCAATTTCCTTAGGATCCTTTTCTGGCTTAGATAGATTGATGGTGATTTCCAAATCTCCATATTCAGTTGGCGCTTTGAAAGCAATATTTTTTGCGATGGCCTTGACTTTGATGTAGTCATTCTTTTGACTAAGCTGATAAAAATCAGCCACAGCTTGCTCAGGATTAGAAGCATATGTCGTCCAGAAGTCCCGATTGAGCTGGCTAGGGGCTGGTGTGATTAAGTTCATGAGCTCAGCTCCCAGTATATCCTGCTCAGCTAGGGTATCACCAATCGTCCCATTCTTCACAGCCAAAGCCACCAAATCATCCTTCAGGTCAATTAGCTGATCAGCCTCAGTATCTTGGCCCGCTACTTCCTCTCCAACTAAAGCCATGACACGATTGTTCAGATAGATGGTGTCCATTTCCTCAAAACTGCTACTATCGTCAATCACTTCAGATACAAAAGCATCTAGTAACTTCTTGGACATAGTTCTTCCTTTCGCTT
Source organism: Streptococcus gordonii (assembly GCF_001578795.1). GTDB lineage: Bacteria > Bacillota > Bacilli > Lactobacillales > Streptococcaceae > Streptococcus > Streptococcus gordonii_A. The sequence goes on from NZ_KQ969106.1 coordinate 765,705, forward strand.
GCTAGTAAAGGGCTGGCATTGCTGTCAGCCCAAGTTTCTTTTCTGTGAATTAGTCCAGCACTCGGCTTCCGCCAGCTACTTCAGCAATATAAAAGCTAGGGGCATAGCCGACAACTTCTTGATACTTGCGGCCGACATTTTCTTTGAAAGATTCCACAGCATCCTTAGCAACTAAAGCAATGGCGCAACCCCCGAATCCTGCTCCAGTCATACGAGCCCCCAGAACGCCTTCTTGCTCCCAGGCCGTGTGAACCAAAGTATCCAGCTCTAGACCAGTCACTTCATAGTCATGCTCCAATGAAACATGGGAAGCATTCATGAGACGGCCGAATTTGTCAAGCTTGCCTGCCTGCAAAGCCGCCCGTGCTTGCAGTGTCCGTTGATTTTCTAAAACAGCATGGCGAGCTCGTTTGAGACGATTTTCGTCCTCTATCAGATAGCTATACTCGTCAAAGGACCACTCGTCCAACTCACCCAAGGTAGCGATAGACAGCTTGCGGTTCAGTTCTTCAACAGCTTTTTCACACTCCGCCCGACGCTCATTGTACTTAGAATCCGCCAACTCCCGGCGCTTGTTGGTATTCATAATCACTACGACATTATCCTTAAGATCAAGTGGCACCAAATCATATTCAAGAGTATTGGTATCTAAGTAAATAGCTCGCTGGTCAGCACCCATTCCGATAGCAAACTGGTCCATGATCCCAGAATTAACTCCGATAAATTCATTCTCAGTTAATTTACCGATTTTCACTAGGTCCAAACGTTCCAACTGCAAGTCAAATATCTTCTCAGCAATGATACCAGTTAAGAGCTCTAGTGACGCAGATGAAGATAAGCCAGATCCATTGGGAATATTTCCATAAACATAGATATCCACGCCTCGGTCAATCGTATGACCTGCCTCCTGCAGAAAATGCAGAACTCCTTTTGGATAATTGGTCCAGTAATGCTCAGGCTCAAAGCGCAGATTATCCAGTGGTACTTCAATAATCCCTTTTTCTTCAAAATTCCCTGAGTAGAATCGCAAGAGCTGATCATCTCTCTTGCGAGCTGCTCCATAAGTTCCAAGAGAAATTGCTGCAGGAAAGACATGGCCACCATTGTAGTCGGTGTGCTCACCAATCAGATTAATCCGACCAGGTGAAAAGAAAGTGTGATCCGCTTCTACTCCAAAAACCTTGGCAAAATCTGCACGGATTTGCCCAGCTGAAAGTCGTTTTGACATAAGTTATACTCCTTTATATGTTTTTTTGTAATCGTTTTCTTATTTTTATTATAACGAACTTAAAACAAAAATTCAATAATTTTACTAAAATTTACTAAAATTATTTAATCAAGTTCTATTTAATGAATCTATATTCTTAAAAACATGAATAAATACGGCTTTTTGCTGTATCAATGGTTTATTTGTTCAACACCTTATAAAGCGAAACGGTCTGACAATCACCTAACTAAAAAAGCTAGACCTTACAAGTCTAACTTTTTTACTTCTTATTTTTTTAAAAGTCCTTCCTTGACCAGATAGTCACGCGCGACGTCCTCTGCTTTTTTGCCCTCAATGCCAACTTGATAATTCATCTGGCTCATCTGACTTTCCGTAATTTTGCCAGCCAGCTTATTGAGAATACCTTCCAACTCAGGGTGCTTTTCTAGCAATTCAGCTTTCAGGAGAGGTGCCCCTTGATAAGGGGGGAAAAGATGTTTATCGTCTTCTAAAACTTGTAAATCATAACGCGCAAGTTCTGCGTCAGTCGAATAGGCATCCGTGATTTGAATATCACCCGACTGGATAGCTTGGTAGCGGAGGGCTGGCTCCATAGTTGATACATTGAGGTTGAGTCCATAGACAGACTGGAGTCCCTTATTCCCGTCTTCACGGTCGTTAAACTCTAGCGTAAAGCCTGCCTTGAGCTTGTCTTGGACTGCTTTAAGGTCAGAGATGGTTTTAAGATTGTATTCTTTGGCGACACTCTTAGGTACTGCGATGGCATAGGTATTTTGATAAGCCATGTGATTGAGCAAGACTAGATTGTCCTGTTTTTTGATTCCATCACGTGCTGCTTCAAAAACTTCTTCAGCATCATTGCTGACCTTTGGAGCAGGCTGCAAGAGAGTTCCAGTAATCGTACCGGTAAACTCAGGATAGATATCAATATCGCCTTTCTTTAAAGCTTGATAAAGGAAGTCGGTCTTCCCAAAATTAGGCTTGACTGTCACAGTCATATCCGTATTTTCCTCGATGAGGAGTTTATACATATTCATAAGAATTTCTGGTTCTGGACCCAATTTCCCAGCAATAACCAGATGATCCTTCTCCTGTTTTGGTAGAAAACTTGGCGTATAAGAAGCGCCAAGTCCGAGTATTAAGACAGCAAAAGCTGTAAATACAGTCCGAAGCTTAGCTTTTTCCATCCATTTAAGGAGACTGTTGAAAAGAATAGCCAAAACTGCAGATGAAATTGCTCCAATCAAGATTAGACTGGCATTGCGACGGTCAATTCCTAGAAGGATAAAGGAACCTAGTCCACCAGCTCCGACAAGGGCTGCTAGAGTTGCTGTTCCGATAATCATTACCGTTGCTGTCCGAATTCCAGAAACGATGACGGGCATTGCTAGAGGCAGTTCAAACTTTTTGAGTCGCTCCCACTTGGTCATCCCAAAGGCGATTCCAGCTTCCTCTAAACTAGGATCAATCCCATTCAAGGCTGTGACAGTATTTTCTAAAATCGGGAAAATAGCGTAAATCACCAGAGCAGTCAGTGCCGGTAGTGTACCAATCCCCATGAGGGGGATAAAGAGTCCCAGCAAGGCCATTGAAGGAATGGTTTGAAAGATTCCCGCAATTTGTAGCACCCAATTGGCTACTTTTTTATGACTATGAAGATAGATAGCGAGCGGAATGGTCAAGAAGATGGCCACTAGTAAGGTCAGAAGAGATAGCTGGAGATGTTGTCCTAAGGCTGCCAACCATTCGCTAAAGCGCTCCTGAAAGGTAGAAAACAAATTAGCCATGTTGAACACCTCCAAATAAATCTGCTACAAAGTTAGTCGCAGGTGCAGATAGGATTTCCTCAGGTGTCGCCACTTGACGGATCTCTCCGTCCTGCAAAACAGCAATCCGATTCCCCAACTTTAAAGCCTCATCCGTATCATGGGTCACAAAGATTGTCGTCATCCCAAACTGGTCATGGATACTCTTAGTCAAGCTCTGCAATTGCTTACGCGAAATAGCATCAAGAGCTGAAAAAGGCTCATCCATCAGCAGGATTTTGGGTTGGGCGATAATGGCACGAACAATACCCACCCGCTGCTGCTCACCACCAGACAGCTCGCTCGGCATACGCTGAGCATAGTCTTCAGCAGGTAAGCCGACTAACTCTAGCAATTCATCGGTCTTCTGCTCAATATTTGCCTTGCTCCATCCTTTCATTTCAGGAATGAGAGCAATATTTTCAGCAACAGTTAGGTTTGGAAAGAGGGCAATCGCCTGTAAGACATAGCCTGTGGAAAGGCGCAGCTCACGCTCATCATAGTCCTTAATCCGCTTATCATCCATATAGATATTGCCATCAGTTGGCTCTAAAAGACGGTTGATCATCTTAATCATGGTCGTCTTACCTGACCCAGATGGCCCAACTAAAACCATGAATTCACCATCCTCAATCCGTAAGTTGACATCTCTCAAGATATCCTTTTCTGTGTAGCGTAGCGCTACATTCTTGTATTCAATCATTCTTTCTCCTCAATTTAAAACTTCCCTCTGTTCGTCAAATCTTCTACCTTAGGCATGACTTCTTTATTATCCCAATGCTCAACAATCAATCCATTCTCTAAACGGAAGATGTCATACTGGGCATAAGCCACCCCATCAATCTGAGCCTGCCCATAACTAACCACATAGTTTCCTTGTCCCAAAAGCTGGAAAACAAAGTCAAAAGTAAGATCGTGCTCAGCTACATAGTCTTTATAAACCTGACTTCCTTGGCCAATCTCATGATTATGCTGAATCAAATCTTCTGCCACATAATCATTCCACTGCTCTAATTCGCCGTTTTGGAAAATTTCTGTCAAGAAACGACGAACTGTTTTTTTATTTGTTACTGTCTTGTCCAAATCCGCGATTTCAAAATCTCCAAAGATCTGATCTAACTGTCCATTTTCTGGAGCACGATAGTAGTCAATGACATCCCAATGCTCCACGATACAGCCATTCTCATCCGCACGGAAAGTATCCGTCGTCACCCATTGCGCTTCCCCGCTATTGAGAAATTGATGGACATGAACAAAGACTAGATTGCCGTCTTCAATGGTGCGAACAATCTTCATCTCACGCTTGGGATGGCGCTCAAAGAAATTTGCAAAGAAAGCCGCAAAACCTTCTTTCCCATCTGGCACACCTGTCGAGTGTTGAATGTAGGTATCCCCTACAGACTGAGCTTGAGCCTCGGCAACGCGCCCATCTTGAATGGCATGAATGTATAAATTTTGTGCATTTTCAACTTGTTTTGACATGATTTATGCCTCTTTTTCTTTTAAATTTGCTAAGATGCGTTCCTGATAACTTTCAAACTGGCGAATTTCTTCCTCTGAGAAGCCTTTATAAAAAATAGCATCCAGTTTTTGACTGATACGATGGCCAACTTCTTTTTGGGACAAACCTTGCTCCGTCAACTTGACATATTTTTTTCGCTTATCTGAACCACACTGACTAAAGGTCACCAAATCCTGCTCTTCCAACTTTTTCAACATAGTCGTCAGCGTATTGTTGGCGAGACCAGTCGCAAGCGCAATATCTGTCGCCGTCGCACAGCCAGTTTCACTATTCCATAAAACCGCTAAAATCTTGCCCTGTTCACTCCGATAAAGAGCTTCAGGATCCTGGCTCAATAACTTTTGAAAAATCCGCCCATTCAACAAACGAATGTGGTGGGCTACTAAATGACTATCTTTCATAATTTCTCCCAGTTTATTTCTATATCGAATTGATTTTTAATTATTGTAACACCGGACATTACATCTGTCAAGTTTTTTGTTCTATTTGGAAATAATTTTAGACTGGGGTAAAGAAAAAAGCAGGTTCAACCTGCTTTAAAATCTAAAATTTATTGTTTCTGATTGATGTATCTGTTGAACAAAATGGTCATAATTTTCAGCTTCTTGAGGGATAAGAATGGACCACTTTTTCAAGAATGCCCCGTAACCTGCTAATTTACCTATGTCATTATCAACAAACTTCTCCACGCTTGGGAAAATAAGACCGGCTGTTTTAGCTTCTAAAATGTATGTATAGGAAATCAGTTGATATAAATCCTCACGATTAATTCCTTTTTCAGTAAATTCTAGCTTTTTATATTTGGCATCTAGTACGATTTTTAAATCTTTATGATAAAAGTCTGGATAAATATTTCGAACATGACTGCTAAACACAGAAATGCCACCCGTCTTATCTTTATTTCGTGGATGGATGAAACCTTTTGGCAATAAGCTGTAAACATACTCTTCCCAAAGCCAAGCAACATCAAAGAGAATACCATGTACCCTCTGGGCTTGAGATCCAAAACCATGCTTTTCTCTACTCAGGATCATCAAGCAGAGTTCCTGTAATTTTCTATACTCTCTAAAATAGGCGTGTCGGATGGGTTTGATTTTATTCATTCTGATAATCTTGGCACGATCAGCTAGTTTATAAGCTGGAGTTACACGAGTAATTTCTGTCATATTTTCACGATTACTACCGAGCAGAACTCCGAAACTTTTCTGATTCTTTATGTACTCAATCGTGTGTCGAATCAGCTGCATGAGTGGATTATCATAAGCAAACTCTCTAGTTGTATATGCAATATTTCCCATAAAAGGGAGATTTTTTTTCAGATGATTTCCAACATCTAGTACACCCTTCACATGACTATCGTTATGGAAAAATCGCTGGTATTCTTTATAAAGACCTTTTTGGAGAGCAGCTTGCAGATACTTTGGAAAGAGGTAAACCAAGAGTTGATAGAGCTTATCTTCAGGAGACAGACCAACATCCAAACTAGTCAGATTAATATTGAGAACCTTTTGTAAGAGATAATGCAAAAAATGGTCGTTACTTTCATCAGAAAAACGAGAGGAAATCGTTAATCTTTCCTGACCGTATCCCAGAAAACCAATCACGTTTCCTGTCTTGATTTCCTGATTAACTGTTTCCAAAATCTTTTGGTCCTTTTCTAAGTCAGGAGAATTCATCAAATCATTTGGGAGAATAAATATACTATCCTCTCGAGAAAGGTTATCTAGTGTTCTATCAAGAAGTGCTTGACTTAGGTTGGGATATTCTGCGACAAAGTCCTCTTTAGCAATTTTATGCTGATTATCAGTGATTTGCATTATCATCACCAGTATCTTGCTGATCTGTTTGCTCGTTATTTGTCAGATCAAATGCTTCTTTCAATGTATCCAGAGTTTCAGCCTCTTCATAAGAACCTCGTAAGTAATCTTCCAAAAGTGGTTTGAGATAATCAGACCAGAGTATTTCATAGTCAAAATCTACATCCTTCAACTTAAGGAAATAACTTGGTCCGATATGATAATGACTGTTTAATTCCTGAACGTTTTCGATAGTAGCATTCAAGTTTCTTAAACGTTTTTTCGCTTCCTCCTCATGTCCATCTAGTTCGTTATCTAGAATGTATAACTGGCTTTCAGCAGTAACTTCAACAAAACGGAAACGACGACGCATAGCAAAATCAAAGGTATCTACTGAACGGTCAATATCATTCATGGTTCCGATAATGTAGACATTTTCAGGAATATAAAACTTGTCATCCGTCTCATGTAAATTAGCATACTGGGTAGAAACACTCCCCCTTTCGCCACGATAACCAGGATCAATAGAGAAAAAGAGTTCACCAAAAATCTTAGAAATCTCTCCACGGTTGATCTCATCGATGATGAAGATGAATTTCTTGTCTGTATCAATTTCTGTTGGAGAAATATAGTCTTTTAGACCCAATTTTTTTCTTAACGTTTCAAGAACTTTTTTCCCCTGACTGCGATAATAGATCTGTTTTAAATAATTTTCATCTTTATAGAGTTCATAGACATAGGACTTAGTCAAAACTGTCCCTTGACTTTTGCTCTCATAATTGACATTAAAATTATTCCGGCTATTAACAGTAAGATAAGAAAAATCTGTCAAATGTTCTTTTTCATCTCTATTATTTACATATTCAAGATAGTCATTCCAGGCTTCATCAAAATTATCTTGTCCTCCTGTTTTTTGAGCTTCGTTAGCTTTCTGACAAAACTTCTTAAAAATTCCATCTTGTAACTCAAAACTTATCTGGCTATTATCATTAGAAACAGGTCTCAATCCCTCTACAAAATCCGTATAATCATAGGATGGGTGAAATTGTACAAATCCGATTTGGTCTTCGTTGCCATCCGTTAATTCTTTGGCAATTTCTTTAGCAAGATAGGTTTTACCTGTACCAGGAGCGCCACGGAGAATAATATTTTTGGATGAAAGTAATATATTTTTATATTTATCAATATTTTCTGGCATTTTTATCTCCTTCTCCTTAGAGCCCTCACCTTCAATAAATAAATACGATTTATTTATATAGGGTAAAATTTCATTAAATTTTTCTTCACTAGTAATCACATATTCAGCATCTAGTGTCCAACGATGAGTAGCTGGTTTCTTGTCAAACTTCGATAATTCTGATTTATTCAGGCACTTTGATATGATACCTATTTTAGTTCCTTCTTTTTGAAAATGAATTTCTATAAAATTTTGTAATTTTCCATTTAAGTTCTTCTTTACCTGAAAAGATGTATAACTCTTTGTTTCATTCTTTTGAGCATCTGGAAATTCTTCTTTCATTCTTTTTAGAAACTCTTCTTTTTTCATTATATAGACTGTAATTCCTTTTCTTTAACGTTATAGCCATAAGACTATTTAACTATTAACATATTCTTTATCATAGCATGATTATAGGAAAAATAAAAGAATTTATAAACAAAAAGAGCTCAACTGCAAGAGATCTTCTCTCCTACACTGAGCTTCTTTTTATCTTAATAATATTCACCCTGACGGTAATCCCATGAGTTGAAAGTATCGGACAGGTGCATCATGATTTTGTCGATGTCCAAGCCTTTGCGGATGACCACTGGTGCTGGTGAGATGGAACGTTGCCCACCTTGTTCTGGAATCAGTTTTCCATCCTTGTCAACCATAGAGACCATAACACCTTGCTCATAGCGAGTTTCAATGGTCTTATCAGGCTGGATAGAGGCTACATAGTCATCTGCTTCAATGACTAGGTCAACTGCGTTTTCAATGCGCTCGCCAATTCCTTCGACCTTGCCACGGTTTCCTTTACCAGATGGGTTGGCTGAGGAAGCATAAACCATCTTGCCTTCTTCCCAAAGCTTAGCTGCCAGCTGCTCGCCCGCCTTCCCAAACTTAATCACAAAACAGCTAGTGCCACGAACATCTGTCATCAGCTCTTCCCGACCGTCACCATAGGCTTTGAGCTTTTCGAAAGCTTCTGGCTTCCATGGAAGGATACAGCCCAAGAGGATATCTTCATCCCAATGTTTTTGATAAAAAGCTTCAATTTCCGGATTTAGCTGAGCCAAAGCACGTAGCTCATCCATACTACCACAGAGGACAACACCTGGCTTATTACGATTGCGAGCCTTAGCTTCGAACTTACGCTCCAAGCCAGCCTTATCACTAGTCATGATGATGTAACCTACCTTAGTCGGGCAAACGATACAGCCACCATCGCCTTTCAGGATGTCATAGCCTTCTTGTGAAAGCTGTCCGTTCCATTGAATGTGTTTTGTCATAAGTTTCTTCCTTTTCTATTAAATTAAGATTTATTTTACCATATATTTTTATCAGAGACAAGATATTTTCAGAATTTTCTCAATATAGCAAAAATAAGGTTACTGCCAATAAGATGGACGATTTTTTTCATATTCTGCAATCAAATCCTCATACTGCAGGGTAATACCGATATCATCCAACCCGTTGAGGAGCTTGTGCTTCCATTCTCCATCAATGTCAAAGGAGAATTCTCCCACCGGTGAAAAAATCTTCTGCAGTTCCAAATCCACAGTCACTTGATCCGTTGGCTTCAGATTCGCCAAAGCTTGCCGAACTTCCAGTGGCTGGACGATAGGCAACATGCCGTTATTAAGTTCATTGTTGTAGTGAATATCCCCGAAAGATCCGGCAATAACTACCTTAAAGCCGTAGTCAGCCAAGGCCCAGGCAGCGTGCTCCCGAGAGGAACCCGCTCCGAAATTGTCCCCTGTAATTAGAATAGTCGCCTTGCGGTACTCCGGTCTATTAAAGACAAAATCAGGATCTTCGGTGTACTGATTGTCTAGATAACGCCAAGCGTACATGAGATACTTTCCAAAGCCTTTTTTATCAATCAACTTGAGAAACTGCTTAGGTAAAATTTGGTCCGTATCGATATTATCGTTCATGAGTGGGACTGTTGTCCCTGTATAGATTGTAAATTTTTCCATAAACCTTTCTTACTGAACCTCCGGTAGCTGACGAATATCCACGAAGCGTCCGGCAATAGCTGCCGCTGCTGCCATGGCAGGACTGCAAAGATGAGTCTTAGCACCAAATCCCTGACGATCCTCGAAGTTCCGATTGCTAGTAGAAGCACAATGTACTCCGTCTGGCACCTTGTCTGGATTCATCCCCAGGCACATGGAACAACCCGGATCACGCCACTCAAATCCTGCATCCATGAAAATTTTATCCAGTCCCATCTTTTCAGCAGCCCGCTTGACCGGACGAGAGCCTGGTACGACGATAGCTGTTAGATTGGGAGCAATGTGCTTACCAGCAACAAACTTAGCTGCCAGTTGCAAATCGCTGAGTCTGGCATTGGTGCAGGAACCGATAAAGATATAACCTAGGTCGATATCTTCTGCTTTCTTACCTGGGGAGAGATCCATGTAATTATAGGCTCGCTCGTCGTTCATATCGCGAATTTCTGGGAAAGCCACATCGAACTCTACTCCCATAGAAGGATTTGTCCCCCAAGTCACCATAGGTGCCAGCTCGGAGACATCAATCTCAATGACCTTATCATAGACAGCATCGGGATCACTGACCAAAGTCTTCCAATCAGCTACCGCTGCTTCAAAGTCCTTGGGAGCTCCCGGCCTACCTTGAACATAATCATAAGTCTTTTGGTCAGGATTCATAATACCCATCTTGGAGCCAAACTCAATGGACATATTGCAGATAGTCATGCGCTCTTCCATGGTCAGATGATCAACCGCATCACCAGCATACTCGACCACATGACCAACACCTGCAGCCACACCATATTGAGCAATCAGAGCGAGGATAAAGTCCTTGGAATAGACACCTTTAGGTGGCACTCCGGTAAATTTGACCAGCATTTTCTTGGGCTTGACCTGCCAAATGGTCTGCGTGGCAAAGACGTGTTCCACCTCTGAAGTACCGATTCCAAAAGCAATAGCTCCAAAAGCTCCGTGAGTGGCCGTGTGACCGTCACCGCAGACGATGAATTTGCCTGGCTGTGTCTTGCCCGTTTCCGGTCCAACCATGTGGACAATACCTTGCAACTCCGATCCGTGAGCCGCATGCTCGATGCCAAAATCCTTGACATTCTCAG
>NZ_KQ969106.1:776508-782656 GCF_001578795.1 Streptococcus gordonii
GAAATCACATCCCTGATATCATAGATATTGACTGTAGGAACATTATGGTCAAAGGTACCAAAGGTCAAGTCCGGCCGTCTAACTTTGCGCCCTGCATCTCGAAGACCTTGAAAAGCCTGAGGGCTGGTTACTTCATGAATATAATGCTGATCTACATACATAAGCTGGGGCTGGCCTTCTTGACCCGTTATTACATGCCTTTCCCACAGCTTATCAAAAATCGATTTTCCAGCCATACTAGCTTCTCCATATGTAATATAAAACTACAATTTCTATTATTATTCCACAAATCCAAGTTAACCAGAAATACCATTTTCTAGTCTTATGATGAAAGAGTTGACCGCCTAATAAAGCGCCCAAACCCGCAGCTACCAGAGCTGACAGAAGCAAGGTCTTCTCCGGAATGCGGTAGTGATTTTTCTTAGCCTTTCGTTTATCCCAGCCATAAAGCAGGAAAACGATAAGGTTCCATAGCAGGCAAATACCTGTTAATATCCATTTCATAAATTATTAATAATTGACTCCGTCATTTGAGCTGTTCCTACCTGCCCCCCCAGATCTCGCGTTAAAATCCCTTGTGCCAAGGTCTTCTCCACTGCTGCTTCAATGGCTTCTGCAGCTTCTAGCTCTGCAAAACTATCCCTCAGCATCATAGCTACAGAAAGGATCATACTGATAGGGTTGGCAATACCCTGCCCTGCAATATCTGGAGCTGAACCATGAATGGGCTCATAAAGACTTGGCCCATCAGCCGAATGACTGGCTGATGGCATAACTCCCAGCGTTCCTGATAAGACGCTGGACTCATCGGATAGAATATCTCCGAAGAGATTTTCCGTTACAACGACATCAAACTTAGCAGGATTGGTAATCATGAGCATCGCAGCGCTGTCCACCAGCTGGTGCTCCAAGGTCACATCTGGATAATCTTTGGATACCTCATCTGCAACTCTGCGCCAGAGTTTGGATGTTGCTAGCACATTTTGCTTGTCAATGCTGGTCACGTGCTTTCTACGACCACGCGCAATGTCAAAAGCCTTACGGATAATCCGCTCCACCTCTTCATAGCTGTAGTCGTTGATATCCCGCGCAGATTTGTCCTCCAAAATATGCTCGCCAAAGTAAATCCCACCAGTCAACTCGCGCACGACCACGAAATCCACACCAGCAATCCTTTCAGCTTTCAAAGGCGACAAATGCTTTAGGGCATCAAAAATCTTAACTGGGCGAATATTAGCATAGAGCTCAAGCTCCTTGCGCAGAGCAAGCAAACCTTGCTCAGGCCGAACTGGGGCATTATCATACTGGGGACTGCCGATAGCTGCTAGGAGAATAGCATCCGCCTCCTTGGCCGCTTCTAGAGTTGACTGAGGCAGAGGATGACCTTCCGCATCAATACCAGCACCCCCAAAATCCTTCTCTGTGACTTGATAAGTAAATCCAAACTTGTCCGCAACAGCTGCTAGAACTTGGATCCCCGCTTCCATGATTTCTGGGCCAATACCGTCGCCTGCCAGAGCTACGATTTTTTTTGTCATAGGCACTCCTTCCTATTCACTAGTGGGTAAATCATGATAAGAAACGCGACGGCCGATTTCACCTGCATTTTCCTTCTGAACAAAAGTATTGGCATGGATATAAGCAATAGCACTAGCCTTAAGAACATCAAAGTCAATACCTGAAGAGTTAAAGATCGTATCTGTATCCGTATTTTCAACAGCTACCAAGACGCGAGCCTGAGAGTCGATACCATCCGTTACTGCCTCAATGTTATAAGACAAAAGCTGAACAGACTGGTTAAAGAATTGGTCAATCGCATTAAAGATAGCTTCAACACTTCCTTTACCTTCTGCCACACAAGTGACTGTCTCACCATCTCCATTGACCAACTGCACATCAGCTGTGATAGTTTGGTCATCATTGGTTGTTAACTGCAGATCATCAAATCTGAATCCTTCTGGATTTTCAACCGTCGTTCCAGCAATCAGAGCCCGTATATCAGCATCTGTGACTTCATTTTTCTTATCAGCCAGAACCTTAAACTTAGCAAAGAGATTATTAATTTCAGATTCTGCAAAGTCCAGAGCCAATTCTTTGAGTTTTTCGACAAAGGCATGACGACCAGAGAGTTTACCAAGTGGGAGTGAGTTGCTCTTGACACCGACTAGCTCAGGAGTAATGATTTCATAGGTCAGTGGGTTCTTAAGAACGCCATCCTGATGGATACCAGACTCATGTGAGAAGGCATTTCCACCAACGACAGCCTTGTTCTTAGGCACCGGAATACCTGAGAAACGAGACACAAGTTCAGAAGTATTAATAGTTTCATTAAGGACGATATCTGTCTCAACCTGATAATAGTCTTGACGAATCTCTAGGGCAACCGCTACTTCTTCCAACGCAGCGTTACCTGCACGCTCGCCAATACCGTTGATCGTTCCTTCCACCCGCCTAGCACCGTATTTAATCGCAGACAAGCTGTTGGCTACTGCCATTCCCAAATCATCATGGCAGTGAGGACTATAAATGATTTCACGATCTGTTTTTATGTTGTCAATCAGATACTTGAAGATATTACCAAACTCTTCAGGTGTGGTAAAACCAACCGTATCTGGGATGTTGATATAGCTAGCACCCGCATCAACCGCTGTCTGAACAACTTGAAGCAGAAAATCTAGCTCGGTTCGTGTCGCATCCTCAGGTGAAAACTCGACAATCTCAAACTTAGAGCGTGCATAAGAAACATGCTCCTTAATGGCTTCTAAAATCTCTTCCTTGGACTTTTTCAGCTTGAACTCTCTGTGAATGGGACTGGTCGCAATGAAAACATGTACCTGAGGGTGCTTGGCATCCTTGAGTGCCTCATAGCAGGCATCAATGTCAGACTTAACCGAACGTGCTAGGCCAGTGACCGAAGCTTTAGTGATTGCTTTGGCGATTTCCCGTACTGCTTCAAATGAATCTGGACTAGCAGCTGGGAAGCCAGCTTCGATGGCCGAAATTCCCCATTTTTCAAGTTGTTTAGCAATAGCAACCTTTTCCTTAACGGAAAAGTTCACTCCAGGTGTCTGCTCACCATCCCGAAGGCTGGTATCAAGAAACTCAATTTTTCGTGTCATAGACAACTCCTTTTCTAATACACAAGGACTCTTATAATCAAGGCATCAAAATGTAAACTAGCAGCAGAAAATATCTCTAAAAGACTAGCACTTTGGGCCAAGCATAGAAACCTTAATCTATATTGAGGTGAGTAGGTATAAAAAAACATCTCACTTGGAAACAAGCGAGATGTTGATTTACTCCCGCTTGGTAAGCCAAACAGGACTAATGCTTTTGCACTAGCCCGAGTAACGCAACAACAAAGCAAAGTTTGAAGATTGGGTTGACTTCATGTTTGACTAACTCCTTTTGAGATGATTTCTTATTGTTTAGAATTCTAACACAGTATTTTTGTCTTGTCAAGAAAAAGTCGATATTTTCTGAAAATTTTTAATATACTGTACTCAACTTTTATCCAACTATCTCTTTCTGCAATTTGAAAAAGAAAGTTTCGATCCAACCTCGAATATTAATAAAATTAATCTTGACTAGACAACTGCTTTAAAATAGTCTTTAAGTGTCCAATTCCCCTCTCTACCAAAGCATCTGCATCATCTTCTCCTTTTTCAGGATAGGTTGAATATAGGAAATTTCCCACTAAAATAATGGGATTTCCTGACGAGTCTTTTTCTAGACGATAAAAAGAGATAGCTGAAGCCTTGTTAGCTTGTTCTGAACGCTCATAACCTGTCAGCCACTCCTTGTCTCCGATAGCGACCTTTCCTTCTTTAGAAAAACGATGACCGTCATCCATCATTGTTTGCTTTAGAGCTTTCTCAGAAGGTTTCTGATTACCTTGAATACGTAAAGTATAAATTTGAACTAAGAAATAACGACCATCTTCTTGAGCGGTATAAGCCACATCTTCATTAGGTTTTAGACTTTGCTCAAGATCTAGTTCCCATTCTTTTGGAATCATATACTTAAGACTATCCACTGTCTTATCTTGACTATCTTTAACCCAAAGATAATAGGTTTCTCCATCAGAAATGGAGACCGGTTTAGCCTTTGAATAAACATCAAATTGTTGCTCAAGATTTAGTGGTCCCTTCTTACAGGCTGTTAGAAAAAACAAACCACATAAAAGAGTTGTTAATGCAAGAAAAGTTATTCCATGTCTTTTCATCTTTTATCCTCCTCATTCAAAGCTTTATTTTATTATACCACATACTATAATCTGCCCACTGATAACTATGACAAATATACTGGGATGGTTTACTAAATTCTACTTTGTGATTTACTAATTTTTGATGTATAATGAAAGGATAGTAAAGAAAAAGGATTGATTCGTATGGTTACTATCAAAGATATTGCCCATGCTGCTGGTGTTTCATCTGCAACAGTTTCGCGAGTTTTAAACCAAGATCAAGCCATGTCTGTCAGTGATGAAACACGTACCAAAATTTTTACCATCGCTGAACAGCTTGGTTATAAAAAATCAAAGAAAACAAATAAACGTTCTAAATCTTCTCACAGAATTGCCATAATCGAATGGTATACAGAACAGGAAGAACTAGATGATCTATACTACTACTCTATTCGTTTGGGAGCTGAAAAAAGAGCTCAAGAATTAGGCTATGAAGTCATAAGAATTTTCAACAACGATTCCCTGACTCAACTAGAAAATATTGATGGAATCATAGCCATCGGAAAGTTTAGTCCTGGTAAAATACAAGAACTAGAGACTTACAGTGATAAACTAGTTTTTGTTGATAGCGATACCTTAAAATCTGGTCATTCTTGCGTCACAACCGACTTTGAAAACTCCGTCATCAATGTTATAGATTACTTTATCAACAGTGGCCTAAAAAAAATTGGTATGATTGCTGGCCAAGAAACCTCTTCTGATAAAAGCACACTCCTATCTGACCCTCGACTCAACACTTTTCAATCCTATCTCACACAACTCAAGCTATATGATCCCAACTTGATCAAAATTGGAAGTTTTTCTTCAGAAGCTGGATATAAGATAATGAAAGAGTTCATTATAGAGCTTGGTGACAAGCTACCTCCAGCCTTCTTTGCAGCAAATGATGCCTTGGCCTCAGGCGCCTTGCGTGCTTTGCAAGAAGCTAAAATCCCTGTCCCAGAAAGAGTTGGCTTGATTTCTTTTAACGATACTTCTCTGGCCAAATACATGTATCCAAAACTCAGTACTGTGACAGTCTTTACAGAAGAAATGGGAAAACAAGCCATTCAGATTCTTGAGCAAAGTTTCCAAAAAGATAGTTCTTCAGTTCCTTATATGGTCAAATTAGCTACAAGATTGACTATTAGAGAAAGCAGCCTTTAAATTAGAAAGACATACTATGAAAACCTATGAAAAACTCTATGATATTCTTAGCCAGGCCGATGATTATGTCAATGGTGAAAAAATAGCCCAAGAACTAGGGATTACTCGGACCTCTATTTGGAAGGCCATTCAAAAACTTGAGAAAGAAGGCATTCAAATCGAATCAGTCAAGAATCGTGGCTATCGATTGCTTGATGGAGATTTACTACTTCCTTCTTGGATTGAAGAACACGCTCCTGTTCAGGTTTCCTTCAATCCTGACTGTAAGTCCACTCAAATCGATGCTAAAGCTGGGATGGAAGCTGGCGCCCCATCCGATACCCTTTATCTAGCCACTGCCCAATCTGCTGGTCGTGGCCGTTTCAGTCGTGTTTTCTTCTGCCCTAGCCAAGGTGGATTCTATATGTCTCTCCACCTCAAGCCCAACCTTCCTTTTGAACAGATCCCTTCCTATACGATCTTAACTGCGGGAGCCATCTATAAGGCAATAAAAAATCTAACTCTTATAGATATTGACATCAAGTGGGTCAATGATATTTATTATAAAAATAAAAAGATAGCTGGCATCCTAACAGAAGCTACTACTTCTATCGAGAATGGGCAAGTAACTGATGTTATTATCGGAGTTGGTTTTAATTTCTCTATTAAAGATTTTCCCGAAGAACTCAAGGACAAGGCCGGATCTTTATTTGATAAGAAACCTCCAATCAGTCGTAATGAGCTCATTGCTGAGATCTGGAAATGCTTTTACGAAAG
>NZ_KQ969106.1:783024-789128 GCF_001578795.1 Streptococcus gordonii
TTGAGAGGCTAGGACTTTTGTCCCAGCCTCTTTTTTATATTTATTTTAAATGTTTATCAATTTCATCAACAATCCGGCCCATGACATAGGAAATCTGAAGATTCCGCAAAATCAGAAAGGCCCAGAAAATCGCCATGAAATAGTGTTCCGACATTATGGATTCATTAAAAAAGTATGTTTCAACAGCCGTAAAGAGAGCCACTGTGATAAATTGTCTTCTATTCATAAATGTATTATATCATGAAAAATTCAAAAAATCTTTTATTAGTCTTCTTGCACGGTAATTTTTTCAGCTAAAAAGTCAAATCCTTCTGGAATCAATTTTTCCTCTTTCTTCTCTTCGACTTCAACTTTACCACTTCTGCTACGAGCCGAGAAATCCGCTCGGATCTTGGTCCATTCTTCTAAGGAAATAGCCAAAATCTCTGGTGAAAACCCTGCTGCGTTGCTAAGAATATTGCCAAACATGGTATTGAGATTGTCTCGCTTCATGGTCTGCTCAGCGTTAAAATTAGACTCAAAAGCTAAGATAGCATGGCTTTCATTAGCTGCCACAGGTTGCGAGCCAGCTAATAAAGCCTTGTCCGCCCCGGATAAACTCTCAATGACCTCTCCCCAAGCATTCTGTAGCTTAGTCAGATTGCTACGAGCTAGGCTAGGATTGTCAACAGCCTCCTCCAGGATAGCATTGACTTTATTGCGATCTACACGGTAGCCCTTAGATTTCTGAGGCCGAATATCCGAAGTTTTGACAGGTGCTGCAGGTTTTCCATTGCCATTAGCCAGCTGCTGCTTAAGACTATCAATCTCTTGCCTCAATCCCTTGAGTTCATCAGTTAGATTATCCGGAATAGCTGCCAACGTAGAATGGCTACTGGTCTCTGCCAGTCGAATGGTCATCATTTCTGTATAAATCTTTGGCTGCAGGCTGTTCTTGATATCAGGCAAACTCTTAGTTGCCATATCAATCATAGCAAAGAGAGTCTCCTGCGATGTCCTGAGATTTTCCAGAAAGAGCTCACTTGCATGATGATTCTCCCCACCAGTTTTGACAATGATTAGGTCACGCAGGTATTGCAGAAGGTCCGTCACGAAACGGGCCATATTTTTTCCGCTGTCAAAAATCAGATTGAGATTATCCAAGGCCACAACTGCATCATGGGCAATCAAGGCTGCTACATAAGCATCCAAGACTCCCAAGCTGATAGAGCCTGTGATCTCTTCAGCAATATCAGTGGTCAGACGGTTTTTCTGGGTTAAACTAAGAGCTTGATCAAGGATAGACAGGGCATCCCGCATACCACCTTCTGCTCGACGGGCAATAATCTGCACACCTTCTTGCTCAAAGTCAATACCTTCCTGCTCCAAAATCCACTCAATATGGGCAATAATGTCCCGAGTCTTGATAGACTTAAACTCAAAACGCTGGACACGGGAAAGAATAGTGGCTGGAATCTTATGTAGCTCAGTCGTCGCTAGGATAAAGACCACATTTTCTGTCGGTTCTTCCAAGGTCTTGAGCAAGGCGTTAAATGCCCCTGTTGAGAGCATGTGCACCTCGTCAATAATATAGACCTTGTGCTTAGCCATACTAGGTGCATAGGTAGATTTATCCCGAATATCACGAATCTCATCTACCCCATTATTAGAAGCTGCATCGATTTCTATGACATCTTCAAGGCTCCCCTCAGTAATGGCCTTACAAATATAGCAGTCATTGCAGGGCTCGCCGTCCTTTTGATTCGGACAATTCATAGCCTTGGCAAAAATCTTAGCAACACTAGTTTTCCCTGTTCCACGTGGTCCAGAAAAGAGATAAGCATGGCTGATTTTCCCTTGCTCCACAGCCTGTCGCAGAGTGGTTGCCACTACCTGCTGACCCACCAACTGACCAAAGGTCTGACTGCGGTATTTCCGATATAAAGCTTGATACATTAGGCTTTTTCTCCAAACATTTCAAAATTCCAAATCGTTTTTTCAAGCAAAATCTGGACGAACTTTTCCAGATATTCCTGATCTATCTTATCATAATCCCCCGTCAAAGCCGAGTCTAAATCCAATACTCCAAGCAGTCGACCGTCTTTTACCATGGGCACCACAATTTCGCTCTTAGCCCGGCTATCACAGGAGATATAGTTGGCATGCTGGGTCACATCATCTACGATAATCGTCTGCTCTTTCTCCGCAGACTCCCCACAGACACCCTTGCCTAGCGTAATATGGACACAGGAAACACCACCCTGAAAGGGCCCCAGAATCAGCTCACTCCCATCAAAAAGATAGAAACCAGTAAAAACCGAATTAGGCAAAGCTTGATTGAGCAGTGCGCTAGCATTGGAAAGATTAGCTAAAGCGTTAGTCTCACCATCTAACAAGGCTTCCAGCTGGGCTAGTAAAATTTGATAATTTGAAATTTTATCTTTTGTGTTCATAGAGTCTATTATATCAAAAAAACAGTCTGATGGCCGTTTTTGAAATAAAAATAAGAAGTACAACTAAAATAAACTTTAAACTTTTCGTCAAGTGAAAATCCCAATAGATCAAGCAAAAACATCTCTCACCTTTAAGATTCTATTTACACCTTTTTTGTAAATCATCAATCGCCCGAATAAAAATCTCAGGTTTTTCAGCATGAATATCATGCCCACTCTTGATATTATCTATTAGATGATTGTTCAACAAAAGTTTGTCTACTCGCTTAGCATCTTTGTCATCCATAGCACTCAAGAGAATCCCATTTTTATCATAGTAATTTTTCTGATTCAAAGGCCGAGCCACATGAAGCAATATAGATGGACATTGAACTTTTTTCAAGATTTCTTCCTGTTCAAATCCCTTGAACCAAGAAAAATCATAAAATAATGTGCCAAAACGAAGATCGTAATCTCCTGTTTCATCCTGTAAATTAGCTGTTAAGTCATAGATGAGATTAACTTGTAATTCTGGCGGATAGTACCAAATTCTAGGAATCTTTCCTGGATGATTTTTCATATAGTTCAGAGCTGGTTTTTTGACAATTTTATTAAAATTTTCCTCACCAAAAAGTTTTTTTAAATAAGTATGTTCTAAAAAATAGGCAGTATAATTTTTTTACCGCTTTTTAAGAAATCATACATATCTTTAAATCCTAACCAAGAAAAAGTAGAAGGTGCTCGACTAGGCTCTATTGAAAAGAACGGTGCATCTTCTATCAACAGTCCTCTAACAGTATCAGGAGCTAGTGCAGCTACCATTGTTGCCAGAATCCCACCTGATGAATGTCCTGAAATGAACACAGGAGCTTTTATAATATTATGAATAAACCAAATGAAATCCTGACTATTTTCTAGTGCTGAATATTTAGCAGGATTTTTACTAGACCCACCATGTCCATAACAATCTACTGCATATACATGATATCGCTTAGACAATTTTCCAAAAGCCTTGGCGTAGTCCTCCCAAGATACTTGCTGGCCATGGATCAGGAGTAAAGGGGGACCATTTTTTGGACCATCGCCATAATTAATAAGAGATCAATCTGGTAAAGTCACTTGCTTTTCTATCATCCCAGCTTGTCGTATATATTCAAGATTAGCCTTATCATAGTGAAGATTGCGATAAGCAAACCACCCTGCACTTACCAATATAACAGCTATCAATATCAAAATAACCAACATCATTGTCCTTTTCATTCATCTCCTGCTACTTTTCTGAAAAATACTTAGGAGTTTCTAGAAAAAAATTCGGATCTAATAACGCCAATCCTTGATTTTCATCTCCTAGCAAAAGAAGCTGATCTCCCGCTTTTATTTGAAAAATATTTCGTGCCCGAGGGGGTAAGTGGATTTCACCACGCTCCCCCACCGTTACTGTTCCAAAAATATATTTCCCTTTGATACTAGGAGTTGTCAATAAATTGCTCTCTAAATGTACTAGTTCATCCAAACTCACATCAAAAAAATCAGCTAATTGAGAGGAATAAATCACATCTGGAACGCTTTCTCCTGATTCCCATTTTGCGATAGTCTGCCTTTATACACCTATTTCCTCGGCCAGTTTTTCCTGAGAAATATTCTCTCTTTTTCTTAAAATAGCAATATTTTTAGAAATCATTTTTTAATCTCCTTTTTATGATTACACTGTTAGTATAGCAAAAAAGCTGGTTGCTTCAACCAAGCTTTTTTTACTTTTTATAGACCTTTTGTTAAAATTCGTGGCAAAAATATTTTATTACTCCTCCAAAACCTTCACTTCTTCACCCTCCACAAGCAAAGCTTGACGATTATTGAGAGGAAGGAGATTCAGCTGGTCGCTGTATGTATCCAAAGTAGCCTGGGCACTTTCTACAAAGCGTTCTTCGCCAACATGAGGCAGGATATAAAAATCCACCTCGTTTAGTGCCTCTGTATCATTCAGTTCCTTAGCAACCGCCTTATCGTCCATAATCTTATTATAGTCAATGTCCTTGGCTGTGATGATAGCACCAGCAGATTCGCCCACATAAACCATGCCATCCGCAATCTGCTCTTTTATCAAGGACAGAAGTTGCTTTTTCTTAAGTTCTTGCAGAAGGTAAAAGGTATTACCACCAGAGACATAGATAAACTTGCTTTGGAAAATCTTAGCTTGAGCTGTTTCTCTATCACAAGCTGAAATATCCAAGACCTCTACTTGAAATCCCAAGTCCTCAAAGGTTTGCAGGGCTTCGTCAATATAACCTCTGTACTCTTCTACATTTCCAGCCGTCGGTATAAAAAGTACTTGTTTGCCCAATTGCTTTTCAGATACATATTGTCTGAACAATTCCTTGACTCCCGCAAAATAAGAGCATAAAAATAATTGTTTCATAGGATACCTCCCTTAGTTTTTCACGATTTGATAAAGAATCCATTGACCATTTCTTTGACTATTGAGGAGATGTAGGTCCAAGGTTGACAAGAAGCTTTCCAGTTTTTCGCGCTTCTTAAAGTCTGGTAGGTAGTAAGCTAATTTGCTCCATTCGCAAGCCAGTAGAATGGTTCCATCTGGCTTTAGTATCCGTTTAAGTTCTAGGAACGCTTGTGTCAAATCGGACCAATGAAAATGAGTCTGAAAGGCTGTAATCAAATCAAATTTCTCAACCGGAAGATTTGTTTTCTCAATATTTTTCACCTCGAAAGATAGGCCAAGCTCAGCTAATTTTTCAGCTACTCTGATAGCTGTAGAAGAAATATCAATCCCCAAAACTTGGCTATCAGGAAAGTGCATTTTTAAATACTTCGAGGAAGCTCCATTTCCAACTCCAACATCCAAAATAGCTTTAAATTGCTTCTTATGATTTAGCTGACCAATCGACCAGACAACCATGGGCATATAAACATGATTCCAAATTTTCATCATCCATAAGCCGACAAAACCTGATGGTTTCTTAGATTGGTAAATTAAGTAAGGAAAAGCCAGAATAATCATAAGGCCAATCATTGCTAGATAAATCATTTGTCTTCCCTCTCATATCGTCTACTATAAAGCTTTTTAGCTTCTTTGGTGTATTTCTTGATAAAATCCGTCTTGGAATCTGTATAGGCATCCCGATTGTGCTCATACTGTTTCCACAAAGAAAGTTTGAGCTGTTCATAGTCCTTAGCTACAGCAGGATTCTCCTGCAAATAGTCCCTAAAATAAAGCTCATCATGATCACCTGCATAGCGAAGATGCAGATGGAAAACGCGCTTTGCAAAACCACTCGGTGTGTAGCCTTTATTAAATGACATCCGTCCTTGACTTTCTGACATGAGGAGATAACCATTTTGTAGCAATAAGTCTCTCATTACCGCCATATCTGTCGCTTTAGGAATTTCCAATAAGATATCCACTATGGGCTTGGCCCAGATGGTCTCTACCGATGTTGAGCCAATATGGCTAAGACGAACGATCTGGTGTTCTGGCAGAAAACTTAAAAGCCGAAGCCTCTCTTCCTCATACCAGTCTTTCCACTCAGCTTGATGTTCTCTTAAAAAAATCGGAAAAAGCTGCCATAGCTCTTCCAAAGACATACCCTCTAATGCTTTAGTCATTATCAACTCTCCTTTGGAATCAAATGTTCCTTAAGCATATTATATCATTATCGGAAACAAAAGAAGCACACT
>NZ_KQ969106.1:789357-802411 GCF_001578795.1 Streptococcus gordonii
TTTGTCCCAGCCTCTGCTTATTTTAATCTTTTTTTTGAGCTTTTTCTCTTTCCAATCGTAATTTCCGATTTGGATTAAGACGTGTGAAGAGTTCTTCTAACTTTTCTGCGTTCCAAACGTCTGCTGCAGAGACAAAATTTCCATTTTCATCACGGAAAGATATTGGTTTATCACCCATTTCAAGCCTCCTTAGTCAACGAATTCAAACTCGAACTTGCCGATGCGGACCAGATCACCATCCTTGGCTCCGCGAGCACGAAGGGCTTCATCAACACCCATACCACGTAGCTGACGGGCAAATTTCATAACTGCCTCATCACGGTCAAAGTTGGTCATATTAAAGAGTTTCTCAAGCTTATCACCTGACAGCACCCAAGTCGCATCATCATCGCGAGAGATTTCAAAGGCCGGAGCTTCTTCGTCAAAGCCATAGTAAGCTTCTTCTTCCATTTCAGACTCATCGTAAAGAAGAAATTCAGGTGTCTTATCCAGTAATTCTGCGGTCGCATCTAAGAGAGTCGAAAGTCCTTGCTTAGTCAGACTGGAAATTGGGAAGATTTGCGGTAAATCCGCAAACTCATCATAATTAGCTGCTAATTTCTCTTTGAATACCTTGAGATTTTCAGCACTATCAGGCATATCCATCTTGTTAGCAACAATAATCTGAGGCCGCTCCATAAGACGAAGATTGTAGGATTCCAACTCTTTATTGATAGCCAGATAGTCCTCATAAGGGTCACGTCCTTCACTCGCTGACATATCGATGACATGCAAGATAACTCTTGTCCGCTCAATATGACGGAGAAACTGGGTTCCAAGACCAACACCTTGACTAGCCCCCTCAATCAACCCTGGTAGATCTGCAACTGCAAAAGACTCGCCAGACTGGGTGCGAACCATGCCAAGATTAGGCACGATTGTCGTGAAATGATAGGCACCGATCTTAGGCTTAGCCGCTGTAATCACGCTAAGCAGAGTGGATTTTCCGACAGATGGGAAGCCGACCAGACCAACGTCTGCTAGGACCTTAAGTTCAAGTAAAAGCTCTCGCTCCTGTCCTGGTTCTCCATTTTCAGAAATCTCAGGTGCAGGATTTTTAGGCGTCGCAAAGCGGATATTTCCACGACCACCTCGGCCACCACGCGCTACGATGAATTCTTGGCCATTTTCTACCAAGTCCGTCAGCACCTTACCAGTCTCAGCATCACGAACTGTCGTCCCCTGTGGCACTCGAACAATCAAGTCTTCAGCACCTCTACCATGCATTCCCTTGGTCATACCCTTTTCACCAGACTGAGCCTTAAAGTGGCGATTATAACGAAAATCCATCAGGGTGCGCAGGCCTTCGTCTACAACAAAAACAACATTGCCTCCACGGCCGCCATCACCACCCCAAGGACCGCCATTGGGAACGTATTTTTCACGGCGAAAGGCAACCATACCATCACCACCATTACCAGCCTTAACCTGAATCTTGGCTGTATCTAAAAACATACTCATTCTTTCTCTACCTTCTCTTAAATTTCACTTTCATATTCCTAAAAAAAACGCTGAAAGAGCGTTTCGGATTTAAAATTATCTCAAAATAGCGCTGACTGCACTAGCAATTATGGCTCCGACTGTTACTACAATCATGATTACCACAACGACCATTGTTAATTTTTCAAATCCTGTTTTTTTGCGTTTTCCTTCATCTCCAAAAGCCACAATAATTACCTCTTATATTTTTATAGACTTATTCTAACATGATTGATAGTATTTTTCAAATGCTAGTCGCTTCAAATAAAAAAAGAAAGAAGAAAGGGATAAAAATGATAAACCCTATCTTCTTCCAAATTATTTTGATCACTTAAAAACTGACTTCTTATTTTTTTAAGCCATCAATTATTGTTTATTTTTCTTTCTTAAGAGTACAAATACACCACCAAGAGTAACCAAAATTGAGACTCCAGCTACTGATAACCAGATAGCCGCTTGCTCACCCGTTTTTGGCAGGGTTGGTTTATTGTCGGATTTCTTGGTTTCTGTTGTTTTTGGATCTTGTTTATTTGAACCCTTTGGATCTTCTACCTTTGGATCTGGTGTTTTACGACCAGGATCATTCGGATCGCCTCCACCTGGATTGCTTGGTTTATCCTTTCCAGGTTCTCCTGGGTCTGATGGAATAGTTGGCGGATCATAGGTATTAATTAAGTCATAACCTTCAACTTTTGAACTATAGTTTACAATGGCATCTTCACCAATTGTATAGGTAATTTTTTGACCATTTTCATCATTTACTGGAAGACCACTAAATGTGTAGTTCCAGCCATCAGCTTCACTGACAACTTTAGATGCTACTACTTGATTGTTAGCATATAGATTAACTGTAATGCTCTGTGGACGAGTCATGTTTGTATCATTAACCCATGTTTTATGACCTGATACAGAGGTTACTGGTTTGTATGTATTGGTAAAAGTCGCATCTCCATCATAAGAAACTGAACCAAATTTTTCACCCAATACATCAACAACTTTAACTGTTACTTTAACCTCTTTAGAGTCATAAGTGTAGCCATCTTCCTGGCCTGGAATTTCTTTAATTACATAGTTGAATGTACCAGCTTGGCTATAGTTGATTGCTGCGAAATTAATAGAACCATCAGCTTCATTAGTAGCTGTCTGTAAAAGTTGCCCCTTGTCATCATAAAGGCCAAAACTAAATTGTCCCTTAGTCAATTCTTTACCGACCAGAGTTTTTTGAGCCTTGATTACAACATCTTTTGAGCGTTCGGCACTTCCATCTCCCGAACCAGCTTCCAATCTAAGTGAGCGATTGATTGTTCGTTCTCCTGGGAAGTTTGTAGCTGACCAAGATAATTTATTATTTACTGTATCACCTACTTTAGTTCCTGGCGCTACACGAGTTGAGTATTCAATATACATTGGCCAATTGTAATTATCACCAAAGTTGATTGTGAAGCCATTTACGTCGCCATTTGCATTTTTAGAAAGAACTGCTTTCTTTGTAAAATTGTCAAGAACAGGTAGAGTTAAAAGATGGGCTTCATTACGAATTCCCCCTTGAACTGGTGCATAGCGCACAGCTCGTAAACTTCCTGGGACAAGAGTTAAGCCATCACCAAAATTATCAGAAATAACCATTCCACGAAGCATGTCTTGTCGAGCGTTTAAGAGAATACGCCATTTAACAATACTTGGGTCTGATTTATCTTGGTAACCATATTTCATCTCGTACTCACCAGCTTGACCATCATCCTTTTTATATTGGAAAGAAAAGTCAGTTTGACCAAAACGGAATGAAACAGGGCCAGACTCTTTGACTGTGTCATTATTTAATCGAACATTGAAATTTAGAGACATTCTCTTATTTTCAGGCAAACGAGAGAAGTAATCACTGAAAGTTACTCTCACCGTCTGATTGTTCGGATCTACTTGAGCGGTACCAACAACTTCACCCTTGTCATTCTTGACATCAATGACATTAAAATTCAAAACTGTAATAAAAGTTAACTCTTGAGGCAACTTCAGAGTTAGGGTATCACCGCTATTGATAGCTTGTGAATCCGGAAAAGTAATGTCACTTGTCACAGCTAAGGTCTCATTTGTCGTAACTGTTGTATCGCTAGTTAGAGGACTACCATTTTTAGTAATAATAACATTGTTTGTATAGTCAGTAACTTCAGCAGCTTGAGCTGATTTTGTTACACCAAGACCAAAAACAATAGCCGACAACAAAATAAAGAATTTAAGAACAAGATTATTTTTTTCTTTCATTCGTTATTCCCTCCTTCATATTTCATTATACATAAAATACAGAAAAGTAGGAAATGTTTTACAGAAAAATAACAAAAAAATCAGTTATAGTACAATATATATATGTAAATTGATTCGTTTCATACAAAAAAGTAGCAAAATCAATGCTACTTCTTTGTTTTCATGGTTATTTATTCAATACCAATTTCTGCACGAACGACATCCGCAATCGTATCAACATAGAAATCAACTTCCTCATGACTTGGAGCTTCCGCCATTACGCGAAGTAATGGTTCAGTTCCACTTGGACGAACTAAAATCCGTCCATTTCCTGCCATTTTTGCATCCATTTCTTCGATGATTGATTTAATAGCATGGACTTCCATCGCCTTATCCTTCATGCTATTTTCCACTCGAATATTGACTAATTTCTGAGGATAAATAGTTACTTCGGATGCAAGTTCTGATAATTTTTTACCAGTCTCTTTCATGATTTTGGTCAATTGTACAGCAGTTAACTGGCCGTCACCTGTTGTATTATAATCCATAATAATCACATGGCCAGACTGTTCACCGCCAAGATTATAGCCAGATTGGCGCATTTCTTCTACTACATAACGGTCTCCAACAGCTGTTACAGCCTTTTGAATTCCTTCTCGATCTAATGCCTTATGGAAACCAAGGTTAGACATAACTGTAGTCACAATAGTATTTTGAGCCAACTGACCTTTTTCAGATAGATACTTACCGATGATGTACATAATCTTATCACCATCTACCAGCTCACCATTCTCATCCACAGCAATCAGACGATCACTATCTCCATCAAAAGCTAAACCAATAGCTGCGCCCGATTCTCTTACAACCTCTTGCAAAGCTTCAGGATGAGTCGAACCAACATTCAAGTTTATATTGAGACCATCTGGGTTTTCTCCAATAACAGTCAATTGAGCACCTAAATCAGCAAAAATCTGACGGGCACTTGTTGAAGCAGCACCATTAGCCGTGTCTAGAGCAACATGCATTCCTTCTAGCTCTAAACCAGTTGAAACTAGGTATTGTTGATATTTGCGTAGTCCTTCTGGATAATCAACAAGAGTCCCTAGTCCCTCAGCACTTGGACGTGGCAAAGTATCTTCAGTTGTATCAAGCAATGCTTCGATTTCTAGTTCTCTATCATCATCCAATTTATAGCCGTCACCACCAAAAAACTTGATACCATTATCCAGTGCTGGATTGTGGCTGGCAGAAATCATAACTCCGGCGCTTGCTTTTTCTGACTTAACCAAGTAAGCCACACCTGGTGTTGCAATAACTCCAAGCTTGTAAACATGGATACCAACTGATAAAAGACCAGCTATCAAGGCGCTTTCTAACATTTCTCCTGAAATCCGTGTATCACGTCCAACGAAGACCTTGGGCACTTCACTTTCGTGTTGGCTCAGAACATAACCGCCAAAACGACCTAATTTAAAGGCCAATTCAGGCGTCAATTCCACATTTGCTTCTCCGCGAACACCATCGGTTCCAAAATATTTTCCCATTATTCTATTATTCCTTTCAGGTTATAAACTGTTTTATTAATGATTAGAAGAGCTCGTAGAAGTTGAGCTTGTACTTGTCGAAGATGAACCTGACGTCTTAGTCGTAATCTTCACCGTCGTTTCATAAGGACTAATGACACTTGGTATTGCAGTCCCATTACTGTCTACAGCTCTCAAAGTTGCAACGCCTGTATAATTACCACTAATGACGTCACTCTCTGGTAAGACTGCCTCTACATGGTCAATTCTTTCCATATAATCCTCATCAGTAAAGACGGTAACCTTCGAATCACCGAAGCTGACACTTGAAATTGAAACTCCTTGAGCAACCTGACTTTCTGTGATAGTGGTCTGTACAGGAAAAGTCTTACTCACGCGCTTACCTACTTTTACAGTAATTTTATCAGGATTTACTGTTGCTGTCAGACCACTAGGAAGATTATTAATGCTTAGTTTCACCTCTGAGATTCCAGTCTTAACATTGGTCAGATCAGCCACTATTTTGAATTTCCGTGTACTTTCCTGCATTTCACTAGCCAAGGTTAAGCGATTTGATCCCGTCAAACTAACTGTTGCTTCAGAAGAAAAACCACTTATGAAGTATTCATCGCTGTCGTATTTCACGTCAATCGGAACATTTGTAATTGTATTAGTGTATGTTTCAGACTTATTTAAGCGAATGTTGGCATTGTTTTGGAAATTATTTGAGGTTGCATAAACAAATAGGACCAGAGCAAAAAAGATAGAGGAGAGGATATACCAGATTTTTTTATAGTTTTTCATTTTCTATGCCCTCCCAATATACGCTGATGCCAACCTTTTTTAACAGGTTGATCAGGTGCTAAAACCTTACGAAGCTCATCTTCAAATTCCTGCAGAGATAAATCATGCTTGAAGACACCATTGTGAGTGATAGAAATACCTCCAGTTTCCTCCGATACAATAAATGTAAAAGCATCAGAAACCTCAGATAGGCCGATAGCAGCCCGGTGCCGAGTACCAAATTCTTTGGAAATTCTTGAATTTTCTGTGAGAGGAAGATAAGCACATGATACAGCAATCTTATTATCTCTGATAATGACTGCACCATCATGCAAAGGTGTATTTGGGATAAAAATATTAATCAGTAATTCACCTGATACATCCGCATCCAAGGGAATCCCAGTCGAAATATACTCTTGCAAGGTTCTGCTACCTTGAATGGCAACCAAAGCCCCAATCTTACGAGGACTCATATACTCAACAGCTTTGACAAAAGCTTGAATAAGCTTTTCTTCCGAGCTTATAGGAGTTGCTGAAAAAAGATCTGTTGCTCTACCTAAGCGTTCGAGTCCTGTTCGAATTTCTGGAGCAAAAATCACTACTGCTGCAATAACCCCATAAGTGATAACTTGATTAATCAGCCAAGAGATCGTTGCTAGTCCTAAAACATTTGCAATTATTTGTCCTAATACAAAGAGAAAAACTCCACGCAGGAGAATCATGATTTTTGTTCCTGCAACAGCCTTAGTAAAGAAATATAAAAGCCAAGCCACCAAAGCAATATCAATGATATTAATCAAAATACTCCAGGGGCTGCCAAACAAGCTAGACCAGTACTGGAGATTAGACAATTGTTGAAAATTCATAATCAATCCACCCTATCAAAGAAAACGTTCTTTTCTATTATATCACTTTTAGTAGTTTTTTTCTGTAATCAAATTTACTTTTTATGATAAAATAATTCTTATGAAGATAAATACACTTTTAGGCCTCTGGGCAGGTAAATCCTCCCACTTTGTCCTCAGCAAAATGGGACGTGGATCTACTCTTCCTGGAAAAATTGCCTTAACCTTTGATAAAAATATTTTACAAAACTTAGCTAAGAACTATGAAGTCGTAGTGATTACGGGAACGAACGGAAAGACACTAACCACTGCTTTGACAGTGGGCATTCTCAAGGAAGCTTTTGGAGAAGTTACTACTAATACTAGTGGTGCTAATATGATTACAGGGATCACCACTACTTTCTTGACTGCTAGAAAAGGCAAATCTGGCAAGAATATAGCTGTGCTGGAAATAGATGAAGCTAGCCTATCTCGGATTTGTGACTATATCAAGCCCAGCCTTTTCGTCTTTACCAATATTTTCCGTGATCAGATGGACCGCTATGGTGAGATCTACACGACCTACCAGATGATTTTGGATGCGGCTGCAAAAGTTCCTGAAGTGACAGTGCTGATGAATGGTGACAGTCCTCTCTTTAACTCGGTCAGTCTGAAGAATCCTGTCCGCTACTATGGATTTGACACCGAGAAAGGTCAGGCTCAGCTGGCTCACTACAATACAGAGGGCATACTCTGTCCCAAGTGCGAGCATATCCTCAAATACGAGCTCAATACCTATGCCAATCTGGGGGCTTATATCTGTGAGGACTGCGGCTTCAAGCGTCCTAAACTAGACTACAGCTTGACTGCTCTCAATGCTCTTGAGCATAACCGCTCTGCCTTTACTATTGATGGACAAGACTATCAGATCAATATCGGCGGACTCTACAATATCTACAATGCATTGGCTGCAGTGTCAGTCGCTCAGTTCTTTGGAGTCGATTCAACTACTATTAAAGCTGGGTTTGATAAGAGTCGAGCTGTCTTTGGTCGTCAAGAAACCTTCAAAATTGGAGATAAAGAGTGTACCTTGGTCTTGATTAAAAATCCGGTCGGGGCGACCCAAGCCTTAGAAATGATCGAACTTGCACCTTTTGACTTTAGCTTGTCTGTCTTGCTCAATGCCAACTATGCGGACGGCATTGATACCAGCTGGATCTGGGATGCTGATTTTGAGAGAATTTTAGAGATGAATATTCCTCATGTCATCGCAGGTGGTGTCCGTCACTCCGAGATTGCTCGGCGACTGCGAGTAACGGGTTATCCAGCAGATCAGATTAGCGAAGTCAAAGACTTAGAAGCAGTTTTCAAAGCCATTGAACAACAAGAAACCAAGCATGCCTATATCTTAGCTACATATACCGCTATGCTTGAATTTCGAGAGTTGCTGGCAGAGCGTCAGGTTGTTAGAAAGGAGATGAACTAATGGTTTATACATCCCTAATTTCTCCTGATAACCAGGATTTCAGTTACAATATTAAAATTGCCCACCTCTATGGAGATCTCATGAACACTTATGGAGATAATGGAAATGTGCTAATGCTCAAATATGTAGCAGAAAACTAGGTGCTAGAGTTCAAGTCGATATTGTCTCTCTAGAAGATGGTTTTGACAAGGACAGCTACGACATCGTCTTCTTTGGTGGTGGCCAAGACTATGAACAAACGATCGTAGCCCGTGACTTACCAGCTAAAAAAGAAGCTTTAGAAAACTTTATCAATGAAAATGGCGTAGTGTTAGCTATTTGTGGTGGTTTTCAACTCTTGGGACAATACTATATCGAAGCATCAGGTCGACGGATCGAGGGCTTAGGTATCATGGGTCACTATACCCTCAATCAAATCAATAATCGCTATATTGGTGACATCAAGATCCATAATGATGAATTCAATGAGACCTACTATGGTTTTGAAAATCACCAAGGACGCACCTTCCTCTCTGACGACGAAAAACCTCTGGGCAAAGTCGTCTATGGAAATGGCAACAACCAAGAGGATGGTTGCGAAGGCGTTCATTATAAAAATGTCTTTGGTTCCTACTTCCATGGCCCCATCTTGTCCCGCAACGCAAACTTGGCCTACCGTCTGGTGACCACCGCTCTGAAAAAGAAATATGGCTCAGATCTTAAATTGGCAGCTTATGAGGACATCTTAGCACTAGAAAAACAGGAAGAATATGGAGATGTAAAAAGTAAGGCTGAATTTGAATAAATATATTGGAGAATTATTATGAAAGAAAAACTACATTATATCCTACTTTTAATTACCGTTCTATTGGTTGCTGGTATTTCCTTGGCCAATATGCAGAGCGTCAATGTTAGCTTTATCCTATTTAGCTTCAAACTTCCCTTGATTATATTGATTTTAATCTCAGTACTTCTAGGATCTATTACGACCTTTCTCATCAGCATGGTAAAAAATTTCTCACTGAAAAAAGATCATAAGAAAACCAAAGAAGTACTTGAAAAATCACATTCAAAAAACTAGGTTGGAAATCACTCCAGCCTAGTTTTTTTGTATTTTCTTTTGATAAAGGTAGGAAATCAAAGCCAATCCCATCACTCCAAAACCAATCAGAAGGAAGGAAAGAGTACGAACACTCGGTAGCATCGTCATCAGAAAAGTCGCAGGAGGCATGAAAAGAATTGCCAGCGTATAGATAGTCGAGAAAACGCGGCCTAGATACTGCTTGTCCACCTTGGTCTGAACCTGGCTGAAAAAATGAATGTTGAAAACAGTCATAAAGAGCTCGCAGATAAGATTACCAGAATAAGAAAAATATGGATGAACCGGTAGCAAGGCAGAGATGCCCATGACTGCGACTCCAACACCGGTCAATAGCAGGGCTACAAGTAAGTTGCCCATACTGGCCTTAACCTTGCTGGCTAGAATGGCTCCGATGATTGAGCCTATAGCACCCAAACTCAGAATGCTTGCATAAGAGCCTGTCTTACTGTAGAGCTGATTGGTAAAAGGCAATAGATAATTAAAAGCCGCAAAGAAAAAATTAACTGCAGAAGCTACCAAGAGCAGAAAGAAAATCTCTTTTTGCTGACGGATATAGACTAGCCCTTCCTTGACATCTCTCAGGATATTGCCAAGATTGATGGGAGACTTCTGCTTGATTGGCTCATGATTAGGCAGAAAGTAAACCAAGGTAAAAGCCAGAAAGAAGCTCAGCGCATCCAGCTGAAGGGTCACGCGCAAATTTGCATACTGCATCACAATAAAAGACAAAACTGGAGCTGAGACACTGATAACCTGCAAGGCCAATTCCAGATGAGAATTGTAAGCCACGATGTCTTCTTTGTCCACAATTTCGGTAATATAAGACTTATTAGCTGGTCGAGAAAAAGCAAAGGCTATAGCCTGAACCACATTGGCAAAAATCAGCGCTCCAATCATGAGCTGGTCATTAGAGATAAAAGAAATCACCAAACAAAGACCAGCACAAATCAAATCTGTTACCATCAGCACCTTACGTCTGGAAAAGCGGTCCGCAATAGCTCCTCCAAAAGGATTGAATAAGATGGATGTGACTAGCTCCGAAATCTGGTAAATACCCAAGACTGTCTGTCCCAGAGCTCCCATAGAAGCAAGCCAGATGCTATTCCCATAGTCATAGAGCATATTTCCAATTTTATTAATAGCAGCCCGTGTAATCAGCTGTGCCGCCTGTCTATTCATAAAAATACCTCCTTCCATTTCTGAAACTATTGTATCAGGAATAGAGGGAGGTTCTTTATTTTTCCCATATTTGGGAAATTATGCTTTTACAAACTTATCGAAATGCTCTTGATAATAGGCGACTTGCTCAGGTAAATTCAGCACTTCAAAGATGTGCATGGCTTCTTGCATTTGCTTGATGCCCTGCTTATTCTGTCCCTTCTGATAAGCCGCAAATCCCTTAAGATAGAGAAATACATTGCGTTCATAGAGTTTGATGCCTTTGCCAATGATTTTCTCTACGTAAGTCTCAAAATAACTAGCCTTATCAAAAGAACAGCTTTCCAAACAATGCTGGTAGCAATTGAGAGCTAGAATCAAGACTAGTCTCTTATGGCGACCGATTTCTTTGTAGTAGTCCTCCCGCTCCATAACTTCCTTGCCCAGATGATAGACATAGTCCACATCATAAAAACTATAGAGATTGCCAAAGAGAATCAGCTCATACATAGTCCAGTCTTCCACTTGAAAAAGATAATCAGCCACCTTATCTAAATCCTCTTGCCTCATACGAAACTGGCTGTCTCGCTGACAAATCAAGCCCTGCAGCAAAATCCAATTCAGCTCATAGTAAAGAGGAGCACTGCTGGCCTTGGCCTTTTCCAACTGCTCCGCTTGCAAGCCTTGAAATCCCTTGATGTCATTTGAGTAGTAAAGAGGGATAATCTTACCCATCATGGCCACATGCTCATGCTGCTGGAAATTCCGTGCCTTGTCCATAAAATTTTCAAGAGTCACATGAATATTATCCAAGAGATCTAAAAATTTCGAGAGGGTCATGTCCGACTCACCCAGCTCAAAACGAGACAGCTGAGAAGTCGAGCAAACCTGACCGGCTGCTTCCTTCAAAGAATAATTCCCATTTAAACGAAAATCACGAAAAACCTTGCCTAAATTTTCCATTTGTTTACCACTTAAATTCTTTCAGTTGCTTTTCCAGATCCTGTAAATAGGCTTCATCCAAGCCATTCCGGTCTTTTGCTGGGGCTTCCAGACTGGCCAGATAAAGCAAGAACTGGTCCGCCAGTATCTCATATTGATGGAAAGGCAGGCGCTTCATCTGGGCCTGAACGAAATCAGCAGCCTCTGGAAAATGCTCGCTTTCCAGTAGCTCTTGCAAATAATCAGCTCCATCAAGCTGCCGGCCTTGCTCATCTTCAAACTGCCCCAGATCCAAATGCTGGATCGTTAGGCGCAGAGCCGAACCAAGCATATTGGCCGCTCCCTTGATCTGCCACATAAACCAATCGTTTTCTGTCGTCATCAGCAGCTCCTTTCAAAGTGGGCGGACTGACTGCTCCTAAAAATACTACACCTTCTCCGCTAGCTCTTCCCACTCTAGCATAGCTTCTTCTTGGGCGGCGGTCAGCTGGTCGATTTGCTGCTGGCTCTCCATGAGTTCACCGGCATCATTAGTAGCCTCCATGGCTTCCTGTAGCTGACTGATCTGGCTGTCCAAATCCTCGATTTGCGCTTCCAGTTGTTCTAGGCGACGGGCTAGCCGGCGCTGTTCTTTCTGGTTTTCCTTTTGAAGCTGATAGTCATTGGCAGGTGCTGGCTTATCAGGACTGGCCTGCTCCGTCTCCTCACGCAAGGCTTCCTGCTCTGCCTTTTTCTCCAGATAGTAGTCATAATCACCTAGATAAAGGGTAGAGCCTGTCTCAGAGAGCTCGATGATCTGAGTGGCCACGCGATTGATAAAGTAACGGTCATGGCTGACAAAGAGCAGGGTGCCGTCAAAGTCAATCAGGGCATTTTCCAGCACTTCCTTGCTGTCAATGTCTAGGTGGTTGGTCGGCTCGTCTAGGATGAGGAAGTTGTTGTTTTCCATAGACAGCTTGGCTAGAAGCAGCCGCGCCCGCTCTCCACCTGATAGCATGCCAACAGACTTTTTAACATCGTCTCCCGAGAAGAGAAAAGCGCCTAAACGATTGCGAATCTCGACCTCTGGCGTCAGCTTGAAGTCATTCCATAGCTCGTCAAGTACCGTATTACTGGGAGTCAGTCTGCTCTGGGTCTGGTCATAGTAGCCCACTTCCACATTAGCTCCCAGCTGCTCCTTGCCTCTGATGAAGGGCACTTGCCCGATTAGTGATTTAATCAAGGTCGTCTTTCCAATCCCATTTGGTCCGACGATAGCTACCGCATTAAACTTGCGAATATCAAGGTTAATTGGCTCCGACAGGACTTCCTCACCATAGCCAATAGCTGCATCTTCCAAGGTCAGCACCACATTGCCGGAGACCTTGGCCGCTTGGAAGGTCATATTGGCCGAGCGGCCCCGGTTTCCGGCTTGTCTAAGCGCTCCATCTTTTCCAGCTGCTTACGGCGGGATTGGGCCCGCTTGGTCGTCGAAGCCCGGACCAGATTGCGGCTGACAAAG
>NZ_KQ969106.1:802567-824870 GCF_001578795.1 Streptococcus gordonii
GAAGCCCGGACCAGATTGCGGCTGACAAAGTCTTCCAGCGCTGCGATTTCCTTCTGCTGTTTTCATAGTTCTTGGCCTCAGTCGCCAGCTTCTGCTCCTTTTGAGCCACAAAGCTGGAGTAATTGCCCACATAGCGGTCCAGCGCATGCCGGGTCAGGTCCAGCGTAACGGTCGCCACCTTGTCTAGAAAGTAGCGGTCATGGCTGACGATAATCAGGGCGCCCCGGTAGTTGACCAGGTAATTTTCCAGCCAAGCGATGGTTTCGATGTCTAGGTGGTTGGTCGGCTCATCCAGCACCAGCAGCTAGGGCTTTTCCAAGAGCATCTTGGCCAGAGCCAGCCGGGTATTCTGCCCGCCCGACAGCTCGGAGATTTTCATCCCCCACATGGTTTCGTCAAATTTGAAGCCATTGAGAATGGCCTTTATGTCCGCCTCATAGCTGAAGCCGCCCTTCTGGCGAAAATCCTCGGACAGCTGGTCATACTGGCTCATCAGACTGTCCATCTGGTCACCAGCCAACTCCCCCATCTGCAGCTCCATCTGCCGCAGCCGCTGCTCCTGCCGGCGCAGATCCTCAAAGACCAGCAGCATCTCAGCATATATGGTATTTTCCGACTCAAAACGGCTGTCCTGAGCCAGATAGGACAGGGACAGGTCCCGTTTTTTATGAATCTGGCCAGAGCTGGGCTCTTCCTCGCCCACCAACATCTTCAAAAGGGTGGACTTGCCGGCGCCGTTCTTTCCCACCAGAGCAATCCGATCGCCCTCGTCCACCTGCAGGCTGATATTGTCAAAGAGCAGCTCCCCTGCAAAAGAGCGCTCAATCTTGCTTGCTTGTAAAATAATCATAAGACCATTATACCACAGCTCAGACAGCAGTCCAAAATATAATCGCTAATACACACTACTATAACCTTATTATAAAAGCAGGAAATTTATCCTGTTTTTTTAGCTATCTAATTTAATTGTTTTTATAATATTTAGCAAAGATTCAATTGATTCTTCAAGATTTTCTATAGTATAACTATTGTGTGGATTCTCAGGATGATGAATAATATTACGGATAAAGGTTGGAAGAGTTTTTTGTTCCTGTTGAACTTCTCCGTTTTTCAACAAACGATTATAATCCTTTTTTTGAGCCACACCTTTATCTACAAGCCATTTTTCAAATTCTTTTTCGAAGTAATTTTTTTCATCTTCATCAATCGCTTTTGCTTGAATAAATCCATATAGTTCATTGTGAAATTCCACGCTATTTACCCCAAAAGCAGTATAGTTAATCTCCCCAATCGTTGGTGAAGAAACACCGAAGAAATTTAATTCTCGCTTATCCGATACAGAATTCACCCCTTCATCATTCTTAGAAAAAATATTGATTTGCTGAGTTTGAGTATCAAATTTCTTTAATAAGTACGGAGAATGAGTAGTAATAAAAACTTGATATTTTTCAGAAATTTTATTAAGCGAATCGATAAGTTTATCTTGTGCCTTAGGATGTAAAAATGTCTCAGGCTCATCAATAAAAAACATAATTGGTTTAGATAACACATCCTCTTCATTATCAAGAACACCAGCATACACTTGAATTAAACTCAGAGCTAATGCACGTAGATATCAACCTCGACCACTACAAGTGTTACAACTACCGACGAGCTGGCGATACTTGTTCAGGTAGTCACTATCTGCGAAAAGAAACTTTAGAAGAAATTGTCCTAACCGACCTCAATCAGCTGATTACTTCCATCAATCTAAATGAAGATGAACTGATTGATAAACTCAAATCTCGCTTTGACATTCGAGAGAATAAGAAGCAAGATAGCCTTCGCAAGCAATTAAGCTTTGCCGAAAAACGTTCGAGCGAGTTGGATATAATCATCCAAATGCTTTATGAAAAGCAACTACTGGACGCGATTAGTGATGAGCGATTCAAAAAATTGGCGGATAGTTATGAAGCTGAACAAGTTGATCTCGATAGGCAAATTCTGGAATTTCGAAAAATTCTAACCACTCAAATTGAGTCGAAGAATAATATCGAAGAAAAGTTTTTAACCACAATTCGAAAGTATACACTACTTGAAAAATTAACTCCGCAACTGGTAAATGAACTGATTGATAAAATTGTTATTCACCAGCCAGTTGGCAAAGGTAAGAATCGGCAAGCGACAATTGAGATATATGACCGATTTATCGGAGAATTATAAAACGAGCGAGAATGAACTCGCTCGTGAAACTTAAACATTGGACTGCTCAGTAAGGTGTGGATATTATAGCAGATTTACACTTCTCTTGCCATCTGACTAAGACATATTATGATCATATCAGATGTCAAATACAAATTAATATCCCTTTCGGGCGCCGGGTTTCGTTTCGTAATCAAATTCACCATAACGCTCCACTATCTCCCATTCTATTTTACCGATAATCCACTGATCATCATATTTCCAGTAAACGCGACTAGAAAAATAGAGAAAAACTGAATGAGCAATCATTGCCAAGAGTAAAAGAAATAGTGTAAGCTTAGCTTTCTTTCGAATTGGTGTTCCTTCTTAGCTTTTATAGATAATCTCTTTAAAACCTAAAAACAAAGCCATCTCCTTTGAAAGATTACAGACTATCATATCATAAAGAAGCCAGACGAAAAATATCCCCTCAGTCTCCCCGCATGTGCTCTCTAACAAAGCCCGCTATACCGACAGCAGTTACCTTACTATGAAATTCACTCATTTGTTGAGACTTATAATGAGGATGACCCAGCCAGTAAGTCAGTGTTCCCATAAAGGAAGCAGCCTGATGATTCAGTAGCAAATCCACCTCTACCTCCTCTAAATATGGATCAGTCAAGGAAATACTCTGCAAGAAAATCTCTCTCAAAACTTCCTGCAAGCGCCACGAACTAGTTGGACTGCCATTGGGTCCCAAAAGAATGGCCAAATCTTCCAAGTAAGGCTCAAAAAAATGAAAAAGATTTTGTTTCTCATGGATATAGTCCTCCACTTTAAAATCCTTTTCTAACTTGAACAAGCAGGCAGATTCTAGAACCTCTTGATAATAAGCCTGCAAATCATCTAGCAAGCGGTTTTCAATCTTCTCTAGCAGATCATATTTATCCAGATAATGCCGATAAAAAGTACTGCGATTCACCTCTGCCAAATCAATCAATTGGCGAATGCTGATTGTCTCAAAAGTCTGATTTTTCATC
Organism: Streptococcus gordonii; assembly: GCF_001578795.1. Classification (GTDB taxonomy): domain Bacteria; phylum Bacillota; class Bacilli; order Lactobacillales; family Streptococcaceae; genus Streptococcus; species Streptococcus gordonii_A. The sequence continues at coordinate 805,768 of NZ_KQ969106.1, forward strand.
AGCTGTAGCAAGCTAGTCTCTATCCGCTTTTCTGTCTCTCTTCTTTTTTTCTCATACATACCATTCACCTCAAAATGCAACAGTCTCTCTAAAATTGATGCTTGTCTACCATCCAGCTCCCACTATATAATAAATATAAGCAGAAGACAAGAATAAGAGGATTAAAAGATGAAGATTAGGATCAATCAAAAGGAAGTTAGTAAAGAAAGAATTGAACAATGGAGAAAGAAAAGAATCCTTAAAGTAGCTAAGAAACTTAATCTACAGCTACCTAATACTGACAACACGGAGATTTTAGACCAAGCTCTACTGGAAGCAAAAATGAAACTGACCTACGAAGAGCTAATCCAGCAAATCGGAACCAAACTCAAATGGAGTCAATATTTGATGAAATGGGCAGCAAAATGGTCAAAGAAACCACGAAAAAGAGCTGTTGTAACGATTTTTGCAAGTGGACTGACTGCCGCTTCTTTCAGTAAAAGGCTAGAAAAATTGATGTTAGAAAAGACAAATGTTCATAAAAGAGTCAATCTTGGTGCCTGTCCAGACCATTATGCCTTGCAGGCGCACGGTGGCATACTTGAAGTCATTGAGACAGCAGGAAACAACCCTCTGCCGACACAGTTTTTTCTTGATCTTGGTGGTGAGGCTGAGATAGAGGAACCTCGTGATGCGTCTTATCCCTTCCAATCTGTCGGTGTCGCCAGACTAGCGAACGGTTGCAATATCGGTGGTATTCGCCATCAGTTTCGCGACACAGAAAAAGGCCTAGAAGCCCGATTCTGCGTCGAATTCCCCAGCCTCTGTCCTGACAGCCTTATCAAAGAACACCAGCTCCACCTGTCCGCCGAATGGTCTAGGTGGATAGCTTGGTGCAAAGAGCATAAAGAATGAATTTCCTTCCACACAAAAACAGCCTACTGCCATCTTAAAGAGACAGCAGTTAGGCTGTTTTCATCTATACTTAATCAAAGACAATCATAGACTTAATCTTAATGATCTTGCTCTTACCCGCAAGTAAATGAATTGATAGCAAAATCTTCAGGTTTAACAGTTGTCCACCTCAGTCCCATTTTTCGACAATTTCAATAGGTTGTAACTACTGTTTTGATATCACTTTGCAGTTTTCCTGAAATCCGTTTTTGTTTACTGTAGATTGTTGTCTAACTTACTGTTTCGTAAAGTTTAGAGTATCTGGATCGTCATCCAGTTCGCTGACAGTTAACTGATTGCCATTTTGTTGATAAGTTTTAACATCGTCACCAACAATCAAACGTTGATTAGCTGCATCAACCTGAACTTGCTTAATTTCCTTACTTCCATCTACCTCTGTCTCCGTCCATGTCCCAGATGCCCCATTAATTTGAAGAAGATGTTGATCTCCATCATGGTCAGTTGCCTTATAACTACCATTTAGATTCGAAGTTTGGGTTGACTTAGAAGAGTTAGCTTGACTAGAAGAAGACTCGGTATTAGAACTAGTTGCTGATTGGGAACCTTGACTTTTGACATCTTGAGATTGAGAGTTAGCATTGGTCCCTTGGTTGTTATTTCCTGAGCAAGCTGGCAAGAGAACGGCTGCTGTAAGAGATACAATTGCTAAAATTGTTTTCTTCGGAATAGACATATCGATTCCTCCTTTTCTACATTTGTAGTTTATGCTTATATTCTACACTTGTCTGTTTTATTTGTCAAGAGAAAGAATTTTGTTTTCTATTAAGAATTCTATATTACTGATGCAATCAATCAGATCTAGATATTTTCTTTTAAATATTAGAAAAATGAGGCTGGGACAAAAGTCCTAGCCTCTCAATTGTTTTTGGATTGTCGAGCAAGACGCAGTGGTTGAGTGGGCTCTACTGCGCTGATTTCATCAGCTTTTACAGCCCTACTCAACTGTGCGGAGGTGGGACGACGAAATCGAATTCTAACGAATGACCGATTTCTGTCCCACTCTCATATAGATTATTGTTCTTCTTATCATAGGTAATCACTAATCCACTAGTAGAACAGATATGCGATATCTCCTTGATAGCAAGGCATCATTCCTCATTCTGAAATAAGAGAGTGGATTTTTGCAAATATGGGTCGGGGTACTTGAGGAGCAGGTCTTTAACTGCTGTAACCAAATCTTTCTGCTCAGCCTGACCGGTTTGGTAATGAAGCAAGAGTAGCATAAAATCTTCTTTTTCAGTCGTGCTGGCTTTCTTCTTAAAATAGCCCCAGATATGCTGAAAGGCATTGCAGACCTGACCTCGATTTTCTGGTAGGGCAACAGCCTGGTCAATCAAGGCTTGAACATGAGCTACTTCTACCGATTCACTTTTTAGATATTGGCGAATTTCCAGATAGATATTACTGGAATGACTGAAAACTAAGTATTTGTTCCTAGCCCAAAGAGCCTGACACAGAGACATTTGATTTAAATCTTTCATACTTACTTTTCCTGCCAATCCTTAACATTGAATTACTTTATCACTATTCAAATCATTAGTCGCATCCTAATCTCAGATTTTCAAAATATAATCCACACCACAAATTCAAGATGGTGGAAAAGAAGGATGAGTCACTAGTCTTTCTTTTATTCTGGAAAAATCCATTCAATATGAGGTGCCTGACGACTAATTTCCTTGTAAATATCATTAAAATCAGCACCAGACAAGTTATTTAAGTCAATCGAGTCTAGAGAACTACCATTCTGATCATAAAAGTAAAGCATACGATTTGTTTTCTGCATATCATCAGAACTATAGGTTTTGATTTTATATTCAATCTTCTTTACCTTGTCCAGATCAAGCTCATTCATATCTTGGAAAATCGAAGATTTAATATCCAGTTTTCCTTCTGAAATTGTCATTGCTGGAGGTTGTTTAGACTTTATAAAAATAGAAATCAACAATAAAGAAACCCCGACTGCTGAACCAATCAAGACAGTTGTAGCAAAATCGTTATCTCTTTTCTTTTTCTCTTCTTTTTCTCTTTTTATCTCATCCTGTTCTTTCTTTAATTGATTATTATAAGTATCTACAAAAGTTTGGAGTCTGGCTTCTCTTTTCTCTGGCGTCTCATCTTTGGGACCATCTTCTGAACCAAACATTAGTTCTGCATCTCGGATAGTTATCGGTCTTTCTTCTAGTTTGTATTCATCCATCTTGGCGTCAAAACTCTCTTCAGGATCTTTAGAGTTACTTGCACTAAAGGTAGAAGACGAGTTTGACCACACAACAAAGATTGCAAAAATAGTGATTATGGCAATACCTACAATCTCACTTGCATAACTTCTCTTATACTGCATCAGGAAACCTCTTTATAAATTCTTAATATGATTAGAATATCATAAATCAAGCCTTTTATAAAGCTTCTTTTAGCAATTTAAAAAAGCAGCCTGTAAAGACTGCTTCTTTTCAAAACTTCTAGCGTACCTCTGCGCCGAGTTTTTCGGTCAGGGATTTTTCGATTTTTTCCATGTATTTAGCCACTTCTTCGTCAGTCAGGCTAGCTTCTGGATTTTGGAAAGTCAAGCTGTAGGCCATAGATTTGAGGCCGACACCTAGCTTGTCACCAGAGAAGATATCAAAGAGCTTAATATCGGTCAAGCGCTTGATACCAGCTGCTTGGATGGCATCAAGGACCTCTTGGTGAGTGATTTCAGCCTTGAGCAAGAGTGCCACATCACGGCTGACAGCTGGGAATTTAGTGATTTCTGTAAATGGCCGTGCTGGTTGGAGCTGCTCTTCGATGGCAGACAGGTTGAGCTCAGCAACATAAGTTTCAGGAATATCGTAAGCCTTGGCTGTCGCAGGATGGACTTGGCCGACAAAACCGACAGGCTGGCCATTGATAGAGATTAAAGCAGTCCGACCAGGATGCAGGCTCTTAATCTGGTTGCTAGCCACGTATTCAGCTGTCAAGCCCAACTTAGCAAAGAGTGCTTCCACTACACCCTTAGCATAGAAGAAATCAACTGCTACTGGTTTAGTCTGGAAGTCTTTTTCATTAACCAGACCTGTCAAAGCAAATGCAAAGCTATTGATTTCATTTGGCAGGTCTTCCTTCGGATTGCCAGTCTGCTCAAAGACCTTCCCAATCTCATAGAGGGCTAGGTTCTTATTCTTACGAGCCACATTGTAGGCTAGAGAGTCCAAAATCCCAGAAACCATGTTCTGACGAAGAACAGAGCGCTCCACTGTCATTGGCCACATAAGCTCAGTCAAGTTGCTAGGATTGAGAGTGAACTCAACCGCCTTTTCTGGCGTTGTCAAAGCATAGGTAATGATTTCTGTCAGTCCAGCTCCCTCTGCTAAAGTCCGCACTTGACGGCGCAGTTGCTGCGTTGCAGTCAATTCACCAGCAGTCCCGTCATCTTTTGGCAGGCTAGCTGGCAATTTGTCATAACCGTAAATGCGGGCAATTTCTTCATAGAGGTCTGCTTCGATTGTAATATCCCAGCGACGACGAGGGACACTGACAGTGAACTGTTCAGCATTTCCTGATAAGCCAAAGCCAAGTCTACGGAAAACATCCTCAATATCTGTATAAAGCAAGTCTGTTCCCAGCACACGGTTGACATCCGCTAGACTAGACACCACTTCTACATCGCTAGTATCTAAACTACCAGCTGATACGATACCAGCCTGAACAGTCGCTCCTGCCAAGTTCGCAATCATACTTGCTGCTGCGTCCAAAGCTTCATTAACAGTTGCCACATTGATGCCTTTTTCAAAGCGGGAAGATGATTCTGAGCGCAGGTTAAGGCGACCGCTGGTCTTGCGGATTGATTTCCCATCAAAGACTGCTGCCTCCAGAACAACACGAGTGGACTTACCAGAAATTTCAGTCGCTGCTCCGCCCATGACACCAGCCAAAGCCACTGGCTTATCTGCCACAGTAATGACTAAGTCGCTGACTTCCAGCTCGCGCTCTTCGCCATCCAGCGTCACCAGTTTTTCACCAGCACGCGCTTCCCGCACAACGATCTGGTCACCCTCAAACGTATCCAGATCAAAGGCATGCATAGGCTGACCAAAGTAGAGCAGGATGTAGTTGGTCACGTCCACTACATTGTTAATCGGACGGATTCCTTCGTTCATGAGGAGATTTTGCAGCCACTGAGGACTTGGAGCAATAGTTACATTTTCCAAGATACGAGCCGCGTAGTAAGGGGCTTTCTCTGTCTCAAGGGCTACTGAAAGGCTGTCAGCTGCCTGCTTTTCATTTTCCACCAGCGAAAAATCTTTGAACTGTACTGACTTGTCATAAATCGCAGCCACTTCATGAGCCACCCCACGCATAGACAGAGCATCAGCCCGATTTGGTGTGATGGAAAGTTCGATAATCTCATCGTCCAAGTCTAGATAAGAGAAGACTTCCTCACCTGGCACTGCTTCTTCAGGCAGGATTTGAATGCCATCCGCAAATTCCTTTGGCACAACAGAATCAGAAATACCAAGCTCACCCAGAGAGCAGATCATGCCCAGTGACTCCAAGCCACGGATTTTTCCTTTTTTAATCTTATAATTGTCCGCAATGCGAGCACCCGGCAGAGCCACCATGACCTTGATGCCTGCGCGAACATTTGGAGCACCACAGACAATCTGACGGTTCTCCTCTTCTCCGACATTGACTTGACAGACATGCAGATGGGTATCAGGAACATCCTCACACGATACCACCTCACCAACAACAATTTTCGACAAGCCAGCAGCTGGTGATGTCACACCTTCCACTTCAATTCCTGTCGTTGACATTTTCTCAGCTAGCTCAGCGCTCGCCACATCAATGTCTACTAACTCTTTTAACCACTTATAACTTACTAGCATATTTAAGATAGCAAGGGCGTCAAAAACAACTGAAAAATAGGAGATTACTCAAGCATTCGATGAATGCTCGCAAATCTATCTTTTTTCCGAGTTTTTAGCCCAAGTTCAATTCCTTTCTCTATTCTATCGCTGAGGAATCTGAATGACCAAATCATCTTAATTTAAACTTTTAGGTCGTATCATTTCCTCTCTTTAAATTTTCTTGTTTATTTCAATTTCTTGCGCAGCAGCCAGTCTGTGTCTACCGTCTCACCAGTGATATAGTCGTGCTGGCTGAATTTTTCAAAGCCGTATTTGAAGTAAAAATCTTGAGCTCTAAAATTCTTTTCCCAGACGCCCAGCCAGACCCAGTTAAAGCCTCGTTTCTCAGCTTCTTCTAAGGCAAATTCAAACATTTCCTTGCCCAAGCCTTGACCATGATAGGCTTTTAAGACATAGATCCGCTGAACCTCAAAGGCCTGAGGCAGTTCTTGCTCCGTTTGAGCCTGGCCCCAGTTAAACTTGAGAAAACCAGCAATTTCACCATCTTTGACAACAAAATAGGTCTCTGACTCAGGATCTGCCAGCTCCTTTTCGATAGTCGCAAGCGACAGCTCATTGTCAAAATAATGAGCCATATCAGCCTCCTTGATAAATGGACCAAAGGTTTCTTGATAGGTCGCGACCTCCAACTCCCGCAGGAGGCTCACTTCTTCTTTTTTGACTCTGACTAGCATACTGCACTCCTTTCTCAGAAAAGCTGCATCTATGAATACAGATTTCTACTTAAACTGCTGAGAAAAACGAATATCTCCTTGGTAGAAGCCACGAATATCGTTGATACCGTAGCGGAGCATAGCTACCCGCTCTTGACCAAGACCAAAGGCAAATCCAGAGTATTTCTCTGCATCAATACCGCTCATTTCCAGCACGCGCGGATGCACCATACCAGCTCCCATAATCTCAATCCAACCGGTCTTCTTGCAGACATTGCAGCCGGCACCGCCACACTTAAAGCAGGAAACATCCACTTCAACAGACGGCTCTGTGAATGGGAAGTATGACGGACGCAGACGGATACTGCGGTCTTGGCCAAACATCTTCTGGACAATCAGCTGCAGCGTTCCTTGCAGGTTGGCCATGGAAATATTTTCTCCAACGACCAAGCCTTCAATCTGATGAAACTGGTGGGAGTGAGTCGCATCATCGGTATCCCGGCGGAAGACACGCCCTGGTGAAATCATCTTGAGCGGTCCTTTAGAAAAGTCATGAGCGTCCATAGCTCGCGCCTGTACCGGACTAGTGTGGGTTCTGAGCAGAATCTCCTCTGTAATGTAGAAAGTGTCCTGCATATCCCGTGCTGGGTGATCCTTAGGCAGATTCATCCGCTCAAAGTTGTAATAGTCCTTTTCCACTTCAAAGCCGTCTACGACCTGATAGCCCATGCCGATGAAAATATCTTCAATTTCTTCACTAGTCTGGCTGAGAATATGTCGGTTCCCTACCGGAATTTGACGACCTGGCAGGGTGACGTCCAAGGATTCCTCAGCCAGTTTCAGAGCTACTAATTGCTCTTCCATCTCTTGTGCAGTCTTTTCAAAGGCTTCTGTCAGAATATCACGCGCTTCATTGACGTGCTTCCCGATAATCGGCCGCATTTCAGCTGAAATATCCTTCATCCCTTTCAGGACTTCAGTCAGCGAACCCTTTTTACCCAAGACAGCTACACGCAAGTCCTGCAGTTCTTTTTGATTCTCCGCCTTGAGCTGCTTGAGAGAAGCTAGAGTCTCTTCACGCAGGCTTTTTAGTTGTTCTTCAATCGTTTTCGTCATTTTCCCTCCAAAATAAAAAGCGCGCCAATCTCCATAAGCGGAGCGTTGACACGCGGTACCATCCGTTTTTTATCTGGCAAGCCAGACCTTACTTATCAATCCCAGAGCAAGTGAATTCGCCTAGCTTTCATCTAGAGAGCTTTCAGTCGCTGGCTCCCCTCCCTGTTAAACTTCCCCTAGGTTACTGGTCTTGCGGATTGCTATTCAGTTACTTAATATTCTAGCAAATTTACCCTATTTTGGCAACAAAAATAAAAAGCTCCTGGCATCCATTTAAAACGGAATAGCCAGGAGTGCGTCTTGTTTACTGATTACTAACGAAGCAACTTGAGTAGCTAAAAGCTACTGACAAACAATTTACTTGATGATTGATTCAATCTTTTATAGCCCTAAAGAATGATTTTCTTTTATATCGATCTAATAAGAAAATATATTTTATCGTACAAAAGCAATGACGATTGTATTATTCGAAGTCCGAAAACCATTGAAAAGCTTCTCTCTTCATTGTTGCTCTCTGAGGTTTTTTCTCATTTTAAACTCTTATTTTCCATAGCAACAATCTGCAATCGCCACAAGAGATAATCCGGTTCAGATATTTTTTAACAATACCTCCAACTAAGACGAACAACAAATCAGTAAACAAGGACATAAGCTAAAATATAGATAACTTAAAACAGATTTGAATTTCTGAAACCCATTGGAATCAGTCCTTTCTATTTGCTAAGCCATGCATTCCTTATCAAAGGAATGAAACATTTAAAGAAGGAAAGAAGAATATCAAAATTCTTAATTTCCCACCTATCTTTTATTCACTATTAGTGTACTCTTTTATCTTTAAAAAAGCAAGCGTTTACATTGTTTTTTTTAATAATATTTTTTGCAAAATAAAAAGCTAATTGGAGAACCTTTTAGGCCTCAAATCAGCTTTTTTCTATTCAAACAAACTATAATAATCTGAAATGGTCATTTGGGCTTTTTCTTCTTGCTCAAGATCCTGAATAATCTGACCATCCTTCATAACAATCAAACGATTGCCGTACTTAAGCGCATCTTCCATATGATGAGTAATCATAAGAGCAGTCAGCCTGTCTTTTTGGACAAAATCGTCTGTTAACTCCATTAAAGCAACACTAGTCTTAGGGTCCAAAGCTGCTGTATGCTCATCTAGTAGCAAAAGTTCAGGACGTTTGAGTGTCGCCATTAAAAGACTTAGGGCCTGTCTTTGACCGCCTGATAGGAACTCAATTGCTGTATCCAAATGCTTTTCAAGACCATTGCCGATTTTATCAATAGTCGCTTGGAATTCTTCTTTATAATGGTTCAATCGGCGAGGAAAAAGACCTCTTCTCTCTCCTCGAAACTTTGCAATCAAGAGATTTTCAGCAACTGTCATACGAGGCGCTGTTCCCATCTTTGGATCTTGAAAAACTCGAGAAAGGTATTTTGCTCGTTTTTCTGGTGAGTAATGAGTCACATCTTCACCCAAGATATGGATACTACCACTGGTTAAAGGTAAGGTCCCAGCAATTACGTTAAAAAGGGTTGATTTTCCGGCTCCATTTCCACCTAGAATAGTAATAAAATCATGCTCATGGATTTGGAGAGACACATCATTCAAAATGACTTTTTTTTCATCCAGACCGTTACTGACAACTTTTGTGGCATTTTTTAATTCTACAATGACTGTCATTTGCTTAATGTGACTCCTTTAAAAAATTTATTTTTAAGCGTGGGAATCATGAGGCAGATTGCCAGAATCACCGCACTGTAGAGGCGTAGGTAGCTTGTATTAAAGCCTAAAGCGATAACAGCCCAAATCAGAAATTGATAAGCAATCGCACCTACTACAATTGTGATCAGTCTTTCAGCCAAAGTAAGACTCTTAAAGAGAACCTCTCCAATGATTAAGCTGGCCAAACCGATAACAATGACTCCAATCCCTCTTGAAGCATCTGCATAACCTTCTTGCTGGGCAATCAAAGCCCCAGCTAGGGCGATCACTCCGTTGGACAAGACCAAGCCCATCAGTTCCATCCGACCAGTATTAATCCCAAAACTTCTGGCCATATCAGGATTGTCCCCAGTAGCAATGTAGGCCTGACCTAGCTTGGTATCAAGAAAGAATAGCAAAGCTAGAATTACCAGAGCTACAAAAATCAGGCCTAGAAAGATTTGATTCATTTCCTCTGAGAAAGGAAGAAAGTCTTGAATCTTTTTAGCCCCTAGTAGCCCCAGATTGGCTCTTCCCATGATCATAAGGATTAAGGAATGGCATGAGGTCATAACCAAAATCCCAGACAGCAGAGTCGGAATTTTTCCTTTGGTATAAAGCAAGGCTGTTGCAAAACCAGCCAAACATCCAGCTAAAATAGCAATCAAAGTTGCAATTAGTGGATTAACGCCCTTAGTAATCAAAGTGACAGCGACAGCCCCTCCCAGAGGAAAGCTGCCTTCTGTCGTCATATCTGGAAAATTCAAAATCCTAAAGGTCATAAAGATTCCCAGACCCAAAATGGACCAGAAAAGACCTTGTGAAATAATCGAAATAATCATATTCTATCCTAACTTTGTATTAAAACTTGCCACTCAACTAAGGCTTGAGTTTTTAAGTCTCCTTCTTTATTCAATCACTTGTCCAGCTTCTTTCAAGACATCATCTGGAAGAGTAATCCCAAGTTCTTTGGCATTCTTCTTATTGATGACTGACTTACCTTTGTTAAAAATTTCAACTGCTGTTTCTTCTGGTTTTGCGCCTTTCAAGATTTTAGCAGCCATTTTTCCTGTTGCAACTCCAAGATCGTGTTGATCAACAACAACTGATGCTAGTCCACCTTCTTCTACCATAGCAGTTGCACTTGGGTATATAGGTTTTTTAGCGTCTTTATTGCTAGATACTACAGTCGCAAACGCTGATGCGATGGTATTATCAATTGGAATCCAGATAGCGTCAACCTTTCCAGTCATGGCATTCATAGTTGAAGCAATTTCGTTGGTTGATGGAACAGAGTATTCCTCTACCTTGTAACCTGCCTCTTCGGCCAATTTTTTGAACTCTTCCACCTGAGTTTTAGAGTTATCTTCACTGCTAGAATAGAGGGCACCTATAGTTTTCACATTTGGCGTCAATTTTTTAATCAACTCTAGCTGTTGTTTGGCTGGATTGTGGTCAGAAACACCAGTTATATTTCCACCTGGTTTTTCAAGATTTTTTACTAGATTAGCTCCGACTGGATCAGTGATAGCTCCCATGACGACGGGCTTGTTCTTAGTAGCTGCAGCCAATCCTTGAGCAGACGGAGTCGCAATCCCAATCAGCACATCATTGTCATTAGACACCAGCTGCTTGCTCATAGTAGCAACCTTGCTTTGGTCTCCTTCTGCATTCATAAAATCAATTTTAATATCATCGGCCTTGTAACCTTCTTCAGCTAATCCATCTTTAATGCCTTTATAGATTAAATCAAGTGAAGGATGGCTGACATACTGTAAGACTCCTACTTTGACTGTTTTCTTATCTGTAGTAGACTTCGCCCCACCACCTTTATTCAAGCTGGAATAGATCAAAGATCCTCCAACCAAGACTACTAATACTGTTAAAACAGCGAGTAAACGTTTATTCTTCATATTTTTTCTCCATTTCTATTTTTAAGCTTTTTCATTTCAATCCCTAGGGACGCCATCGTTTAAACATGGGGAACTCTCCTTCTCTTTTTTCCAACAAAAAACCTCACACAGAATATCTGTGTGAGGGCGTAAATCGCGGTGCCACCTCAATTATGGAAAAATAGATAGCATTCTCCCATATCTCTGTCTTGTCTACCAACAAGTCGCACTGTAAGGTGTGCCAACCGAATTCTTATTGTTTCGAATTCATTTGTTCTTTTAGCTTATCAGTAAATTACTAAAAGACACTCTAATCATTAGCCCAATTTCGCAAAGATTTGCTACTTGTTTTCACCACCCACAAGCTCGCTTAAAACAAAATCATTTACTACTTTTCTAATTTCCTATATTTTATGTTTTTCCTGAAAGGATGTCAAGACTTTTTTGACAATTTTTGTAAAATGTTCGGATTTTTATAGTTAGGCGAATTTCCAATTTTTAGCATGGAAATAAGATACTATCTTCAGCAAAAGAGTCAAACCAATTAAAAAACTAAAAACGGAAAGACTATTTATGATAAAATTTTGGAAAAAGTATCCCCTATTCGAAGCAAGCAAACCTAGAAGTTTTCCTACTGACTGCTGATTGATTGGAAAAAGATAGAGTAGTTTTTGAGCAACTCCTTCTCGAAAAATCTGAGCTAAAAAATAGGGCAACAAATACAGACTAATAGAAAATGACAAGACAGACAAAGGAGAACTCAGCAGAGAGGACATCAATAATGTTACTCCCGCTGTAAAAAGAAGCCCTGTAAATTGTAAGCACAAAAACCAAAAGTAAACTTGTAGATGATTCCACTCCAATGGAAAACTGAATAACCCTAAATCTAAGTTTGTCTGAATACTAGAACTCCATCCACTAGTATCATACATACTAGAAAATACAAAATAAGTGGTCATTTGAAAAACTATAAATAGTACAAAAGTCAAGAGAAAAGCCACTCCAATCTTAGCCTTTATTAGTCTATTACGTCCATATTTAGTTGTCAGCAAAACTTGATTCATATTTTTAGACTTATCGTCTGAAAAAATCAAAGAACAAACCAAAATGACTATAACGGAAACTAAAATAGTAACATTTCCCTGGACTTTATATAAATCAAGCCAAGGAGCATAATTGCCAATTTTTAGAGGTTTACCAAACTCTTTAAAACCAAGCTCCTTGATGCTACGTACTTCTATGTCTTCAATCGTCAACATTTTTCCTTTTTTCACACGTTCCATCTGTTTTTCATAAAGATGACGTGCGTCTTTGACAAAAACATCACTTATCTGTTCTGTAAAGAGATAAAATGGATGAAAGAGCCAAGGTTCTCCTTTCTCTTTCCAACTTCCATCATCAGAAAGTTCTCTCTCTTGAAATTTTTTGAGATCGTCTGCTATAATCCCTCGAATTTTATCATCTGTAAACTCCCCTCTATAACTCTGTTCAATATCTTTGGAATAACCATGCGCAACATTATCTCTCGCTGCAAATTGATACTGAGAGTAATGATAGCCTACGAAAAAAATACCAGCTAGTAGAAATAAACTTGCAACTAAACTTCCCAAAATCGTTTTGTTCTTTAAAATTTTTTGAAATTCAAATCTGATAAGTGTCTTCATCCCGCATCTCCTCTCTAAAATAATAGAGATACAAATCTTCTAAAGTTGGACTAACCAAGGTAGCATTCAAGATTGGAGCTTGTTCAGATACAATCTTCATCACGGTATGTTGACCAACCTGGCGACGATTGCTCACAAGAAAGGTCTCTTCTAATTTATTAGCCTCACACTCTGTTACTTCACATTCCCAAACCTTGTCAGATATTTCAGAAACTAATTGATTAACCGTTCCTCTATCTCGTAAACGCCCATTTTTTAAAATCAAAATTTCGTCAGCGATACTTTCGACATCTGATACAATATGGGTCGACAAAAGAATGATTTTTTCCTTTGACAAACTACTTAATAACTTTCGGAATTTAACCCGTTCTTTAGGATCTAATCCAACTGTTGGCTCATCTAACACAAGGACTTGAGGATCGTTTAAGAGAGCTTGTGCAATTCCTAATCTCTGCTTCATTCCACCAGAAAATTTTCTAATTTTTTATTTTTAATAGCAGATAGGCCAACCAAATCTAATAATTCGTCGCTTTTTGTAGAAGCATTTTTTCGAGCCAACCCTTTTAAAGAGGCAATATAGAGTAGAAAATTTCTAGCAGTAAAGTCTGGATAATATCGAAAGTCCTGTGGTAAATAACCTAAAATATCTCTAAAATTTTCTGCTTGATCAACTATATTCTTTCCGTTAAAGAAAACAGCTCCCTGAGTGGGCTTCATAAGACCACAAATAATCCGGAAAAGCGTCGTCTTTCCTGATCCATTCGAACCTAAAATTCCGTAAAGTCCTGGCTTTAGTGAAAATGAAATACAATCTAATACCAACTTGTCTCCATATTCTTTTTTATACTTTTAAGACTGAGTTCCATTCTACATTCCTCCTGCTGTCAATTTTTTAACTTGTTTAAAGAACAAAAGTGTGAGAATCAAAAGAGACATTAAATAAGTTAGGAACCAATATATAACAGCCATACGATAAGGATTGAATAGATTCAAAGCTACAAATAGAATTGAAAGAGCCATACCCAAAACGAACCATGCACTACGATGATTGCCAGAATTTCTCCAACAAGAGAGAGAATAAAACAAAACAATGCACACAATATTATAGGGAACTAACAAATAAAGTAGCATACTTAAAAAGGAGAATCTGAAGAGTAAGTTCGTTAATATAGAAAAGCTCAGAACAATCATAAAATCAATAAAACCAAAAATAAAAAGCTTCACCAATACTTGCTGGCGCAAATCATACTTAAAAGTTTGCTCTAATTCCCACATTCCAGATGTAAAACTTTTAAATAATTCTTCCATAAAGAAAAGTAAAGAAATTATTAGCAATCCTGTTAAATTTTTTATTAGAGTATAAATGAGACCGGGAGTATTGTTTAATATAACTAATAAACTAATTGCTAATACTGCAAACTGGATTAACCAAGTTTTTAAGCTAATAAATCGAATAGTAAAAAGAGCCAGTTCAAGATAAGAAGTCCTCTTTTTCTGTCTTTTCAGATGAGCAGCACCGAGTAAAAGAAGCTCTTTTTTTCTAGATTCATCAACTTCTATTTGATAATTTTTTAAACGCTCAATAATTTTTTTCGTCATAAGTAAATTCCTCTTGATCTAAGAACTTTGATAGTTTTACAAGCCCTTGATGAATTCGGGACTGTGCAGTTGGAACACCGACACCTGTAATCTTTGCTATATCCTTAACCTTTAAATCATGGTAATATTTCAAAATAATAGCCTCTCTTTGTGGATTTGACAACTGATTTAAAGCGCGTTGAATTACCTTATTTTCTTCATCAACTACTAAATTTCTTATACCATCACTTTCGTGAGAAGATAAAACACTTTCGTTGAATTCAACTTTTTCTATTTCTTTCTTTTTATAATGGTTATTACAATGATGAACAGCAATTGTAAAGAGATAATTGTAAAATTTCCCTGTAAAACGATAGTTTTTGATATTTTCTATCACTTTAAGAAAAATATCTTGCGTCAAATCTGCTGCTAATTCGATATTGCCATAGCATCTGCGTACACAGTAAAAATAGATAGAGTGATAATACTTCTCAATCACCCTTTCCCACGCATTTTGATCGCCATTTTTAATCTTTTGAATTAAAATGTAATCTTCAAACATTCTAGCTCCATCTATATTTAAATTCCTTCTCACTACTATATTAACAATTTTTATATAAAAATCATTTAATTTTTTTAAAAATTTGTATCAAATAATTTAGAAGCTTTTACCTTATTTTTTTGTTATAATTTTCTATAGTAACTTTCAAGGAGATGAGCATGTCTTTCGACGGATTCTTTTTACACCACATGACTGAGGAGCTTCGCCTCGAATTGCTGGGCGGTCGCATTCAGAAGATTAATCAACCCTTTGAACAGGAGCTGGTTTTACAAATTCGTAGTAATCGCAAAAGCCACAAGCTGCTCCTATCAGCCCACTCGGTCTTTGGACGCGTCCAATTAACAGATACTACGTTTGAAAATCCAGCAGTTCCCAATACCTTTATCATGGTGATGCGCAAATACCTGCAGGGTGCTGTCATTGAAGCAATCCAGCAAGTGGAGAATGACAGGATTTTGGAAATCAGTGTCTCCAATAAGAACGAAATCGGCGATAGCGTGGCTGTGACTCTGGTCATCGAAATCATGGGCAAGCACAGCAACATCATTCTCTTGGACAAGTCTAGCGGTAAGATTATTGAAGCCATCAAACATGTCGGATTTTCTCAGAATAGCTATCGAACGATTCTGCCTGGCTCAACCTATGTCGCACCACCTCAGACTGGCAGTCTCAACCCTTTCACTGTGGGCGATGAAAAACTCTTTGAAATCCTACACACTGAAGACATAGAGCCCAAACGCCTGCAGCAAATTTTTCAGGGATTGGGTCGAGATACGGCTACTGAGCTCAGTGGTCGTCTTACAGCTGACAAGCTCAAAACTTTCCGAGTCTTCTTTGCCAGTCCGACTCAGCCAAGCCTGACCGAAAAGTCCTTCTCTGCTCTGCTATTTTCCGACAGCAAGACCCAAATGTCCACCTTATCCGAGCTTTTAGACACTTTCTATAAGGACAAGGCTGAGCGCGATCGGGTCAACCAACAGGCCAGCGAGCTCATCCGCCGAGTAGAAAATGAGTTGGAAAAGAACCGGAAAAAGCTGGTCAAGCAGGATAAAGAACTCCTAGCAACTGAGAATGCAGAAGAATTCCGCCAAAAAGGAGAACTCTTAACCACCTTTCTCCATCAAGTTCCCAACGACCAAGACAAAGTTGAATTAGACAATTACTACACAGGTGAGAAGATCATTATCTCGCTTGACAAGGCCCTAACTCCCAACCAAAATGCCCAGCGCTATTTCAAACGCTACCAGAAGCTCAAAGAAGCCGTCAAACACCTGACTAGCTTGATTGAGGAGACGCGGACTACGATTCTCTACCTAGAGAGCGTGGAAACTGCCCTTGCTCAGGCCAGCCTGACTGAAATCGCAGAAATTCGGGAGGAACTAATCCAAACTGGTTTTATTCGCCGCCGCCAGAGAGAGAAAATCCAGAAAAGACAGAAACCGGAGAAATATTTGGCAACAGATGGCCAAACTATTATCCTGGTTGGGCGCAACAATCTACAAAATGATGAGCTGACTTTTAAAATGGCTAAAAAAGATGAGCTTTGGTTTCACGCCAAGGAAATTCCAGGTAGCCATGTTGTCATCACAGGAAATCTTCAGCCCAGTGATGAGGTTAAGACAGACGCTGCCGAGCTAGCAGCCTACTTCTCCAAGGCTCGACTCTCAAACCTAGTTCAAGTGGACATGATTGAGGTTAAAAAGCTAAATAAGCCCACTGGTGGAAAGCCAGGATTTGTCACCTATACAGGCCAGAAAACCCTTCGCGTCACACCTGACGCAGAAAAAATCATGAGTATGAAAATTCAATAACCAAAAAAGCGATTCGGAATATCCGAATCGCTTTTAAACTTCACTCAATCTGTCGAATGGGGAGACATTGATCTCTCTTAATCTTCTTCAGATTTCTTCTTCCGATTTGCTAAACCAAAGAATGTTAAGCTAGCAATGGCTGCTAAGAGGCCTGAAGCAGTCTGATCACTTGTCTGACTTCCTGTTTTTGGAAGAACTCCTTTTTCATCTTTTGGATCGACATAAACAGGTTCAACTCTCTCTTCAGCTTTTGGTGTTTGAACTGCTACCGCAGGTTCAGCTGGAATTACTGGAACCTTTGGTTGTTCTGGAGTACTTGGTCTGTTTGGAACGACCGGAATTTCTGTCACTCTCGGTGTGTAGCTTGCAGAAATTGTTTGACCATTGCGATCCTTACGGATTACAACGACTCCTTTAGCTGTACCAACAAAGTTTGGCTCTGGAACAAAGGTTACAACACCGTCTGGTGAGATGGTATAAGTGCCTTCTCCTGGAACAACTTTTTCAGTTGAGCCGTCCTCAAAGGTTGGTGCTACTGTTAAATCTACATCACCTTCAAAGATTGGTTTACCAGTCTGTGTTTGACCCTTGAGTCCTTCTGAAGTTACATCTTCTACTCGTGTTTGACCAATGACTGTTGGTGTATACTGAGCTGTAACAACGTTGCCATAAATATCCAAACGTTTTACAACGACTCCTTTGGCTGTACCAACAAAGTCTGCCTCTGGAGTAAAGGTAATCTTACCATCTTTATCAATTGTATAGCTTCCTTCTCCTGGAACAACCATAGTCGTGCTACCATCCTCAAAGGTTGGTGGAATTGTAGTATCGATATGTCCTTCAAACGCTGGAGTTGCCACTTGCGTTTGGCCTTTAGTTCCTGTAGAGGTTGTATCCTGTCCAGTAGACGGATCTACAACTGTTGGACGATAGCTTGCAGTAACTGGAGTACCGTTCTTATCCTTGCGGACAATCGTTACGCCTGTTCCTTTTCCTACAAAATCAGCTTCTGGAGTGAAGGTGACTGTGCCATCTGGTGAGATTACGTAAGTTCCTTCACCTGGAATCACTTTTTCAGTTGATCCATCTTCAAATGTTGCTGCCACAGTTTCATCAATTGGAACAAGCGGATTACCACCTTCAAATGTTGGCGTACCTGTTTGAACAAGTCCCTTGATATTTTCAGAGGAAGCATCCTTACCAGTTGGTGTTACTTTCGTAAACTCTGGACTATAGGTTGCAGTAACTGGAGTACCATTCTTATCAACGCGTTTAACCGTTACTGGATCTGGTTTACCAACGAACTGCTTGTCTGGGGTGAAGGTGACTGTGCCATCTGGCGCAATCGTGTAGGTCCCTTGTCCTGGAATGGTCTTCTCTTTGCTTCCATCTTCGAAGGTTGGCTCAACTGTTTCATCGATTGGAACCAGTGGATCACCACCTTGGAAGGTTGGAGTACCAGTTTGAGGAAGACCTTGAGGGCCTGTACTAGTTGCGTCAGTACTTGTAGGAGTCACTTCTTTCACTACCGCTTGGTACTTGACTGTAACAGGAGTTCCGTTGGCATCCACACGAGTCAATTCAAGCTCTGGTGTTTCACCCTTGAATTGTTTGTCTGGAGTGAAGGTCACCTTGCCATCTGCGTCCACTTCGAACTTACCAACATTTGGCACTTCCTTCACAGTGGTGCCATTGTCAAATAGTGGAGTTGAATCAGCTGGGAATGGAACTGAGTCATGGCCTGGGGTGAAGCTTACTTTACCTTCTTGCACTTGACCCTGAAGACCTTCTGTCTTATCACCAGTACCAGTTGGGGTTACCTTAGTGAATTCTGGACTGTAAGTTGCAGTGACTGGAGTACCGTTCTTATCCACACGTTTGACTGTGACTGGGTCTGGTTTGCCTACAAACTGCTTATCTGGAGTGAAGGTTACTGTGCCATCTGACGCAATGGTGTAAGTTCCTTGACCTGGAATGGTCTTCTCTTTGCTTCCATCTTCGAAGGTTGGTTCAACCGTTTCATCGATTGGAACAAGTGGATCACCACCTTGGAAGGTTGGGGTTCCAGTTTGTGGAAGACCTTGAGGGCCTGTGCTAGTTGCGCCAGTACCTGTAGGAGTAACCTTGGTGAATTCTGGACTGTAAGTCGCAGTTACTGGAGTACCATTCTTATCAACGCGTTTAACCGTTACTGGATCTGGTTTACCAACGAACTTCTTGTCTGGGGTGAAGGTTACTGTGCCATCTGATGCAAT
>NZ_KQ969106.1:825217-825823 GCF_001578795.1 Streptococcus gordonii
GTTGGGGTGCCGGTTTGTGGAAGGCCTTGAGGGCCTGTGCTGGTTGCGTCAGTACTTGTAGGAGTCACTTCTTTCACTACCGCTTGGTACTTGACAGTTACTGGGGTGCC
The DNA here is from genome assembly GCF_001578795.1 of Streptococcus gordonii. Taxonomy (GTDB): domain Bacteria; phylum Bacillota; class Bacilli; order Lactobacillales; family Streptococcaceae; genus Streptococcus; species Streptococcus gordonii_A. The sequence continues at coordinate 825,328 of NZ_KQ969106.1, forward strand.
ATTGGCATCCACACGAGTCAATTCAAGCTCTGGTGTTTCACCCTTGAACTGTTTGTCTGGGGTGAAGGTCACTTTGCCTTCTGCGTCCACTTGGAACTTACCAACATTTGGCACTTCCTTCACAGTTGTACCATTGTCAAATAGTGGAGTTGAATCCGCTGGGAATGGAACTGAGTCATGGCCTGGGGTGAAGCTTACTTTACCTTCTTGCACTTGACCCTGAAGACCTTCTGTCTTATCACCAGTACCAGTTGGGGTTACCTTAGTGAATTCTGGACTGTAAGTCGCAGTTACTGGAGTACCATTCTTATCAACGCGTTTGACTGTGACTGGATCTGGTTTACCAACGAACTTCTTGTCTGGGGTGAAGGTTACTGTGCCATCTGATGCAATCGTGTAAGTTCCTTGACCTGGAATAGATTTCTCTTTGCTTCCATCTTCGAAGGTTGGTTCAACCGTTTCATCGATTGGAACAAGTGGATCACCACCTTGGAAG
>NZ_KQ969106.1:826842-831169 GCF_001578795.1 Streptococcus gordonii
TGAAACTGTTTTCGTTGACTGTCCATCTTCGAAGGTCATTGGTTTCGTGTCATCTAGTGGAACTGCTGGATCACCTGCTGTAAAGGTTGGCTTACCGCTTTGTGGCTGTCCTTGCAGACCAGTTGAGGTATCATTTGTACTTGTTGGAGTGACTTTAGTCACAGTAGGTTGATAAACTGCTTCTGCAGTAGAACCATTCTTATCTGTCACACGAAGAGTTGCAGGAGTTGGCGTACCATGGAAATCAGGTGCTGGTTGGAAGCTAATATCCCCATTCGGTTGAACAGTATAGGTTCCTTGAAGTTTACCGCTAGCATCATGTACTGGTAAGCTGTTACCTTGTTGAACTCGCCCATCAACCACAAACTGTGGACCTTCTGGTGCAAATGGTACAGTCTCATTTTGTCCATTGATAGTTGCTTGACCAGGGGTAAAAGTAAGGTGGCCATCTTGTTTTTGACCTTGGAGTCCAGTAGTCTCTGCTCCTTGACCTGTTGGAGTCGCAGCCTTAACATCTGCTTGGTAAGTAGCCGTTACTTCTGTTCCGTTCTTATCAACACGCTTAACGGTTTCTGCAGTTGGGCGTCCAGAGTATCCAGGAAGTGGTTGGAAAGTAACGCGGCCTGTACTATCCACCTTATAAGCTCCAACGCCAGGAACCTCTTTTGTCGATTGACCGTTATCAAAGGTTGGCGCAATTGATTCATCAATTGGAACACGGTTATCTCCTGGAGTAAAGACCAAGTTCCCAGATTGTTCTGCCCCTTGAATACCTTCAGAACTTGCGTTTTGAGATGTTGGAACAACCTGAGTAACAGTTGGTTGATATGTTGCAAAGTGATCATTACCACTTGAATCATTTACTTTTAATTTAATCGGATCAACAGTTCCTACAAATGATTTATTTGGGGTAAAGGTTACTCGACCTGTAGTTGGATCTAAGTTGAAGGTACCAACTTCTTTACCACCTGATGTTGCAGGAATACTAGTTCCTGAGATAGGATCTCCATTAGCATCTAAGAAAGTAGCAGGATTACTTGCAGACGGTTGAACTGGTGTGTTAGCTGGATTACCATCTGTAAAAGAAATATCTTTTACTTGTGGCAAACCTTGGGCATCAGTCGAACGATGCTCGGTGTAATCAATTACTGTAGGCACATAACGAGCATCCATAGAATTTAGAGGCTGGTTGATAACAGGTTCTGAATTGTTTTTCGCTGACCATTCAGTGCTTGCACCGTTGCTATCAAAGCGACGGATGTTAATACCTGATGTAGTCCCTACATATCCAGTATTTGGAACAAAAACAACATCGACATTATCACCATTTGGTGTCACTTTGTAACGACCTTCTGCTGTTGTATACCAACCTTCTGCATCTGCTGTTAATTCACGTCCATTATTATCTAAAACGACAGGCGTCTTATTAGTATCAATCGTTGTTCTAGCATTCTCGTCTTCTTTTGAATAACCACGAGACGAGAAGCGCAGGCTTGTTTGTTGTTGTTGATCGCGTAAGCCCTTGGTTTCCTTCTTCTCACCCTTTGGTGGGTAAGTAAGGTTAACTTGTAAGTCTTCAACTTCACCACTGAAGGCTGTACCGGTAGGCTTCTCGATATCACCTTGGTTCAAAGCAATACGAACACGCATTCCTAACTTCTTAACGTTATCATCGTTCATAGGTGGATGATTTCTAAAGGTAACGGTATAGTCGCCTTCATTAATCACCTCTGTAAAATCACTAGCCTCATTCTCATCAAATTTACCGTTATTGTTGAAATCAATCCAAGCTCGAACATATGCTTTTTCATTTCCATTAGATGAAGCATGGAAACGAAGCGAATAATCACCATCGCGAAGACGATCTGCTTGGAACAAGTCATGAGTCTTGCCAACTAAGTCATCTGGTAAAAGCTGATCAATCCCTTCATCAGCATAGTCTGTACTATCATCATGGGTCCAATCGTTGCCAGAAGAGGTGTCAACATCTGCTTCTTGATGTCCAAGATATGGTTGTGGGTTTTTAGCACCTGTCTCAGCATTATAACCAGAGATAGCATGAACTGCCTTACCATAAGATTCAGGCGCATCCCCCTCATCAACAACCATAAAACCTATCATGGCTCCTTGTTGACCAGATGAAGCCACATAGATTCCCACTTCTGAAGCACCACGTGACATAATGACAGGTACAGTGTGATTATTAGAAACATTAGGGCCAAATACTTGTGATCCTAATCCCCCTGTTTTTTGATCTGGGTTAGTAAAAGCATACCAATATACACCACTACCATCACTTCCAATATACTGACCATCTGTGTTAGGTTCCATCGGTGCATATGTATCAGTAATTTCCGTTCCATCTGAAAGGACACGTTTCCATTCAGCTAAGTGTTCCCACCCTTTACCATTAGTAGTAAAGATCGCATATTCACCAGGGTTAGCTTCTTCACCATCCGCCATAACAACCGTCGCTTTAACCGGCTTATTAAGGTAAGTAGCTTCAACCTTAAAAGTTACCCCATAATTAGCCCCGTTTGTAGGAACTTGCAATTGAGTTAAGCGCCCTTTAGTGTCAATACCTTGTCCTTTAATAGATGTCCATTGGTTTTGCGCTGCACCAACAATCTTAGGCCGATAGCCGTCACCATATAACTCCTGATTGCGAAACTCAGGGGCATATGACAACCAGGTGTTTTTAGCATTAGAATCATAACTTGACTCGTGTGTCGTTCCTTTAACACGATTATAATAAATTTCTGTTGAATGAAATGGTTTCAATGCTGTTACTGTCAGCCTAATGCGGTACCCTGGCGAAATTTCTTTATCGTAGACTGTACCAACTTGGAGAGCCCCATTGGCATCTAGATTTGTTAATGATTTACGATCACCGAAATCTAACCAATTTATCTGCTTCATTAGGTCTGCTGGTCTCTTCTTTTCAGAATCCGCTAAAGTTGGTTTCTTAATAGTATTATTTGGGTCGCCATCTCGTAAATCACTAGGTGTAGCGTCTCGACGTGCTCGACGAGAACGTGTAGGTTGTGTAGCTTCCCTAGTCGCTACTGGTTGATCTGTAGCTCTTGAAGAACTTACAGTTTCTGGGCTAGCCTCAGTTGAAGCTGGAGTAGTATTCTCTGCAGGCTTAACTTCTGTAGGAAGGACCGGTTTCTCAACTGAAGGTTGAGCCGGTTCAGAAGCTACTGGTTGCTCATCCTTCGGTTTCTCAGTAGACTCTGAAGCTGAGTTTGTAGGTGTAGTATTCTCAGCTGTCTGAGGTGCCTCAGTAGCTGAAGCTGCTACAGTAGTTTCTGCATTTTGTGTTGTTTCAGATGTTGTTGGTGCTGTAGCAATTGCTGACGGTTCAGCAAGGTCTGTTCGAGCGACCTCATTTTGAACACCAGAAACGCCTGTTTCATCAGCGCTAACCTGACTTGCCGCCCCTAATAGTATAAGGGTTGACAAGAGCACAGAACAAACACCGACGTTTAGTTTTCGAATCGAAAACTTACGCAGGTGAGGATTAAATAAATCTTTTCCCATAATAATCTCCTAGATATTCATTATATAGTCTAGGCTATTATACAGTATTTTTTTCTGATTGACTATAGAAAATACACAAAAAAAATAGATTTTCGATACTTTTAAAGAACATTGGAAGATGGCAACAAACATTAGAGATTATACATCATTATAAAAAGAAATTTTCTAGTCTATACTTGACAGTATAATCATTAGGAATGAATTGATACAATTTGCTTACTTGATCCATAAAATAACATGGCCTAAATCCCTGTTACCATCCATTATTTTACAAAATAAAAACCCTGACCAAACGAACCTAAATTTAGGTTGCTGGCCAAGGAATTTATCTTATATTATTCTACTCGATCAATATCTTCTTTCATTTCATCCATATTGAATTTGGCAAATAGATAGTCACGATCCTGAACAGGGAAACGTTGATCTAACTGGTCAATTGCTCCAAGTTCAACAATACCCTCTTTAATGACAAAGTCCATGACATGTCCACCGAAGCTTAAATCGTCTGATACAAAATGAAGATGATAACCTGCTAAGCTAACACCATGAAAAATCTCTGGTGTCCAGATGCCAACGATTGTCCCGGTCACATTTTCCTTGCTGTATTCAGGTTGATTAACAGCAACTTCTGCAAACTTTCGGTCTGACGTTGACTTAGGGATCATTCGCACGCGCATATGAGAAAAGTCGCCATGAATCTTGATGGAACGAAAAAGATTTTCCCCATCATAATAGGACTCAATTCTTTCCTCCAGTTCCTTATCATTCATTTCAAAACGCTGGC
>NZ_KQ969106.1:831471-833271 GCF_001578795.1 Streptococcus gordonii
ATCACCTCTGCCTTGTGAGGGACTACCGCTGCATAAGGAACCGTCTCTGACGGATCCACCTCAACTACTTCTGGCACCTCTCCAGATCCTTTGGCTTGATAGGCCTTGCCATCTAGAACTATCAACTCCCCGTCAATAGAATCCAAAGTACCTATACCTAAATCACCATATTGAAGCAACTCCCCAATCGTCATTGTCCCACCATAAAGACCAGACATCAAGGCGCCCAAAGTATTATATTGAAATAATTTAACTGGTTCAAACATTTTTAATCCTCTACTCTTCTTTCATCTTCTCTTATAAAGCAAAATTAGTATAACACAAAATTTTATAATTGCAAAAAAACATATCTAGATGATATGCTTTTACAATTAATTATTCAAAATTTAACAGTCTAGGCTATCATAAAATTCTTGCATTGCACTGTCATCTGGCACCAGAGTCAAATAGTGCTGAGCTTCTTGTTTGGCACTTTCGAGCTCGCCACATTCTCTCAACAGGTAAATGTATTCTTCCAAAAATTCTGGATTATCTCGTAAGTCCCTATGCAATTCTCCATAGAGCTCTCGTGCTTTTTCTATATCCTCCAAAGCCTGATAACTTCGAGCTATGTTCCAACGAGTCAATACATTATCCCAATCCTGATCCTCCAAAGCAAGAATATCTTCAAATCTCTCCTGTTCTAGATAAAGGTTAGTCAGGCGCAGAGCTATCTCTTCTAGATCATCAGCGTTATCCCAGGCATCTAATAGATAGCTCTCTGCTTTTTCAGTATCATGAAGTTCGTAGGAAACTTGTGAGGCTAATAGTGCTAGTTGGCTATCAAACGGATTTTTATTCAAGCCTTGCTGAGCCATGAATAGAGCCTCCTCAGCTCGATGGTCTGCATGAAGAGACAGTGCATAGATATATTCATAGCCTTCAAAATCTGGCGAAAGAGTATCCAATTGTTTGAAATAGAGATTCGCCTTCTGATAGTCTTCCTGATCGTAAAGAATCACAGCTAATTCAAATACTGTAGATTCGTCATACTCTATTTCAATAGCCTTTTGAAGAAATTCAATGGCAGCTTCAAACTTTCCTAAGCTGGCATAGCTCACCCCTATTCTCTGGTAGGTTGAGATCCCTGTCTGCTCATAAACCGTCCGATTGTCAAGACTAGCATATTCCTTGATTGCCTGGGAAAAATTGCCTAATTCAAAATCTATTTCAGCCAGTCCAAAGGTAATGATAGGATCGTCACTTAATTGACTGGCCTCAACTAGTTTCTCACGCGCCACATCAGGCAGGCCTTCCATCTGGTATAAATCTGCCTTAATCAAAAGAGTATTGACATACCACGGATCGTTCGAGCTGATTTCTTCCAAGTAGCCAAAAGCTTCCTCTAAGTCTCCATCTTCACTGGCAATAGCTGCCAAATTCAGATTAACCTGCGGATAAAGGGGAGCCAGTTTATTATAGATACGCTTGGCTTGTAAAAAGAAGCCGATACTTTCTAAATATTCTGCTAGGTCCAATAAGATAGAATTACTATCCTCCAACAAGGCCTTTTCAAACCACTCTTCTGCTTGCACTAAATCCTGAGCCTCAATGGCAGACAGCATTTTTTCACTATTGTTCACTTACTTCTTCCTCTACTTCATCATCATATAGACCACTCACTACTTTGTACCACTTAAAGATAGCTGTAATCACCACTTTTGCAGAAGCGTAGACTGGAATTCCCAGCAAGACCCCCCAAATCCCAAACATCGATCCAGATGTTAAGAGTACAAAAAGAATAGTAATCGGATGAATACT
>NZ_KQ969106.1:833471-838868 GCF_001578795.1 Streptococcus gordonii
AAAAGAATAGTAATCGGATGAATACTCAATTGACTACCTAAAATAAGGGGAGAGACAAAACGCCCCTCTATTGTTTGCTCCACAATAAAGACAATGATAACTTTCAAGAGCATAACAGGTCCTGCAATCAGTCCCAAAACAAGCGCCGGTAACATAGCCAAAAAGCTTCCTAAATACGGAACCAAGTTGAGCACTCCAGCCACGACTGCCAAGGTCACTCCATAGCGCAGTCCAATGATCTTAAAGAGAATCATAAACATAAAGGCAACAATGATTGCAACAGTTATCTGTCCGCGAACATAATTAGCCAACTGACTATTCACGTCGGACAAAACTTGCCCAACTGGCTCACGTAATTTCTTAGGCAGGAACTGAGTTATATAGCCTTTCAAATTTTTCCCATCTCGAAGGAGATAGAATAAAATGAAAGGCATAATAATGACAGCAACAATAACTTGAGAAGCAGCACTGACAAAATGACTAGCCCAGTTAACCGCCCGAGCAGAAAAGTTACTTGCCCATGTCGTTAATTGAGAAGAAATATTCTCCGTAACTTGCTCGATCTGCGGGCGAAACTCTTCAGACAGGCGACTATCCAATAAATCATCAATTATTTTTTTAGACTGCTTGAGATAAGAAGGCATGTTTCTAAAGAAACTTACAATCTGAGCCTGAAGGTTTGGAATGACAACTGCCAACCCCCAAATCAAAAGTACGGTAATCAATACAAAAACAATCGTAATTGCTACAAGACGATTGATCTTCCGCTTTTCCATCATGTCTACCAGAGGATTAAGCAGATAATAGAGCAAACCTGCCAGAATCACTGGTAACATAATAACCGAAATAAACTCAATAATAGGGGTGAAAATAAAACTAATTTTACTCAAGACCAAGAGATTGAGTCCAATCAATAAACAAACTAAGAAAACCGTAATGGCTTTATTATCTAAAAACCATCTAAAAAACCAACTCATGCTAAATTCTTTTTCTTTTGGTTCCATCCTTCTCTCCTTTTCTTTTATTTTCTTATTGTAGCATTTTTTACAGAAAAACACCCGACGAAACTAAAGAAAAAAGAGAGACTGGTAAAGCCTCTCTTCCTTTTCATTTATTCTGTCTTTTGACTATTCTATACTTTTTAGGAAATACCTTAGCTTACTTTTGCAGCTAAGCTAGCAGCGAACTTCTCAAGATTTTCGATATCATCTTCTTCTGCTGATAAATCAACCTTAACATTTTCAGCACCTTTTGTTGCACCAGTTGAAGCTAACATAGCATCGAAGTCATCTACTGCTTTACAGAATTCATCATAGAAAGTATCACCTGAACCAACGACACCATAAATCTTATCAGACAAATCCAAATCAGCCAAGTCTTCATAGAAATCCATGATTTCGTCAGGTAATTCTCCATCACCGTACGTATAGGTCGCCACAATAGCAATGTCTGCTTCTAGAAAATCTGAAGCATCAACTGTCGTACACTCATCAACATCAACATCTATACCTAAATCTCTTAACTTATCAGCAACGATATCAGCGATTTCTTCTGTATTACCCGTCATACTTGCAAATACAATTTTTGCTAAAGCCATAGTTTCCTCCAAAATATCTTCTATTGATAATTATAGCACATATTTTTCATTTTAAAAATAGAAATCTTGTGTTACAATTAAACAATAACTCTAAGCAAGAAGGAAAAATTTTTTCTATGACAATTCAACATCAAATCTTACAAAAGATCAAGGAATATAAAACGATTATCATTCATCGCCACGTAAATCCTGACCCTGATGCTTTAGGTAGCCAAGTCGGCTTACAAAAGCTCCTTCAGCTAAATTTCCCTGAAAAAACAGTTAAGGTAACTGGATACGATGAACCAAGTCTAACCTGGCTAGCCCAGATGGATGATGTCTCAGATCAAGATTATGAAAACTCCTTGGTTATCGTATGCGACACTGCTAATACAGCTCGAATTGATGATAAACGTTATCCAAACGGATCCTTTTTGATTAAAATAGACCATCATCCTAATGACGACGTTTATGGTGATTTAGCGTGGGTTGATACCAATTCAAGTAGCACCTGCGAACTAATTTCTTTATTCGCTTTAGACAATCACCTAAAAATGGATGCATATATCGCTAAACTCCTCTATGCTGGAATTACTGGAGACACGGGACGCTTTCTTTACCCTGCTACTACCGCTCGAACCTTACAAGTCGCTAGTCAATTAAGGGAATATCCCTTTGATTTTGCTACGCTGGCTCGGAAAATGGACTCTTTCAGCTACAAAGTTGCCAAGCTTCAAGGCTATGTTTACGATCATCTTGAACTTGATGAAAATGGAGCTGCACGTGTCATCATCACTCAGGATTTACTAAAAGCGCACCAACTTACAGATGCCGAAACTGCAGATATTGTCGCAACTCCTGGTCGAATTGAGGACGTCAAGTTGTGGGGAATCTTTGTTGAACAAGAAAGCGGTCATTACCGTGTACGATTGCGCAGCAAGTTCATTCCAATCACTGAAGTCGCAAAAAATCATCATGGCGGAGGACATCCCTTAGCTAGTGGCGCCAACTCCTATTCACTAGAAGAAAATGAAGAAATCTTCCAAGAATTAAAAGAATTAGCCAAAAAGCAAAGAAAATGAGCGAAAAGGCTTGTCAAAGCAAATGAAATTTGATAAACTATCAAAGTAACTAATCTATGGCTCGCAAAGAGACCATGGCAGAAAGGAAATTTTTTAAAATGAGAAAAGATATTCACCCAGAATACCGTCCTGTTGTCTTCATGGATACTTCAACTGGTTACCAATTCCTTAGTGGTTCAACTAAGCGTTCAAACGAAACAGTTGAATTCGAAGGGGAAACTTACCCATTGATCCGTGTTGAAATTTCATCAGACTCACACCCATTCTACACTGGACGTCAAAAGTTCACTCAAGCAGATGGACGTGTGGATCGTTTCAACAAAAAATACGGTCTCAAATAAGAACATCTATTCAATACATTCGATTATTGAATTCGAGCCATTTCCGATTAGTCGGAAGTGGCTTTTGTTTTGCTTTTAGCAATATAAAACTCCCCCATCTAAAAGATGGAGGAAGTTCTCAGTTAAAGGAATAGACCATTATATTCATTTATTTTATTTATAATTAAACACCCAATAATATGTACCATCACCTGCTTGTACACAGGAAACTGCACCTTCTTTGGCATCAGGATTTAGAATCAATTCTCTATTTCCTGAGTTTAGCCATTTGTTAGCAACTACTTCAGCATTTTCTTCTCGACGGAAGGTGATACCAGCGCTACTATCATAATTGACAGAAAGTTTCTGAGCTGTCGGTAAAGATTGATTGTGATAAAGTTCGTCAGACCATGTTAGTTCTTGTAAGCCAAGTCTTCTACGTTCCGCATTTAATTTTGCAAAAGCAGCTTTAGCCTTATCAATATTAGGGAAGTTTGAGTTTTCAGTTTTTTCCACACGATAAATAAACTTCACATGACCAAATTCTGTTTTTTCATATCCTTTGACGCTACTTGTCAAATAAGCTGTCAAAACGTAATCTCTAGCCCAAGCATGATCCACTGCTTGATTAAAGACATCTTCTTCTTCAAGTTCATATGTAACCTTACAGTCATAACCTGCATTATCTATCATTTTTGGTGCCAGATGTTGCTGAACATAAGAGATGAATTCTTCCTTGCTCTTGAATGGAAGAGGATCTCCTGCTTTACCAGTACCAACTAGATTTTCTGAGTATAGTTTAACTGTAGAAGCATTATCATCATAATTATATTCATTGTCCTTTGGATTGGAATGATTATTTGGATCAAGAGCCGGATCGTCTGGATCCGTTCCGTTAAAGAGTTTCCAGCGGTCGCCCATCCACTTGTAATATCCATCAATACCCTCAGGATTATAATCACCTAGATGAACACGATAATAGTAAGTGCCATTACTATTCACAAAGCGGGGATCATCCCAAATCCGTGGATCATCTGGTCTGTAAAGTGGCTTCGGCAATTTACTATAATCTATATTTGGATTTGGTGCCCAATCAGGTTTCTCTGGTTTAGGTGTTTCAGGATCTGGAGTTGGATCTGGTTTTGGAGTTGGATCTTCTGCTTTCTTAACATAAACCCACTCACCATTTTCATAGTAATAGTACGAACCATCATCCAATACATAATAGTGATAGCCATTTTCATAACGATAATGCGGATCATTTTTCAGTTTATTAAAACCATCCTGATAATAGAGTTCCCACTTACCATTCTTGTAGACATAATAGTCTCCGTTCTGGTTTTTATAGTAGTAATTTCCATTCCAATAAAAGACATTATAGTTATACCAAGGATTATAGTTATACCAAGGATTATAATAACCAGGGTATCGACCGTAATTATAATTATTTCTGACGCGCGGATTATAGTAGTTAAATCCTGGACGATAGCGAGAATAAAATACATCATTATGTTCCTCTGCCTGAGCAGTATTTGTAGCAAGAAAAGCTAATACTAAGGCAGAACTAAACATCATCACTCTTGATAGATACTTTCTTTTTGATTTCATTACTTATACTCCTTTGTAATAAAAACAATGATAGTCTACTCCTCCTCTATATAATATTTTATCCCCATTTGATCTCTTAGTCAAACAAAAACATAAATATTATCCTATTTTTTTTGTGTTTTTTCGTATATATACTATTGAAATTCAGAACAAAAACCCCTTAAGAATTTGATCTTAAGGGATTTTCTAGTTAATTAAGTGAAATCATTAGGAAAAGGCTGATTATTTATAGTTGTAAGTCCAGTAGTATACACCGTTTCCATCTACGACTGTCGCCACAGCTCCTTCAGTAAGGTTTGGATCAAGGAGCAATTCTCTCAAACCACTGTTTGCCCATTTCTTAACGACAGTAGTTGCATCTTCGTCACGACGTCCGACAAAACCTGTGCTATCGTACTGACGCGAAATTTCGTTTACTTTCGGAAGTGCTTGATTTTGATAAATATCATCTGACCAAGTCAATTCTTTCAAACCATTTACTTTACGCTCTTGGTTGATCTTATTAAAAGCTTCCTTTGCTTTGTCAAGTTCAACATAGTTTGTTGCATCTGAAGCTTCAACACGATAAACGAACTTCACATATCCAAATTCTACATCTTTGTAATTTTTGTCTTTTACACCACTCTTAAGGTTAGCAATCAAAACATAATCTCTTGCCCATGGATTTTGCTTTGATAGTTCAAAGTTAGAAGGGTCTTCAATTTCCCACTCAACGTTAGCATCCCATCCAGAATTATCAACAAATTTTGGATTCATTTTTTCAATAACATAATTTTTGAATTCAGTAACGTTTTGGAACGGAAGAGCTTGC
>NZ_KQ969106.1:838903-841725 GCF_001578795.1 Streptococcus gordonii
CTGGATCATTTGGATCAGTCATACCTTGAAGTTTCCATTTTCCCCCAATCCACTTCCAATATGGTGAATAACCTGTACGCTCTGAATCACTTGGAACACGGTAATAATGTGCACTACCATCATAGTAATAATTCCTATCATTCTTAAGAACTCTATCACCTGGCTTTCCTGGTGGGTAAACTAATTTTGGAGTTTGTCCATTTGGTGCCCATGCCAAGTGCTCAAGTCCTTCTGCTGGTTTTTCAACATAATCAGGAATTTGGTTTTCGCTTGGCTCATCAGTTGTCACTAAGCCTGAATTTCCAGGTATTACTGGTTGTGCTGGTTTTGGATCCTCTGATGGTTGTGCTGGTTTTGGATTAAATGGATTGAACTCTCCTTCTGCACCGTTAATTGGTGGATTTTCTGGTAAATCAACACTTGGAGTTGTTGGTTGTTCTGGTTCAGCAGGTGTAGTAGGTTCTTCAGGCTTATCGCTAGGCGCAGGAGTTGGAGCCTCAGGTTGTGCTGGAGTTGGAGTTGGAACTTCTGGTTTTGGATCTTCTGCTGGTTGTTCTGCACTTGGAGTTTCCGGCTGAGCTTGAGGTGATGGAGTTGTTGAATTGTTGGTTGAATTCTTAACCAATACCCATTTGCCATCTTGGTAATAGTAATAGTCACCATTTTCTAATACATAGTAATGGTAGCCATTTTCATAACGGTAATGAGGATCGTTTTCCAAATTGTTAGATGATGAGTTGTTTCTATTGTTTGTCAATGGTTTCCATTCCCCGTCACGGTAAATACGGTAGCTACCATCGTTCATACGGTAGTAGTGATTACCATTCCAGTAGATATAGTTTTCATCGTTTACTAGGTTGTTGTAATTGTTCCAACCATTGTAACCATAGTTATTGTAGTTGTAATTTGGATAGAAATAATCCCAAATATTAGAACCTAAATAATAGTTATTATAACCATAGCCATAGTTATTGTAGTTGTAATTTGGATAGAAATAATCCCAAATATTAAAACCTAAATAATAGTTATTATAACCATAGCCATAGCCATAGTTATTGTATCCATAGCTGTAGTTATTGTAACGAGAGTTGCGACGACTGCTATGACGACTATTACGGCTATTAGTTACTGTATTACGGCGACTTGTGAAGCCAGTATTCCAGTAATTAACACCTGGTTGGTATAAGTTACTATAGCGAGAACTATAACCATAGTAGTCAGCGGCCTGAACAGTATTTCCAGAAAAAGCTGGGATCACTGTTGCTGCAGCTAAGACTGAACAAGATAAAAATCTTAAACGTTTCGACATTATAATAAACCTCCAAAATCATTCATTTATCTTTTAAAATGATCTTATTTTTTAGACGTGCCGTGACAAAAAATAATTCTTCAGTAAATAAGACAACTTAGACATAAAATCTTTAGATCAACATCAATCATATTTTAATCAGTCAGTTTCACGTAAACTTCTAAGACAAATAATTTGACAGATAAGAAAATTCGCCCGATATCTATATTGCTAAAAAATTCTTTTTTATGCATATTTCACATCAACCCAAACTATAACACAAAAATTAGGTCAACGCAAGAATTTTGTTTGTGTTTTCAAAATTATTTCTTTCAATATTGTTCTTAGTGTAATTCTATTTTTTATATATGTTTGTTTTTGTTTTGTTTCACATGCAATTTTCTGATATTTTAATAGTTAACCCTATTTTTTATTTGTAAAATAGGCAGTAAGCGTTTTTATAGTTTGACTAGTAAAGATATTTTATACAAAAAAGTATTACAGCTATAAAACAGTGTTTATTTTTGTTTTATACATGAAACAAAATATACTTTTTATATATTACTAATTATTAAAATATACGTTAATTTAAATATTTATCTAAATTAGAAGAAAATTACATTCTTATAAATGCTTATTTTAATGCCATCTAGATAAACTCGTTTATTTTTTCTTACAAATGCAAATAATAAATATGCTTGAATAAATTAGACATTTCTGTTTGTTTGAAGAATAAAAGAAAATATGTTATCTTAACTGCAGTAACACATCACACTGTGAAATTTTTGCTTTCACTTCAACTGAAATTTTTGAAGGAAGAAAAAATGAAACGTAGCATGCTATTCCTTGTACAACCTCTATTGCTAGTTGGTCTATTAACAACTTTGGTGGCACAAGACGATTTTTCTGTTCAAGCCCAGCAGATTCGACCGCAAATCACTAATCACACAGATAGACAGTGGATTAAAGATAAAAATGGTTGGTGGTACAAATATCCGTATAGTAGTTTTCCCAGAAATCAATGGCAACAAATTAATGGAAGGTATTATTTCTTCAACGTCAACGGCTATATGCTGACTGGCTGGCAAGAGTTAGATGGTTTTGGATACTACAAAGAAAGATCTTGGTAGTATTTCGACCCAGAAAATGGAGATAAGAAAACGGGATGGCAGAATATCAAAGGTAAGTGGTGCTACCTTGATCCTGCTGAAGGTTATATGCTAACTGGAGTCCAGCAGGTGGGTGAAAACGGGGAATATTATTATTTCCATGATAAAAACGGGGATATGCTAACTGGTTGGCAACAGATCGCTGACGAATGGTATTACTTTGCAACTGAAGATGGATCCATGCTCTCAAATGCTTGGCAGGGTTCGTATTACCTTAAAGAAGATGGGAAAAACGGCTCACAGTGAAACTCTTCTAATCAATGGCAAACAATATTCCTTTAATGAACAAGGTCTTGTAACTACCAATCCATAACTAGAAGATCCACTTTTCTTTATTTAATCCACCTTAGAACTCGATAAAAAAA
>NZ_KQ969106.1:842209-849600 GCF_001578795.1 Streptococcus gordonii
CTGTAAAAGCTGGTGAAATCAGCGCAGTAGAGCCCACTCAACCACTGCGTCTTGCTCGACAATCCAAAAACAATTGAGAGGCTAGGACTTTTGTCCCAGCCTCTTGTTTTATTTTTAATAAATCAATTGCTGAATGACTAGAACATGGCTTTCTTCCACACCATATAAACTGTGAAGTTCATTGGGCTCCATTGTAAGAAAAGTTCCTGGAAGCATTTGAACAGTTTCACCTAAAGCTGTAAAATCTACCTTACCTTCCAAACAGACAACTGTCACTAGTGCATCAGCCTTATGTTCAGGAATTTCCTTCCCCTTTGCTAAATGAAGATGACGGATCAAACGACCTCTTTCTTCGACGGGAGTTTCAACAACATCAATAGATGGATCAATTTTGTAAAACTTCATAAATTTGTCCTCCTTGTTTTATTTTATAATGACCTATAGAAAAGACGAAGCCACATTCTATCAATCTTGATAATCTCCTCCAGAAATACCAAAGTATTCTTCTAATGATTTACCTGAATCAGCAATTTCCTTAGCTTCCCGTCCAATATAACGCAGATGCCAGCTTTCTGGCATGTAGCCTGTTGAAGTTTCCTTTCTTTTTAAAAACCGCACAATAAAGCCATAATTGGCAGCATTATCCAAAAGCCACTGGCTGGCACCTGGTTCTTCTAACAAATTGCCTTCTGTATCAATCAGGTCAAAGGCTAAACCAGACTGATGTTCACTGTATCCAGGTCTGGCTGAATAACGATTGGCAGCCTCCTTTCCATCTCGATTGACATAATTTTGGTAAAGTTCTAGCTGAGTATCATAACTGCGGAAGCCACTGTATTGGTCGCTGACAGCATATCCAGCGGCTTGCATATCCGCAATCAACTTAAGTAAAGCTGCCTTGGCAGTGGGATTTTCTCCAGGATTGTAATGAGAAGAGAGAGGGTACTTTTTATTTACAATCAGGATTTCCTCATACTTTCCTTGTAGACTATAATAACTTCCATTATAAGAAAGACTAGTATCCTTTTGTTTTTCGGTTATTTTCTTATCTTTTGCTTGATTTTCTATCTGTTGAGTGTTCGAAGTCGATCCCGATGTTTTGGAATTATCTTTCTTATCAGAAGAACAAGCAACTAATATAAAAGCAGAGAGACCAAACAACAAACAAGCTGTTGTTTTCATTTTCATGGAAAAAACCTCCATTCACAAAGCATGAAAAACAAGAGAAATTCTTAACTACATTCTACAAAAAGACCACCAAAATTTCAATAAATTTTAGTAGTCTTCTGAAAATTTCTATTGCGTCAATTCATCTGGATAAGCTTCGACTCCGCCCTCCACATTGGTCACTTGATAACCTTGGCCTTCCAAAAATTCACACGCCCGTGCAGACCGACCTCCTTTTTGACAAATAACATGGTAGGAAATTTCTTTATCTAAGCCGAGATAGTTTTCTGCTAAGCCACTAAGAGGCAAATTTCGAGCGCCAGCTACATGCCCATTCGCAAACTCATCTACTTCACGAACATCAATCAATTCAATCTTTTCAGTCTGTAAAAGACCTTGTAATTCTTTTGCACTAATCTTTTTCATCATGCTTCTCCTATTTATTTTCATTGATAATCACAACCTTACCAAAACCTGTCTTCCCTCCAATATAAGCATGAGCTTCGGGCACTTCTTCCAAGGAAAAAACGCGCCTCGGGGAAACATCTACTTGGTATCGGTCAATATAGTCAAACAACTCATCCATCAATTCTTGGTTGACTTGAGCTGAATGAAAGGTCGTCATAAAACTATTATTTTTTATCTCTTCAATTGGGTTAAAGCCTTCTAGCTCCCACTGTCCTCCTAAGAGACCAGTTACACAGATAATTCCGCCCGGAGCAATATGATCAAATGAATCCTTAATAGTCGATGGACCTACCAAATCTAGAATTTTATCGAACTGCTCTTCGGTCTCTAACCGACCATCCTGATCAATAACAATGTCATCATAACCCTGGTGCTTAAGCAAAAATTGTTTAGAACCACTTCGAACCGAACCAACGATATGAACGTCAGGAAACTGAGCCTTGACGAGGCGAGCAAACGCTAGACCAACACCACTGGTTGCCGCCCGAACTAAAATCTTATTTTCGGGCTTAATATGCAAATTTTTTAAAGAGCCAAGAGCCGTATAATATGTCTCGGGAACTGCGGCTAGCTCAGCCCAAGACAGACTGGTTTCGATAGGATAAACTTGGTCATTTGGCAGGAGAACGTACTCAGCATATGAGCCATCGTAAGCTCGACCCATTTCTCCCATGATGGAAACTACTTTCTGACCAATCTCTAAATCTGTCCGGGTCGTCTTAGCTACCTGGCCAACACATTCAATGCCTAAAATTCTAGGGAAGCTAACACTAGGTGACAAGCCTTGCCGTGTAAAGATTTCTGAATGGTTTATTCCAAATCCTCTAACCTTAACCAGAGTCCATCCTTCTCGTAATTCAGGAATAGGTCTTTCTTCTAATAGAAGTTTTTCTGGTCCTCCTGGTTCATAAATGACAATAGCCTTCATTTTTTTCATAGGATCACCTCCCTTTTTCTAGATAGTGTAACTAATCAAACTTAGACTTAACTTAACCGGCAATGCTTATGGTGGAAACCAAAAGCTATAAGAGGCACTGGAAGGCATTTTATATTTGAATCCATCACCACTCACCACTATGCTAAGACTTCTTTTAAATTCCAGATAGTACTATGGTCTCACTCATACTTCTTCTTTTTCAACTCTCTCCAAATTAAGCAGAATTTTTTCTAGACAACTTTCAAAATCTTTTGCTTCTTCTGGTGAAAAATCTTGATATATGATTTCTGTCATTTCCTTAGAAATTCGATCATAATCATCTTTCAGACTCTTAGCATGATCTGTCAAACAAATGACTTTCCTGCGCTTATCCTTTTCATGGGGACAGCGTTCAACCAGATTCATCTCCATCATCAGCTCCAACATCTTAGTTAGAGTGTTTAGTGTAAGCCCTGTCTTGTTTGCTAGTTGCGTTTGGCTCAGTTGATCTTGCTGCCACAAAGCATGAAGAATCCGTCCTTGTTCACCATTAAAATCCTGAATCTCTTGGTCTAGTAATATTCGATTCATCAGTCGGTTGGATAATCTGTGAATCTTCCCGATATAAAAGTCACAGTTAAGCTTTTTAGTCATTTCTCTTCTTTTATAATATTAATATATATAAGTATTTTCTAATTATATTAAATAGAATAATAGCTGTCAAAGATTTAGTTTCCACTGTAAAACACTTACAATCCTGTTAAGAAGCATTTCATTATGACAAAAAACTAGTTTGATCAGAAACTGGTTTTTTACAACTTATTTTTTCTTTTAGCTTTTGGGGCGGGAAGCTCATCAAACATAGCTTCAAATAAAGTAGTTAGAAAGCCTTTACTGTCCACATTGTCTACTAATAGCATTTCTTTAGCACCTGGGTAAGGAGACACCAGCACAGCTTCAGGTATATATTTCTGAGCCGCTTTGACTGGTTTGACCAAGAGCCGATCATCATAGATACCACCAATTATTTTCTCCTTGTAATAAAGGATGCACTCCCCCATCATGGCCCGATAGCTGACCCCATCTAAATCAGATAACTGCTCCAAGATAAAAGTCAAATATTCCTTGCTCGACGCCATATTCTCAGCTCCTTTCTTGTTTCAACGAGTCCGAAATCCCAGCAAAATGCTTGGCTAAAGCTCCAGGACTTCATAAGAATACCCCAAATCTTGCAGGAACTTAAATAAATCTGTTGTCGAGATTAAGATAGTCTTTTCATTGGTATTGGGATGGAAAGTCATGATATCCTCAGATACAATGTCCTTATCAAAATAAACTTGAATGTCCTTCTCCTCATTGTTAAGCAGGCCAAAAGGAGATACCGTTCCTGGTGGCAACTGCATTTTTTCATAGAGGGAATCCGCTGAAGCCATACGAATACGGTTGGCTGAAACCAGCTCTTTAAATAGGTCCATATCCAGACTTTTCTTGTCATCCATAATCAGAAGATAATATTGGGTTTTCTTCTTGTTGGTCAAAAACATGGACTTAGTACGAACTCCTTCCATGCCTTCAATATAGCTATCCGCCTGCTCTGTCGTAAATGCAGGTGGGTGCTCCACCACATCAAAGGTAATCCCTAACTCTTGCAACTTATTAGCCACTTGTTGATAAGCATCCATAGTTTTACTCCTTTATTGATGAATAATCTTTTGTACCAATGCTTGCAATTCTGGCACCACTTCAGCCTCAAACCAAGGATTTTTAGCCATCCAGATTTGGTTGCGTGGAGAAGGGTGAACTAGTGGAAAATACTCTGGCAAATAGTTCTTAAAATGATGAACCCGTTCAGTTACCTTGCCACTCACTTTCTCATGAAGATAGTAAGCCTGGGCATATTGTCCAATCAAGAGGGTCAACTCAATATCCGGACACTCCTTGAGGAGTTTAGGATGCCATTTTTCAGCAAAGCCTTTGCGAGGTGGTAGGTCACCTGATTTTCCACGCCCTGGGAAATAAAAGTCCATGGGAATCACTGCAAACAAACCAGAATTGTAAAAAGTATCTTCGTCAACTCCTAACCACTCCCGCAGACGATTACCACTTTTATCCTTCCAGTAAATACCAGTAGCTTCTGTCTTCATCCCAGGAGCTTGTCCGATGATATTGATACGGGCAGTCTTTGGTGCTGCAAAGAGCGGTTCGATTCCTTTATCCGTATATTCTTTATTTTGAGTATCTGCCATAATGGCTTGTTTAATAGTTTCAATCTTTGACATAAGAACTCCTTCTATGGAAAAACTCAGCCAGAAAAACTGGCCGAGTAGTGGATTATTTGATTAGTTCGTAGATAGCTTCCGCATAAATAGCCGCAGCACGGAAAAGGTCTTCTACATCTGTAAATTCGTTAGCTTGGTGCATAGTGTTGACATAGTCTGGGAACATAGCACCAAAGGCAACTCCACGTTTCAAGAGACGACCAAAGGTACCACCACCGATGACTTGCTCATGTCCTTTAAGACCTGTTTGTTTTTCGTAAACACTCAAAAGAGTTGCTACCAATTCATCATCTGCTGGAACATAATGTGGAGTGTGTCCGTGCTCAGACAAACTCACTGACACAACACCAGTGACTTTTTCAAGACCAGCTTGAATCGTTTTTGGATCAGTACCTTGAGGGTAACGGATGTTCAGAGCAATAGTATTGTCAGTCTTAGCACTGTCAAAATGGAAGACACCAGCATTCATGCTGAGAGCACCCATTTCAGCATCCGTATAAGCAATTCCTAACTTTTCACCAGTAAAGTCCTCGTGCAGAACTCGAGCAGCTACTTGCAGATAAGCCTTGGCGTCACCACCAAAGTCAAAATGGTTCAACAAGAGAGCCAAGTAGGTCCCACCATTAATCCCATCTTCAGGAGTCGATCCATGGGCAGATTTCCCAATGATCGTAATGGTATAAGTTTCTTCATCAACAGTTGAGATTTTGTACTGAAGCTGGTGTTCCTTGGCAAAGGCGTCTAAGAGACCAGCAAGATCTGGTAATTGTCCAGATACAACTGCTGTTGCAGACTCTGGCACCATATTTTCACGGAGACCACCTGTAAAGCTATGAAGTTTAGCATTCCCAGTGTTGTCATTTCCAAAATGGAGGTACTCGGTGATATTCCCTTTTTCTCCGTTAATAATTGGAAATTCCGCATCTGGTGAAAAACCAAAGTCTGGTTCAGGCAGACCAACATGCTTGAAATAATAGTCCATGTCTTGCCAACCAGATTCCTCATCAGTCCCCACCACAAAGCGCACACGCTTCGATACTGGCAATCCCAAGTCTTTGATGATTTTCAAACCATAGTAACAAGCCATGGTTGGACCTTTATCATCAGATGAACCACGCGCATAAAGTTTACCATCAATGATTTCAGGTTTGTAAGGATCTGTATTCCAGCCACTTCCAGCAGGGACCACATCCATGTGGGCAAAGATTCCCAGTTCTTCTTCACCCTCACCAAAAGTAAAGTGACCAGCATAATTGTCCACATTCTTTGTTTCATAGCCATCGCGCTCAGCGATTTCTAAAAACTTATGCAGCGCTTGAACAGGTCCAGGTCCAAAAGGATGCTCCCTGTCCGCCTTGGAGTCATCCCGCTCTGAGTTAATTTCCAAAAGACTGAACAGATCAGCCAAGAGAGCTTCTCTGCGTTTTTCAACTTCTGCTTTAAAATCAATTGTCATTTTTTCACCTCAATATCTCATTCGATCAAAAAGAGCTTTATTTAACTAATTTATAAAGATTTGATATTATGCCAAATCAACGTTTCTCAATGATTTCATCAACTGGCAAGCGATAGCTAGGCTCTAATTTGTCATCAGTATAACCAACCGTAATCAAGAGTTCCGGACGGAAACGCTCATCAATCTCCAAGACTTCATTAATCTTAGATTTATCAAAACCTAGAATAATATTGGATCCGATACCTTGGTCGGTTAAAGCCAGAACAAGATTCATGGCTACCAGACCAGCATTAAGGGCCAAGTAATCACTCTTTTGTTGGTCGCTATAGCGAGCAAACTCAGCTGGTAGATTCTGCATGTAGAATTGAAGCTGCTCATCAGAGAAATTTTTAACTCCAGCCACACGTGCAATCTTACGAGACCGCTTGGTCAAATCAGTATCCGTAAAGAGGGCAATGGTTACCGGTGCTTCTTTAACCTGATCTTGGTTAGAGCCAAAAGCAATTTCTGCTAAGTCTTGATTGCGTTCTCGCACTACTACAAATTTCCATGGCTGGCTATTGTGGGCACTTGGAGCCAAAGTCGCAATTTCAATCGCTGTACGGACATCCTTTGGATCCACAGGTTTATCATTGAAATGCTTGGTTGCGTGACGCTTTTTATTAAGTTCTAAAAATTTCATAGGTCTCTTCCTTTTCTTAATATACTAGCTTCATTTTATCATATTTTGTAAGAGTTTGCAGAGGTTTTTCATTCTCTATAAGATAGAACTATTAGCCCTTACTACTTAATAAGATTATTCTGTCGCAGAGGTTTCGTTTTCTCCATTCTGACTACTGGATTCTCTCAAGTCCTTTATTAAATCACTGTAACTAGAGCTTCTTTCTTGCTCAAAAACTTTGTTTAAATTTTGATCTATCTTAGGTATTTCCACTTTTGGTTCAGGTTTGCGAAGGGTCAATTCAATGGCCCCTAGAAAAAGAACAAGAAAAAGCACCAAGAATGTCAAACCTGTCTCCTTTTTAGGAAGACTACTTCCCTTGGTCGGAAGACCTTTCCAACGAGGGTACTGCTTCAAAAATCCATTGATCTTCAGCCCAGTGAT
>NZ_KQ969106.1:849716-860599 GCF_001578795.1 Streptococcus gordonii
ATGGTAAGAAAAAGAAGCGAAAAACTATGCACAGATACCCGACTAAACTGAATCCTCATCTTAAAGGCTTTATAGCCTGCTCCAGCCATATAAACCTCTATGACAAACGCCATAATTATCAGGATAAAGAAAATCAAAAACTGCAGTTTCAACAATTTTCTCAATCCTAAATATGCTAGTTTATCTGCCTGTTCTTTCTCGCTGTCTTTAGCTCCTCTCTCTTGAGTTTGGGTTTTTGGCCTCGCTTCAATTACTTCTTTTCCCGCTTGAATCTCATGAACCACCTCATTTTCAGTCTGTGATTTATGTTTTAGACCATACGCCACCACTTCTTTTAAGACTAGTCTTAGATTTGCTTCGGTTAGTTTGTAGGGATACCCACGTAACGGCCATTTCTTTCTTAGTTCTGGATAATCTGGAAGTGACACCATGATGTAAAAGTGCTGTCCAATCAACGTAATCATGAAAGAAACCTGATAAAATCTAGATCTGACAAAGAAATAGCTCCTATAAAGTTACTTCATTAGCTTCAAAGAAAACTAATTTATCATCCTCAAATTGATTGTAGATTTCAATATCTGGATAAAACTCAAAATCATGTTGCCTCAATCTAAAGTCTAATACTGACTCTGGATCCATGATACGATTTATATTGTCCACCTTGCTTTTTAGAAAGCCATATCCGACTTCTGCATAAAATTCTTTAAGGAGCTCAGGGATTTGAATGCCCAGCTTTGATTCACTATCCCTAATCTTATCTAGATTCACTGGATAAAATTGGTTTAACGGATCTAATTTAATCTTCTCTAACATCTAAGCCATCCTTCAAAACTTAATGCCATCTCTCTTCAACTTCCATTTTCTTTTGGTTTCCCTATCTGAAAAAAATGCTTCACATCTTCTACATACCCATGCTTTTCAATTAAACTAGCTAAGAGTTCTAGATTGTGCCCCCGATAGTTGTCATCTCGGCGTAGTTCTTCATACATTTCGATAAAGGGAAGTCCTTTTTCTTTGGCCGATTCTAACTCCGCTTCGTAGTCATAAGCTACTTTCCTGAACTGAAGATTCACCATTTCTCCATCTTCAACCTCTATGATCGCATATTGAGCCCTATGATTTTTCAAAGCTGCCCAATCAAAATAAGGCATGCCAATCGTACCTGGATTAATAATTTGTTGTCCTTGACTTCCATAACGAAGCAACTGCTTGTGAACATGACCGTAAACAGCTATATCCGTTTCCTCATCCAGCAAATGATCAAAATTTGAAGTCTCATTTGTCACCTGTAAAGCTCCACCGTAGTTTTTATCAGGTAAGTTATGACTAAGTGAAAAACGCAAACCATCCACCTCAATCTTGTCAAGAAGCGGCAAACTTCTCAACCAGTCAATATAGCGAGTATCAAGTCGTTCCATCAAATACTGAGTTAGGCGCAAAAGTTGTATTTCTTGAGGATCTTCCAAGCCATAGACACCATCTAAAGCTTCTAAAACACAGTCATCCCAATTTCCCCTGACTGATACAGTGATTGGCAGACCTTCCAAAAGATCCATCAAATCATTTCCACCCGGACCAGGAAGAAAAAGATCACCCAGAAGCCAGTATTCGGTCGCTCCTAGCTTTTTAGCATCAGCTAGGACTGCTTCTAAGGCAGTCGTATTTCCGTGTATATCAGATAAAATGGCAATTCTTTGTTTCATCTTCACTCCTTAAATGAATGGCTGTTTAGTTTGAATCTAGTATATCAAAATATGACAGAAAACGTAAAATCCATTCTCTGCATGATTTATCCTATTAGAACTTATGGATCATTTTAGAAACGATATATTTGTTTCCAAATATGATTTTTTATTCCTCATCAGTAATTATAAGTTCATATACTGTTTCTATGTTACTCGCTATTTCTCTTATAACTACTAATTTTGAGTACAAAAAAAGCAGGTGACAATCACCTACTTTGTTGAGATATTATTGTCCAGAAATAAGCGGAGCAAGAGATTTATAAGCACCTTCAATAGCCTGCTTCATAGCATCACGTCCTGTTTTCAACTGTTGAAGAAACAGGTTACGACTTTGTTCTGGAACTACTGTATCATCCGGACCAGCGGCTGAAAGTGTATTGTTAAATGTTTCTCTTGAAGTTTCCATAGACTCAATCGCTGGTTGTACTTGTTGATTGTATGCTTCTTTTCCAGCTTCTGGAACTTTATTACCGATTTCAGTAATGTATTTCTTATAGTTGTCAATCAACTTGCCAAAAAGGGCTTTCATATCGCCGATTGTTTTAGCATTGTCAATTTCTTCATCTGTCAAAAGAACAATTTCTGGAGTTTTTAGATCTGAACTAGCTGTTTTTGATGAAGATTCAGAGCTACTTGATGAACTCTTTGAAGTAGAAGTTTTTTCTACAGAACTTGAAGCTTTCTCAGAAGATTCTGAAGTTGATTTTCCAGAACATGCTGCTAAAGTTATAACCGACAAAAGCGCTACACTAGCTGTAACAATTTTTTTCATTAGTGTCTCCTATTAATAAAGAATAGGAATATTATATTATAAAATTATTTCGATGTCAAATTATTTCGATATCAAATATTCTAAGCATTCTAATGGTTATTTCACATTGCTTTAATTTTTCTCCATTCTATAACCAAAGATTTTTTAAACTGTCTTCGTCAGATATCTGTTTATTCTATTTCTGCTTGTGGCCCTGCTACTTCTGGCAAGACCGTTTTCTGCTGGTCTGCTAGATGTAGCTTTTCCCGCACCGCTTCTGCTACTGCTCGAGGTACACCAACTTCGACGATTTGGTCAACGCTGGCTTCTTTAATCTTAGTTAGTGATTTGAAGTATTTCATAAGATTTTGTTTGCGCTTAGGCCCCAAACCTTCGATACCATCTAGCTGCGATGAGAAGGAATTCTTAGACCGGAGCTGGCGGTGGAAGGTAATGGCAAAGCGGTGAACCTCATCTTGGATACGCTGGAGTAGGAAAAATTCCTGCGAATTGCGGGATAATTCCACAACCTGCAGAGGGTCACCAAAGAGCAATTCATGAGTTTGGTGCTTGTCATTTTTTTGCAGTCCAGCGATGGGGATATCCAATCCCAACTGCTCCTGAATAACTTCTTTAGCGACATTGACCTGCCCCTGTCCACCGTCAATGACAATCAGATCAGGCGGAGTCAGTCCATCCCGAATCACCCGACTATAGCGTCGCTTGATGACCTCTCGCATACTGGCGTAGTCATCAGGTCCCACTACAGTCTTGATCTTATACTTGCGATAGTCCTTCTTGCTTGGTTTACCATTGACAAAGACTACCATAGCTGATACAGGACTGGTCCCCATGATATTGGAGTTATCAAAAGACTCAATACGAACAGGCGTTGGAATGTTAAGAAGCTGCCCTAGATTCTCAATAGCTCCTTGAGTCTTTTCAATAGATTTCTCCAAGAGGTCAAACTTCTGCTGGAGACTGACTCGGGCGTTTTTGATAGCCAGATTGACCAGCTGTTTCTTCTCGCCTCGCTGGGGCTTAAGTACCTTGGTATCCACTAAAGCCTTCACAGCCTCTTCGTCAATATCTGCTGGAATCAGGATTTCATTGGGCTTGAGGTGGGATTTTTCCTGGTAGAATTGGCCAACATAGGTCAGAAAATCTTCGTCCGGATCATTGTAATAGGGAAAAAGATTGACATCACGCTCGATTAGCTTACCCTGGCGGACAAAGAAGACCTGTACGCACATCCAGCCCTTATCCACATAGTAGCCAAAGACATCACGATTCTGCAAATCCTTGGCCATGACCCGCTGCTTGGTTCGCAAGGTACCAATAGACTGAATCAAGTCGCGGTACTCCGCCGCCTTTTCAAATTCCATAGCTTGCGCTGCGCCAGCCATTTTTCCCCGTAAATCCTCAATAATCTGATTATCCTGCCCCTTGAGAAAGGCTGCTACCTCCTGGGCCAGCTCCTTAAAATACTGGCTGTCTACATGGCAAATAGTGTGGGCCTTGCACTGTCCCAGATGGTAGTAAAAGCAGACCTTCTCAGGCGGATTAGTACACTTGCGGAAAGGAAAGAGCCGATCTAAAAGCCGTTTGATTTCATTGGCAGCACCGACATCGGGATAAGGACCAAAATAAAGTCCGCCGTCTTTTTTGACTTGGCGCGTGATTATCAGGCGTGGATAGGTTTCGTTGGTAATCTTGATAAATGGATAGGACTTATCGTCCTTGAGCATGATATTGTACTTGGGCTTGTTTTCCTTGATTAGATTAATCTCCAGAAGCAAAGCCTCAATGTTGGACTCGGTGACAATAAACTCAAAATCGACAATCTCTGATACTAAAGCCTCCGTCTTGGTATCATGACTGCCACGGAAATAAGAACGAACCCGATTGCGAAGATTCTTGGCTTTGCCGACATAAATAATAGTACCGTTTTTATCTTTGTGAATGTAACAGCCGGGACTGGTCGGCAACAGTTCCAGCTTTGATTGGATTAGCTTATTCATAGGTCTATTATAGCAGAAAAGAGGCCGAACCGCCTCTTCTTATTATTGTAACAACAAATCAAACAAGTCTTGATAAGATTGGAGAATGTAGGTTGGTCTAGCCTGTGTTTGATTCGTCAAACCCTTCGGATTATACCAAGCCGTATCAATTCCTGCATTGTTACCACCGGCAATATCAGCAGTCAATGAATCTCCGATCATCAAAGCCTGATTCTTCTCAAAAGCTGGTATTTGCTCTGCTATTTTTTCATAAAACAAAGCTTCAGGCTTCTGAGTCCCCATCTGCTCCGAGATGAAAATATGGTTAAAATAGGGTGAAATATCGGAATGGGCCATGCGACCAGTCTGAATAGCTGTGATGCCATTGGTTGCTCCGTAAATCTCATAATCAGCAGCTGTCAGACTGTCCAAAAGCTCGCTAGCTCCAGCGTAAGTCTGGCCTTGCTGAGCAATGTGCTGCTGATAGAGAAGGGCCAACTCAGCGCCATCCTTCTCAATGCCAAAATGAGCAAAAAGACGAGAAAAGCGCGTATTGACCAGCTCAAGCTTGGTGATTTTCCCCTGCTCCAAATCCCGCCAAAGGCCCTTGTTCATGGGAATATAATAGTCTTTGTAGGTCTGAATCTCCGTCACGCCCTGCTCCTCCAAAAACTGAGTCAGGGCAATGTCTTCTGCCGTATCAAAATCCAGCAGCGTATGGTCAAGGTCGAAAAGTAGAAATTTATATGACAAGGTTGAAATCCTTTCTGCATCTGTAGTAGGTTTATTATACCACAAGCAACAAAAAACCAGCCATTTAGAATAAACGGCTGATTCACATTTTATTTCACCACAGGTATCCAGAGTTCCATTTGATAGTCTGGAGAGGACATGTCTCCCTCGGTGTAAACTTCAAAGTCTGGTGCCCCTGAGTGGCGATAGCCAGTTTCTGGGAAAAAGACTTCCAAGACATATTTCCAAGCATGGTGGATGCTGGCTGGTATTGCCCCCTTGACTAGTACGATAGCATATTCAGCTTCTGCGATTTCCCTGATTGACAGACCTAGTTCTTCTGCTTTGGCTTTATCCGTCACATCATAAGCGGCCATATAGTTGATGATTTCGCCTTCTTTGACATCCGAGCAGACGCCAAAGGATTGGCCACTGCCCAGACTTTCTAGGCTTTCAATACTGTGATTTGCATAGAGCTGCTCCCAGGCAGATGGACACTGGCTATTGTCAATAGCTTCCAATAGGACGCCTGCCACGGTAAAAGCAGGTTTCTTTTGAATCTTGATATCCATGTTTTTTCCTCCTGTAATCTTTAAGGATAATTGAAGTCTAGGAAAGACGCGATAAGATTTTCCATTTCGAACTTCTGAGGGAGTCGCACCATGGAATTTCTTGAAGGCTGCGCTGAAGGCGTCAGCAGACTCATAGCCGTATTTCAGTGCTATATCAATGACTTTCTCAGAGCTTTCCCGCAAGTCCGTCACAGCTTCAGACAGCCTGCGATTGCGCAAGTATTCTGCTAAAGTCATGTCTGCTAGGATGGAGAAGAGCCTGCTAAAGAGAGCATAAGAATAGCCCGAAAGCTGCTGGAATTTCTGCAAATCCACTTCTGCGTCCAACTTACTTTCCAAATATTCCATGGTTCGATTGAATTGATGCATCATATTCTTTTTACCTCACAAAAAATACTAAGGCCGTTAAAAGCAAAGTGGAAATAGGAAAATTGGTAGAGGGGCTCCTGCTCCGAGAAAATTTTATCTTTTTCACATAGCTTTTAGGTCGTGTTCAATTCTAACTATAGTCTAGCAGATCTAAGATACTTCCGCCCCAGAATTTTTGTACAAGATTTAGAGGGGGATTTTACAACCTATCCCGTAGCTTCTCCACAAAGAGATAAGCTGCTGGGCAGGTCAGGGTATTTTTGATTGTCAGATGATTAATCTGATGAATCTTCTTGCGGTCTGTATGAGGGAACTCGCGGCAGGCCTTGGGACGGACATCGTAGATGGAGCAGAGATTGTCTCCACCTAAAAAAGGACAAGGCATGGCCTTGAAGACCTTGTCACCGTCTTCGTCCACCTGCAGAAATTCCTCTTCAAAAGCCGGTAGCTTCATCTTGAAATACTTGGCAATACGGACAATATCGGCTTCCTTAAAGTCTGGTCCCAGAGTCTTGCAGCAGTTGGCACAGGCCGTACAGTCAATCTCCTCAAAAACCTCATCGTGGATTTGCCGGGCAATTTTATCTAGGTTTTTGGGTGGTTTTTTCTTGAGGCTGGCTAAAAATTTTCGATGGTCTTTCTGCTTTTGCAGGGCCAGCTGATGGTATTTTTCAAGGTCGATTTCTTGAGTCATATATTTTTCTTTCTGTCTTCAAATTGTTTTTATTATATCATAAAATGAGCTCTCTTAAATCTTATAAAACTCAAAGAATATTAGCTTTATCAGCTAACAAAAAAATCTGAGAACGAGTCCCAGATTTGCTTTTTATGAACTTAGAGAGCAATCATCATATGGTGTCGCCAAATGCTATTTCCACAGTCCTTACTGCTAGCCCAAGCTTCTTCGATTTCTTTACTTGTATCACTATCATCTCTCAATAAGACCATACTGATAGAATAAAGTGATTTCCTAGAGGTATAGATACTGATAAGTCCACAAGAGGACAAAAGGTATAGCTAAGTAAAGAGAGCCATTGTCTCATCAGATTGTCTTTTGAATTATCCGGTCTAAGCTTTTTTAGCCGCCTTATTCCACTGATACCATCCGACCAAGCTGTTGATTAGATAGATTAAATATTTCCCTTGAATCTGAAGACTTTCCCCCCACCAGAGGTAAATAGAAAAAATATTGGTCGCTGCCCAGAAAATCCACTGTTCTCGATAAACAGCTGTCATCAAGATTTGCCCTACTCCATTTGTCGCATCCGTGATTGAATCACGATAAGGACGATTGGCACCCACAGACTGATAAATCAAGCCAAAGACTAACCACCAAAGCACACTGAGTGATAGATATTTTGTCCATCCTTTGGCATCCAGCTTACGAGCAACAAACTCTTGCTTTTCTTTTTTGAACTGACCTTGGTAAATCCACACCAAGAGTCCAATCGGCTGCATGATGGTAAAGTAAAGAGTCGTTAGTACCTCGCCATAGAAGCCTTTCTGCAAAGCCAAAATCAAATAAATCACAGAGTTAATCAGGCCAAATAGATAATTGCTAGCCCGCCCTTCAGAAACAAAGATCACACAGATAATCCCAGTCAGGCTACAAATCATCCCAGTCCAATCCACTATACGATGTTCATATATCAGCTCAAGCCAGAGCGGAAAACTTCCTAGAATTAAGAGATAGACCCATTGACCAAGGCTTCGATGAGCAAACAAATCATCCCAGATAAGCTTCAAGGTAGCAGAAAAGCCGAGCTTCTTCATACTAGTTACCATCCTTTGATAGCCACCAGACATTTCAGAAAGCGTCAGCTTCGTATTTGCAATTTTCTTTTGGACATAAGTATTCATTCTTTCTCCTTTTGTTTTTTAAGAGCCGTGTCAAATTGACTTACGGATGCAACGCTCTATTATTTTTTCGAACTCGCGCAAGTTTTGTCTCATGCAGTGTTCACATTTATCATATTCCTTTTTCAGAAAATGTCAAGAAAAAATACAAAAAATATTCTTAATGTTCGGATTTTTAAAAAAGACCTACAAATTTTGTTAGTCTTCTTACTTAGATTCGCTAGTAGTCGAACGTTGTTCCTGATTTATCACTATCTTTTTGTGAAATATAATTAAATGCGTCGTTAAAATTTGACGATTTATGATTGCAATATTTTTCATTAGACTATAAGTAACAAGAAATAAAGCTACCAAAAACATCAGGAAGTTTAGAAGTCATCTTTGAGATTAGGACATTTCATAGCTGAAAATGCAGAATAGTGACCTAACTAATCCCAAATAAATACAGACTCTAATTACAAATTTCTAGAACTATCAAAATAAAACAATGGTTGAAAAATTAATATAAACAACTTAAAGAGCTTCTCGAGTCCTTCATAACATTACATTAAAACTTTCTTCAGACTGTCTAAAAATTTCCAATGCTCTTTCTGCTTTTGCAGGGCTAGTTGGTGGTATTACTCAAGACCAATTTCTTGAGATATTTTTTCTTTGGTGTTTATCATCAACACATCAAAAAAATGAGACAACTTTCAGTTAATCTCATTTTTCTGAGTCTTTTAGATCTTTGCATTTGATTTTTTTTCGTCGAGACTCCATGTATCCTTCATGTTTTCCAAGAAGTCATTGATAGTTTCTTTATCGCCTTCAATGGACAGTATATAGACTTTGTCATCTTTTTGGAAAACCAATGTATTAGCAAGTTGTCCTGACTTCAAAATGATGTTAAGTTGGAATGCTTCTTGGCCAGATACGGTATTTTTAGTTCCCCATATCTTTTCAAGATTATCTTTTTGACTCCAATTATAAGCTACACGCTGAGCAATCGTTTCTGCATTGAAGGTCTCACCCTCACCTACTTCTGAATCTGCCTTAGAAATGGCATTCATGGTAACGATATTATAGGTAGAACCATCTGTATATTGAACAAGTCCCTCTACATCTACATCGACAAATTTAACCCAATTACTAGGGATATCGATATAGCCAAACTCAGGGGAGCCAACACGCTTTCTTTCTTGATTGTCTTTTCTCTTGCTTTCTTTAGAAGAAGAGTCTGAACTATCCTTTTTCACTTGAACACTCGAACTGGTCGATGAGCTTGTTTGTTCACCTTTTTGGCCAGATTTGGCACAAGACATTAGTGTAAGTGAAGTCAATACAAGGACTGCACCAAATAAGTACGATCGTTTCATGATTTTCCTCCTTTTTGGAACATATTACCTAGGGATTTAAGAGATTATTCATCATCCATACTCAAGACACTGAGGAAGGCTTCTTGTGGAACTTCGACAGAACCGATAGCTTTCATCCGTTTTTTACCGGCTTTTTGTTTTTCTAAGAGCTTGCGCTTCCGGGAAACATCACCACCGTAACACTTGGCCAAGACATTTTTACGCAGGGCCTTGATGTCTGTCCGTGCCACGATTTTCTGACCGATAGCGGCCTGAATAGGTACTTCAAACTGCTGACGAGGAATGATTTTCTTGAGCTTGTCTACAATCAGCTTACCACGCTCGTAGGCAAATTCCTTGTGAACGATAAAGCTAAGAGCATCAACCTTGTCGCCATTAAGGAGAATATCCATCTTAACAAGCTTGGACGAGCGATACTCGGAGATTTCGTAGTCAAAGCTAGCATAACCTCGAGTAGAAGACTTGAGCTTGTCAAAGAAGTCAAAGACGATTTCAGCAAGCGGAATCTGATAGATGACATTGACCCGATTATCATCGATATAGTCCATAGTCACAAAGTCACCGCGCTTGCGCTGAGCCAACTCCATCACCGCACCGACAAATTCCTGTGGCACCATAATCTGGGCCTTGACATAAGGCTCCTCGATGGAATCAATCTTGGTTGGGTCTGGAAACTCGCTCGGATTGGACACATCAATCGAGGCGCCATCCGTCATATTGACTTTATAGATAACTGACGGCGCCGTCATAATCAGATCGATATTAAACTCACGCTCCAAGCGCTCCTGAATGACATCCATGTGTAGCAAGCCTAAGAAACCACAGCGGAATCCAAATCCTAGCGCTTGCGATGTTTCTGGTTCAAACTGGAGGCTGGCATCGTTTAGCTGGAGCTTTTCAAGAGCCTCGCGCAGGTCATTATATTTATTGGACTCGATAGGATAGAGGCCAGCAAAAACCATCGGGTTCATCTGCTTGTAGCCGTGCAGAGGTTCTGTGGCTGGATTACTCCGCCAAGGTCACTGTATCTCCGACCCGAGTATCCTGCACCGTCTTGATAGAGGCTGCGATATAACCAACATCTCCTGTCGCTAAGAAATCGCGGCCAATAGCCTTAGGCGTAAAGATGCCAACCTCAGTCACGTC
Source organism: Streptococcus gordonii (assembly GCF_001578795.1). GTDB lineage: Bacteria > Bacillota > Bacilli > Lactobacillales > Streptococcaceae > Streptococcus > Streptococcus gordonii_A. The sequence goes on from NZ_KQ969106.1 coordinate 860,244, forward strand.
AAAGGTCTTGCCATTGCTCATGAGCTGAATGGTATCTCCTGGCTTGACCACACCGTCCATAACACGTACTTGCAGGATTACCCCACGATAGGCATCATAGACTGAGTCAAAGATTAAGGCCTTGAGTGGTGCTTCTACACTTCCAGTCGGTGCTGGAACTTTTTCCACAATCTGCTCTAGAATATCTTCAATCCCGATACCAGCCTTAGCAGAAGCTAACACAGCTTCGCTAGCATCCAGTCCAATCACATCTTCAATCTCAGTTCGTACTCTTTCGGGGTCCGCTGCTGGAAGGTCAATCTTATTAATGACTGGTAAAATTTCCAAGTCATTGTCCAGCGCTAGATAAACATTTG
>NZ_KQ969106.1:860628-861701 GCF_001578795.1 Streptococcus gordonii
CTAAAATAGCCCCTTCACAGGCTGCCAATGACCGTGATACTTCATAAGTAAAGTCCACGTGTCCCGGGGTGTCAATCAAATGGAAAATATAGGTCTCCCCGTCCTTTGCGGTATAATTGAGCTCGATAGCATTGAGCTTGATGGTGATACCACGCTCGCGCTCCAAGTCCATGCTGTCTAAGAGTTGGGCCTGCATTTCCCTACTAGAAACAGTCTCAGTCGCCTCCAAAATCCGGTCAGCCAAGGTTGATTTGCCGTGGTCGATATGGGCAATGATGGAGAAATTGCGGATCTTCTCCTGACGTTTTTTCAAATCTTCTAAATTCATTTTTCTCATCCTTTTAGGGTATTCTATTTATTATAACACAAGACCCGCGATTTTTCCTATAGACTCAGACTTTATCAATAAATTATGCTATACTTATCACAGATTAATATTGGAGATAAATAATGATTAAATTACTTGCACTTGATATGGATGGAACTCTTTTGAATTCTCAAAAAAAGATTAGCCAAGAAAATATCTCTGCCATCCATAAAGCTATAAAGGCCGGTGTGAAACTGGTCCTTTGTACAGGCCGGCCTCCTTTTGGTGTTCGACCGTATTATGAACTTTTAAGCCTAGCTCAAGAGAATGAATATGTGATTGTTGACAATGGCTGCGCCATCCACCGAACAAGTGATTGGGCAGTGATAGACTCAGTCACCTTGGATAAGCAAGATATCCATTACCTCTATAGCTTAACCCAGAATAGCTCCATCCAACTAACCTTATTTGACGAAGAACACTATTTCGTTGTCGGAGAGACACCAAGCCCTATTGTAGTTCGAGACACTGGCTATGTTTTTACCACTCCCACTGAAATTAGCCTAGAAGAGGCAGTTAGTAGTAAGCATACGATGTTCCAGGCTATGTTCTTGGCAGAAAAAGAAATCGTCGATATTTTTGAGGAAAAATATGCCTCTGATATCTGCCAGCGTTTCAGTGGTGTACGCTCACAGGATGTGATTTATGAAGTTATGCCAGCAGGTGTCACCAAACCATTTGCATTAGAAAAATTAGCCCAAAAATT
>NZ_KQ969106.1:862673-864999 GCF_001578795.1 Streptococcus gordonii
CAATTTATTTCTCGATACTGTTTTCCAGTTGTATGAGAATAACATAACCTTAACCTTTCCAGGAGGAATCTATGAAGAAAATTTCACTCTATAGTTTAACTGCCCTATCATTTATCGTCTTAGCTGCATGCTCTGCGAAGTCAACTGAAGAAACATCCTCATCATCTTCTTCAGAAGTTACTTCATCAGTATCTACTGCCAAAAAAAGCAAATCAGCTGGCACTTCTCAAGAAGATGTCATCAATGAGCTGAAATCCATATTTGATCCGAATGGAAACTCGAAAGATTTTGATATTAAAGTTGAAAAAGATGTAAAAGACGAAGCTTTCCCGAATGGACATACCGTCATTACAGCTTCTATCAAGGGTGATACAGCTGCTGGAACAAAGGAAATGATGGCTGCTTTTGATAATAATACTGCCACAGAAGAAGACAAACAAATCCTTCAAGGTTTCCGCCAAACTATTGCTGACATCGCGCAAAAATTACCAGATGACACCACAACTATTGCTTTTCAATATGAGACTAAACCAAACGAATATCGTGTGATTGCTCATTCTGGTAAAACCAAAGACATCATTCCTACAACAGTTAAATAAGTGACTCCTTCTCTTTGCCATCCCTAGTTCAGTGGCAAAGAGTTTTTTTCTGATTTTAAACAACATCCCCTGTCCAAGATTTCATGCCTCCTGAAACATTAACAACATCATAGCATTTCTTTTTAAGCTTTTTCGCTGCTAATCTGCTACGGACACCTGAGTGACAAATCACATAAAGCTTTTCTTCTTTTGACTGAGAATAGTGACCGATTTGACCTAAAGGAATATTCTGAGCTCCCCTGATGTGACCTTTGCTATATTCGGATGGGGTTCGAACATCCAGTAGCTTAATATTCGTCTTCAACCTTTTCTCTAATTCTGCTGTTGAAATACTTTCAACTTTTGTAAAAAAATGGAACATATGCCCTCCGATTTAATTTTTATAAAAACTATTCAATCATTTCAATACTATAAAGTCAAGGAAACGGTTTCTCCCATCATCTTATTTATTAAGATACAGTTATCAAAATAAAAAATAGGCTCTCTGATTTCTCAGAAAGCCTTTTGTTTATTGGTTTTATAACCTTATTTAGCGATTGGGTAAACAGAAACTTGTTTTTTATCGCGTCCTTTGCGTTCAAAGCGAACTACGCCTTCAACTTTTGCAAACAAAGTATCGTCTCCACCGCGGCCAACGTTTACACCTGGATAGATGTGAGTACCGCGTTGACGGTAAAGGATTGAGCCACCTGTAACAGTTTGACCGTCAGCAGCTTTAGCACCAAGACGTTTCGCTTGTGAATCACGTCCGTTAGATGTAGAACCTCCACCTTTTTTGTGGGCAAATAATTGCAAGTTAGCAAGATTCATTTTTAACATAATGTTTTTCCTCCGTGTTAGTTTTCTGTGATAACTCTTGTTTGGACGAACTCTGATGAGTTCTCCGATAAGTTTGCCATTCCTAAGAAAAAGGATTCAAAGAAAAGCTGAGTCATTTCTCTTTGGTTCGGTGCAATATCTTTTGGGATTTCAACCCGTAAGAATCCACCTTGATTTTCGTTTAATTCTAAGGTCGGTTCATAGCCCGCGAATTTTTCAATTGAATTGACAAAATTTATGGCAAGCGTCGAAACCGATGCACACACGACATCAAAGCCGTATTCGCCGCTTCCGGCGTGTCCAGTAATCTCTGCACATCTCAGTTCGCCATCCTCAGCTCTCTCAAAGACTGCGTGTATCATGTGTTCTCCTGAAAATTAAGCGTTGATCGCGTTGATGACAACCTTAGTATATGGTTGACGGTGACCTTGTTTACGGTGACTGCCTTTTTTAGGTTTGTATTTGAAAGTAACAACTTTCTTTTGTTTACCTTGTTTTTCAACAGTTCCGACAACAGTAGCTCCGGCAACAAGTGGAGTTCCGACAACAGTTTTTTCACCACCAACAAGAACAACTTCGTCAAAAGTAACATCTTGACCAGCTTCAACGTTCAATTTTTCAACGTAGATTGCTTGACCAACTTCAACTTTAACTTGTTTTCCGCCAGTTTTAATGATTGCGTATGTGCTCATTATGCACCTCCTATGATTTTTTGGGGGGTTCCCCATATTTTTGTGAAGACTCGCCTAGCATCGTGGGACGAACCACTTTATACTCACTATGTGAGCAACGATGTTCGTGCGGTTGCACAGGAATGTGCATAGTCAACTCTCTAAGTATAGCACTTCTCTTCCCTTTTGACAAGCCTTTTTACCCAATGAAAACGGATTTTCAACTAAATATCCTCA
>NZ_KQ969106.1:865793-869679 GCF_001578795.1 Streptococcus gordonii
TAAATATCCTCATTCTATACTTCCTTTTATTTCAAATATACAATCTGCCCTTCTTGATTGACATGAACCTCAATATCTATCGGAGGCTTTAAATGTTTTTTAGCTGATCTGGCAAGACTTTTATTACTATCTGAAACATTAACCTCTCGCTCTTTTCCATCAACGTTAATAGTAAAGGTAATACGAGAATAGGTAGACTTACTTCCTCCGGTCTCGGTATCAACACCAGTAACTAAAGCCGTTTTTAGCTCGGTTATCTGATTAGTAAAATAATGATAACGCCAAATACCATTTGTAATTCGATAGCCTTCATAAGCAGGAAAGATAAAAAATATAAGAAGAATGTCTGTTATTGTAACAAATCTAGCTCCGCCTATACTTTTTTTGCTTTCACGTATGGTATTCCATTTATTTCTCATGGCTTCTTGACAGAGCCAGCTTTCTTAATATCTTTATGATATCCCCAAAATAAGAAAGCATACAAGCTTAGGAAAATCTGGAAATGAACAAATAGACCAAGTAAATAAGTCTAACTGGGTATTCCAAACAGCAAAGCATTATCTTGCCCATCTCTCCAAGACAATGCTCGTATGAGCCCACTCAAGAAGTAATCCCACTCGTTCATAAAAATCCCCTCTTATCTTCTGCATCAATGGATATAATTCAAGATTCTTTTAGTAAAAAGCTACTTCTATACTCTTACAACAAGTCCTCAATCAGATCGTCAACTTCATCAGTCTCTGCTTGCGGTCTGATCTCAGTAATCATGATGCTAGCAACAGCGCGTTCTACCAAGCCTTCAACATCTAAACGAGCTTCGTACTGCTCCGCATTCTTGATCTTCGGATTGGTTTTAGGCCGGTCTGGTGCAAAAATAGTACAGCAGTCTTCAAATGGCTGGATAGAGATTTGGAAAGTATCGATTTTTTCTGCAATCTCAATGATTTCGAGCTTATCCATCGTCACGACAGGACGGATAACCGGTGTATTGGTTACAGCGTTGATAGCCTGCATACTTTCGATGGTTTGACTAGCCACCTGACCTAGACTTTCTCCATTGATAATGACTTGACCGCCTCGCTCCTCTCGAATCCGGTCCGTAATGCGCATCATAAAGCGACGTGTCAGTGTCATCAGGTAAGCTTCTGGAGCCTTGGCCTTGATTTCCTCTTGAATCTCTGTAAAAGGTACTTCGATAAACTGGATATTGCCACCAAACTTGGTCAGTTTTCGAGTCAAATCCTGAGCTTTTTTCAGAGCTCCTGGACTGGTGTAAGGCGGACTGGCAAAGTGAACAGCCTCAATATCTACACCGCGCTTGAGAGCCAGATAACCAGCCACTGGTGAGTCAATCCCACCAGAAAGCATAAGCATGCCCTTACCTGAAGTGCCAACTGGCAGTCCCCCAGCACCACGAATCGTCTCATAAGAGATATATGCTGCTTCTTCACGAATCTCGACACGTAGCTCAATATCAGGAGCTTTCATTTTGACCTGAACATTTGGAATGGCCTTGAAAACAGCATCCCCAAGCGTCTGATTAAGCTCACGGCTATCCAATTCAAAGCTGTGGTCGCTGCGTTTGCTAGAAATCTTAAAAGTCATACCCTCTTGATAGACTTCCTTCATGATGGTTTGGACGGCTTCGATTAAAGCTGGTACAGACTTTTCGATTTTGTAAGACGGCGAGAAATTTTGAATCCCAAAAATCTGCTTGAGCGACTCAGCGACTGGTTGATAGTCTGTTCCATGCAGGTAGACATGGGTCCGGTCACGGTCAGCCTTGACATGAACCTGTGGATAGACTGACAAAACAGCCTGAATATTGCGTTTGAGCTTGTTGATAAAGCGCATGCGGTTCTTGCCCTTGGTTGAGAGCTCACCGTAGCGCACCATAATTTCTGAATATTGCATTGTTTACCTTACTTTTCTGGTTTTTTCGTAAATAATTTTAAAAGTCGTCAAAAACTGCTCCATCTGACTCATATCATTGTCAAGATCCAAACTGATACGAACAGCAGTTTGAGCCAGAGACTTTTCGACGCCCATAGCGATTAGGGTTCCCGCTGGCTTACCGGCCTTAGAAGAGCAAGCACTAGTAGTCGAGATATAGATCTCGTAGTCTTCAAATGCATGGACGACAACTTCACCCCGCACTCCCTTAATACCAAAAGTTAGTATATGGGGCGCAAAATTTTCCATGTCTGAGAAAATCACCACATCTGGATATTTCTGCAGCTCTTCAAGGAGAATTCTCTTCATCTGAGCCGTCCGCTGGGCAAATGCTTCTTGCCTTTCCATAGACAATCGCAGAGCCTTGGCTGTCGCTGCAATGCCAGCTAAATTCTCCGTCGTTGAGCGCTTGTCCGACTCCTGACCTCCACCAGTCAAAAGCGGACTGATTTTCTTGCCAGACTTGATATAGACAAATCCCACACCCCGAAGACCATGAAATTTATGACTGGAAAATGTCGCAAAATCCACGCGATCCGTCAGATAAGCAGCTGTTGGAATCTTCGTAACAGCCTGTACAGCGTCCACATGAAAGGAAATAGTCGGTTTGTCTGCTAGCAGTTCGGATATTTTCTGAATGGGCTGAATACTACCGATTTCATTATTGACAGCCATGATGGAGATCAGAGTGGTGTCAGGTCGAATCAGCTCTGCTAGCTTGTCTACATCAACAAAACCTGCCTTGTCCACTGGGGCAAAATTTATTTCAAACCCTTGACTCTGTAGCCAAAGGGCTGATTCTTTAACCGCGGGATGCTCAATGTTGGATACGATGATGTGTTTTCCAAAGGGAATCTTTTCAAAAGCAACTCCTTTAAGCACCCAGTTGTCTCCTTCTGTCCCTCCAGAAGTAAAAAAAATCTCCGACGAAGACTTGCCCAAAAGCTCTGCAATTTGCCTACGAGAAGCTTCTAAGAGACGGGTTGCCTGACTGCCTAAACTGTGGAGACTGGAAGGATTGCCCCAGATTTTAGAAGCAACCTCTGTGTAAGTGGCCAAAGACTCAGGATAAGGCTTGGTTGTTGCTGAATTATCTAAATAAATCATGTTCTTTCCTCTAAAATTCAATACTCCTATTGTAACACGAAAGAGAAACAGGAACAAGAAAGAAAAAGCCCTAAATTCAAGAAGAATCTAGGGCAAGTCTTAAGAGTCATAGAATTCGTGTAGCAGAGCAAAAAGTTCTCGTTGCTGGGCCATCAATATTTGACCGATACTAGTGGATTTAATCAGAGTTCGCTGTTCAACATTTTCAATAACTTTCTTTAAAGAAGTCTGAGCAAAAGGTGCCTCTACTACCTTTTGAGCATCTTGGAAGGGCTGGTGGGTTACCAGTTGAAAACCATAAGAATTATTCAGCAAAGAATATCCTGCTGTCCCTGTCTTTTCTTGGTAAGCTTCACACAAACCACCATCAATGACGAAGAGCAAGCCACCACCACGAATAGGTGACTCTCCCTTGCCTGTCTTGACGGGAGTATGGCCGTTGACTATTCTAGACTCCAGAGAAAAGAGGCCAAATTCTTCTAAAATCAGCTGACAAATTTTCTCAGAATTACGATAAGAAAAATAAGAATTTTCCACTTCCTTGTGGGTTTCCTTATCCTCGATAAAATAACGTTCTAAAGTAGTCATCTTATCTTTTCCAAATAGAGGGGACAATTTACCTCTCCAACAATACCAAATTAAGTCTGTCGAAAAATCATCGCCGATTTCTTTATTCTTTGCTGCTTGGCGAATATGGTATTCAAAGAAATCCAGCAATTCTCTTCCTACATAATGCGCTTGATGAATCATAAGAGGTTGAAACTCTCCAGAAGGTTCAAGAGGAATACAGCCATGAAAGAGCAAATGTTGGTTATAAATCTTATAC
>NZ_KQ969106.1:869699-878024 GCF_001578795.1 Streptococcus gordonii
AGGTTGATATGTTCATCCAGTTTGAGAGATCCTTGGAAGGAAGCCAACATACTGTCAACTGCTTGCTCTTCTTCCGGACTTAAATCTGATGGATTTGTTGGGTCAATAGTTTGAAAACAAGTATTAATCAAAGGATGTTTTTTATCATCGATCGTCAGACATTCTTCCCAGTAATCAATTTTATCCAAGGTAACCTGGTCCTCCATCTGGAACTCAGGGCGTCTCTTTATTAATTGACTTTCTAGCTTAAACTGTATTATGGAAAGAGCTTGGTGAACCTTCTCCAACTGTAAAATTTCTTCAGCAGTAAAGTCGTCTTCTCTATTTCCCAGAATGGGTCTAAACTTCGGATTAGCCTTATAGGTTCTATCCGCAAAAAGTGTTAAGGCACGAAGATTTAAGCCATAAGCCTTTTCGATATCCCACAGATAACCATAGCGTGCTGCGATACGAAGAGCATTGAGCATACAGGCTTTAGAGCCGAAAAAGCCTCCCATCCAAATAATATCGTGATTTCCCCACTGAATGTCTAAAGAATGAAAATGCAAGAGTTCATCCATGACTTGAGGACTACCGGCCCCTCTATCAAAAATATCTCCCACCACATGCAAGTGGTCAATCAATAAGCGACGGATACTTCTAGATATCCCCAGAATAAAAGGAACTGCTTCGCGTAGCTCAATGACATAAGCCAGAATATTGTCGAAATAAGATTTTTTATCCGCTAAAGCAGTATCACTATAAACCAATTCTTCAATGATATAGGCATATTGAGGTGGCAAAGCCTTTCTAAGCTTGGAGCGACTGTACTTGGCTGCTGCAAAGATTAGCAAGGTTAAAAGCTGAGGGATGGTGTCCTTGTACCAGTCTCTGCTTTTATTGTCTTCTTTCAAGACAAGTTCTGGATAGGAAACCAAAGCAGACAATCTATTTTTATTGTCTCCTGACAAAGAATCCCCAAAGCAATCCTTAATTTTTTCATTTAGAATACCGGCACAGCTTCTTAATATATAGTCAAAAGCGTCAAATTCCCCATGAATATCACTGATGTAAAGCTCTGTCCCCTTAGGAAGGTTTAAAATTGCTTCTAAGTTGGTTAGTTCTGTGATAACCTTTTGCCGAGAATCAAATTCTTTCAGTAAAATACGCTTATATTGCTCCATATCAGCCCTCCAACACTCTAACCTATTTATGGAAAACAGTTAACGCTTCATTCACTTAGTTCAGTTTCTTTAAATGCTCTTCGATCAAGAAAGCTGTCTCTTCAATTGATTTATCTGACATATTAATGATTTGAGCTCCATATTTTTTAAATACGGTTTTAGAGTAGTCCAATTCCTGATAAATTTTTTCCAGATCTGTATAGCTTGTTTCCTGGGTCAAGCCTAAGGAGTCCAAACGATGACTACGAATTTTCGCTAGTTTTTCCGGCTCACACACAAGACCAATTAAACGGCGAGAATCAACTTTTTCCAAAACCTGAGGCAGAGGAACTTCTGGAATTAAAGGAAGATTTGAAACTTTATATCCTTTGTTTGCCAAGTAAATGCTAAGAGGTGTTTTCGACGTGCGAGAAACACCCAACAGGACTATATCTGAATCTAAAAATCCCTGTGGTGCCTTACCATCATCGTATTTAACCGCAAATTCAATAGCTGAAATTTTATTAAAGTACTCATTATCTAAACGATGAAGGGTCCCAGGCACTTCAATCGGGTCAGTACCCGTCTTTTCCTTGATAATTTCAAAAAATGGATGCATCAAATCCAAATAGGACAAACCATGAGCCTGACTAAACTCTCTAGCTACAGAAGCTAGCTTGCCATCAACCAAGGTACTAATTACTAGGGCATCATCCTTAATAGCGTCACGTAAAATATCTAACAGTTCCTCCTCCTTGTTAATAAAAGGAAAACGATAGCTGTTATTAAAAATGATATCTGGATATTGAGCCGTAACTGCTGATAGCAACTTTTGGGAAGTCCCACCTAATGAATCTGAAACACTATAAACAATTATTTCTTTTTTCATATTTATTCCTCTTCTCTATTCACCTCAGCACTTCGAGCTTGCTGAATAATATAATCCAACAAGGTTGACTTGGTCACGCTACCTAAAATTTTACGCTCATTCTCCTCGTCCACTATTGGCAACGAATCTATGGCATAATCTTGAAGGAGGGCAGCAGCTTCTAAAATATTCATATTCTTGTGGCATGTTTTAATATGGGGCATCCTGGTCATACAAACTGCTACAGGTGTACTATTGATATTAGAATTGAGTGAAGCCCTTAGAAGATCTTTACGTGACATAATTCCAAGGAGGAGCTTCTCTTCGTCGATGACATAGAGAACATCTGCATCATACATAAAAAGAGTAATAATAGCATCCTGAATATAAGTATCATGGCTTACCAAGACTGGAGAAGTCATAATCTCTGCTACTTCTTTTCGAAAAGTATCAAAAAAGAAAAGTGTTTCAAGATCAGTGCCAGAATACGTGTAACCAACTTTCGGAGTAGCCTTTAAGATTCCAACCAAGGTTAGAAAGGAAAGATCTGACCGTAATGTCGCCCGAGAAATATCCAGTAGCTCCGATATTTTCTCACCGCTCAAAGGCTGCTGAACTTTAACAATTTCTACAATTTTCTTTTGTCGTTCGCTTAATTTCAATTAACATAAAACCTTTCTATATTCTATAATGATAAAAATAAATAATGGATATTCTTGGCATATTTAAATTATTTTTTTATATAATCATCATTTTTGTTACATATTATATCAAAAAAATTAAATATGTCAACAGAAAACCTGCATGTTTTTCATTTGACAATCATATATGATGTATATTACAATGTATTTGTCTTTTAATGTGACACATATTAAATTAATTTGGAGGCAGATATGACAAAATGGATTTATTCCTTCGAGGAAGGAAGTGCGAATGACAAAGCTCTCCTTGGTGGAAAAGGAGCCAATTTAGCAGAGATGAGCAATTTGGGATTGCCTGTTCCTCCCGGTTTTACTATTACTACAGAAAGCTGCATCAAGTTTCTCGAAAATCCTGATTTCTTTGATTCCTCTTTAAAAGATCATATTTTGAAAGCAATTACTCTTCTTGAGAGGAAAACGAATAAATCTTTTAATGGAGAGAACTCTGACTTGCTTTTAGTCTCCGTTCGTAGCGGTGCAAAATTCTCCATGCCAGGAATGATGGATACCATTTTGAATCTTGGGCTCAATGATCATCGGACACAAATATTAGCCGAACAGACTAATCCTGACTTTGCCTACAACTGTTACCGACGTCTTCTTCAAATGTTTGCAGACGTTGTATATGGTATTCCTAAAGAACTTTTTGATACTTTATTAGAAAACGTTGAGAAAAATCAAAATAAAAGTATTAAAGAATTCTCAATAGCCGAGCACCAAGACTTGGTTAATCAATATAAAGAAATCTACCATAATGAAAATCAGAATTTTCCAGAAAATCCGATAGACCAGCTTTACGCTGCTATTCAAGCTGTTTTTAAGTCCTGGAATAATAATCGGGCTAAAATTTACCGTGATTTAAATCATATTTCTCATGATTTGGGAACAGCCGTAAACGTTCAAGCCATGGTTTTTGGAAATAGTGATCAAAATAGTGGAACTGGAGTCTGTTTTACTAGGAACCCTGCTAATGGTGAAGTTGAATTATTCGGGGAATTTTTATTGAATGCCCAAGGAGAAGATGTGGTCGCTGGCATACGGACTCCAGAACCTATTGCTACCTTAGAAAAAGCTCAGCCTCAAGCTTATAAAGCCTTTAAAAACTATGCTCGTATTCTTGAAAACCATTATAAAGACATGCAAGACATTGAATTTACTATTGAGAAAGGGAAGCTTTATATCTTACAAACTAGAAATGGTAAACGGACTGCCAAAGCCTCATTAAAAATTGCTTTAGATTTAGTAGACCAAGGTATTATCAGTAAAAATGATGCCCTCTTAAGAGTATCTCCTGCGTCTATTAGTCAGCTCATTCATCCTGTCTTTGAAGATACAGCATTACAAAAAGCTTCTTTCATTGCTCAAGGGTTGCCAGCTAGTCCTGGAGCTGCTACTGGTGAAATAGTCTTTACAGCTGATCGAGCTAAAGAACTACATAATCTGGGAAGAAAAGTTATTTTAGTCAGACAGGAAACTTCTCCGGAAGATATCGAAGGAATGGTGGTCAGCCAAGCAATTGTGACTAGCCAAGGCGGTATGACCTCTCATGCAGCCGTTGTCGCTAGAGGAATGGGAACCTGCTGTGTCGCTGGCTGTGGAGAGCTAAGCATTCGCGAGGAAAGCAAGACACTTTCATGTGGAAGTCTTACCTTTACTGAAGGAGATATCATTTCTGTTGATGGTAGTTCAGGTTGCATTTATAGCGGAGAAATCCCAACCGTCCTAGTTGAAAACAATCAAGACCTCCAGCGTCTGCTTTCTTGGGCTGATGAAGTTGCTCGTCTGAAGGTTCGAGCAAATGCTGAGACTGTCAAAGATTTGGAAACAGCTATGAAATTTGGTGCTCAAGGGGTTGGACTAGCCCGTACTGAACATATGTTTTTTGGTCAAGACCGTATCCTAGAAATGCGTCGCCTCATTCTCGCTGACAATGAGGAGGAGATTAAGATAGCCCTCAAGCTACTTTTACATTTCCAAGAAGAAGACTTCTACCAAATGTTCCAAGCAGTTCAGGATAAACCGATGATTATTCGTCTTTTAGATCCACCAATGCATGAATTTTTGCCTAAGGATTCTCAGGAAATCAAGCTTTTAGCCGAAAAATTGCACAAGTCACCAGAAAAGTTAGCCCGTCAAATCGAGAACTTGCAGGAAAGCAACCCTATGTTAGGTCATCGGGGATGCCGTCTTGGAATTACCCAGCCAGAAATTTACAAAATGCAGGCCGAGGCTATTTTTAGAAGTGCCATTAGACTGCATCAAGAAGGACTTAAAATCAAGCCAGAAATTATGATCCCCTTGATAGCAGATAAAAAAGAACTGGACTTTGTTAAGTCTTATCTAACTGAGCATATCCAATGTCTCTTCCAAGACTATGAACAAGATCCCTTCCCATACGAAATTGGTACTATGATTGAATTGCCACGAGCTTGTCTGACTGCTGACAAGCTGGCTCAGGAAGCTGATTTCTTTAGTTTTGGGACCAACGACTTGACTCAAATGACCTTTGGTTTCTCTCGGGATGATATAGGAAAATTTATTGGCCATTATAAAAAGAAGGGCATTCTCTCATCCGATCCATTCCAAAATATTGATAAGGATGGTGTTGGTGAGTTAATGAGAATTGCAGTCAGCAAGGCTCGCCAAGTAAAACCAAATTTATCCATTGGTATTTGTGGTGAGGTTGGCGGAGATCCTACTTCTATTTCTTTCTTCCAGGATATCGAGGTTACCTACGTTTCCTGTTCGCCTTATAGGGTCCCTGCAGCTAGACTTGCCGTTGCGCAAGCTGTTCTACAAGAGGGAAAAAATTAAAATTCTTTATGGATATTTAAAAGAGGCTGGGACATAGAATTCCCAGCCTTACTTTATGATAAAAGCCTCGTTTCCCTAAGCAGGATTTCTTTTATTATTTTGAAAGTTTACCCAGACATCTCTTATCATCAAACTTCTTGGCTAGAGATAAAAGAAAAAACCTACTGACTGCGTTTTCAAATATAAAATTTTTATTTTTTTAAGACATTTTAAAATAAAAGACGTATAATGGAAAATATGAAATGAACTTGAATTCATATTTAGTTTTTGCAAAGGAGTTTGAAAAACATTATGACCAACTATTCTCGTCAAAATAAGAAAACAAATAAAGATAATCAGGAAGCTGGAAAAGCTGGGCGCCATATCAAAAAAGGCCTATCTGCTTTTCAGAAAACCTTAACCTTGATTGGTAGTGTGCTGGGTATTATCACAGCGACTATTACTATTATGAATGCAATGAAGTCCAATGATCAAAAGAAATCAGAGACCAGTTCTTCTGCTCAAACGACTACTATCATCAAGGAAGTCGAAAAAGAGACGACTACTGCATCTACTTCTGAGGCCACTGAGACCTCCACACAAGAGAGTTCAGTTGCAACTAGCACAGAGACCAGTTCAAGTTCTTCAAGTAATGACACCACTTCTTCTAGCCAGGCTGAGACAAGTGCTAGTAGCAGCGAGCAGGAAAATCAACAATAAAATGAGCCAGAACATCTGTTCCAGCTCATTTTTTTATTTTCTATACATCTTAACCTGTAAATAGAGGTCATTGTAAATTCCTAACCATTTAGGACCTAGTTGCTGATAAACTTCTAGGTGCTTCATGGTTTCTTCTGTAGGATAGAAGGCCTGATCTTCTTGAATTTCTTTTGGAAGAAGCTCTTTTGCCTTTGGAATTGGGGTTGAATAGCCAACATAAAGCGCATTCTTGTAGGCATTTTCTGGACGCAGCATGAAGTTAATAAATTGATAAGCTGCTTTTTTATTTTTAACCGTTTTTGGAATGACAATGTTATCAAACCAAAGGTTGCTGGCTTCACTAGGAACTACGTAACGTAAGTCTTCGTTCTTCTCTAGCATCTGCCTAGCTTCTCCAGAGAAAGTTACACCAATCGCAGCATTATTTTGAATCATGTAGCCCTTCATCTCATCTGCTACAATAGCTTTGATATTTGGTGTAAGCTTGTAGAGCTTGTCTACAGCTTCCTGCAGGTGATCCGCATTTTTGTCATTTAATCCATAGCCAAGAGAATTGAGACCTAAGCCCATAACCTCACGCGCTCCATCAATCAACATGATAGAGTTTTTGTATTCAGGACGCCAAAGGTCATCCCAATGTTCTGGAGCCTTGTCAACCATCTTGCTATTATAAACAATGCCCAGGGTTCCCCAGAAATATGGAACAGAATATTGGTTCCCTGGATCAAAAGGCTGGTCTAAAAAGTCTGAACCGATATTTTCCATCCCCTTGATTTGGCTGTGATCTAGCTTTTCTACCAAATTCTCTTTGATCATCTTGGCAATCATGTACTCACTTGGGATGGCAATATCATAAGTTGTTCCTCCCTGCTTGATTTTAGTGTACATCGATTCATTCGAATCAAAGGTATCGTACTGGATTTGAACTCCTGTTTCTTTGGTGAATTCTTCTAGCAATTCTGGGGCAATATAGTCACCCCAGTTATAGATGACCAGCTTATCTCCACCACTAGTTTTGGTTTGATTTTCAAGCTGAACACTAACTAGCCATAAGACAGCGACAATGGCAACAATACCGATTAGAAAGGAATAGAGTCTTTTCATGCCTGCTCCTCCTTCTCTCGTGAAATGAAGTAATAGCCAATCACCAGTAAAATACTAAAGAGAAAGACTAAAGCAGATAGGGCATTGATTTCCAAAGAAATCCCCTGACGGGCACGAGAATAAATTTCCACTGATAAGGTAGTAAACCCATTCCCCGTTACAAAGAAGGTCACTGCAAAATCATCCAAAGAGTAGGTAAACGCCATAAAATACCCTGCTATAATAGCTGGTGTTAGATAAGGCAACATGATTTCTTTCAGCATTTGTAACTGGCTGGCCCCCAAATCATAAGCCGCCTTAATCATGTCGTCATTCATTTCTTTAAGCCTTGGCAGAATCATTAGAACAACAATCGGAATAGAGAAGGCCACATGGCTAGCCAGAACTGAGATAAAGCCCAGCTGGAATTTCATATTGGTGAAGAGAATCAAGAAACTGGCACCAATCATTACATCTGGTGCTACCATCAAGACATTGTTGACAGAAAGAAAAGCTTCCTGGTATTTTTTCTTGGCTTGATAGATATAGATTGCTCCAAAAGTCCCAATGATTGTCGCAATTAAAGCAGAGAGAAAGGCCAGAAAGAAGGTTTGAGCCAAAATCAACATCAAACGCTTGTCACCAAAGAGGTTATCAAAGTGAGTCAAGCTAAAGCCGGTAAATTGATTCATATCGTCACCAGCATTGAGGGCATAACCGATCAGATAAAAGATTGGCAGATAAAGAATCAGAAAGACAAAAGCTAGATAGATACTGGATAGTTTCTTCATCGATCTCTCCTTTCTTTGGTTGCCCACATAATCAGGAGCATGGCAATAATCAGAACCACTCCGATGGTTGAGCCCATACCCCAGTTTTGTGTCGTTAGAAAGTGTTGCTCAATCGCTGTCCCTAGGGTGATAACTCGATTTCCGCCAATCAGACGAGTCAGCATGAAGAGGCTGAGACTGGGAATGAAAACTGACTGAACTCCTGAGCGCACTCCATTCATCGAAAG
>NZ_KQ969106.1:878452-890317 GCF_001578795.1 Streptococcus gordonii
ACGGAAAGTATCCCAACGATTGGCTCCCAAATCACGACTAGCGTTAATGAGATTTGAATCCAAATCATCCAACACATTAAAGATTGGCAAAATCATGAAGGGAAGCTCAATGTAACTAGCAACAAAAATGAAAGAAAAATCGGTAAAAAGAATTTGCTGAGGTCCAACTCCGATAAAGCTAAGGAATTGGTTGATAGAGCCATCCTGACCGAAAATTCCGATAAAAGCATATGCCTTCAGCAAAAGATTAATCCAAGTCGGTAGGACAATCAGCATAAGCCAGAGTTGCTTGTGCTTGAGCTGAGTCAAGAAAAATGCCGTTGGATAACTGACCAATAAGGTGACCAAAGTTACAATTCCTGCGTAAAAAATCGAATTGAAACTCATTTTTAAATAGGTCAGATTCTGAGAAGCAAAATAAGTCCGGTAGTTTTCTAAGGTGAATCCTCCTTCAATATTAAAGAAGGAATTCCAGATAATCATAGCCACTGGTGCTAGTACAAAAAGAACAATCCATAAAAAATATGGAACGATAAAGAGGTTAGAGGTTGTTTTCTTCATCTCTTTCCTCCTCGATTGCGTTAATCAGACCAGCTTCTTGTTCTTCAATTTCAACATATTCTTCGATACGAGCATCAAATTCTTCTTCTGTTTCATTGAGACGCATAATATGGATATCTTCTGGTTCAAACTGAAGACCAATCACTTCACCGACAATGGCTTTGCGGGTCGAGTGAATCATCCATTCATTTCCCAGTTCATCATAGGCGATGATTTCATAGTGGACTCCACGGAAGAGCTGGGTGTCAACCTTAACCTGAAGTTTTCCTTCCTCTGGTAGAGTAATCCGCAGATCTTCTGGACGAATAACCACTTCAACAGACTCATTTGGACGCATCCCACCGTCCACCGCTTCAAAGCGCTTACCATTGAACTCAACCAAATAGTCTTCAATCATCTTACCAGGAAGGATATTAGACTCTCCAATGAAAGTTGCAACAAAATGGTTAATCGGCTCATCATAGATATCAACCGGTGTACCTGACTGGACAATCTCCCCGTCATTCATGACAAAAATCCAATCGCTCATTGCTAGAGCTTCTTCCTGGTCGTGAGTAACAAAGACAAAGGTAATCCCCAGGCGCTGTTGCAACTCACGCAGTTCATACTGCATGTCCGTCCGCAATTTCAAATCAAGAGCTGATAGTGGTTCATCTAAGAGGACCACTCGAGGTTCATTAATGATCGCTCGAGCAATGGCTACCCGTTGTCGCTGACCACCTGATAATTTTCGAATAGAACGGCGATCAAAACCTTCCAGCTGAACCATTTTCAACACTTCTTTGACACGACGTTCAATTTCCTTCTTCTCAACCTTACGCAAACGTAGCGGAAAGGCCACGTTTTCAAAGACATTCATATGTGGAAAAAGGGCATAAGACTGAAAGACAGTGTGTACATCACGTTTATTGGTAGGTACGTCATTAATCCGTACCCCATCCAAAAAGACATCTCCTGAAGAGGCATCTAAGAGACCTGCGATAATATTTAAAATCGTAGACTTACCAGACCCTGAAGCACCTAAAAGAGTATAAAATTTTCCTTCTTCTAGCTCAAAGTTAATGTCTTTTAAAACAACAGTATTGTTATCCTCAAAAACCTTAGAAACATTTTTGAATTCGATAATTGGTTTTTTCAATTCACATAAATTCCTTCTTTTTCATGTATTAACAGATTAGGGCTCTGTCAAGCCGCTACTGCTTCTCGAGGGCAACTAGTGCCCTGCATACTTGCGATATCGATAGGCGTCACCCCCTCAACTAAAACGTAGCGGTCAGAAAAAAGCAGAAAGTCGTTTATTACTAGACAACGACTAACCTTCTTATCTAACATTTCAATCACAGTAAAATTTTACTGTAAAGTCTCTCCAATAATTCGAACTTCACGCTCCAACCTTATACCAGATTCCTTCTCAACAGTTTGAATCACGTGAGCAATCAAATCTTCATAGTTCTGAGCATTTCCATCTGCAATATTGACCATAAAACCAGCGTGTTTGGTTGAAACCTCAACGCCACCAATCCGATGTCCCTTGAGACCAGCTTCACTAATCAACTGGCCAGCAAAATGGCCTAAAGGACGTTTAAAGACCGAACCACACGATGGATGTTCTAGCGGTTGCTTAAGTTCACGCAGGTGTGTCAGACGTTTCATTTCCTGCTGGATGGCTGTGTAATTTCCTGGAGAAAGGGCAAATTTAGCAGAAATGACAATATCACCCGTTTCCTGAAATACCGAAGAGCGATAGCCAAACTTCATTTCCTCAGCTGAAATCGTCTTGATTTCTCCTTCTGGAGTCAGGACCTTACAAGATACTAGGACATGAGCGATTTCGCCACCATAGGCGCCAGCATTCATGAAGACAGCTCCACCTACACTTCCTGGAATTCCACATGCAAACTCAAAACCTGTCAAGCTATGATGCAAGGCTACATGAGTGGTGTCGATTAATTTAGCACCGGCTTCGGCTTCAATCGTATAGCCGTTAACCATAATAGTGTGTAACTGGTCAAACATAATCACAAAGCCACGAATACCACCATCACGAACAATGATATTACTAGCATTTCCTAGAACCATCCATGAAATTTGTTCCCTATTAGCAAACTTAACAAGTCGAACTAATTCGTATCGGTTACGAGGAAAAGCTAAATAATCGGCCGGACCACCAACTTTTGTATAAGTATATCTCTTCAGTGGTTCATCAAAACGGATATCAATTCCCGCTAATTCCGACTTTAATAATTCTATATTCACCATGATTTCTCTTTCTTATCACAAATTGATTCTATTATATCAAAATTAATCGGCATTTTCGATAAAAATATAAAAAACTAGGCCTCAGCCAGTTTTCTTTTATAATTTCCGAGTGACATACTTCAAGGTATGATTACCTAAAGCATTGTGTACCATAGAGTAGGCACCAATTCCTGTAAAGAGATAGAGCAATCCAAGGTTAAGCCAGTAGGTATAATGAACTTCTCCACCAGATAAGAGATAATTTGTGAAATAAGAGAAAGCTGAAAAGACATCCGTACCTACTTCTCTTGTAATTAATATAGCCCAGTCAAGCTGGTGAACAAATAAAATCATCACAAGCATAAAGAAAATACTGATACCAATTCCAAGTTTAGATAATTTCTTTCCTAAAAGTTCATAGCCCTTAATGGTACAAACTCCCATAACTAAACCAGATACAAAAGAGACATAACCGAATTGAGCAATTCCCAATGTAACTGCTCCACCGATCAAACACCCAACAAAAGCACCAACGATTCCGCCAATCACATTTTCATTTTGCTGATCATAGCTTTGATTCTCAATTGCCAAATTAGAACTCAACTGCTGGAAGCTATCTGCTGATAAAATCAGCAAGTTTGTCCCTACTTGATAGACTGCTGTTGGCTCTGCTTCTCCAGTATGTTCACAAACATTGATGAAACCATGCTCTTTTAAGAAGGTAATGATAGCTTCTAAACATTCAGCAATTGTTTCTTTGGTTCTACCCTTAGTCATTCCACCTTTAACGGTAATAACAAGCTTGTAACGTGTAAGCTGAGCATTTGTCATACCCTTAGTGGACTTTTTCAATTCTTTCAAGTCTTCTGCAATGGAAAGTGCTTCATCACCTTTAACTGAAAAGCAAATTCGGTAGATTTTTTCACCAGCATCTTCAATAAAAAGATTGTACCCATCTTTCTGACCGAAAATAATTTTCGTATCTTCATCGTACTCAAGTCCTAGCTGGCTAGCAAGATCCTGCCATTCAAGTTTATCCATTCGTGTAAAACCTCCTAGTTGGATATTCATTTGATTATATCATAATTTTTTTGATAGGAATAGACAGTCTCTTCGTCTATTTTAAAGCATTTAAAATTCCACTCGAACACCATCTCTGTCAACATCTAGTATAAAGACTTCTCCATTATACTTGCATCCCTCAATCCGCGTTTGAATTAATTTGGCTCTATCTTTTGAGGCTAAAATCATAATTGTTGGACCTGCTCCAGATAAATAGGTAGCATAAGCTCCATGTTTTTTAGCCAATTTCTTAATGTTAGGAAATTCTCTAACGAGTTTTTGGCGAAAACGCTCATGGAAGCGATCCGATTCAATGGCTCGGCCTGCCTTGACAAGGTCTCCCTGGAGAAGAGCTGCAATGGCGACATTGGCAATAGAACTAGCTGCTACAGCTTCCTTATAAGAAAATTTAAAAGGCAAAACACTGCGACTATCACGTGTCTTCAGTTCATACTTGGGAACATAAGCAATGAAAGAGCACTCAGGAAAGTCTGCCCTGACAGAGGAAACAGCCCCTTTAAAAACACTAGATATGACTAGATTTCCGAAAATAGCTGGAGCCACATTGTCTGGATGGCCTTCAATCTTGTTTGCCCAATCCAACTTTTCATCATCCGTTAAATCCAGTTTTCCTAATTGGTTAGCCAATTCAATACCAGCCACGATAACTGAGCTAGATGAACCCAGACCACGTGCCAAAGGAATATCGCTGGTCATCTTCAAACGATAAGGCTGAAGGCTTGGTGCCAGTTGCAAGGCTACTTTGATTAGCAAGTTTCGTTTATCATTGGGAATTCTTGGATTTAAGTCATGTTCGATTAGCCACTCATCTCTTTCCTCCAGAACCTCAATGGTCAAATACTTGCTGACAGCCACACCAACTGAATCGAAGCCTGGACCAATATTAGCACTGGTAGCGGGTACAATAATCTTCATCTTAATCTCCTAATACTTTGAAGGTGTTGAGCAAGTCGAACTCAGCAACTTCTTTAAGCTTAGCAGTGACATTTTCCAGCTGTGTCTTGCTGACAGCATGGGTAATAATCACCACTCGAGCTTTCTCACCGTCTGTGCCTTCCTGTAGAATCTGCTTAAAGGAAATATCCTCAGCATTGAAAATCTCAGCCAAATGCAGAACTTGACCTTTAGAATCAGGCGCCAAGATAGAGAAGTAATAGTTACTCTTCACATCTTCTGGCTTAGCTAGCACTAACTCACGGCTATATTCATTAAAGGCTTTGCCGACTGTCCCTTCATTCAAACGACGGCTGATGCGGACGATATCTGCCACAACACTAGTTGCAGTTGGTTTTTGACCAGCTCCCGGTCCGTAGTACATAGACTCTCCGATACCGATTGACTCAACAAAGACAGCGTTCATCACCCCATTGACACTAGCCAGTGGATGCGCTTTAGGAAGGAATGTTGGAGCTACTTCTGCTGCAATACCTGATGGCGTCTCTTCGATAGAGCCAACTAGTTTAACTACATAGCCCAACTCCTGAGCAACAGCTACATCTTCTGGCGTGATATTTCGAATTCCTTGATGACCCACATCTTCAAACTTAACGTTCATACCAAAAGCGAACTGACTGAGAATAACCATCTTGTAGGCTGCATCAATACCATCTACGTCATTGGTCGGATCACTTTCAGCATATCCAAGCTTCTGAGCCTCAGCAAGAGCATCTTCATAAGACCAACCTTCTTCTACCATCTTGGTCATCATAAAGTTAGAGGTTCCATTAACCACACCTAGGATACGAGTGATTTTGTCAGAAGCCAATGAATTGACCAAGGTACGCAGGATCGGAATACCGCCAGCAACAGCAGCTTCATAGTAGAGAGCCACATTTTGTTTTTGAGCAATTTCCAGTAGCTCTGCGCCATGAACAGCCAGCAAGTCTTTATTGGCCGTTACCACATGTTTGCCAGCTTCAAGAGCACGAGTGATAAAAGTTTTCGCTGGCTCAATCCGTCCCATCAATTCTACGACAATGGTAATCTCAGGATCATTCAGGATTTCTTCGACATTTGTGACAAAGTTAAAGTCATTTCCCGCTGCCAAAAGACGCTCTTTTTCAGCATCATCCTTAACCAAGACTTTAGCAACCTCAATCTCTGAATGGGCTGCTTGAACAATTTTCTCTCCGTTTTCCTTCAGTAGAAATGGCACACCACTGGCCACTGTTCCAAAACCAAGTAAAGCTATTTTAATAGACATGAAGCACTCCTCAAATTTTTTCTGTATAAGGTCTATTATATCAGAATTTAGCACAAAATTCATACTATTCCTCTTTAGATTTGATATAATAAAAGCAAATATCAAGCCAAGGAGAAATTATGACTTATCCTAATCGCAATCGTTCAGCAGAAAAAAAGGCTCGAAAGAAAAGAGATATCTTACTTCTGTTGAATCTCATTCTTCTGATTTTTATCGTTACTGGTGGTATTTTCCTATGGAAAGAATACAGTAATAGTCAGCAAGAAGCCAGCAAGCCTGAATCTAGCCAAGTTAGTAAAGCAAGCCCTTCGGAAGAGGCAAGCCAGCCCTCCTCCACTAGTCAAAAGAAAGAGGAAATCAAATGGATCAAGCAAGATAAGCCTGTTAAATTGCCCATCTTGATGTATCATGCTATCCATGTCATGGACCCATCTGAAGCCGCTAACTCTGGACTAATTGTTGATCCTGAAACTTTTGAAAGCCACTTAAAAGCTTTGAAAGAAGCAGGATACTACACTCTTTCTCCTGCTGAAGCTTATAAGGCCTTAACTGAAAATGTCCTCCCAGAGAATAAGAAGGTCGTTTGGTTAACTTTTGATGATAGTCTTAAGGACTTCTATACTCAAGCTTATCCTATCCTACAAAAATACCAAATGAAGGCTACTAACAATGTCATTACAGGCTTTGTTCAAGCTGGTCGCGAAGATATTCTAACACTTGATGAAATCAAGGAAATGAAGAAAAATGGCATGTCCTTTGAAGATCATACCGTGAACCATCCAGATTTATCCGTATCAAGTGCTGATACTCAAAATTCAGAATTACAAGATTCTAAAGAGTATTTAGATAGTAATCTTTCTCAAACAACCACTACCGTAGCTTATCCTTCTGGCCGTTACAGTGAGACAACTCTTCAGCTTGCAGAAAAGTTAGGATATAAAATGGGATTGACGACCAATAATGGATTGGCTTCTCTCTCAGACGGACTTCTATCACTCAATCGTGTTCGTGTCAATCCAACGACCACTGCACAGAGTCTCCTAGATGAGATAGCAAATTAAAGACCATAACAAAAAAGAGAGTGGGACAGAAATCGGTCATTCGTTAGAATTCGATTTCGTCGTCCCACCTCCGCACAGTTGAGTAGGACTGTAAAAGCTGATGAAATCAGCGTAGTAGAGCCCACTCAACCACTGCGTCTTGCTCGACAATCCAAAAACAATTGAGAGGCTAGGACTTTTGTCCCAGCCTCTTTTTAAATTTATTGGCATAGTGAAAATAAAGAACACCAGAGAGGAGCATGATAATAAGGAAAAATCCTAAGGTAATCCCATAGACTACTGCTTCTTTTAGGTAGAATATCAAGGCATAGGAACCACCAATTGCAGCAATAAAAACAAATAAGATTAGAAAAGCAATAATTGTCTTTAGAGTATTGTTAGATCGGTTAAATAATTCTGTGACATTAGACCAGTTGGTAACCAAGAGACGATTGTCCCGTTGGAAGCCCCAAATACTCCACGCTAAACAATTACTGATCCAGACAAGGACCATAACCAAAAGAGATAACCAATGGGTACCTAATAATAGGTTGACCACTACAAATATCAAGAGAGGTAAGATCGACTGGATCAAGAAAAGATACCAGAATTTTAAGCGAAGATAAGCTTTCATATCGAAGGGAAGAACCTTCAAATAGGCAAAATTCTCACGCTCCAAGGAAATCCCGATCATAGTTAAGTTGGTCGAACCTGCATTAAAAGCGGCAATGAATACCGTGATCAACATCAATGGTATCAGAAACTTTGGTGTTAAGTACGGGCTAAGTTCAAATCCTCCTCCCTGAATAAGGCCCATAAGTCCAGGAAGTATGAAGAGATAAGGCATGACACTAGACATAAAGACTGATTGAAGAAAGACAGAACCGTCACTGATCAAGCTAAGCTGATAGCTCCAAACAAATCGAGGGAAGGACTTCTGATTTCCAAGTTGAAATTTACGAACACGTTGTTTCTTGTTAACAGTCTCAGAAGTTTTCAAAGCGGCTTCATAAAACTCTGGTAGAACCTTCCATTTGACGATTGAAAAAAGAATCACGGCAACCAAGGCCCAAGCGCCAATTCCAATAAGAGATTGGGCCTCAAAAGGAGCAACACCAAAATAATAAAAGGCTTCCATCGGTGGCAAATAACTACCTGTATCTTTAAGCAGTAATTCTCTATTTTGAGTATTGACCAAAATAATTGATCCAAAAATCAAGAGATTAGTCACTCCCAAAAGAATATTAGAGGCTACTTGCTTATGCTGACGGAAAACAGAGGTTTTAGTGATAAAATGAACAGCTGTCAAAATCCCGAAAGCCAGAACAGATCCTAAAACCACTAGCGAAACCAGAACGATTGGAATAGCCAGCCAAAAAGGATTCCCACTTTGAATCTGAAGATTTATGAAATAAGCTAAAATCGGAAGAGCTCCAAGCAAAACCGTCAGAACAACAGAGATACTCTTGCCAATCATGATTTCTGCTTCACTAAAAGCATAGGGCCGATAAGACTGCAAGTCCTTACTTTCATAGAAAACGTTGTAGAAAGATAAGAATCCCTGTGATAGAACCATCAGACTAAAAATAGATACCATATTGGTAAAGATACCCGGATGGTCTACTAAAGGATAAAAGGCACTCATCACTCCAAAGATAAGAAGATAAAGTAAACTTGTAAACAAGTGGGTCATAATCAACTGTCTAGAAACATTGATTTTCTTATCAGGCTTTTTGGCTTGCTTCTGACGAAAGCGTGTTAGACTTGACGGAGGTGTTGTATAGATAATATTCGTCCGAATTAAACTTTTTAAGGCTTTAAAGCGCATCGTGGACCACCTCTTCTTTCCGTCCAGCCAATCCTAGATAAATAGTCTCTAGACTTTGCTCAGGGTGTTGGGACTTGAGTTCTTCGATCGTTCCATAAAAAATTAACTCTCCTTTTTTCAAGATGGCCAATCGATCACAGAGTTGCTCTGCCACTTCTAGGACATGGGTTGAAAAGATAACAGTATTTCCCTTATCTGCATGCTCCCGCATCATGTTCTTAAGATCAAATGCTGCTTGAGGATCCAAACCTGTCAAGGGCTCGTCCAAAACCCAGATATCCGGGTCAGAAAGTAGAGCACCAATGACAAAAACTTTTTGACGCATACCATGTGAGAAGGATTCGATGACCTCATATCGATGATCTGCAAAGTCAAAAGTTTCCAACAAATACTGCAGACGTTCCTCACAGTCAGCTTCATTCATATCGTAAGATGTAGCTACTAACTCCCAGAATTCATTAGCTGTTAAACGAAGAAAGAGGTCTGGTGAGTCGGCTACATAACCAATTTTTTTCTTGATAGCCAGTCGATTAGCAGACAACTCTTGTCCGTCAACAATGATTTGACCACTCGTTGGATTAATGACACTGACTAGTGACTTGATTGTCGTTGATTTTCCTGCACCATTATGACCAATCAAACCGATAATTTCACCATTTTGAATGGTCAAGTTTAGATTCCTAAGGGCCAGATGACCATCGTAATCCTTAGTTACATTTTTCAATTCAATCATCAGAGTTCCTCCGCTCTTATTTATAATATATTTATTATATATCTTTTAAAATTGTTTGTCTCTCTTGTAACGATAATGTTCGTTTTTTCCTCTATTACACAATAGAAAGGCTAAATTAGCTCCTTTTGACTTCGTCAAGGTGTTCTAATAGATAGAGAAAGAAAGCTGGTATGGTATCTAACATATCTTCTTCATAGACCCGTTCTGTCAACTGGTGTAAGTCCTTGCCCCAAGGCCCCAAATTTACAGTAGCAACATTAATACTAGCAATTTTTTCCAAATCAAGCGGGTAAACCTCTTTTGAGACAGCCATACTGTTCAGAAGAGATTGATAGTCACTCAAAGGTTTCTCCAAAGCACAGTAACTCATATCACAAATACCCATGAAAAACTCTTCAACTTTCAACTGGTAACTACCCTTATTTGCCAAATAACTCTGATAGAAAGAAACGAATCGATCCATATCAAGATCTTGTTCTTGAAGTCGTCGGCTATTCATTGTTGGGTAATAAGGCGGGGCAACAGCAAGTACAGCCAGAGCTTCTTTTTTATCGTAAAAATCAAGAGCTTTTTGTACATTAAACAGAGTAACTTCTTGATAGGACAAACCCTTTTGTAATTCTACTTTAGCTTCTTGATTGACCCTTTCCATGAAGTCTTTGAAACCTGCCTTCTTTTGGCATTCTTCTAACAAGTCTTGATAGGTTAGCACTCTTGGCTTAGCAATCGATTTGCTTTCCTGATATTGATCCTGCAAGTTGGAATATTTATCATAAAATTCATCAAGTGCTTCTTGCATCAGCCCTCGGATCAGTTCTAGCAAGTCCTGAGGGCTTTTATCAAGATACAGTAGACTAAAGTATCCAGCTGCACGTAGGACCGTTGACACATCATACTGCTCTTTTAGGTCTCTCATAAAGGACCAAGAAGGCAAGGGAGACTGTTCTCCGTAAGCCGCATCAGACAGCAAAGGATTTAAGTCTATTTTTTCAACAATTTTAGCTAAAAGAGAAATCGCATTCACACCTTTTAATGGTTCTTTCATATGAGAAAGCAGACCCTGGGTCACGATCAAGGGCATCAATTTCCCAACTGTACCAACGTGTAGGACCTTTTCTGATTCAGATGTACTTTCAAAAGGCTCCGAATCAATGGCAAGAATGTAATTAAGATCAAAACGTTCTTTTAAATCATAGAGCAAACCAACAGCTGCCCTCATACCTTGAGAATATGCTTCCTCATCGCCAACAGACAGGTAAAGCAAGTTTGCTTGACCAGTGGAAGTAGACGAGTATTCCTCTAAGACCCCCAACTGCAGGGCTAGAGCTGCCTTCATATCACAGGAACCTCTACCAAATTGCCAGTCACCTGAAACGATATCAGCTAGGACATCCTGATGTATAGACTCCTCTTTCAACTTCTCTTTCAGGGCCTGATTGTCAAAAGCCAAGTCTTTCAAATGACCAAAGTCTTCTGTATCCACTGTATCATGATGGTGGAAAAGAATGACTGTATCAGCCGAATCACGACGCACTAAGGCCCAATTAACACTACGTCCTAGACTATCCTCAGGAATTGGATAAGAGCCAAAAAGGTCTGGATGATTTTGAAAATAAGGGATTTGCCCTATATAGTCCAGCAAAAATTTTTCGATATCCCGTTCGAAAACAGTGTGAGTAAAGCTTTTAATGGCCATACTTTTTTGAAATATATCTGCTATTCTTTCCTTCATTTTCTTCACCTGAACAGAGAACCTGTCTTTCTTCTATTTTGCCTATATTGTAGCACTCATACTTTCAATTAACAAGGGAAAATAGGTATTATTTTAAACAAAAATTACCCAACCTAAAAGTATCAGACTAAGGAGAGCTTTATCATCAGTGTTTTATCTTCTTAAATCGACCAACTAGAAAAGCTACTAGCTCTTTTTCTATCCCACAACTCTAAATCCAAAGGACAATCAAATCTGAATACGTCACGAATCTATCATAACTACTCACATTTTTGTTAACTAGCTGACCTTTCCTCTACCTTCAACTCAATTTTTTTAGGGATAAAATAGTTTTCTTAGAAATAATTGAAAGATGCCTGATCTGATATCTAGATAAAAGAAAAATGGCTTTTAAACTCAAGTCTTTGCAATTAAAAGGAGGCTGGGACAAAAGTCCTAGCCTCTCAA
>NZ_KQ969106.1:890503-895588 GCF_001578795.1 Streptococcus gordonii
TTCTTCTGAACTTAAATAATTCCGTCTTTAGTCTTGGTATAATTCCTTAACAGCTTGGATATCTATTGGCTGGATACTATAGAAAGATCCTGCTGACTGCATGACAGACTCCGACTCATTATGATCCAACCCAATGGCATGGCCCAACTCATGAGATGCTGTGTTCACAATCCTTTCGTGAGAATATCCGTAGTAGTTGTTTAAAAGATAATAGGCATTCAACCGGACAGTTACTTTAGTAAAACGCTTGGTCAAGACATTCGTCTGAGACTCAGCTTCTCCAGCTGCCGTAATAGTACTGTCATTCATTTCAGTAGCGATGATATTAGCTTGGCTTTTATCCTCTACAAGCTGAAAAGTAAAGGCTCCTGTTGCATTCCAAGACTTTATCGCCTCCTGATAAGCTGCTCGAAAAGTAGAGTTTTCCGTTTCAATATAAACTGTCGCTCTAGCATTCTCCCAACGTGCTCCATCTGAACTTGCTACATGTTGATCGGTTAAATGCTCTCCCAGATTCTGAACATTTTGACCAAGTCCAGTGTGAATCCCTTGTTGATCTAAAAAAGTATCTAACTGATTAACCGCTGTCTGTACAGCCTGTCTTACAGCTGTTAGTCCAGTTTGACTAGGATTCGTTAAATAGAGAACGCTCACTAAGATAATAAAAGCTACGATTCCTGCCCATACAAGGCGCCAGAACATTCGCCATATAAAACGAAAAAGGTTTAAAAGGAATCTCATTCTCGCCTCCTCTCACTCCTAGATAGAAACAGATTATAAAAGACCTTGCTTAAAGTTTTCTAAAGATACAAATAGAAGAAAGTGGATTTCACTAGATAAATCAACGACTTCTACCCACTTTCTACTCGTCTCTAATTTTATGACAAACGCTCTTCTGGCTTATAGTTAATCGGCAACCACTCTAAGAGATATTCCAGTTGCTTTTCCCAATAATACCATTCATGCTTACCAGGACTATGTTTGTAATCCAGTTTTAAGCCAAGTTTCTTCAACTCTTTGACAGCTACTTGGTTAGCCTTATAGAGAAAATCTTGCTCTCCACACCAAGCATAAAACTTAGTTTTCTTGTCTGACTCTGCTACCATACTTGTTAAAAAGTGTTGCTTCATATCAGGAGAATCCAAGTTGCCAAAGACCCCTTCCCAGTAAGCACGATTATCACCAGGAAGATCATCAAGACTAGAACCATCAATTCCTAAACCAAGCGCACCAGAAAAGGAAGCTGCATAAGAAAATCGATTGGTTTTCAAAGCAATTTTATAGGCTCCATATCCTCCCATAGAAAGACCCGCAATAAAAGTTTTCTCCCGCTTACGGCTCATATTTGGAAAGAAACGTTGTAAGACCTCGGGCAACTCTTTAACTATAGCGTCATAATAACGGTGCCCGTAGTTTGTATTTGTATACCAGGCCAAGTCAGTTGAGGGCATCACAACAATCAGATTTGTGTGTCTCAATAAACGTTCAATATTGGTTCTCTTACGCCAAGAATTTTCATTTCCCCCCATTCCATGCAGAAGATATAAAACTGGAATATCTTTATCTTCTACTAGGTCTGGATCAATCTCACTGGCATCTGGATAGATAACATTGACATGTCTTTCCATTTCTAAAACTTTAGAATTATATTCAATTTCAAGAAAAGCCATCTTAGTCTCCTATTCTATGATTTAAAAACAGCCTTCAGGCTGTTTTTAAATTATTTTACTTCCATCACTACTGGTAAAATAGCTGGGCGACGTTTGGTCTGTTCGAAGAGATATTTTGAAAGTACATCGCGAACGTTTCCTTTTAGTTCACTCCAATCAAATTCATCTTTTGCAAGGTAGTCTTCAACTGTTTTATTAATTAATTCGGCACTTTCTATCAAAATATCACGGCTCTTTTTGATATAGATAAAGCCACGAGTATGAACTTTAGCCTTGGAAATAATTTTTTTCTCCCGACGATTCACACTGATTGCAACGATAAAGATCCCGTCTTCTGATAAGACCTTGCGGTCTCTGAGGACGATATTGCCAACATCGCCAATAGCATTCCCATCAATAAGGACATCTCCTGCTGACACTGAGCCAGCTGGGACAAAATCACCACGGTCATATTCCATAATGGTTCCGCGTTTTGGAATGAAAATCCGCTCAGGTAAGATACCAATTTCCATAGCAGCTCGAGCATGAGCATCCAGCTCGCGGTATTCTCCTTGAATTGGGAAAAGGAATTGAGGCTTCAAAAGATTGAGCAACAATTGTAAATCACGAGCATTTCCATGACCAGATACACGTAAATGCTGGGTAATCAATTTCACGATTCCGCCTGCCTGGTAGATCATATTTTCTACTCGGGCAACAACTGCTTCTTTAGCAATAGATGGTGTCGTTACAATATAAACTAGGTCACCGTCTTTGATTTCCACATAACGGTGACGACCAATTGACATTTTACGTAAGCCGTTGATAGGTTCACCCATCCGACCTGTCTCTAAGATAATCAGCTCATGGTCTTCGAACTTAGACATTTCTTTTGGCTTGATCAAGAGACGTTCATCTGCTAAAGAAAGCTTCTTCAAACGAATGGCTGTGCGGACAATATTCTCAACATCAAAACCTGTCAAGACAACACGGCGTCCAGTATCAGCTGCGGCATCGAAAACCTGTTGGATCCGAGAGAGGTTGCTGGCTACTGCAGCCACAATCACACGGCCGTCCCAGTCACCAATGGTGTGCATAATTTCGTCGCCCACTTCACTCTCACTTGCTACTTGAACATTGCTGTCTGCGTTAGCAGAATCACTGAGGAGAGCTAATACGCCTTCCCGTCCAATCTCAGCCAAGCGACCAAAATCAGTCGCATAAGACTGGCTAGCTGATTGGTCGAACTTGAAATCGCCTGTGTAAACAATATTTCCTTCATCAGTCTTTATCACAATACCCAAGCTCTCTGGTATCGAGTGAGTCGTTCTAAAGAAGGAAACAACCACATTTCCAAACTCAATTTCTGTATTTTCATCAATCACATGGAAGTCATTAAATTTCTTAACAACATCATTATTTTTAACAAAAAGTTTAGCTAGCTCAATAGTCAGTTCTGAACCGAATACAGGCACCTTGGTTTCCGCCAAAAGATAAGGCAAAGCTCCAATAGCATCCGCGTGACCATGGGTCAAGAAGACACCTGCAATTCTATCGCTATTTTCAAAGAGGTAATCCATGTTAGGAATCACCACATCGACACCTAACTGCTCATTTTCTGGATATTTTAGACCTGCGTCCAAAACAAAAATTGATTCATCTACCTCAGCGATATAGAGATTTTTACCATTCTCTCTGACACCACCTAAAGCGATGATTTTCACTTTACTCATTAATTTTGTATCCTTCCATACATTTATATTTTATTACTAACGGTCCTTGGAATCCAAGTCGAATTACAGTCTTGCAACTTTCGCTACATATCCCTTATATTATACAACTTTTTCACTCTTTTTTCAAAAATGAGGTTAGTCTACTGCAAACAAAAAAGATAGGATTTCTATCTTTCTTGCTTTAGTAATCGTAATTTTCCTTTACAGCGACCACAACGGTATTTCTTAATTTCAATCCGTCTTTGTCTATAAAAATCTGTACAGCAGCTTCTACATTGATAATGCAGTTTTAATTTTTTAGCTGGAAGACCTGGAGCGTAGCGCAAGCCTCCTACCTGTTTAAGCAGTTCCTTAAAATCTCTATCCTTATGACGATACCCCTTGCCCTGATAATAGAGATGATAATGAGCTAGCTCATGGCGGACAATCTTTCGAAAGGTCTCCAGTCCAAAAGTTTCATAGATTTTAGGATTGAAATCCAGATGACCGTCTTTGGGAAAGAAGCGCCCACCAGTCGTCCGAAGACGCTTATTCCAAAAAGCTTGATGGCGGAATTCCCAACCGAAATCTTCCAGCGAAACTTGCTTGATATACTCATTTAGATTCATTTGGCGCTATCAGAGAAAGGTTGACCTTCTCCCGCTCCACATCAAGCTTATCCACCCAGACAGTAACCAAATCGCCAACAGACAGGACTTGACTTGGATGCTTAACAAAGTTTTTACTGATTTTAGAAATATGGATGAGACCGTCTTCGTGGATACCGATATCGACAAAAGCTCCGAAATCGACGACATTCCGTACGACACCTTCCAGCTTTTGACCGATGCGCAGGTCCTTGATATCCAAGACATCCTGCCGCAGAACTGGCGCGTCAAAGGAATCACGCAAATCTCGGCCAGGCTTGAGCAAATCATCAATAATATCTTTGAGGGTTTCTTCTCCCAAGCCTAGCTCTGCAGCCAAACTAGCAGTCTGCACAGCTTTTAACTTGGCTTGGGCTGCTTCATCCAAACTGCTGATTTCCAGACGCTTAAAGAGCTCTTCCACTGCCTGATATGACTCTGGGTGAACGCCTGTATTATCTAGCAAGTTATCACTTTCAGGAATACGCAGGAAGCCGGCTGCCTGTTCAAAAGCCTTTGCGCCTAGACGTGGCACTTTCTTGATGGCCTCACGAGACCGAATCAAACCTTCTGTTTCCCGATACTTGACGATATTTTCTGAGATAGTTTTATTAAGGCCAGCTACATGAGCCAGCAGTGCAGGACTTGCGGTGTTGATATTGACTCCGACTTGGTTAACCACGGTATCCACGACAAAGTCCAGACTTTCAGATAGTTTTTTCTGGCTGACATCATGCTGGTACTGGCCAACCCCAATGGACTTAGGATCAATCTTGACCAGCTCAGCTAAAGGATCTTGCAGACGGCGGGCAATGGAAATAGCTGAGCGCTTTTCAACAGTCAAATCTGGAAACTCATGACGAGCCAGTTCACTAGCAGAGTAGACAGACGCCCCACTCTCATTGACGATGACATAACTGACATTTGGATGAGATTTCAAAACTTCTGCTACAAAGGCTTCGCTTTCTCGGCTGGCCGTTCCGTTTCCGATGGCAATGATTTCAACACCAAACTGCTCAATCAGCCCCGACAACTCTTTCTTAGAAGCTTCAATCTGAGCTAGCTTTGCTGGTGGAA
>NZ_KQ969106.1:895738-902287 GCF_001578795.1 Streptococcus gordonii
ACGGGATAGATAACATGAGTCGTCAGCATCTTGCCTATCGCATCAACAACAGCCAGCTTGGCTCCTGTCCGAAAGGCTGGGTCAAAACCCAGTACTACGCGACCTTTTAGAGGGGCAATCAGGAGAAGATGACGGAGATTATCTGAGAAGAGCTGAATCGCACCATCCTCAGCAGCCTCAGTCAGCTCAGTCCGAATACGACGCTCCATGGCTGGAATGATTTTCTTTTTAACTGCTTGCTGGATAGCTTCACTAATATAGGCATTTTTCACCTTGAAACGCACTTCAAAGAAGCGCAGGATTTTCTCAAGATTGTGCTCAAAACCAACCTTGAGAACACCTAGCTTCTCACCACGGTTGAGAGCCAGTGTCCGGTAGCCTTGCATGGTCGCTACTTTTTCAGAAAAATCATAATAAATCTGGAAGACTTGCTTTTCATCCAAATCACCGTCTTTGAGACTGGATACGATAGAAGAATTGGTCTGCATCTCATGGTAGGTCCAAGCCCGTAGCTTGGTATCTTCAGAAATCGCCTCAGTCAGAATATCCACTGCTCCAGCTAGAGCATCCTCTGCTGTTGGAAAGGCTTCACTAATCAGTTTCTCAGCTTCTTCCTGCAGATTAGCCGCATCCTGAAGGATCAAACGAGCCAAAGGAAAAAGACCTGCTTCACGCGCAATAGTAGCCTTGGTACGGCGCTTCTCCTTGTAGGGCAGATAAAGTTCTTCCACATCAGCCAGCTTTTCAGCAGCCTCAATCTCAGAGCGCAGAGCATCCGTTAGCTTGCCCTGCTCCTCAATCTTAGCTAAGACCGTCGCTTTACGCTCTGCCAAGGCAGTCATGCTTTTATCTAGGTCAATGATTGCCTTAATCTCGACCTCATCCAGATTTCCTGTCATTTCCTTACGGTAACGAGCAATAAAAGGAATTGTATTTCCCTCAGCGGTCAGATCTAGAACCTGTGATACTGGGCTTTCTTTAAGACCCAATTTCTGGGCAATTTTTTCAATATTTATATTTTCCATAGCTCTTCTATTATACCATAAGATCGATCTTAAAAATTCAGAAAGTCAAATTTCTATTATTCTTTTATAGCTCCAAGTTCTCATTAGAGACTAGGTCCTATGTCTCAAAATATCATTTTTTCCTTTTTGGTAGTATAATAGAATTATTATTTTAGAAATGAGGTAGCTCTATGGCTGTGAAATTTACCAAAACAGATGATCTAGATAAGATGTTCGAGGAGTTTGCAACCCTTCCTAAGTTAGAAAAAGTAGAATTTCCTGATGATAAAAAGAAAAAAGAAGCGGAAGAAAAGGCTAAAAAATCATGAGTCTCTTTTCAAATCTACCTGCTAGCGTTTTACAGGCTGGCGCTATCTTTCTCTCCATCATCATCGAGGCCCTACCTTTTGTTTTGATTGGAAGTATTATTTCTGGCTTTATTGAGGTTTATGTCACGCCAGAAAAGGTTTATCACTTCTTACCCAAAAATAAATGGGCTCGGATTTTCTTTGGAAGCTTGATCGGTATTGTCTTTCCATCCTGTGAGTGCGGTATTGTTCCCATAATTAACCGCTTCTTAGAAAAGAAAGTTCCCAGCTACACTGCTGTGCCTTTTCTAGTGACAGCACCTGTTATCAATCCTATCGTGCTATTTGCAACCTACTCAGCCTTTGGTAATTCCTTCCGAATGGCCTTGCTTCGTGCTTTAGGTTCTATGGTAGTTGCTATCGTTTTAGGGATCTTTTTAGGTTTCTTTGCAGACAGCAATATTCAAAAAGAAAACCGCAAGGCTGTTCATGAGCATGATTTTTCACATCTCAGCAAAGGACAAAAGTTTTTTCAGGTCTTTGTGCAAGCCATTGACGAATTTTTCGATACAGGTCGCTATCTAGTCTTTGGCTGTCTCTTTGCTAGCCTAGTCCAAGTCTATGTGCCAACCAGAATCCTGACATCAATTAGCTCGACACCAGCTGTTGCTATTCTTCTCCTCATGCTGCTGTCCTTCCTGCTTTCGCTTTGTAGTGAAGCTGATGCTTTCATCGGGAGCTCCTTGATTGCTAGCTTTGGCTTATCGCCAGTCTTAGCATTCTTGGTCATTGGGCCTATGCTAGATGTCAAGAATCTGCTGATGATGAAAAACTACTTTAAGACGCGCTTTATCTGGCAATTTATCAGTCTAGTTACCGTCGTCGTCTTTCTTTACTCTTGGCTTGTGGGGGTGATTCTATGATTCGGTTTTTAATCCTAGTTGGTTACTTTGAGATCACCATGTATCTGCAGCTGACAGGTAAGCTCAACCAATACATCAATCTCCACTATTCCTATCTAGCATACTTGTCTATGATTCTATCCTTTATCCTGGCAGTGGTTCAACTCATCGTCTGGATGAAAAAGATGGAGGTCCACAGTCATTTAAGTACTCGCTGGGCCAAACTAGGTAGCGTGCTGCTCCTTGTCATCCCGCTTTTTGTAGGAATTTTCTTTCCAACTGTTACTTTGGATTCGACCACAGTTTCTGCTAAAGGATTTCATTTTCCACTGGCTGAAGGAACTTCGACAGCTGTTCAGCAGGACGAAGGTACAACCAGTCAATACCTGAAGCCGGACACTAGCACCTACTTTACTAAAGGGGCTTATGAAAAAGAAATGCGGGCAGCCGCCAAGAAATATGTCAAGCAAGATACCATTCAGGTCACGACTGAAAATTACATGGAAGTTATGGAAGTTATCTATGATTATCCAGATGAATTTGTTGGTAAAACGCTTGAATTTACCGGTTTTGTCTACAATGATCCGAGCGATCAGAAAAGTCAGTTTCTCTTTCGCTTCGGTATTATCCATTGTATCGCCGACTCAGGTGTCTATGGCCTCTTGACGACTGGAAATAC
This sequence comes from Streptococcus gordonii, assembly GCF_001578795.1. Taxonomy (GTDB): domain Bacteria; phylum Bacillota; class Bacilli; order Lactobacillales; family Streptococcaceae; genus Streptococcus; species Streptococcus gordonii_A. The sequence continues at coordinate 898,632 of NZ_KQ969106.1, forward strand.
CCAACATTTTGAAGACAATACTTGGATTCATGCTAAAGGAAAGATTGCTGTCCAATACCATAAGAATTTAGGACAGAGTCTACCTATCCTAAAGATCTCTAGTTTTGAAAAGGTAGAAAAACCAGACAATCCTTATGTTTATCGCGTATTTTAGAAGAGAGTGGGACAAAAGTCCTAGCCTCTCAATTGTTTTTGGATTGTCGAGCAAGACGCAGTGGTTGAGTGGACTCTATTGCGCTGATTTCATCAGCTTTTACAGCCCTACTCAACTGTGCGGAGGTGGGACGACGAAATCGAATTCTAACGAATGACCGATTTCTGTCCCACTCTCCTTTTCTTAAACTCAGATAAATTATATTCTATTCGTAGCGTCATTTACCATTTTTGAGGCATTTGTGATAAAATAGATACATCATTTTAGAAAAAAAGGATATTAGGATGTCATCTAAAGTTATTGTTACAATTTTTGGAGCTAGTGGAGATTTGGCTAAACGTAAGCTCTATCCCTCACTTTTTAGATTATATAAGTCTGGCAACCTTTCTAAGCATTTTGCTGTTATCGGAACAGCTCGCAGGCCATGGAGTAAGGAATACTTTGAATCTGTTGTCGTTGAGTCTATCGCTGATTTAGCTGATAGTCCTGAGCAAGCACAGGAATTTGCCAGCCACTTCTACTATCAAAGTCATGATGTGCAGGATACCGAGCACTACATTGAGTTACGCAAGCTTCAAAACCGACTCAATGAAGAATATCAAGCAGAACACAATAAACTCTTCTTCCTATCCATGGCTCCTCAGTTTTTCGGAACTATTGCCAAACACCTCAAATCTGAAAACATTGTCGATGGCAAAGGATTTGAACGTTTGATCGTCGAAAAACCTTTTGGAACAGACTTGGAATCAGCTAGCCAACTTAATGATGACTTGTTGGCAACTTTTGATGAAGAGCAAATCTTCCGAATTGACCATTACCTGGGCAAGGAAATGATCCAAAGCATCTTTGCTATTCGTTTTGCCAACTCACTTTTTGAGAATATTTGGAACCGCGACCACATTGACAATGTCCAGATCACCTTTGCCGAAAAACTGGGTGTAGAAGAACGTGGCGGATATTACGATGAATCCGGCGCCCTAAGAGATATGGTCCAAAACCATACCTTGCAATTGCTGTCTCTTCTTGCCATGGATAAACCCAACAGCTTTACAAAAGATGAGATCCGTGCAGAGAAAATCAAGGTTTTTGAACGTTTGACACAACCGAGCCAAGAAGATTTGAAAAAATTTTTCATTCGCGGCCAATACAAGTCTGGAAAAGTCAATGGTAAGAAATATATTTCTTATAGAAGTGAACCCAATGTCAATCCAGAATCTATGACTGAAACTTTTGTTTCAGGTGCCTTCTTTGTTGACAGTGACCGCTTCCGTGATGTTCCTTTCTTTTTCCGCACAGGTAAACGTCTAACAGAAAAAGGGACCCATGTTAACATCGTCTTCAAACAAATGGATTCCATTTTTGGTGAAAAACTAGCACCGAATGTTCTGACCATTTATATCCAACCAACAGAAGGTTTCTCCCTCAGTGTTAATGGTAAAGAAGTCGGTGAACTCTTCAGTTTATCCCCTATTTCTTTAGATTATCGTACAGATGCGACTGCTTCTGGAGCTTCACCTGAACCTTACGAAAAATTAATTTTTGATGTACTTAACAATGACTCAACTAACTTTAGTCACTGGGAAGAAGTAAAGGCCAGCTGGAAATTAATTGATCAAATTGAAGAGCTCTGGAGAAACAATCAAGCGCCACTTCATGAATATGCAGTTGGAACAATGGGACCATCTGCTTCAGCAGAATTATTAGCTCAGTTTGGAGCTGAGTGGCAATGGAACCCTCAAAATTAAAGATAGAAAAAGAAATCCAAGGAATATGGATTTCTTTTTTTGTATTTAAAGTAGTCCTTCTAAAAGGCCACGCATAAAGTTCTCTGAATTGAATTCACCAATATCATCAATCTTCTCACCAAATCCAATCAATTTAACTGGAATATCCAATTCCTGACGAATAGCAAGAACAACACCTCCACGCGCTGTTCCATCAATCTTCGTTAGAACAATTCCTGTAACTGGAGTAATCTTTGAAAATTCCTTGGCTTGAACGAGGGCATTTTGTCCTGTTGAAGCATCTAGAGCTAGGAAAGTCTCGTGAGGAGCATCTGGATTGACTCGCTTAATAATCCGGCCAATCTTTTCCAATTCAGCCATGAGATTATCTTTATTTTGCAAGCGACCAGCAGTATCGATCATCAGAATATCGACATTTTCAGCTTGAGCACGCTCCATACCGTCAAAAACAACACTGGCTGGATCACACTTTTCAGGACCAGTCACAACAGGTACATCAACACGTTTTCCCCACTCAGCTAACTGGGCTACTGCTCCAGCACGGAAGGTGTCTGCTGCTACCAACATAACCTTCTTGCCTTCTTGTTTATATTTGTAAGCTAATTTACCAATTGATGTAGTTTTCCCAACACCATTGACACCGACAAAAAGCATGACTGTCAAACCATCTTGGAAATTAATTTTCTCATTGTAACGACCATCTTTTTCGTAGATATCAACTAGCTTTTCTATGATAACCTTTCGTAAAGCATCAGGTTTCTTGGCATTTTCTAATCTAGCCTCATATCGTAGCTCTTCTGCCAAATTAGAGGCCACTTGTACACCAACGTCACTGGTGATCAAAAGTTCTTCCAAATCTTCAAAGAACTCTTCGTCGACAGTACGGAAATTAGCAAAGAAAGCATTGAGCTTCGCTCCAAAGCCTGTCCGAGTTTTTTTCAAACTGCGATCATACTTTTCTTGAACCGTTTCAGTATGACCTTCTTCCTGGTCTGACTTTGTAACTTCAGCCTCTTCGCTTACGCTTGGACCTTGCTCCGTTTCATCTGGTATATCTTGCTTCTCTTCCTCAACAGTGTCTGCTTGGATTTCTGCTTGATTTGAGTCTTTCGCATCTTCATCAGCCTGACTTTGTTCATCGACGGTTAGAAGTCCTTGGTCTTCTAACTTGATATCTTCAAGTGCTGGTGTTTCTGAGTCAAGTTCTGATTTTTTTCTTCAGACTCTTCTTGGACTGATGCTGGTTCTTCAGCAAGCTCTTCTTCACTTGAATTGTCTATTTGAGTTTCTTCAGACTTTTCAGCAATGCTTGCGCTCTCTTCAGTCTCTTCTTGCTGGAGTTCATCCGCTTCTTGCCCCACGAATCTATTCTGAGTCTTGTCTTCTATGACTTCATTCAAGACCTGATCTTCTGATAAGCGTTCATCTAACTCTTCGTAAAATTCTTGCTTGTCCTCTTCTTCAAAAGGCAGGATTTCCTCTTGTGAACTTTCTTCGGGAGCATTTTCTACTTGAGATTGATTTTCATTTTCCAATTCTTCTATTGAATCCTCTGTTTCAGAGGTTTCCGTCTGAACAGGCTCCTCTTCTCGGATGTCTTCTTTTTTTTCTTTTTTTCTGCCAAAAAGGCGGTCAAATAAGCCCATGGTATGTCCTCCTTTTCCCTATAAAATATAGTTTTCAATCGCCCAAGCGACTGCGTCTTCATCATTAGTCAGCGGGGCAACTACTTTAGCTACTGCTTTGATTTCTTCCGT
>NZ_KQ969106.1:902307-907342 GCF_001578795.1 Streptococcus gordonii
GGAACTGTCATTTCCTTCATCTCCACAAGCCATGATCTGACTGGAATCTAAACCAAGATGCTGGCTTAATTTTGCTAAACCAGTTGCTTTATGAACATTTTTCGGAGACCACTCTAACAGCATATCTCGAGATTTAAAAATTTCATATCGCTCAAATAGATCAGGTGAAATCTGAGGTAGTGCCTTATCAATGCTGGATGGATCAAAGGCTGTCACACATTTATTGTAGGTCAGTTCCTCAGATAGATCGTTTAGCGATACATGTTCAAACTGGAGATAAGGATTGGCTTGGGCATAGAGGGATTTCTGTTCTGACTGAAGCTGGTACACAACTCCCTCACTAATAGCATCGAGTGGCAAAGAAAGCTTCTGCGTTTCTTCAAAAATGCGAAGCACATCAGCATGGGAAAAAACAGTTTTATCTATAATTTCACCAGTATTTCGCTGAACCAAGCCACCGTTAAATGTAATGGTATATTCATCCTCTAAACCTGCTGTTCCCAACTCATCTAGTAAAAATTCCATAGCCTTGAGTGGCCGACCTGTCGTCAATACAACTTTTACTCCCTTTGCCCTGGCAGCCGCTAGAGCTTTTAGATTCCTTGGAGAAATTTTCTTGTCGAATGTCAACAGGGTTCCATCTAAATCAAGCGCAATCAGTTTAATAGCTGTCATACTAGTTTCTCCATATAGGCAATTACAGACTGATCTTTGTGAGAGCCAATTACCTCAGTTGCCAACTCTAAAATCTCTGGACGGGCATTCTCAGGGGCAATCGGATGGCCAACAACCCGCATCATATGAAGGTCATTAAGATTGTCACCAAAAGCCATGACTTGGCCCATTTCCAAACCAAGTTTCTTGGCTAATTCGACAATCGCAACCCCCTTATCCACATAATCAAGAACAATATCAATGGATTCATAACCCGTTGTCATCGCTTTGACTCCAGGAACATTTTCATTGACCCAAGCTTCTCCTTCAGCTATAGTTTCAGGTGTGAAATTAGTCGTGAATTTGAAAATCTCATCATCAATATCAGCTAAACTAGCCACCTTTACAATATTTTCATTGTAGTGAGCTGAAAAATGTAGATAGGTCGGATCTACACTGTCTAAAACATAGCAAGCTTTTTTACCAGTCAGCAAGAGCTTACCAGTATTTACATATGGAGACTCCTTTAACTTTTCAAAAGTATCTAAGTAAAAATCTCGGCTCATCGTAGCCTCATATAAATCCTGCCCATGAAATTCAACCAGACTGCCGTTTTCGGCGATGAAAATAATCTCATTACGAACTTCGGCAAACAGCTTCTCCAGAGACAGAATCCCTCGACCACTAGCTACCGCAAAATAGAGACCTTTCTCTTTGAATTTGACTAAAAGACTTTTCAGACGCTCCATATCAAATTGCCCTTGACCATCTAAAAAGGTACCATCCATATCGGTTGCAACTAGTTTAATATCCATTTTACATACCTTCTAAATCTTTTAATTTTACCGAAACAATCTTCGACACACCGGACTCCTGCATGGTCACTCCATAAATAGAGTCAGCTGCTGACATAGTTCCTTTTCGGTGGGTAACAACGATAAACTGACTCTCCTTGTCAAAGCGGTTGAGGTAGTCCCCAAAACGTTTAACATTGGCTTCATCCAAGGCAGCTTCAACTTCATCCAAAATAACAAAAGGAATAGTTTTCACTCGAATAATGGAGAAGAGCAAAGCTAGAGCTGACAAGGCCTTTTCCCCACCACTCATGAGATTGAGGGACTGGATCTTCTTGCCAGGTGGCTGCACCGAAATTTCAACTCCAGCTGTCAAAAGATCGCCTTCTGTTAAAATTAAGTCTGCAGATCCTCCACCAAACATTTGTTTGAAGGTCATTTTAAAGCTTTCACGAATGGCCTCAAAAGTTGATTTGAAACGCTCCTTGACTTCATCGTTCATTTCTTCGATGGTTGTCAAGAGAAGATTTTTAGCAGATAAGACATCATCTCGTTGAGTATTGAGGAAGTCCAAACGATTTTTCACTTCATCAAATTGTTCAACAGCATCGAGGTTTACTGGACCGAGCGCACGTATAGATCGTTCCAAGTCTTTGACTTTCCCTTCAGATACTGCTAAGTTTTCGAGAGGACGAGCCTTCTGATTGGCTTCGTCAAAGCTCATTTGATATTCTTCCGTCAGACTGGTTAAGAGACGACGCAAAACATCTGTAATCTTTTCTTTTTCAGCCTCCGCCTTGGCCTGATTCCGTATCAATTCTTCATTTTGCTTACGAGCCTGATCCAAGTGACTGAGAATGTCTTCGGACTGACCTTCCAAGTCTTCTAATTCAAATTTCAAACGAATCAGTCCTTGGTTTAAGTCTATCTTTTCCTGATTAGCAGTCTTCAACTGATCTTCTAGAACTGCAATGTCCACCTTTTGGAGACTTGATTCTTTTTGTTCCATTAAGAGTTCTAGAGTAGACTGTTCTTTGACTAAAGCTGTTTTTTCTTCTTCCAAACGTTCTAAGTCATTTTTCTCAAAACGTTGGAGAGAGGTCAGCTCAGTCCGAGATAGTTTCAAGTCTGACAATTTATTGGAAAGTTTATCAAAGCGTTCTTGAACAGCATCTTTATTCGATTTAACCTGCTCAATTTCCTGTGTCACATCCAATTTAGCCTGTTCAATTTCTGCTAAACGAGCCTGCAATTTGGCTTGTTCACCAGAAATATCAAATCCAGACAACCTTGCCAATTCTTGCTCTTGCATATCTTTCAGATTCGTCAGCTCTTCCACTCGCTTTGCAATTTGCTCATAAGCTAAACTAGCTTTTTGTTCTGCCAAGCGGGCGCTTTCGCCATCTTCCTTGATTTGATCTAAGACATGCTTAGCTTGACTCAGCTGATTGTGTAGGACTTGGACAGCCTCTTCTTTTTCCTTCAATTGGAGATCTTTTTCCTTTATATCAAACAAAAGAGCATCCAATTCCGGTTTGATAAAGATCGTATTGTTGTTTTTATTTGCTCCACCAGCGTAGGAACCACCTGTTCGTAGTTCAGTCCCGTCTAGAGTAACCATTCTGACTTGGTAGCGAACCTGACGGGCTGCTGCACGAGCATTGTCTACCGTATCAAAAATGGCTGTTGTTCCCAGCAGATTTTGGAAGATAGTATCCAAGCTGGCATCATAAGTGACAAGGGAAGAAGCAAGGCCAAGAAAACCTTTACTTGACTCGATACTTGTTCGATGATGATCAGCTAGCTGACGGGGTTTAATCGTTGTCAGTGGCAAGAAAGTTGCCCGACCAGCTCGATTCTTCTTCAAGAAATCAATTGCTCTTGTAGCAGCTGCTTCATCTTCGACAATAATATTCTGACTGCTAGCTCCTAAAGCGATCTCAAGAGCTGTCTGATAATGCGGATCAAAACTTAATTTTTCACTAACAGCACCAACAATCCCACCTAAGCGATCAGACTCTTGCAAGACACTTTTTACACCAGCGTAGAAGTTACTATGATTTTTAAGAATAGCTTCCAAACTTGCAGAACGAGCCTTCTTATTTTTCAAATCATCCAACAAATCAAACATGGTTTTCTGCTGATTTTGGTAACTTGTCTGCAGTTCTTGTACTTTTTCCACTTGTGCCTGGTAAGCATTCAACAAGTCTTTTAGATTCTTCCGAGCTGTTTCCAACTCTTCTATATGAGCTGTTTCAGCATTTTGGCTTTCTAACAAGTCCCTTTTAATTTTTTCAAAATCTGCTTGTTTACTCTCGTTTAGTTTCAACTGATTAGCCTGACGGCTTTCCAGAGCAGTCAAATCATTGGATAAATCAGCCTCTTCTTTCATGAGTCTGACGTATTGATCACGTAAATGCTCAATCAATTGATCAGGATTTTCAGAAAAATCGGCAATCTCTTTTTCTAGCTCAGCCATTTCCTGCTGATTCTTGTCCAATTTTTCTGCAATAAGAGCCAGATTTTCAATCTTAGCCTGACAATCTTGCTCTGTTTGCTCCAACTTCTCTACCAATGTAGCCAAACGAGCCTCATTCTCTTTACGGCTACTTGCTGCCTGACTCGACTCTAACTTAGAAAGATCAATTTGTCGCTCCAAATCACTAATCAGACGAGTTAATTCGAGTAGCTTAGCTTGATCGGCCGCCAAGGTCTGGTTAAGCTCATGACGCTTGGATTTGAGAGCTTGGTTCTCCAGTTCCAATTCATCGCGTTTGCTATAATAAGCAGACAGCTCTTCCTGAATCTTAGCCAAATTCTCCTCTGCCTGGTTCAACTTTTCCTTATTAGCTGTCATTTGAGCAACCAATACATCTAGGTAAAGTTCTCGTCTTTCCTGATCTAACTCCAAAAAGCGTTTAGCAGTTTGTGCTTGCTTCTCTAAAGGTTTGATTTGCCCATCCAATTCGTAAATAATATCTTCCAAGCGGTCCAAATTGTCTTGGGTTTGAGCCAATTTACTCTCAGTTTCCTTACGACGCGTCTTATATTTCAGTACTCCTGCAGCCTCTTCAAAAATAGCACGCCGCTCCTCCGGCTTACTGTTAAAGATCTCTTCTACCTTACCTTGGGAAATAATAGAGAAGGAGTCCCGTCCAAGCCCTGTGTCCATAAAGAGATCATGAACATCACGCAAACGAACTTTTTTACCATCTATCTTGTACTCACTATCACCACTGCGATAAATATGACGCTCAACTCTAATCTCCTTAGCTGCATTCTTGATAAATTGGTCGCTATTATCAAGAACCACTACTACAGACGCATAATTAAGGGGCTTGCGTGTTTCTGTCCCTGCAAAAATGACATCGGGCATCTTACCACCACGCAAACTCTTAACACTGGATTCTCCCAAAGCCCAGCGCAGACTTTCTGTAATATTGGACTTACCTGAACCATTGGGTCCGACAACCGCTGTTACCCCTTGGTCAAAAACTACCTTTGTTTTATCCGCAAAAGATTTAAAACCCTGGATTTCAATTTCTTTTAAATACATGAATGATTTTCCTTTTCAAAGGCATTCTTAG
>NZ_KQ969106.1:907396-908122 GCF_001578795.1 Streptococcus gordonii
AATCTCTACATCTCCATTAGACTGAAGCAACTCTTGCAATTTTGTTTTATAGTCTGTCACCTGCTCAAAATCACCTGCCTCCACCTTAGGAATCATGACTTGATAAATAAAGTTCTTGACAACTTCTAATCCTTTATCCAGTAACAAAGCTCCTAGAAAGGCTTCAAAAAGGTCGCCTAAAATCGTTTCACGCTCACGGCCCCCAGATTTTTCTTCTCCCTTACCCAGCTTGATGAAACGATCAAACTGACAATCACGACTGAAACCTGCCAAACTTTCTTCACGAACAATCGTTGAACGAAGCTTAGTCAGATCTCCTTCAGGTCTCTTGGGATATTTTTCAAATAAATACTCAGAGATAATTAGTTGCAGAACAGCGTCTCCTAAAAATTCCAGTCGTTCATTGTGTGAAATTTTTAAGAGGCGGTGTTCGTTGGCATAGCTTGTATGAGTAAAAGCTGTTTCTAGCAATGAAACATCCTTAAAAACCAAGCCAAATCGATCAAATAAAAGGTCTTTTAATTTTTTCATAAACCTCTACCTGTGTTCAAACTGATAAACACAAGTCCAATCCTTCCTATCTTTATAGCAAAGTAGCGTAGAAGACACTCTTAACAAAGGGTAAAACAAGTCCCACTACTCTTTAAATCTTCTACTAGAAAGAAGACTGCACAGCTACTATTATACCAAAAATTAAATTTTCCTGCCCTCTTTTTCTTACTTTAG
>NZ_KQ969106.1:908219-926774 GCF_001578795.1 Streptococcus gordonii
AAAAATTGTTAGGGCAAATAGACCGATTTTTACAAGTAGAAGAGGAGCAAAAAATATAGAAATGCCCATACAAAATGTAGATGGATACGATAATCTTTTTCTTACGCTCCTTGGCAATCGATCCTGTCTCCCGAAAATCCGCCACATAGATCTGGTACATTTTGGTATGATAGAGCCAATTTTCAAAACGTTTAGAACTCCGAGAGAAGCAAGCTATGGACAAGAGCAAAAAAGGTGTTGTAGGCAAGATAGGAAGAAGAATGCCAACAACTCCCAGCCCCAAGGACACTAGTCCAACAAGAAAATAAATGGGACGCATAAAATCTCCTGGTTATTTTTTATTTTCAACATGATTAAATTGATGTCAGAGGCGTAGCTGTATCTGGCGAAGTATCCAAAACTTGAAAGTCATGATTGACTGCCAAGTCAGCTTGAGCTAGCTGGTTAACCATGGTCATATGAGCCAGCTCCTTGATATTATTTTCCTTACTCAAGTGCCCCAGATAAATCTTTTTGGTACGATTCCCCAAGGTTCGAATCATCGTATCAGCACCATCTTCATTAGATAAGTGGCCTTTATCGGATAAAATACGTTGCTTAAGACTCCAGGGGTAAGCTCCACTACGCAAAATTTCTACATCATGATTACTCTCAATCAAGTAACCATCAGCATTTTCAACTACTCCAGCCATACGATCACTCACATAGCCCGTATCCGTCAGCATGACAAAGCTTTTATCGTCTTTCATAAACCGATAAAATTGTGGTGCCACCGCATCATGGCTAACACCAAAACTTTCAATATCTATATCACCAAAAGTCATAACCTTACCCATTTCAAAAATATGCTTTTGGTTAGTATCAATTTTTCCTAAGGCACTATCCATAGCTTTCCAAGTATCTTCATTAGCATAGACATCTAAGTTATACTTGCGGGCTAAAACCCCAACACCATGGATGTGATCCTTATGTTCATGAGTTACTAAAATAGCATCTAAATCTTCTGGTTTACGATTAATTTCACTTAGGAGACTAGTGATTTTTTTACCAGATAGTCCCGCATCCACCAAAATCTTCTTTTTATCTGTTTCTAAATAAAAACAATTACCACTAGATCCAGATGCTAAAATGCTATACTTAAAACCTTCCTTAGTCATCTTTACTTTCTACTTCTTCACTTTCCCAGCCATCATCCAAAACAGCATCCTTATCATACGGCAGGACAATCGTAAAAGTTGATCCGACTTCATACTCACTCTTGGCCCAGATAAAGCCATGGTGCTGCTTGATGATTTCTTTTGCAATCGCAAGTCCTAAGCCTGTTCCACCTTGCACACGGCTTCGAGCCTTATCTACTCGATAAAAGCGGTCAAAAATCTTAGGCAGGTCTTTCTTAGGAATTCCCAATCCTTCATCAGAAATTGAAATAATCAACTGATCTTCTGTCGTTTTCATACCTACGGTAATCTTTCCACCATCTGGAGAATACTTGATAGCATTATTCATGATATTATCAATGACCTGCGTCATTTTATCAGTATCAATTTCAACCCAAATAGGTGTGATTGGATAATCTCGTACAATCTCATATTTTTTGGTTTCATCCTGACTTTTAATCTTATCAAAACGATTCAAAATAAAAGTGATAAAGGCTGTAAAATTAGTTAATTCCACATCCAAATGACTACTATCATTATCAATCCTCGACAAGCTAAGCAAATCAGAAACCATCCGCATCATTCGATTTGTTTCCGTAAGAGAGACCTTAACAAATTCGGGAGCAACTGGTTCAGAAAGAGCGCCTTCATCCAAAGCTTCTAAGTAAGACTTAACACTTGTTAAAGGGGTACGGAGCTCATGACTTACGTTTGATACAAAAAGCCGACGCTCCCGTTCCTCTTTTTCCTGTTCCGTCGTATCGTGCAGAACAGCTACCAAACCAGAGATAAAACCAGATTCTCTACGAACCAAGGCAAAACGAACACGCAGACTTAAAAATTCACCATTTTCATCTTGAGAATCAATCGTCAACTCCGGCATCTTGGTAATTAAATCCCGCAGATCATATTCATCTGCAATATCTAACAAGTCTAAAATACTTGTATTTTGGACTTCCTCTGGATCAACACCTAGTTGCTTAGAAGCCATATCATTAATCATAATAATCTGGCCCCTACGGTTGGTTGCTAAAACCCCATCCGTCATGTAGGACAAAATACTAGTCAAACGTTTGGTTTCTTGCTCCAGATTTTCTTGTGTTAATCTAGTTACCTCAGACAAATCATTTATACTATTGGTCATATCCGTAATTTCTGGACTGCCCTGCATATCCAGAACCTCGGAATAGTCTCCTGCGATTAAATCTTTGATCTTTTGATTGAGCAGACGAAGTTGGCGATTATCCCTTCTATTCTCTAAAAAGAGAAGGGCAACGACCAAAATAAAACCTAAAACAATTAAAACAAAAACAAAATCTACAGAAAACACAAATTGTCTAATATTTTCAATCATTGTTTCTCATATAGTAGCCAACACCACGACGAGTTAAAATATACTCTGGTCGGCTTGGCGTATCTTCAATCTTTTCACGTAAACGGCGAATCGTCACATCAACAGTGCGTACATCACCAAAATAATCATAACCCCAAACTGTCTCTAGTAGGTGTTCGCGTGTCATTACTTGACCAACATGACTAGCCAAATGGTAGAGTAATTCAAACTCACGATGGGTTAATTCTAGCTCTTCACCATGTTTTTTGGCAACAAAAGCATCGGGTAAAATTTGCAATTCACCCACTGTCAACTCATTTGAGCCCTTTTCATTTTCTTGGGTATCTACAGCAAATTCTGAACGTCGCAAAATAGCCTTGACACGAGCTTGGAGCTCACGGTTAGAGAAAGGCTTAGTCACATAGTCGTCTGCTCCGATCTCAAGGCCGATAACTTTATCAAACTCACTATCTTTAGCCGATAGGACAATAATTGGAACATTACTGGTCTTCCGAATGGTACGTGCTACTTCTAGCCCGTCCAACTCTGGCAACATCAAATCCAAAATCAAAATATCTGGATTTTCAGCTTCAAACATCTCAAGAGCTTCACGACCATCAAAAGCCGTAACAACTTCATAGCCCTCTTTTACCATATTAAATTTTATAATATCTGAAATTGGTTTTTCATCATCTACAACTAATATTTTCTTCATATCTTTCACCTTTTTTTCTGTCTCTTTTATTATAACAAACTTTCTTAAAATAGACTAATTTCCCCAATTAAAAATACTATTTCTTTATCTTACAATTTAAAGACATTCGTGACAATACTGTAAAAAATTAGCTCATAAAAAATCTAAAAATAAACTGTTGAAAAATAAGATTACAAAAAGAACCCGCAAAGCGAGTTCTTGATCATTATTTTTCAACGCGTGATTTGTTGGCGATATCAGCTAGGATAGCTTCCACAAATTCGTCTACTGCTACCGTATGTGTTTCTTTTTGGCCGTAGCGACGAACATTGACAGTTCCGTCTTCCATTTCCTTGTCCCCAACGATCAATTGGTAAGGAATCTTGCTGGTTTGAGAAGCACGGATCTTGAACTGCATTTTTTCATTGCGCTCATCCACATCAGCACGGACACCGCGGTCACGGAGTTTCTTAGCCACTTCCCAAGCGTAGTCCACATGTTTTTCGTTAGAAACTGGTATGAGGGTCACTTGATGTGGTGCAAGCCATGTTGGGAAAGCACCTTTGTAGTTCTCAATCAAGATAGCTGTGAAGCGTTCCATGGTTGAAATAACCCCACGGTGGATCATAACTGGACGGTGTTCTTCCCCGTCAGCCCCAATGTATTTGAGGTCGAAACGTTCTGGAAGCAAGAAGTCAAGCTGGATTGTAGAAAGGGTTTCTTCTTTTCCAAGAGCTGTCTTAACTTGGATATCCAATTTTGGTCCGTAGAAGGCAGCTTCACCTTCGGCTTCAAAGTAGTCAACACCCATTTCATCAAGCGCTGCACGAAGCATAGTTTGGGCATTCTCCCACATTTCATCGTTGTCAAAGTACTTGTGAGTATCTTGAGGGTCACGAAGAGAGAGACGGAAGCGGTACTCAGTCAAGTTGAAGTCTTCGTAAACATCGATAATCAACTGAAGGGCACGTTGGAATTCTTCTTGGATTTGTTCAGGAGTAACAAAGAGGTGACCGTCATTGAGAGACATTTCACGCACACGTTGAAGACCAGTGAGGGCACCAGATTTTTCATAACGGTGCATCATACCAATTTCAGCGATACGGATTGGCAACTCACGGTAGGAGTGAACATGGTGCTTGAAGACTTGGATGTGGTGTGGGCAGTTCATTGGACGAAGGACGAATTCTTCCCCGTCACCCATATCCATCGTTGGGAACATATCTTCTTGGTAATGATCCCAGTGACCAGAAGTCTTGTAAAGTTCTACAGAAGCAAGTGGTGGAGTGTAAACGTGCTGGTAGCCAGAAGCCAATTCCTTGTCGACAATGTAGCGTTCCAATTCACGACGGATGGTCGCACCATTTGGCAACCAGAATGGCAGACCTTGTCCAACCTCTTGTGAAATCATGAAGAGGTCAAGCTCTTTACCAAGTTTACGGTGGTCACGTTCTTTGGCTTCTTCACGCATTTGAAGGTAGTTTTTCAAGTCTTTCTTGTCAAACCAAGCTGTACCGTAGATCCGTTGCATCATAGCGTTGTCGCTATTTCCACGCCAGTAAGCACCTGCTACATGGAGAAGGTGGAAGATTTGAATGCGACCAGTTGATGGGACGTGAGGTCCACGGCAGAGGTCTACATATTCACCCTGACGGTAGATTGTCAAACCACCCTCGTCTTCAGAGTGTTCTTCAATCAATTCCAACTTGTAAGGGTCGTTCTTGAAGATTTCACGTGCTTCGTCTTTAGTGACCTCCTCACGAATAGATGGGAAGTTTTCTTTGACGATTTTCTTCATTTCTTCTTCGATACGAGGAAGGTCTTCATTTGAAATTTGACCAGCTTGATTGTCCGTATCGTAGTAGAAGCCATCTTCGATAGCTGGACCAACTCCCAAGTGAATATCAGGGAAGAGGCGACGAGCTGCTTGGGCAAACAAGTGAGCCGCTGAGTGGCGCAAGATTGGAAGGGCATCTTCGTGATCAGGCGTCACGATTTCGATGCTTCCATCTTCAATGATTGCACGAGTCGTGTCAATGAGTTTGCCGTTGAATTTACCAGCCAGAGCTTTTTTCGCTAGGGAATTGCTAATGCTTTGCGCAATTTCAAAAGTTGTCACGCCAGATTCGAATTCACGAACAGCGCCATCTGGGAAAGTAATCTTAATCATATTTTTCTCCTTTAATATCTATTCTATTTATATTGGACAATTTTAAGAGCCGAGCAACCTCTTTCGCAGTCTGCTTTTCTGATTGACTACCATCTGTCATGAGGCTAGAATAGCCTAATTTCATCGCTTCCTTCCGAACCATTTGGGCAAAAAGAATGTCTCGCTGCATCCAGTTTTCAAAAGCTTGCTCAGGATTGGTAGTTCCCTCTAAGACATAGGGAACCCATTCTCTCTGTCTATAGTGCTTTTTCTGAAAATCAGCTGTTGGAGTCAAGCATAGATAGGAAGACGCTGGACATTCAAGCTCCTTTACCAAGTGAGGCAAAAGTCCTGCTCCCTCCTCCAAGAAAGGTCTGTTTTGATTTTTTAGCAAGTAAGATTTTACATAAGGAAAAATCTCTTCATAAAAGCGCCATTCTTCATCTGCCATCTCTTCTGGATTTCTCATCCAGATTTGTTCCGGATTTCTGTCCTGTCTAAGAAGGCAAATCGGCTGTGAGTCTGCACTTGCTTGACTCATCATCTCGTCTACCAAATCATCCAGTTTGATATGAAGTAGTTGATACTGTCTAGCAAGAAGTGAAGCAATTGTTGACTTCCCACTACAAGGCGAGCCACCAATCATATAAAGCATCATCCTTCCTCCTTCTTACAAAATAAAAACGACATCCTCAAAAGGACGTCGCAACGTGGTTCCACCTTCATTTATGCAAGTCAAAAGACTCACACCTCGAATCGGCTCTAACGTAGCCACCGTTTTATGTTTTCATAAAATCCAGTAGAGTAGTCCCAACTGCATCCTCTACGCGATTTCCAGCTCCACGCGCTCTCTAAAAGATTTCCTGCAGGTGATATGTCTCTAGGAAACATTATAGCACGATTGAAAAAATTTGCAAGAACTTTTACATTTTTCTAGCTCTGCTATTTTTTCTCAGATGATAAAACAAATGTCCTAATCCATTACCAGTCAGTGAAGAAAGAAAATAAACCAAGTGATAGAGAGGAATCCATTCTCCAAAGATAAGGATTATCAACAAAAACAGAAGGCTAACTAAGAGTGAAAAACGCAATGAAAATCCATAAAATACTGCATATAGAAAAGACACCAAAAGAGTGACCAGAGGTGAAAATATAAGAACATTTCCAACCATAAGGCTTTTACTTACTATTGAATCAAGTGGCAAATATATTAGCAAAATATCAAATACTAAATAGAAAAAGACAAGGGGAAATAAGAAAAGAAATTCATTTTTTCTGTCTCTCATCCCCTCACCTCCTTTTCACCTTTCAAAGAGTAAACTTATTCTAGGTATTTGCGAATTTTTCTGATTTGTTTTCTTGAAGCTTTGATCATCCGAGTGGAACCATTTACCGGAAGAAGGATAATTTTACCTGGCAGTTTTATCATTGATTTTGCAAAGCGCTTTGTTCTTGTTTCATCCGGCCTAATTTCATTTTGAAAATCTTTAGAAATCCCTAAGTCCAGATAGAATTCATAGACACGGCGCCCAAAATTTTCTGCTGAAATCTCATAGAGTTTATCTGCCAATCTCTCTTCGTCCATTTTAGGCGTTGTCATAACTGCTTCTAAAATAGCACCAGATAGGTCGTTGTCCTCATAATAAAGTGTCCCAAACATTTTATCCGTCACAACATTATCTAGATAAGGATTGCCATGTGCAATAATCGGTGTACCACTGGCAATACTTTCCAAATATGTTAGACCTTGTGTCTCACTAGTCGAAGCAGAAATAAAGAAATCAGCCGCCTTATAGTAAAGGGCAGTTTCATTTGGAGGAATCATACCCGTGAAAATGATAGAATCAGTAATACCTAAACTCTCAGCCTGTTCCTTCAAGTCCGCCAAATAAGGCCCATCTCCTGCTACTACCAATTTTACAGCAGCATTTTCTTTTAAGACATCTGGTAAGGCTTCAATAACTGCTTGAATATTTTTCTCATAGGAAACTCGAGACAAACTGAGCAACATAATTTCCGAATCATCAATTGCCAATTTCTTTCGTAAATCTTCAATATGATTTTTGGTAATTTCAGGCCGTTCAAACTTAGCCAAATCAATCCCTGTAGGAATGACCCTCTTTTCAGTTGTAACCTTATAACGTGTTAACAAATCATAGACGATTTCACTAGGACAAATCACACCATCCATGTCATTCAAAAAACCACGAACGATGTACTTAACCATACTAGGCCGAATCAGCATTCCATTTGCAATATAGCGGACGTAATCTTCATATTGAGTATGATAGGTATGCAGGACAGGAATTTTTAATTCCTTAGCAATCCAGACCCCTAACAACCCCAATGAAAATTCAGTCTGTGTGTGAATGATATCAAGCTGATACTGGCGAGCAATCTCTAAAGCCTTAGAAAAACCGCGGTATGCAACCCGACGATCTTTAAAGGCAAAAAAGGGAACACTTGGTATCCGAATAATCTGCCAATCCTCATAACGATTCACGTCTTTATCAGTTGTCGTAAAGATAAAAACCGTATGTCCTTGCTTTTCAAGTTCCGTCTTCAAAGTACGAATACTCGTCGCTACACCCGAGACCTGAGGAAAATAGGTATCTGTAAAAAGACCAACGCGCATATTACATCTCCAATACTTTTCGATAGGCTTCTACTAGCTGATAGGCTACATCATCAATTGAACGGCTTTGAGCCACTCGATAACCAGCTTCACGTTTATCAACTTGACCGTCTAGAACCTTTCGAAGTGACTCAACAAATTCATCAACATTATGACAAAGCTCAGCAGATTCTTCGCTAATCCATCCCTCATACACAGGAATATCTCGAAGAATGACATGTTGCTTGCTAGCTAGGGCTTCCAAGATCACAATACCTTCTGTCTCTTCATATGATGGGAAAAAGAATGCATCACTTCCTGACATAGCCCCTTGAAAAACAGCTCCCTTAAAATAGCCAGGGAACTCCACATTAGAAGGATGATCTTTTTCTACTAATCTACGAATCGAAGCTGGGATCAGCCACTTATTGATCGAGCCTAGCCAGATAAAACGAACATCTGGCATCCTTCTAGCCACCTCAACAAAGTCTTCTATTCCTTTTCGCTTAAAATAGAGACCTGCACAGACAACAACCTTTTGGCCTTCCTTAACTTGAAAATGTTCTCTAAAAACCTTTTCCTTTTTAGGATCCGCTTGGTATTTCCCAAGATCTATACCATTTGACACAGCAATAATCGGTGTCGTTACCCCGTAGCCTGCAATAAGCTTTTTAGAATACTCTGACGGTGTAATAACAAAGTCAGCCTTTTGATACATATGTGCCAGATATTTACCAAATAACGGTGCAAAGAAATTCGATCCAATAAAAGAATTCTGAAAATCTTCTTTAGTTGAGTGACCATGCATGATTACCTTCTTGCCATGTCTCTTAGCAGCGTGCAAGAGAAGCAAGCTTCTTGGCCCGTAAGTATTAATATGGACCACATCATAATCACCTAAAATATCTGTCGTATACGGAATACCAGCCAGGTCCAAGGCATGCATTTGGTGTTGCAAAGCTCGACCAATACCAGATTTTTCTAGCACTGATTTTCCTTCTAAATACAATAAAACTTTCATAAATACTATTATACCTAAAAGCAGAAAAAAATTAAACTTTAAATAGCAAAAGCAAGTCTGTATCACTCAATCTTATGGCTTTTCTTGCCAATAAGTAGCCTCAAACGGCATATCAAAAAGAGAGTGGGACAGAAATCGGTAATTCGTTAGAATTCGATTTCGTCGTCCCACCTCCGCACAGTTGAGTAGGGCTGTAAAAGCTGATGAAATCAGCGCAGTAGAGCCCACTCAACCACTGCGTCTTGCTCGACAATCCAAAGACAATTGAGAGGCTAGGACTTTTGTCCCAGCCTCTAACTTTTATTTTCTAGTTGAGTTACGTTCGTAAATACCATGAGACAGAACAACTTCACGTTCTTCCAACTCTTCTTTGTGCATAATTTTAGTCAGCATACGCATACTAATAGCACCTAAATCATATAAAGGCTGGCTGATAGTCGACAAATTTGGACGTGTATAGCGAGATATTTGTGAATCATCGCTAGTAATAATTTCAAAATCCTCTGGAATTTTTACTCCACGATCAGCTAGTCCGTTTAAAAGACCAGCTGCCAGCTCATCACCTGTAACAAAAGTAGCCGTTGCTTTAGAAGCGATTACTCGTTCAGCTAAATTATAGCCATCATCATAGCTATACTTAGACTCAAAAACAAGACCTTCGCTGTATGACAGCTTTTTGCTCTTAAGAGCCGTTTTATAACCGGATAAGCGTACTTTTCCATTGATATCATCAACTAAAGGTCCGCACACAAAAGCAATTTTTTTATTGCGCTTAGCAAGGAATGTGATGGCATCAATTGTAGCCTGTTTATAATCTATATTAACACTTGGCAATTGGTGCTCCACATCAATAGTTCCAGCCAAGACAACTGGCGTGCGTGAACGTGAAAATTCTGAACGAATCTTTTCAGTAAGGTGGTAACCCATAAAGATAATACCATCTACTTGTTTCGAAAAGAGAGTGTTTACAACTGAAACTTCCTTATCATCATCCTCGTCACTATTTGCTAGGACGATATTGTATTTATACATCTCAGCAATATCATCAATTCCCTTAGCCAATGTTGAGAAATAACTATTTGTAATACTTGGAATCACAACTCCAACTGTCGTAGTCTTCTTACTAGCCAAACCACGAGCTACTGCATTTGGACGATAATCAAGGCGATCAATTACTTCCAAAACTTTTTTCCGAGTGTTTTCTTTTACATTCTTGTTTCCATTAACTACACGACTAACTGTCGCCATAGAAACCCCTGCTTCACGGGCGACATCATAAATGGTTACTGTATCGTCTGTGTTCATATTGCTTCCTTTCTTAAAGTTGAAAATAACGTTTTCATATTCCTACCAAGAACATTTTATCACTTCTTGGAAACACTTTCAAGCATTTTGATGAGTTTATTTGAAAACTCTTGCTTTTTTAGCCATTTTTTGCCAAAATAGAGGCATAGAAAGAAGGTTTCATTATGACAAAATTGAATCAAATTCGTAGTTTGCTTGAAAACGAGAAAAAAGACGCTGCAATCATTTCAGATCCAGTCACTATTCATTATTTAACCGGATTTTATAGCGACCCTCATGAGCGTCAAATGTTTCTCTTTGTCTTCACAGATCAAGAACCTCTACTCTTTGTTCCTGCTTTAGAAGTAGAGCGCGCTTCTAGCACCGTTTCTTTTCCTGTAGTAGGTTATGTAGATTCTGAAAACCCTTGGAACAAAATTAAGGCTTCCCTACCAGTCAAAGGGGTTAAAACTGTGGCTGTTGAATTTGACAACTTAATTTTAACTAAATACCACGGTTTGAAAACTGTTTTTGAGCAGGCTGACTTTACAAACCTTACACCATTTATTCAACGGATGCGACTCATTAAGTCTGCTGATGAAATCCAAAAAATGCTTGTAGCAGGCCAATATGCCGATAAGGCTGTTAACATTGGTTTTAACAATATTTCTTTGAATAAAACTGAAACTGATATCATTGCTCAGATTGACTTTGCCATCAAGCAAGAAGGTTATGAAATGAGCTTTGAAACCATGGTCCTAACTGGAAATAATGCGGCCAACCCTCATGGTATCCCAGGAGCAAACAAAATTGAAAACAATGCCCTCCTACTCTTTGACCTAGGCTGTATGGTTAATGGCTATGCTAGTGATATGACGCGGACTGTTGCTGTTGGCCAACCTGACCAGTTCAAAAAAGATATCTACCATCTAACTCTAGAAGCCCAGCAAGCTGCACTTGACTTTATCAAACCAGGTGTAACAGCCCATGAAGTTGACTGGGCTGCTCGACAAGTTATCGAAAAAGCTGGTTATGGTGAGTATTTCAACCACCGTCTTGGCCATGGTATCGGTATGGATGTTCATGAATTTCCGTCTATCATGGAAGGTAACGATATGGTTATTGAAGAAGGTATGTGCTTCTCTGTTGAACCAGGTATTTATATTCCTGGCAAGGTCGGTGTCCGCATTGAAGATTGTGGGTATGTCACTAAAAACGGATTTGAACTCTTTACTGAGACTAGCAAGGACTTGCTCTACTTTGATTAGAATAGCCAAAAGCACCCATTGCGGTGCTTTTTTGCTAGTTTGATATCTACTTAGTCAACTGTTACTTCTCCAGTTCTATAGTTAATACAAATCCCGGTTTGAATATTTGGAACGAAGACATTAAACTCGAGACTCCCATCGCTTGATTTGGTTTCCAGACGAAAGATTACTCCTTTCTTTGCTTCTAATCGTTATTGGATGGAAATTTTTTACACTTTCTTAGATCCTCTTGCCCTTAATTACAAATCTGAACTCTATTGTTCAGGCTTGCTTTTTCCTAAAAACTTAAGAATCCCGAAAAACAGTCTGTAACTAGTTCGTGAAATACTTATAGGAATAAATGTTTAACTTTTCAAATCAGGTCTTCCCTTGCCCTTCTTTTTTTAAAATGATATAATATTAAATTATCAGAATATTCTAAGATATTTGTGTTTTAAGGAGACGTCTATGTCCTTCAAGAAAGGCAGAGGGAGAGGCTACCTTAGCTATCTTGTTCTCTTACTTTTTCTCATCATATTTTTACTTTTTCATTGTTTTTATCTGTTTCTTTAGGAGCTGTTAAAATCAATTTGTTAGATACCTACCGGATTGTATTTAGTAAGTTAGGTTGGTTCTCAAATATAAGATACCTTTCCAAATCAAGTATTGCAATCGTTTGGAATATGCGAGTCCCAAGAGTACTCCTTGCCATTATTGCAGGAGCTGGACTTTCTATCTGCGGGTGTGTGATGCAGTCCACTGTCAACAACCCCATTGCTGAACCTTACATTCTGGGGATTTCTTCAGGAGCTACTTTTGGAGCTACACTCAGTATCATTTTAGGCCTTAAAGCCTTCACTGGAGTTGCTGCTTTTGCGGGAGCACTTCTAGCAACTGCTACTGTTTTACTAATTGCGACTATACAAGGAAAGTCAACAGCATCCAGTCTGATTCTTTCCGGTACAGTAGTTAACGCCCTCTTTATCGCCTTTGCTAATTTTATCATTTCGCTTGGCGCCAATGCTGATAGCGCCTTGACTATCAAATTTTGGACTATGGGTTCTCTAGCAGGGGCATCTTGGTCGAATCTAACTTTTCCTGCTTTCATTGTCAGTCTTTCCCTTTTGTTCTTTTGGTCTCAATATCGAATTTTTAACGCCATGACGATGGGGGAAGAAATTGCTTTAACATTGGGTGTGCCCTTACGCTTTTATTGGTATCTTTACATAACTATTGTAGCGATTATCACCGCTATGCTAGTAGCGTCTTGTGGAATTATTGGTTTTGTAGGATTGATCACTCCTCATTTAGCCAGATCCCTAATAGGAAGCAATTATAAAGAAATCTTACCTATAGCCAGCTTGCTTGGAGCTCTCTTTGTTCTTTGGGCAGATGTTTTTTCCCGAATTTTAATAAAAAACTCTGAACTTCCGATTGGTATTTTTACCGCTTTAGTAGGAGCTCCCTTTTTTATCTATATGGTTGCTAAAAGTCGAAAGGAGATGCTTAGTTGAGATGGATCTAATTTGCGAAGATATTCACTATTCAATTGGCCAGAAAAAAATTTTAAATGGCATTTCTCTAAAAGTCGAAGGGAGAAAATTCCACACTATTCTTGGACCCAACGGCTGCGGTAAAACAACCCTATTGAAGACTATATATCGTCAAATTAAACCAGACAGTGGTAGGATTTTTTTAAACAGAAATCCATTAAAAAATTTGAGTTTAAAAGCTACCGCTAAAGGTATGGCAGTTCTCAGTCAATTTAACCAGTTGCAATTTGACACCACTGTTGAAGAAATCGTGTTACTGGGACGAATCCCCCACCTATCTTTTTTACAGAGGGAACAAGAAGAAGATTATGACTTGGTTCACCAATCTTTGCTTAAAGTAGATATGGCTGACAAAGCTAAACGCTCCTATTCCTCCCTATCTGGAGGAGAAAAGCAAAGAGTCTTGTTGGCTAGAGCTCTAGCCCAGCAGCCAAGTCTGCTCCTGTTAGATGAACCAACTAATCATCTGGATATTAGATATCAGCTGGATATTCTAAGTATTGTTAAAGACTTAGATATCAACGTATTGGCTGTTCTACACGATATT
Organism: Streptococcus gordonii; assembly: GCF_001578795.1. Taxonomy (GTDB): domain Bacteria; phylum Bacillota; class Bacilli; order Lactobacillales; family Streptococcaceae; genus Streptococcus; species Streptococcus gordonii_A. Next base: position 921,819 of record NZ_KQ969106.1, read on the forward strand.
CAATTAGCCTGTCGCTACTCAGATTATCTGTATCTTATGAAAGGAGGTGAAATACTATACCAAGGCATCCCTGAAGAAGTAATTTGTCAAGAATCACTGCAAGCCATTTATGGTGTTCAAAGCAAGGTCGCATGGACCAGCGATCAACAAGCAATGATTCAGTATCTCTAAGAAACTATTTTCAGAGATGAATAGTTGAAGAAAAAATTGTTTCCAATGTGACTTTCTTATAATTAATGGAAACTTTTGGGTAGCCACTTTTTGAAAACCTTAGCCTAATCCAGCTATATTCACAACACATGAAAGGAAATGTATATGAAAAAAACACTCAGTATCTTACTCGTTGCAACTGCTGCACTGACAATGGCAGCCTGCAATTCTTCATCTAAGGAAAGTACGAAAGAAAGCTCAACTTCGCAATCTTCCTCAAAAACAGAAAGCGCGAAAAAGAGCACAGCAGAAACAAAATATCCTGTGACAATCAAAACCTACGATGCCGAAGGCAAGGAGATTGATCAGGTCTTTGAAAAGGCACCGGAAAAGGTCATCACCAACAACCTTTCGACGACCGAAATCTTGATTGAACTAGGATTGAAAGACAAAATTGCCGGTATGCTCAATCCAGACAACGATGTCACAGATAAATACAAGGCTGATATTGCCACCATTCCGCAGGTCGGCGACAAGAAAACCGTATCACAGGAAACTGTGCTATCCTATGAGCCAGACGCTCTTCTTGGTCGAAACATGATGTTTTCTGAGAAGTCTCTGGGGACAGTCAGTGCCTGGAATGAAAATAAAATCCCTGTCTATACACAGAAGGCTTCCCTGTCCAATACCAAGCAAGATCTAGGCAATATCGTTGAAGATGTCAAGAATATAGGAACCATCTTTAACGTCCAAGATAAGGCCAATCATTATGCCGACCAGCTACAGGCAAGAATTGACACTGTCAAGAAGGCAAATAAGGCTAGCCAAGGCGAAAAGAAAAAAGCGCTCATCATGTGTGCCTACAACGATGAGACTTTCGGCGCTTATAAATCAGCTCTACAGGAGAGCCTGCTTAACCAGCTCGGCTATACCAATGTAGCGACTGGAACCTCTGGCTTGACCTTGGAAAACCTGGTTTCTATGGATCCAGAAATCATCATCTACGTAACCAGCGACCGCAACAAGTCCATGGATGAGCAAGCAGTTGATCTAATGAAAGCCAATCCAGTTCTGGAAGATGTCCCAGCGGTTAAGAATCAGAAAATTATGACCATCTCCTATGATGAGTTTATGGATTATGGTCCTGCTGTCATCGACTCTCTTGAGAAAATCAATGACTTTATCAATAAATAAGACTTTTGTCTGGGAGGGTATCACTGTCAATATTACTCTGCCCCAAGATTATGACGGATCACGACCTTATCCAGCAATCTTGCTAAATGATGGCCAGATAAACTACCTGAGCAGACTTTCCTCATCGGTAATCTTGATTGGACTGATACCGAACAATAGGCTGGACGATTTTACACCCTGGAAAGCCAATGCTCTAAAGCTTGGCAATCCTGATTTTGGTGGCAGAGCAGATAGCTACCATCAAAAGCTCTTCAGCGGTATATTAACGGAAATCAGACAGCACTACCTACTGGATGACAAGAGAATTGCCTATGGCGGCTACTCTCTTGGTGGACTAGCTGCTGTATACAGCCTCTATAGCGACTGCAAGATACCCTGCGTCTTTTCTATCTGCGGTTCTTTTTGGTACCCAGGTTTCACCGACTATTGCCAGACACAGGACTTGAAAAACAAGGACTGTCTGGTTTATTTGCAGAATGGAAAGACAGAAGGTGCTCATCATTCTAATCGCTTGGCTAAAGCACCGTTCTATGCCAAACTGGTCCACAGTGTCATTCAAAATCAGATAACTGACACTTACTCTGTCTTTGATTCTTATGGACATCATGATGCTCTTCAATCAAGATATGATTCCTTTATAAAATGGTTAGTTCAAAACTGGAATATAGAAACAACTAGTTAACTATCTTTCTTGAAAACTTTAATCTAATCAAGGAACTATATTGAGAAATACTTTTAATTCATATCAAAGTAGATAGCTTATAAATTTCTTCCTCTCTTCTAATTTTAGAAAGTAAATAAAAAAGCACCAGATTTACTTCCCCCTAAGACTTAGATAGAAATAATCTAAAAACTAGGGTAGGGTAAAATTGGTGCTTTTTCTGTTTTACTATATAACTACTCTACTGTTACTTCTCCAGTTCTATAGTTAATACGAATCCCGGTTTGAATATTTGGAACGAAGACATTAAACTCAAGACTTCCGTCGCTGGACTTTGCTTCCAAATGAGAGCCTGCTGCTATCAAGTCATCAGGATTAGCATAAATCAAGGTAACTCGATAACGAACTCGCTTCTTTTTATCCAAAGCCTTCCGAATCAAGCTTTCATAAAAATTTTGTCCAGTAGATGAAGGACTGTTTGCCTGATTTGCCCAAGCTGTTTGGACAGCGATATTTTCTGGGTTACTTGTAGAAGCATCGAAGTTCTTTAAGCCTCCGACTAAAGAATATGCTAATAGATGCCCTCGATCAACTGCATGATTAAAATCTCCACTAAGATTTCTCACTTGATGCCAGCCGGCGGGAACCCAACTTGTCGTTCCGTTTCCTGTTTCTTCTCGATTTTTGTATTGTCTAGTCTGTTTAGAAAGCAGTGCGTTCCCAATTATTGGTACTAACTGTCCCTGGACTGACTTCGTTTGATTTTGTGCATAAGGCTGACTGGCAATATCAGCATTCAGGTCTGTCTTGTTGCCATTAATAATAAAAGCACCTGCCTGATTCCATTCTATGCTACCTTTTAATTGCTTGCGAACAGAATCAGTCAATACACTCTGAGATAGTGCTTGCTCGGGAGTTGAGATATCCCTTCTTCCTGTTCGTTGGACCTGTGGATTAGACTTTATCTTATCCTGATTCTGATGGTTTGAGAAATAATTAGCACCAGCTATCAGAACAAGTGCCAGAATCAGTCCTACTATGCTTTGAAAAAGTTTCTCTTCTTGTTTCTTCTTCATTTTTTCCTCATAAAAATAGGAGCGGACAAACTGCCCTATACTCCTTATTTACCTGTGAACTTATTAATAATGCTCTGCCATTTATCAGGTGATAAGATGGACCAAGGATTATCGCCACCACCAATCACACCATAACCAATAACTAAACCAATAGCAAAGACAAGGAGTCCCAAGAAAATTACTAATAGAACAATCCCAACTTGTTTCGCTACATATTTTAACTCATCATTCATCGTCATCTTCCTTCACACGCTTGATGTTGGCTCCTAGAGCAGCCAATTTCTCATGGAAAAGATAGTAACCACGATCTAAATGCTCTAATTTGCTAACCTTGGTTTCTCCACTAGCAATAAGGCCCGTCAAAATCAAGGCCGCACTAGCCCTCAAGTCCGTAGACATAACCTCTGCTCCTTGAAGCTTCTGCCCTCCAACAATTCTTGCTGTATCCCGCATAATTTCAGAGTGCAAGCCCATACGACGCATCTCTTCTAAATGTTGGAAGCGATTTTCAAAGACTGTCTCAATCATAGTTGATTCGCCACGAACTACCGTCATCAAGGCAGTAAACTGAGCCTGCATATCCGTTGGAAAACCTGGGTGAGGCAGGGTTTTAACACTAACGGCTTTTAAGCGAGATAGATCTGATTGGATCCGGATTCCCTCTTCTTCTTCAGTTACTGATACACCCATTTCTTGAAGCTTAGCTAGCAAAGGACGATTGTGTTCCCAGATTGCATCCTGAATCAGAACATCACCACCTGTCATAGCAGCAGCAACCATAAATGTTCCCGCTTCAATTCGATCCTGAACAACACTATGTTTGGTTCCTGTTAATTCTTTGACTCCAAGAATGGTTAAGGTTTCAGTCCCTGCACCACGGATCTTTGCCCCCATTTTATTGAGCAAGACAGCTAGATCAACAATCTCTGGTTCCCGAGCAGCATTTTCAATAACAGTTGTCCCTTCAGCCAGTGTCGCAGCCATCATAATATTCTGAGTCGCGCCTACACTCGGGAAATCCATATAAATATGTGCCCCGTGCAACTTATCTGCTTTTGCTTCAATATAGCCGGCTGTCTGAGTAATCTCAGCCCCCATTGCTTCAAGGCCTTTCAGATGTAAATCAATTGGACGACTACCAATCGTACAGCCACCAGGCATTGATACTTTAGCATGTCCATTACGCGCCAAGATAGGCCCTAGGACGACAATAGATGCCCTCATCTTGCTGACATACTTATAGGGGGCTTCTTCTGTAATATCTTGACTAGCATCGACCACGATCTCATGCTCATCCTGATTGAAGTCTACAGTAGTATTTAAACCGCGAACAACATTGTTCATGGTAAAGACGTCTGAAAGGACAGGTACATTTGTTAAAATCGTTTTTCCTTTACTTGCCAAGACGGTTGCAGCCAAAAGAGGCAAGACTGCATTCTTTGCACCCTCGATTTGTACTGTTCCAACTAAGCGATTATTTCCACCTTGAATAATAATTTTATCCATATATACTCCCTTACTCATTCATTGTTTCTAGTTTCTCTCTTATTTTACGTTTCCATTCAAAATATCAAAACTCACTTGATAAATACTTAGGAAAAAGAGACTAACCAGATAACCAAGCGCAATACTCAAGAATAGAATGAGTAAGCGAATTTTTAAAGCATTATCAGCATTTACTTTCAAGATCCTCTCCCAGTTAACAAGACTAGATAATAACTGATGAGACAAAAAAATAAATAGTAAATGACTGCTAAGCGTAAAAACTATTTGAATCATAGACCTATTATACCAAAAATACTAAATAATGGGAAATGACCTTTACTTATCCTCTATCGCCTTGTTTTTGAAGCAAGTTCTGACAGAAAAAAGAGG
>NZ_KQ969106.1:927029-939068 GCF_001578795.1 Streptococcus gordonii
TACAAAATCAAGCAATGCCAAGAAGCTTTCAGCTTCAAGTGACGCACCACCAACAAGGGCACCGTCAACGTCTGGGCAAGCCATGTATGATGCAACGTTTTCAGGTTTAACAGAACCACCGTATTGAACACGAACTTTGTCCGCAACTTCTTGACCGAAGTCAGCAGCTACAACGTCACGAACAACTTTACACATTTTTTGTGCATCGTCTTGTGAAGCTGATTTACCAGTACCAATAGCCCAGATTGGCTCATAAGCGATAACTGATGCAGCAACTTGTTCAGCCGTCAATCCAGCCAATGCAGCAGATACTTGAGCACCTACGAATTCAGCAGCCTTACCAGCTTCGTAAGTTTCAAGTGACTCACCACAACAGAGGATTGGAAGCATACCGTTTGCAAAGATTGCTTTTGCTTTTTTGTTGATGTCTTCGTCAGTTTCATGGAAGTAGTCACGACGTTCTGAGTGACCGATAACAATGTAGTCAGTACCGATCTCTTTCAAAACTTGTGGGCTAGTTTCACCAGTGAACGCACCTGCATTTTCAAAGTAGCAGTTTTGAGCAGCAACTTTAAGGTTTGAACCTTTAGCAGCAGCAAGAACAGCTGTCAAATCAACTGCAGGAGCAGCGATACCTGCTTCAACAAGGTCTGATGAAGGAAGTTTTGATGCAACGGCTTCAACGAATGCTTTTGCTTCTTCTGGATTTTTGTTCATTTTCCAGTTACCAGCGATAAATGGTTTACGTGACATTTCACATACCTCTTTTTTCATTTTATTTTCATGTTCCATTGTATCACAGTTAGCTCAATAAATAAAGGCGCTTGCTAAGTTTTTATCAAATTGAAACGGCTAAAAATACTGCTCTCTATTTTATAAAAGACCTTGCTATATGTCCATTATGAAGCTAAATACATTGGTGTTAGGAATATTAGTAAACAAACCCTTCTTTCAAAAAAATATAAAAAAACCCGCATAAGCGGGTTTAGTGTCTGACTTAAATTGTTAATCTGGTAACTTAATTGAATTAAGCTTCGATTTCTGTAACCATACCTGAACCAACAGTACGTCCACCTTCACGGATAGAGAAAGTAGTACCTTGTTCAACGGCGATTGGGTGGATCAACTCAACGTCGATAGTTACGTTATCACCAGGCATTACCATTTCAGTACCTGCTGGAAGTTCGATTGAACCTGTAACGTCAGTTGTACGGAAGTAGAACTGTGGACGGTAGTTGTTGAAGAATGGAGTGTGACGTCCACCTTCTTCTTTAGTAAGGATATAAACTTCACCTTTGAATTTAGTGTGTGGGTTGATTGAACCTGGTTTAGCAATAACTTGTCCACGTTCGATTTCATCACGTTGGATACCACGGAGAAGCACACCTACGTTGTCCCCTGCAAGACCTTCGTCAAGCTGTTTACGGAACATTTCAACACCAGTAACAACTGCTTTTTGGATTTCTTCTTTGATACCAACGATTTCGATTTCGTCATTGACTTTAACGATACCACGGTCGATACGTCCTGAAGCAACTGTACCACGTCCAGTGATTGAGAATACATCTTCGACTGGAAGAAGCAATGGTTTGTCAGTGTCGCGTTCTGGTTCTGGAATGTACTCATCAACAGTGTTCATCAAGTCCATGATGATATCTTCGTATTTAGAGTCACCTTCAAGAGCTTTAAGAGCTGAACCTTGGATAACTGGAAGATCGTCACCTGGGAAGTCGTATTCTGACAAGAGGTCACGGATTTCCATTTCAACCAATTCAAGCAATTCTTCATCGTCAACCAAGTCAACTTTGTTCATGAACACGATCAAGTGTTTAACACCAACTTGGCGTGAAAGAAGGATGTGCTCACGAGTTTGTGGCATAGGACCATCAGTTGAAGCTACTACAAGGATAGCTCCGTCCATTTGAGCGGCACCAGTGATCATGTTTTTAACGTAGTCCGCGTGTCCTGGAGCGTCGATGTGAGCGTAGTGGCGTTTTTCAGTTTCGTACTCAACGTGTGCAGTGTTGATTGTGATACCGCGTTCGCGTTCTTCTGGAGCAGCATCGATAGACGCATAGTCTTTAGGTTGGTTAACTGCTGAAGGCAAGCGACGTGCCAATACAGTTGTGATAGCTGCTGTCAAAGTAGTTTTACCGTGGTCAACGTGTCCGATAGTACCAATGTTAACGTGTGGTTTACTACGATCGTATTTTTCTTTTGCCATTTGAGTAAAAGCCTCCAATAAAATATATTTTATAGATAGACAGTAGGCAATACAGTCTAACTTTCCTTACTATTTTATCAAATTCTAGTGAAATTGCAAGCCTTTTACACATTTTTTGTGAATTAACCTTTTCTAATAGAAAGCTCAACTTATATCAGACAAGTTAACTGCTAGCGTATATTCTAAAACTCATCATCTGCTTCTCTTCTTACTTCCTTGAAAGATCTAAGAAAACTCAAAAAATGATCTAAATAATCACAAAAAAATCGGAAATATTTCCGATTTTTCTTCGTATTAACCTGAGTTTCGCAAACCAGTCGCAATACCATTAATTGTGATGTGAATCAGCTTCTCTTGATCAGGCGTGAGCTGACCATTGCGTTGACGTTTAATCAGCTCTAGTTGAATATAGTTCAAAACATTAAAGTAAGGCATACGATAGTCCAAGCTGTCTCTTAGATAAGTATTTTCAGCCAAGAGCTCATCGTGTCCTTCAATCTCAAGAATAACATTCTTAGTTAGTTGCCACTCATCCAAGATAATATTGAAAATATCCCGAACATTCTGATCTTCGCATAACTGAGCATATTCAAAAGCAATGTTCATATTGGACTTAGAAAGGACCATGTCTACATTTGACAATAGAGATTTGAAGAATGGCCATCTCTTGTACATAAGTTGTAGAAAGGCAAGGTTATTTTCTGGATCTTGATCAATAAATTCCTTGAAACTTGAGCCAACACCGTACCAACCAGGGAACATCACTCGACTTTGAGACCAGGAGAAGACCCATGGAATCGCTCGAAGACCACCGATTTCAGTAATCGTTTTACGAGCTGCAGGACGAGAGCCAATATTAAAGCTAGAAATCGCTTTGATAGGACTAGATTCAAAGAAATAATCATAAAAGCGTTCGTCGCCAAAGACTAAATCACGATAAATCTGATAGCTTCGCTCGACAACCTGATCCATAATCCGCTCATATTTATTGGATGTATGGGCATCACTTTTCTTATGTGTTACCATTCGATTGATTGCTGCAGAAACGAGCATTTCCAAGTTATAGTAGGCTGCATCTTTATTACCATATTTGTTTCCAATAACTTCCCCTTGCTCAGTAAGGCGGATCCGGTCGTTGATACTTCGTAGGGGTTGTGAGGTAATCGCTTCATAAGTTGGACCGCCACCACGGCCAACTGTACCTCCACGACCATGGAAGAAGGTAATTTTAACACCAAATTTATCACCGATAGCAGTCAGCTGTTGCTGAGCCTTATAGAGAGTCCAGCAAGAAGATAGGTAACCACCATCTTTATTACTGTCTGAGTAACCCAACATGATTTCTTGGTAATTATTCTTAGAGGCAATCCACTTCTGAGCAATAGGCAAAGATAGATACTTCTCCATTGTTTCGCATGAATTGTCCAAATCTTCAATTGTCTCAAAAAGAGGAACAATCTGTACTCGAGTCCCATTTTCATCAATCAGCCCTACTTCTTTCAGCATAATAGCCAACTCCAGTAGGTCTGATACACTGGTCGAGTGAGAAATAATGTTCTGCTTGATGACTTCTTCACCAAGTGCATCTTTCAGCTGTCGAGCAGTCTTAAAAATTTCTAATTCTTTTTGCAAAAGTTCGGACTTGGGCTCATGAGTAGCTGATAAAATGCGAGGATCCTCAAGCAATTGCTTAAGTAGTACCCGACATTTTTCTTCTTCAGATAAGCTACTGTAATCTTTTACAATGTTTGCTGATGCCAAGAGCTCAGACACACATGCTTCATGAACACTGGAATCTTGTCGCATATCAATGCTGGCTAAGAAGAAGCCAAAAACATCTACTGCTTGTAAAAGTTCAGTCAGATCTCCTGTCACCAAAGCCTCGCCATGATGTTCGATAAGAGAATCATAAATGACTTGTAAGTCTTCCTTGAATTCTTTTGCAGTTTTGTAAGAAGGTGTTTCCTCCTTCTTCAACTCAGTTAAGGTTTCACTGATACGAGACTGAATATAGTTTGGAATAATTTCCCGTCCCTTATTACTCACAGAAGGAGTTGTCTTGGCTGATAATGTTTTCTCAGCTCGATCAGTCAAGCGCTGACCTTCATTAGAAAAGTTTCCTTCTTTCAGGTACAACAAGGTCTGAATCAGCTTGGACTGAATATAGTGGAAGGCACGGCGGTAAGGCTCATTTTCACGATAAACAGACTTATCAGTTGACAAAGCAGCCATTTCTGCTACTGACTGACTAATTTCTGAGAGATTCGTTGACAGAGAGAAAGTACGATAGAGTGTATAAACCTTGTCAATGTAATAATTGAGAATGACTTCACTCTGGAGAGTGGCTGATAGTTTCAAGGTTTCTGCCGTTACAAAAGGATTCCCATCCCGGTCGCCACCGATCCACATTCCCATGGTAATAGGTTTAGGATTATCCAACTTGATCCCCCGCTCTTCTGCCAAGCGTCTGTATTCGACCATAAAGTTGGTGATGGCTTGTAGGAAAGAGCTGTTATAGTACTCCATAACATTGGTGATTTCATTGGTTACTTTTAGCTTCTTATCCCGAATCATATCTGTCTGCATCATAAGCTCGATGTAACGACGAAGGTTGCCTAGCCACTTCTTCTCATTAACCAGACCAGCCTTAACATCACGATGCTGACGTAAAAGGGTGTGAATATGATTTGTCAGATCCAGCATTGTCTTTCTTTGCACCTGAGTTGGGTGAGCTGTCAGAACCGGAACAACATTTAAATTCTCTAGAATTTCTTTTGCATTCTCCCGTGTTGAAATCAAGTCAATAGTCGTTGATAGCTTTCCAAGATAATCTTGGTCGATATTATTCTGATGATTGATTTCATAGGCTAGATCAACGTCTTCAGAAATATTAATCAAGAGTGGCAGAATAGAAAAATAACGGGAAATATAGACCATTTCTTCTGTTGTTAATTCTTCTACGATTTCCTTTAGTTCCTGATATTTGGAATGAACAGCTAAGTCCTCCATCATTGCAATCTTTTCAAACGTTTCAGGACTAAGAATTTTACGCGTAACATCAGTAAGTAAGTCCGTCAAAATGGAAACTTCTTCTCGAATAACATCTTTATTACTAAAGCTTTCTAACTTATTAAATGACATGGTCTGAACCTTTCTATTTAAGGACAAAGACTAGCTAACAACCAGCCGGTCTCACAAAGTTTCTTCTAAAACACGATTGATATTGTTTCGTTTTTCGTTGGCATCAATATTGAGTACAAAGGCAATTCCAACTGACAGAACTAAGAGACTATTCCCACCTTGTGATAGGAATGGAAAAGTCACCCCTGTTGAAGGAATCAATCCTGAGATCCCTCCAATGTTTATAAAGGTTTGGGTCAGCATCATGCCTCCAATTCCCAAAGCCACCATTGAATTAAAAGGGTCCCTAGCTCGAATACCTACCAAAATGATTCGCAAGATTAGGAAAAACAGTAGGGCTAAAATTAAGCTAGCACCAATAAAGCCCAATTCCTCGATAACAATTGAAAAAACAAAATCTGTCTGCGCTTCGGGTAAATAGCCTCGTTTTTCAATTGAATTTCCAAGTCCTAATCCAAACCAGCCTCCGTTTACAATCGCATAATATGAATTCGCAAGTTGATGCCCTGCTCCTGACACATCTGTAAAGGGATTAAAGAAGGCACTAAACCTCTTGGCAACATATCCAAACAAAGGAACCTTGGAGACTTTTTCTACACCAAGCAGCCAAATACTGGATAGGATCAAGGTCGAAGTTCCTACCAGTATTCCTAGCATAGCTGAGAACCATCGATGTCCAATACCACTTACAGAAACCATTATCAGGACAGTCAAAGCTAAAATGGTAGCATTCCCCAAGTCCGGCATGATAACAACGATACCTATCAAAATTCCTGTGATAGTACGCCAATCACTTAACGTTCTGGGTAACCAACGATTAAAAGTTAAAGCTTGATAATCATATATTTCAATCTCTTCCTGCTTTCTTGAAAACCTCAGTGCTAAGAACCAGACCAACAGAATTTTCAGATACTCGGCAGGCTGAATACTAACCCCGCCAATAAAAAGCCAACCATGTGCTCCGTTTACTGCACGAGTTATAAAACGCGATAAGAGTAACAGGATCACTTCCACTAAAATGAAACCGAACAAAACCTCTTGTTTCTTAAAAATATCGATCTTTACCTTATATATAAAAACAATTGCTATTAAACTCAGAATCCAAAATATACCTTGGCTTATAACTGATTTAAAAGAATTAGCACCTGACTGAACCAAGGTCGCACTGGTTGTTGAATAGACAATAATCAAGCCTAAAACTGATAAAATCAGATAGGGAATTAAGATAGAGTAGTTTAATAGGTGTCGTTTGTCAATCTTCATACTTCACCTAGATTTTCTAAAATTTCATTGTACATTATATCATTTTTCACAACGAAAAAAAGACCATATCCTTTTCGCAATGTAGCATAATCTTATGATAAAATGTAAGAAAACAACTGATTGGAGGTCTAAAACTATGAATGTTTACCAATTTTCTGTCGAAAAACAAGATGGCAGTCAGCTTTCACTGGACAGTTTTAATGGGAAAGTCTTACTCATTGTAAATACAGCAACTGACTGCGGATTTACTCCACAGTATAAAGGACTGCAGGAATTATATCTTCGCTATCATGGTAAAGGATTTGAAATATTAGATTTTCCCTGCAATCAGTTTAAAAACCAAGCTCCAGGAAGTGCAGAAGAAATCAACAATTTCTGTAACCTAAACTATCAGACCAGCTTTCCCCGTTTTCAAAAGATTAACGTAAATGGAAAAAAAGCTGACCCACTATATACATGGCTTAAAAAAGAAAAAGGCGGATTTCTTTCTAAAGATATTAAGTGGAACTTCACCAAATTTCTTTTAGATAAAGAAGGCCATGTGATGAAACGCTACTCTCCTCAAACATCTCCTCAAGATATTGAAAAAGATATTCAAGAACTTTTAAAATGAATAAATTCCAAATAAGCTAAAACTTGAACAGTAGGTGTTCAGAAGTTCTATTATAAATGATTTTTTTTGCTTTTTTATTTATTTTAGGTTACAATAAAAAAAGTATGAGAAAGAAGATAAAACCAATCGTTGTACTCGTTTTCTTTGTCTGCTTTATTCTAACAATATTGGTTAGCAGGCAACTATCGAATGCGAAAGGTCAACGAGAACAAACAAAAACTGTCCAATCATCTTCTTCAAGCTCTTCGGAAAAAATAGATCTTACTAAACCAATCATCGATTTGTCTGGTTGGCAGCTTCCGAGCGAGATTGATTATGATCAATTGGCCAAAAATGTTTCAGGAGTCATTGTGCGTATCCAGAGCGGTTCCTATACTAAAAAGGAGAATGCTGCTACTTATGCTAACGGGCTGGATAAAGCATACAAAACCCATATCAAGGAATTTCAAAAACGCAACATCCCTGTAGCAGTCTATGCTTATGTATCTGCTTCTTCGACTAAAGAAATGGAAAAAGAGGCAGAAAGTTTTTACAAGGCTGCATCAAAATACAAGCCGACCTACTACTGGCTAGATGTTGAAGAAAAAACCATGTCTGATATGAACGGAGGAGTCGAAGCCTTCCGTGCTAAATTAGAGTCTTTAGGCGTGAAAAATATTGGGATTTATGTAGGCACTTACTTCATGGAAGAACACAGCATAAATACTGAGAAATTCACAGCTCTTTGGATTCCAACTTATGGAACTGATAATGGTTATTACAATGCTGCTCCTAAGACTGACATCGATTATGACTTGCACCAATATACTTCCCAAGGAACTTTAACTGGTTTCTCTCATCCTTTAGACTTAAACCAGATTTCTACTTTAAAAAACCGAGAAGAAACTCATGCCAAATTATTTGGAAAACAATAATTAAAGAGGCTGGGACAAAAGTCCTAGCCTCTCAATTGTTTTTGGATTGTCGAGCAAGACGCAGTGGTTGAGTGGGCTCTATTGCGCTGATTTCATCAGCTTTTATAGCCCTACTCAACTGTGCGGAGGTGGGACGACGAAATCGAATTCTAACGAATGACCGATTTCTGTCCCACTCTCTTTTTCTTTTCATTTTAATTAAATTCTATTCATTTTAGGACTTTACTTAAATTTTCACTAACTAAAAGTAAAATATGTTATAATAAACTACATTGAACATGTTAAGGAGATTTTGATGTTTTCTTGGATTACAAGAATGATTAAAGGATTGATTATCGCACTTGGTTTTATCTTGCCTGGTGTTTCTGGCGGAGTCTTAGCTGCCATTTTGGGAATATATGAGCGTATGATATCTTTTCTAGCTCATATCAAAGATAACTTCAAGGAGAATGTCCTCTTTTTCTTTCCGGTTGGTATTGGTATGATTCTTGGAATTGCCCTCTTTTCTCTTCCGGTTGAATATTTACTAGCCCACTATAAGATTATTGTGCTTTGGGGATTTGCTGGAGCTATTATTGGGACGATTCCTAGTTTAATCAAGGAGTCTGTTCGCGAGTCAGACCGTGATCGAATAGATATAGCTATTTTCTGGCTGACATTTATCCTGTCAGGTTTACTCCTATATTTCCTCAATAGCTTGGTAGGAACACTGCCAGCAAACTTCTTGACCTTTATACTTGCAGGAGCCTTAATTGCCTTAGGAATATTAGTTCCTGGTCTTAGTCCATCTAATCTACTTTTGATATTAGGCTTATACACTCCAATGTTGACTGGTTTTAAGTCCTTAGATCTTTTTGGAACATTTTTACCAATTGCAATCGGAGGAGCCTTAGCTCTCATAGCTCTTTCAAAAACAATGGACTATGCACTCAAAAATTTTCACTCGCGAGTCTATCATTTCATTATAGGTGTTGTGCTTTCTAGCACCTTGCTTATTGTCATTCCAAATGCTGGTAATAGTGAAAGCATTACTTATGCAGGAACTTCTATTATCACCTTTGTCATAACAGCCTTCTTCTTTGGCTTAGGTATTTGGCTGGGAATTTGGATGAGTCAGTTAGAAGAGAAGTATAAATAATGGCAAAAAAAACAAAATTAAAAAAAACACTAGTCGAACAAATCTTAACCAAGGCGGATATTCCCCACCAAGGCTTGCAAATTAATGCCCTCGAAAATGAAACTGGCGACATAGATGACCGGTCTCAGATCTATAAAACCCTTGCATTGACAGGGGATAAAACCGGACCTGTAATTGGTATTCTCCCCATTACTGAGCATTTATCTGAGAAAAAATTAGCCAAAATTTCTGGAAATAAAAAGGTTGCTATGATTCCTCAAAAGGAACTCGAAAAAACAACTGGCTATGTTCATGGTGCCAACAATCCAGTTGGTATCCACCAAAAGCACTCCTACCCTATCTTCATCGACCAGGTTTCTCTAGAACGAGAAACTATTATCGTATCCGCTGGAGAAGTTGGACGTAGCATTCTAATCAAGGCCCAGTACTTGGCGGATTTTGTCAAAGCAGAATTTGCTGACATAAAAGAAGATTAGAGCAGGCACTTCATTTGAAAGAGAAAACTATGAAACTATACTTTATCCGTCATGGAAAGACTGAGTGGAATTTGGAAGGTCGCTTTCAGGGTGCTGGAGGTGATTCACCTCTCTTACCTACTGCTATTGAAGAATTACATATTCTAGGGAAGCACCTTGCTAAGACCCGCTTTGATAAGATATTCTCTAGTGATTTATCCAGAGCCGTTAGGACAGCTCAAATCATTAATTCAGAAAATCATTTTCCGCAAGAAATTATTTTAAAAGAAGAATTACGAGAATGGAATTTAGGTAAATTAGAGGGAGCCAAATGGGAAACTATTGCTGCCATATATCCCCACCAAATGCATGCCTTTCGGCACAATCTTGCTCAGTTTGACCATAGTTTATTTGATGCAGAATCAGTTTACCAAACGACCCATCGGGTTATCCATTTTATCAAGTCTCTAAAAGATTTAGAAGCTGAAAACCTCTTATTTGTTGGCCATGGAGCTAATCTTACGGCTTCAATTCGGACTCTTCTTGGCTACGATGTTGGCAGCATACGAAAAAATGGTGGCCTCAGTAATGGAAGTGTCACTATCCTCGAAACAACCGATTTTGAGAAGTTTTCTCTACTAGACTGGGACAATACTGACCATCTTGAAAATCTTGATACTGTGAATCTTTAAATTCGCAGTTTTTTCTTTCTTAAAAGCTAAATATAGGTGAATTTCCATAGATTTTGTGATAAAATAAATTGGAACACTTTTGGAGGAAAACATGACTACTGAACATTTTGAAGAATTAAATGACCAGCAAATTATTCGCCGTGAAAAAATGGCTGCGCTGGCTGAGCAAGGAATTGATCCTTTCGGAAAACGTTTTGAGCGCACTGCAAACTCTGGACAATTAAAAGAAAAATACGCAGATAAAAGTAAAGAAGAGTTGCACGACTTAGCTGATACAGCTACTATTGCTGGACGTCTCATGACTAAACGTGGTAAAGGAAAAGTTGGATTTGCTCATATCCAAGACCGCGAGGGCCAAATTCAAATTTATGTCCGCAAAGATGAGGTCGGTGAAGAAAACTATGAAATCTTTAAAAAAGCTGACTTAGGAGACTTCCTTGGAGTTGAAGGTGAAGTGATGCGTACTGATATGGGAGAATTATCTATCAAAGCTACTCATATCACCCACCTTTCTAAAGCACTTCGTCCCCTTCCTGAAAAATTCCATGGACTGACAGATGTGGAGACTATCTACCGTAAACGCTATTTGGATTTGATTTCTAACCGTGAGAGCTTCAATCGATTTGTTACTCGCTCAAAAATCATTTCTGAAATTCGCCGTTACTTAGATGGGCAAGGCTTCCTTGAAGTCGAAACTCCAGTTCTCCACAATGAAGCAGGCGGTGCTGCTGCCCGTCCTTTCATTACTCATCACAATGCCCAAAATATTGATATGGTACTTCGAATTGCAACTGAATTGCACCTTAAGCGCCTCATTGTAGGTGGTATGGAACGGGTCTATGAAATTGGACGTATCTTCCGTAACGAAGGAATGGATGCCACTCATAATCCAGAGTTTACATCTATTGAAGTTTACCAAGCTTATGCAGATTTCCAAGATATTATGGACTTGACCGAAGGCATTATTCAACACGCGGCTATCTCTGTATGCGGAGATGGACCTATCAACTATCAGGGAACTGAAATCAAGATTAATGAACCATTTAAACGCGTTCATATGGTAGATGCCATCAAGGAAATTACTGGTGTGGATTTCTGGCAAGATATGAGCTTTGAAGAGGCTGCTGCCTTGGCTAAGGAAAAGAAAGTTCCCCTTGAAAAACACTTCACAGAAGTCGGCCATGTTATTAATGCTTTCTTTGAAGAATTTGTTGAAGAAACCTTAACTCAACCAACCTTTGTTTATGGTCATCCTGTTGCAGTATCTCCTCTGGCTAAGAAAAATCCAGAAGATCCACGCTTCACTGACCGTTTCGAGCTCTTCATCATGACCAAAGAATATGCTAACGCCTTCACCGAATTGAACGATCCAATCGATCAACTCTCTCGTTTTGAAGCCCAAGCTAAAGCTAAAGAGCTTGGTGATGATGAAGCAACTGGCATTGACTACGACTATGTCGAAGCTCTAGAATATGGTATGCCACCAACTGGAGGTCTAGGTATTGGGATCGACCGTCTGGTTATGTTATTAACAGATGTGACTACCATTCGCGATGTCCTGCTCTTTCCAACGATGAAATAATTTTCACATTCAAACAC
>NZ_KQ969106.1:939155-957464 GCF_001578795.1 Streptococcus gordonii
TTCATTATTCGTACCTCAGTGCTTCAATTGGATCCAACTTGGAAGCTTTATTCGCAGGTAGAATTCCAAAAACAACACCAACCATTGCTGAGAAGACAAGACTTCCTACTGCAGCTGTAGTAGACACAATCGGAGGTCCACCAAAGACATCTTCTGGTACGACCGCAGCAATTAACGCGTTAATACCATAAGCCAGTCCTAAGCCCAACATTCCTCCAATTAGGGTAAGAACCATGGATTCAATCAAGAATTGGGTTAAGATGTTTCCTCTTGTAGCTCCTAAAGCTTTCCTCAGACCGATTTCACGAGTCCGCTCAGTAACTGATACCAGCATGATATTCATAACCCCGATACCACCGACAAAGAGTGAGATTCCTGCTATCGCGCCAATAACTCCTGTCATGGTACCTGTAATCTGTTTGTACTGTTCCAGCATACTCTCCATATTCAAGATTTGATATTCACCCTGGCGTGCTCCTGAAAGCTGGGTCAATTTTTTAGCCGCTTCTATACCAACTTCGTTGACACGGCTGACTTCTGGAACATAGACGTAAACAGTTGATATTTCTTCTGAATGAAACTCAGATGCTACTTGAGTATTAGCCATTAGAGCACTTCCTGAACTCATACTCATACTTTGACCAGCATTGGGATCTTTAAAGACTCCAATAACCCGATAGTTGCTATCTCCTACTGATACGATTTTGTTTAAGGCTTCTGCGCTACTTCCAAAAAGTGAATTTGCAACTGTTTCATCAATCATCATCACATTAGAAAAACGCTGGTAATCCACAGGAAGGAGGGTACGACCTGCCAAGATCTCGTATTTTCTAATTTGAAAGAAAGATTGGCTAACACCAGTAATAAATACTCCATCTGCTTTCTTATTTTGATAAGAGAATGTTGCAGATGGACCTCCATTGGTTGTATAGTAACCTTTCACTCCATCAATTTTTAAGAGCTCTTTAGCCCAAGCATCTTGAATAACTGGGGGAGCTTCGTTTTCTTCGTTATCAACTTCTTGGCTGCCTCCCTCATTTCCTGCAGGACCCTCCATAAGATTCATCCCCATAACATAATTACTCTTTGTTGGTGAATAATTCAGAGCGACATATTGTTGATCCTTCGTGAAACTTTTGGTAACTCCCTGTTGCATCCCATTTCCTAAGGCCATAATAACTACAACAGAAGCGACCCCAATGATAATTCCAATCATTGTTAGAAAGGAGCGCATTTTGTGGCCCATAATAGATCCAATAGCAAATCTCCAGTTTTGCATCTATGCTTCTCCTTTCTGCGCTGAATCAGAGTAAATTACGCCATCTCGAATGACAATTTGTCGTTTAGCATAGGCTGCAATTTCTGGTTCATGGGTAACCATAATGATGGTTTTGCCTTCTTTATTTAATTCAGTCAGCAATTCCATAATCTGTTCACCTGTTTTTGTATCCAAGGCCCCTGTTGGCTCATCTGCCAAAATAATAGAGGGACGATTTACTAGGGCACGAGCGATCGCAACACGCTGTTTTTGCCCACCTGATAATTCTGATGGTAAGTGATGCATCCGAGTTCCTAACTCAACTTTTTCCAAGTATTGTTCTGCTAAAGCCTTACGTTTAGACTGAGAAACTCCTGCATAAATCAAAGGTAATTCAACATTTTGAAGAGCATTTAACTTGGACAAGAGGAAAAACTGCTGAAAGACAAAGCCAATTTCCTGATTACGGACTTTAGCTAATTTCTTTTCACCCAAACGAGCCACTTCTTTACCATCTAGATGGTAGGTTCCACTAGAAGGACGATCCAACATACCAATAATATTCATCAAGGTTGATTTACCAGATCCAGATGGTCCCATAATGGCTAAAAACTCGCCTTCTTCAACTTGAAGATTGATGTTTTTTAAAACCTGCAGTTCTTGATCTCCGTTGCGATAGCTCTTATTGATGCCATTTAAATCAATTAATTTCTTCATAGGATTTTACCTCCTGCCCATCTTTTAAATCAGCAGTTGGATTTATAATCACTTTATCATCTTTTGCTAAGCCAGATGTTACTTCTTGATTTTCAGCATCAGCATTGCCAAGTGTGACTTCAACTTTTTTAGCTATACCCTTATCATCTAGTTTCCAAATGTAATTTTTCCCATCTTCATCAGTTACAACACTGCTTACCGGAATAAGAATGGCCTTGCTGTTATTCTTCACTTCGATATTTACAGAGAATCCTTGCTTTAAATCACCAATTTCACTTGTAAAATCAATAGTAAAGGGATATTTAGCGCCTGATCCTCCACCTGATCCTCCAGTAGCTAACGCACTTGAGCTTGCTTGCTGAGCATCTTTTGGATAGTTAGAGATATAGCTGATTTTACCAGTCCAAGTCTTATCTGGATAAACTTTTGAAGTAATGCTGACTTCTTGTCCCACTGACAGATTAGCTAAATTGTACTCTGACAACTCACCCTTGACTTGAAGATTACCATTATTAACAATATGGACCAATGTTTGATTAGATCCTGTTGTTGATTTTGAAACATCACGATTAACTTCAACTACTGTTCCTTCAACAGTACTTAATACAGCTGTAGCATCAAGCAAAAGCTTTGAACTATTGACTTTATCCGCAGCATCAGCTCGATTGTCTTGCAAATCTTTTAATTGAGAATCCAAGGATTGTTGTGTATTAACCGCTGGTGCAGTGCTTTCGCCAGATTCTTCTCCTTCTGCTGTTGGAGTTGGGGTAGGAGCTGTCCCATTATTTTGCAGTTCATAAATTTGACGGTCAATTTTATTGAGAGCTCGAACAGCAGAATCATAGTTAGATTGCGCCTCAGTGTTTCGATATTGGACCAAAGCTTGTCCGACTGTAACTTGATCACCCACATTAACAAGGACGCCTTCTAGATCCCCCTTTGTAGAATCATAATAAATATACTGCTCATTATTAGCAGATACTTGTCCTGACAAAAGTACAGAAGATGCTACTGACCCTTCTTTTGCCTTTTGAACCAGAGGTTTCGAATCTAAAGCTTCTTGGCTGCCACTTTTCTGATTCAAAAACAGCATAGCAAGAACAACTACTACAATGACAAGAGGAACAGCAATCAGAGCAGTCAACTGCCACTTTTTCAATTTTTCCATTGGAATCTCCTTTAAAAATGAAATCTAATTAATTTTTTTCATTATAACATACATTATAACCTGAAACTATTGTTTTGAACTTAGCAATTTTCAAATGACATTTTATCTTTCTCAAATGTCAATTTTTCTCGTAGCAGATTTTTGCATTCATTTCTTAAAAAGGGTACAATTACCTCATATTGAAAGAAGGAGAATAAACATTATGAAAGAATTTGATATGATTGCTATTGGAGGCGGTAGCGGAGGTATCGCTACCATGAATCGAGCTGGCGAACATGGTGCCAAGGTCGCTGTCATTGAGGAAAAGAAGTTAGGTGGCACCTGTGTCAATGTTGGCTGTGTCCCTAAAAAGATCATGTGGTATGGTGCTCAAATTGCTGAGGCCATCCAATACTACGGTCCTGACTATGGTTTTACTTCGGACAAACAAGCATTTGACTTTGCCACTTTGCGTAAAAACCGCGAAGCCTATATTGATCGTGCTCGATCTTCTTACGACGGAAGTTTTAAACGCAATGGAGTTGAATTGATTGAAGGACGCGGTCGCTTTGTTGATGCTAACACTGTCGAGGTTAATGGTGAGCTAATCCGAGCTAAACACATAGTCATTGCAACGGGTGCTCATGCTGCTATCCCTTCTATTCCTGGCTCTGAATTAGGTGAAACGTCTGATGATGTATTCGCCTGGGAAGAATTACCCGAATCTGTAGCCATCGTTGGAGCTGGCTATATCGCAGTTGAATTGGCAGGAGTCCTCCATAATCTTGGAGTCAAAACAGACCTTTTTGTCCGACATGATCGTCCCTTACGGAACTTTGATTCTTATATCATAGATGGTTTACTTGAAGAAATGGATAAGACAGGTCTTGCCCTACACACCCACAAAGTACCTACAAAACTTGAGAAACTAGATGACACTCAACTGCAACTTCATTTTGAAGATGGTAGTAGCCACATAGCTCAGCATGTCATCTGGGCCATTGGCCGCAAACCTAATGTTCAAGGCCTCAATCTAGAAGCTGCTGGTGTCACTCTCAACGAACGAGGTTTCATCGCTGTAGATGAATACCAAAACACTGTAGTTTCAGGTATCTATGCCCTAGGTGACGTAACAGGCGAGAAAGAGCTAACCCCTGTTGCCATTAAAGCTGGTCGTACATTAGCCGAGCGACTTTTCAACGGCAAAACAGACGCAAAGATGGACTATTCAACTATTCCTACCGTCGTCTTCTCCCACCCTGCTATTGGAACTGTTGGGCTAACCGAGGAGGAGGCTAAAAAAACTTATGGAGCTGATAATATTCACCTCTATACATCTAGCTTTGCTTCCATGTATTCGGCAGTAACTCAGCATCGCCAACAGGCTAAGTTCAAGCTCATCACAGCTGGTGAAAATGAAAAGGTCGTTGGTCTGCATGGTATCGGATATGGGGTAGACGAAATGATTCAAGGCTTCGCTGTCGCTATCAAAATGGGGGCAACCAAGGCTGATTTTGATGCCACAGTGGCTATTCACCCAACGGGATCAGAAGAGTTCGTTACTATGAGATAAGAAGAGAAAAGGTTTGTTTTACAAGCCTTTTTTGGCTCATGTCCTTATTTTATTATAAAGTATATAAGTATTCCATAATCTAATCTTTCATTTTTCTTTTGAATCTTACATTTTTGTAAGATTCTATAAGGATTCTTCAAAAATTTTTACCTTCCCATGCATCATTTTTAGTTTCTAAAAGAGAGATTTGACACGTATTAACTTGTTAATCCTACAATCTTTATTTTACAGTCTCTTTATCAAGATTTCATCAAGAAAATCTCAAAAATTTCTAAAGTTTTGTAAAAAAGGGAGCCTGAAGTAAAACTTCAGGCTCTTTTTTCTTATGGTAAAATGGCCAAAGCTCGTACTGGCGAACCACTAGCTTGATGCCAGTTAGGGAAACTGATAGAAATTAGGGCCCCCTTAGCAGGTAATTGGTTCAAATTAGACAATACCTCAACTTGGTAAATGTCCTCAGCCAAGAGATAATATTCATTAACCAAACCAAGCTCAGCTGTAGGAAGGCCTGCATCAGTATCAAAAGTTTCATGACCTACTGCAGCTACACCGCGCTCATGAATCAGAAATTCCAAAGCATCTCGTCCCCAGCCAGGTGTATGCTGGATTCCTTGATCATCTAAGTTTCTCATAGCGTCTTGACTAGGCCAACGCTTGGACCAGTCTGACCGAAAAGCCACGAAACTTCCTTCTGGAATCTTCCCATGCTCTGCTTCAAAGTCCAAAATATCTTGTTTGGTCAAAATGAAGTCAGGATTCTCCTCTACTTCTCTTGACTTATCAATGACAAACAAAGGAAGAAGGAGATCTTTTAAGTCTATTTCTTCCAACCAACGGCCACCTTCTACAAAGTGAATAGGAGCATCGATATGAGTACCATACTGACCAACTACGGAAAACTGCTGCACGTGAAAACCATCTTTTAGAGTAAAAATATCTTTCTTCTCTAAGGCTGGTAAAGCTGGAAAGTGCGGACTATCTTCCTTAATCTGATGAGAAAGATTAACCCATTTTTTATTTTTTAATTCTTGGTATATTTTAAGCAAATCTGACATAAGTGGTTCCTCCGATTCTATTCTCCCCAGACTTCTTTTACAATATCTGAAATCAAAGCAATTTTTTCCCATTGACTCTCTTCTGTTAGGATGTTGCCTTCTTCCGTAGAAGCAAATCCACACTGGGTTGAAAGGTAAAGATTTTCCAGCGGTACATACTGACTGGCTTCCTTAATCCGAGCAATAACCTCTTCTTTGTTCTCTAAGTCACCACTTTTTGAAGTTAAAAGGCCCAAAACTACTTTTTCCCTGGTGTTACTTTAGCCAAGGGTTCAAAACCACCGGCTCGCTCAGTATCAAATTCAAGGAAATAAGCATTCACCTTTTCCTTTTCAAATAATTCTTCAGCAATTGGACCGTATCCACCTGAAGAAGCCCAGGTAGAATGGTAGTTACCACGGCAGACATGGGTATTAACAGTCAAACCAGCAGGGACATTTTGATAAAGATCATTGTTGAAACTTAAGAAGAGCTCCGCTAATTCAGCACGAACTTGGTCTTTGGTCTTACCTTGAAGAGCACCCCAGGCTGTCAAGAAATTATCATCTACCAAGACACCCCAAGTACAATCATCCACTTGCAGGGTTCTAAGGCCAGCGTCGTATAAATCTTGAACAACTTGTAAATAAGCTTGTTTTATATCTTCCCTTAATTGGTTGAAGTCAGGGTAAACTTGATTGAGCTTCTCCACATGCTCAGCATCTCGTATTAATTCAAAATAAAATTGGGCAGGGGCCGGAATGGTATACTTTGCTTCAACTCCATCTTGATCAGCCACTAAATCTCTTAGAAACTTATAATGTTCTACAAAAGGATGGTGAAAGCCGGTAATCTTATCAGCAATGAGGGCCGAATCCGCCTTGGTTGTCTCCCCATGAAAATGATAGCCTTCAGCGGCTTGGACATGCTCAATTCCTTGAAACCCCCAGAAGAAGTCCAAATGCCAATAAGCTCGACGGAATTCTCCGTCTGTTACATTCTTCAATCCAGTTTTAATTTCTTTAGAAACTAAAGCACGAATAGCTTGGTCTTCCACTGCAGTCAACTCTTCTTGGCTAATAGTCCCCTCAGCAAAGGCTTCCCTTGCTTCTACCAATTCCTTAGGACGAAGGAAAGAGCCAACGTGATCAACTCGAAATGGTCCATGATTAACTGTCATCTCAACTCTCCTTTTCTACTATAAAAATGTTATAAAAATCAAATGGAAATTTGGTTATGGTTCATTATATCAACACGACCACCTTATCTCAAGTTTTTAAAAGGGTTTTGAGCTAATCTTATTTTATTGATTATTATATAGTTTATAACTATATCCGTTCTTCCAATTCCTACTTTTCTTTTGGATATTAATTTGCTATGCTATAGAAACACGTATATATGAGGAGGATTTGATGAGTAAAACAAATAAAATTCTTGCAACATTCGGTATTGTCTTCTTTAACATCTTTGGTTTAATAGCATTTATTTTCTTATATTTCAGGAGTAAAGGGAAAAAATAATACGAAATAGTCAGAGTCGATAAAAAATACTTGACTTTTATCACTAGAGATTTTAAAATAGTTACCACTTAAAATAAAATAGGTTTACTATTATGAATCGAAATAAAGTTTTCTTACTTGTGCTCCCAGCCATTGGGGTTGCTATTTTAGCGGTTTTATCACAATTTAGCTTTGCTATTGGAGCTGTTCCTATTACTCTCCAAACCTTTGCCATCGGTTTGATTGCAACTATTTTTAAACCCAGAGAAGCGGTTTCAGCTACGCTACTTTATTTACTACTTGGTGCTATCTGTCTCCCAGTTTTTGCAGGCGGTCATGGCGGATTCCAATCATTCCTAAATCCAACTGCTGGTTACCTTTTGTCTGCTCCTCTCTTTGCCTTCATTACTTCTATCTTAACTCATAAAAACAGTTCATTCTTGACTATTTTACTGGCAAATATCTTGGGAGATACCATCCTATTTATCGGTGGAATTATAGGTTTGAACATCTTAGGGAATCTTGATTTTTCAAAAGCTATCGCTGTAGGCGTTACCCCATTCATTCTACCGGATCTTTTAAAAATGCTCCTGATAGCTATTATCAGCTTGCCAGTATTAAAAAGTCTCGGATTTCATCCTTACTTTGCTGATAAACAAAAAAACTGATAGAAAAGTCTATCAGTTTTTAAATGCATCAAGAAGAACCTGAAATTCTTCATTAGAAAGAGTAATTCCCTTGCCCATTTTACTGTGATCCGGACTCCAAGTTCGAATATCATATTTGGCTGGCGCTCCATTGAAGCTAACTCTGTTAAGCTCTTTGGTCCAGCCTTTATCGTTTTCTGATAAGACTAGAAGTTTTTCTTCAATCTCAAATGTAAATTCTGACATAGTACCTCCTTGGTTAATTCAAAAGTGGATGGGCTAAAATAGCCTCTGCTGTTTAACAGTTATCCATCTTTCATTTAATTCATTCGTAAAAGTTTAGAATTTTACGAGAAAATGTTATATAATGATATTGTATCAAGTTATGGAGATTTTAGCTATGAAAAAATTTCTAAGAATGCTGACTGAGAAAGCTAATGAGTTTATAAACGATAAAAAATCCGAACAGATCGGCGAGAATAACACTGCTATCTTATCCGCGATTGAGCTAGCCTTAAAGAAAAAATCCGGAATTCATGTTATTTTTCAAAATAAAAGCTTTACTGGCGATATTGTTAAGTATGACCAAGAACGCCAGCAGTTGATTGTTAAAAATTTTAATAAGAGCATGTCAACTATTATTCGGATTCCAGATATTCAACGTGTTCGTCTGGTTCCTCAGACAGTTCGAGTAGCCCAGAAAGCTAATCCAAAGAAAAAATAAATCCCAGTTTGTATTTGTAAAAACTGGGATTTATTTTATATCTAGGCGCGGACAGTAACGCTGGTGCCATCTTCCTTATACAGATTGATAAGGCCTTCTTTTCTGCTACGCACCATATCACCTGGGCAAACAGGTGTCGGCATAGAAATCGTTAATAGTTCCATAGGATTTGGCGCTCGATCAATTTTATTGCCTTGCGCATCATGCAAATCTGTAATGACTGTCTCAAAATGACGGAAGCCAGGACCGTAGAATTCAACCTGATCTCCTTCATGAATAACATTCCTCTGACGAATAGTCGCGATCTGTTTTTCAGCATCATAGTCTACAACTTCAGCCACAAACTTGTATTCCGGAATTTTTCGGCGTGCCCCAAAGAGCTGTTCGTTCTCTGTTGGAGTACCGTAGTAAAATCCCGTTGCCAATTCGCGTTGAGCAACTTTCCACATTTCATCAATCAAGTCCTGTTTAATCGCTTCAAATTTCTCAGGACTTTCCAAATAGGCATCGACAGCTGCCTTGTAACAGTTCGATACTGTGGATACATAGTGTATAGACTTCATTCGACCTTCGATTTTCAGACTGTCCACACCATTTTCAATCATATCAGGTATGTGATCAATCATGGACATATCTACCGCAGACATAGAAAATTCTTCTGGGATTTCACCCTTCAAGCTCTTTCTTTCTTGGCCAAAAGGCATATCATAAAGGTCGTATTTCCAACGACAAGACTGCGAGCAACCACCACGGTTAGCATCACGCATACTCATGTGGTTAGAAAGTGTACAGCGTCCTGAGTAGGAAATACACATTGCTCCGTGGACGAAGGCTTCAATCTCAACATCCGTTCTTTTTCGGATTTCTGCCAATTCTTCCATAGACACTTCGCGTGCTAAAACGACACGGGTTAGGCCTAATTCTTTCCAAAATTCTAAGGTTTCGTAGTTAGTAGCACTAGCTTGGGTAGATAAATGGATTTCTAATCCTGGTGCTTCTGATGCTGCAATAGCAATTAGAGCTGGGTCTGAAACAATTACAGCTGCAATTCCGATATCGCGGAGCTTGCGGAAAAATTCTCCTGCACCAATTTCGTTACCTTCGTGCATCACCATATTAGCCGCAACATAAACCTTTGCGCCATATTTTGCTGCAAACTGAACTCCTTCTTCCATTTGTTCATAAGTAAAGTTTCCAGCTCGGCTACGAAGTCCGTAAGCCTGACCACCAATAAATACTGCATCTGCTCCATAACGAACAGCTACTTTTAACTTCTCTAAAGTACCAGCAGGTGCCAAGACCTCTGGTCGTTTCAATGTTTTTGTCATCATTTCTCCTATTTGCAAGATAAGATCGATAATCCCTATTTTTTAATCCTTTCTATTTTATAGCAAAAAACTTGGAAAATCAAGATGTGGCAAATGTTTTCACAATTCTAATCTTTCCTGAATTCAAAAAATTGTGATTTTACATCTTAGCAACAGAAAAAAGCAAGAAAATTTCTTGCTTTCTTAGATAGCTATAATTATTTGACCATATCTGGATCGTATTCATAAAAACCGGTATCCAAGAAACGATTTTTAGGATGAAAACGATGAACAGCTTCATCTAAAAGAAAGGCCTGATCATGACTGAATTCACCAGCCAAAATTAAATCCCGAGCTTGAATGAACAACTTAGCGATTTCCACAAAATTATGACCTGGAGTATAGATTCCTTCTAATTTCCAATGAGTAAATCCATGATCCACTAACTCGGTCAATTTTGTCATCAAATCCAAGTCGTTATTTGCAAATATATGAGTTCCGTGGTTGTCTTCAAAAATGGAATAATGACTGCTTGGGTCACCTGGCTCAGCCAAGAACAAATCACGCTCCCGCGTCTTCTCATCATCAATATGGGTGAAATTATAATAATTTTGAAGCAGAGGGCGTTTAGAGTGATGAATGACACTAGCCCCATAGACCAAAACCTCTGCAGGAATCTCTAAAATATCCTGCATGGCAAAAAGTTCAGCTGAGGGAACTTCTCTAGCTAAAACTGCTTCTGATGCGCCAGCTTTTTGTCCCCAAAAATTAATCTGACGACTGCTGGTAACCATGGTCGAAGCATCATAAATTGTCTTAAAGGGATACTGATCGCGGTTAACAACGTAAAACACACCCGCATCCCCAACAGTAATATAATCCGTCTGGATTTCTGCTAGAAAATCAAGAAATGGCTTGATCTTGTCCATCATTTCCTGGTGCATGAGAGCATTGACTGCTACGACGATTTCTTTTCCCGCCTCATGAACTAAATTAGCAATCTCTCGTAATTCGTCATAAGAAAAAGTATGGGGAAGACGAAGGCCATAGTTTTTCTCGCCAACATAAATCCGATCAACTCCTGCTTCCAGCAGTTCCTTCACTTGCTCAATACTTTCAGCTGTCGCTGTAATAATTATCTTTTCCATAAAGTTAATTATAACACACTTTTAGAAATGAACCAGTTTTCTTTTCAAATTCTTTCTTTTACTTTTATTTCCCTTAAATTTTCGATACTTTATTTTTATATTGAAAACTATTTTTATTCTTTCTGTAACAAAAATGTAATAATTGCCCCAATAAATCATGATACAATGATATAGTACTAGTAGGAGAGAGAAAAATGGCACTTAGAGATTATAAAAATTATCAAGAGGATTATATCTATCAGGAACTTCCTGAAGAACAATTACCTTTATACCAAGAATATATTCCAGAATCAGATATTGAACCTAAAATGAAAGAGTTGCTTTTCTTCTTTAATATTGCTGCTTTTTGTATTTTAACAGCAATTTTTAGTTTTCTGTTTCTGTCTTTCAAACTGAATACTTTTTTTGCTCTGACATTGGCTATGACTTTAAGCTTTGCAACAGTGCAAACCTATCGTTTTATTTCAAAAAAGAAATTTTAATCAAACAAAAGACCTGCTTCTGACTCGAAGTAGGTCTTTTTTCTTACCATGCATAATTCGGCTCTTGGCAAGTCGACATAGCTGTCAAAAGCTCTTGAGGGGTCACTTTCTTTAACCCTCCATAAACCGGATCTTGAACAGTATAGGATGGATCAATATAATAAACTCCAATTATATCAGAAGCATCAGAGTTTAATTCATAACCAACTCCAATAACATTGTGCTCTCCACTACGCCCGGGATACATCTTTGAATTATCAAACGTATAATATAGGGGATAGCCTGTATCAATGTTTTTCTTGAGACGTTCTTTAAAGAGACGCATATCTATTGAATTAGGTGAGCTAGATTTCACAGTTTCCAATCGATAGCCTGCCTGTCCATCAGTTGGTGCTAGATAACCAAATAAATGCTGATTAAGTACCTGAATAGCATTGGCATTGTGGGTCCCAAAATGAGCGTCCGTTCCCATTTCCTCAGCTAATTGTTCTTGCGATATATCGATTCCCCGACAGGCTAACATCATGCTTACAGTCGTTGGAGCACAAGTATTCCATGCTCTTTGCACCTGCATAGATACTTCCAGCCTACGTCTCAACTGAAGAGCGCCTTCTTCTGTTTCTTTAACTTGTGGCCCCTCCTGAGATTTTGAAGCGCTACTAGAAGACGAAACACTGTCTGAAGAAGTTTCTTGTGACCTATAAAAAGTAGATGAATTGCTTGACGACTTCTTACTAGAAACAGAGTTAGAAGAATCTAATGGTTTTGCTACTTTCCCTTGGTTAGCACATGCAGTAAAAAACAATATAGCCAAAATAAGGCTTAAAAGTTTGATGCATTTCATCAGATCACCCCCCAACTTTATCATAGTCTTTTCCGTACCTGGAGTCAAGTTATTCTACAAAATAAAAAGAGAGTGGGACAGAAATCGGTCATTCGTTAGAATTCGATTTCGTCGTCCCACCTCCGCACAGTTGAGTAGGGCTGTAAAAGATGATGAAATCAGCACAGTAGAGCCCACTCAACCACTGCGTCTTGCTCGACAATCCAAAAACAATTGAGAGGCTAGGACTTTTGTCCCAGCCTCCTTTTAGTCTTCTTTTAGGTCTATAACGATTTCTTCAGAATGATTTTTTTCATCCGTCAAAGCATGTGCTTTTTCTTTGATAGAAGATACCAAATCATCTTTAGTCAAATGCTCTTCTTGAATCTTTTCTTTGAGAGTTTGGAATTTATCTTGTGAATAGTCTAACATCTCTTTTGTAGTTTCCTTTACAGATGTCAAAATAGACTCTTTTGTAATCTCACCATTATTGACCTTGTCTCTTACTTGTGTAACAGTATCTACTGTTTGATTTTTCAAGTCAGTTGCAGAATGGCAAACTTGCTCTTTAAACTCATCTGGGTTCTCTTGCACTTCTTTGATAAAATTGCTGACTCTAGCTCTTACTTCTTTACCTTTTTCACTGCTTAAGAAGATAGCTGCTGCAGCCCCAGACACTGCTCCTAATACAATCGATGAAAATTTACCCATAATGGACCTTCTTTCTTATGATTATCTATTGAAAAATTTTAATAATAGACGCCAAGCTGTTAAACCTGCACCCGCCTTGACTGAATTTTTACCAGCCGTTGCTGCTTTTTTACTCAGATTACGAGCTGAATCATTTAAATCTGAAACAGACAACGATAAGTCTGCAACAGCTGTAAAGAGAGGTTCTATGGTCTCCATTTTACCATTAATATCATCAGTCAAAACATTTACTTTAGCTAGTAATTCATTGGTTTGATATAGTGTGACATTGACATCCGTTGTAAGAACCTTAATAGTCTTCTCTGTCTCATCCACAACATTACTAATTTTTCTAACCAAGAAGATGGAGTATAAAATCAAAGCAATCAAAGCAACTGCGACTAAACTATATGAAATTTCAAGCATTTTTCTTCTCCATTTCTAAAGATGTGTCATAATACGGTGTATCTTTTTTTCTATGTTGATAAACAACCAAGGCTACACCAAAAATAATCAAGAGAGCAGACAACCACTGAGAAACCCGGAGTCCCATAAAGTAGAGACTGTCTGTCCGCATTCCTTCAATAACCATCCGACCACAACCGTACCAGATAAGGTAGAAGGCTGTAATGTCTCCTTGCTTGAGAAAATTGGGTTTTCTGCGTAAAAAGAGAATAAGAATGAAGCCTAGCAAGTTCCAAGAAGATTCATAAAGGAAAGTAGGTTGCCGATAAGCTCCATCAATATACATTTGATCCCTAATAAACCCTGGCAAGTAGTCTAAACTCTTGACCACAGCACCGTAAGCTTCCTGGTTGATAAAATTCCCCCAGCGGCCAATACTCTGAGCAATCATAACACCTGGAGCCGCGATATCTAGGAAATCTAAAGTATTAATAAATTTGCTCCTAGAAAAGAAATAAAGAACTAGAGCACCAGTAATCAGCCCTCCATAGATAGCTAAACCACCATGCCATGTAATAAAAATCTCAATAAATGGCTGTTTTGAATAATAAGACCATTCAAATGCCACATAGTATAGTCGTGCACCCACAATAGCAAGTGGAAAAGCAATCAAGATAAAATCAATAATGTCATCAGGTTTAATCTTTTTACGAGGGGCTTCTTTCCTAGCCAAGTAAACAGCTAATATTAAGCCTGAAAGTATGCAGATTGCATACCAGCGAATAGCAAATGGTCCGATTTGAAAGGCAATTGGATTAATCATTCTTCACCTCATTCTGGCTGATTAGATTGGTCAAACGCTCTTCAAAAAGTTTTGTAGCATCAAAGCCCATTTCTTTTGCTCTATAATTCATGGCCGCAGCTTCAATTACAACGGAGATGTTACGACCAGTTTTAACTGGAATGCGGACCCTTGGAATTCGAACACCAGCAATTTCTAATTCATCTGAACCATTACCTAGGCGGTCAAAGGTCTTATTGACGTCGTAATTTTCCAAATATACTGCAATTTGAACCTGTGATGAATCTTTAACTGCACTAGCACCATAGAGACTCATCACATCGATAATTCCAACACCTCGAATTTCAAGCAAATGACGCAAAATTTCAGCCGGTTCACCCCAGAGAGTCATCTCATCCTTAGCAAAGATATCAACACGGTCGTCTGCAACCAAACGGTGACCTCTTTTGACTAACTCAAGTCCCGTCTCACTTTTACCAATACCACTGTCACCCTGAATGAGAACACCCATGCCATAGATGTCCATTAAGACACCGTGTACGCTTGTTCTTTCAGCCAAGCGAGAATCAAGATAACTAGATATTTCCCCGGATAAACGACTGGTTGCTGTATGGCTACGCAAAATAACAATCTGCTTTTCTTGGGCAGCCTGCATCATTTCATCTGGAATTTCCAAATCTCTGGCAATGATAACAACAGGTGTCGTTGGTTGAAACATTTTCAGAAGGACTTGATGGCGGTTATGACTCGTCATCTTCATCAAATAAGACCATTCTTTCATCCCAATCAGCTGAATACGCTCTGGTGTATAGTAGTCAAAATATCCTGTCATCTCAAGCCCAGGGCGTGAAATATCGGATGTAGTAATTTCTTTATCCAGTAGTTCTTCGCTACCATAAATCAATTGTAATCTTACTTTTTGCAAGAGGTCCTTGACCTTAACAGACATAAGTTTCCCCCTTTGGAATCTTTCTTTTTCTATTATAGCAAAAAATTACTTTTATAGAGAGTTTCAGCGTTCTTTTTGGAAAAAGAAAAGATGACAGGGGATGCTTCTACACTTTATCTGTCACCTTGTTTTTCTATTAGTTTTTTTAATAATATTTTTTGATGTCGAAAGAGAAGATTATCTTTCATGAATGCAGACAATTCATTTATTCCTATCCAGACATGTCCATCAGTCTCTCCATCTTGATAAGTAATTCTTTCCTTATCGCCTACTATAATTGCTTCATAGTAGTCAAATAGACACTGATCTTCAGAGGATATTGTCTGCTCAATGAGTTTTATCTAGCTGGGGACTAAACCTGTTTCTTCTTTCAACTCGCGAAGAACTGCGCTAAGGCTATCCTCACCAGCTAGTACACTTCCTCCAACCCCAAATTCAAAGTAGTTGGGGTAGAGTTCTTTTTGGCTGCTTCTTTTCATAAAAAGAACATCTCCATCCTCATGTCGTACTAAGACATTCACACAGAGATGATATAGGCCAGACGGTATCCCTTCTCCTCTTACCAAATAACGCCCAATTTTTTCTCGATTTTCATTATAAGCATCCCAAATTTCCATAGTTCTACTTTTTGACCGGCAAGCCATTACCAAAAGAGTCCTTTATCGTCATCAATTGGTTCTGCATCCTTACGCTTTCTTGGTCCAGTACCGTACATTTCGGCTTCTATGTCTTCCTTGGTTGGAAGAAGTACAGCTAAAGAAATGTAAATAACAACTCCAAGTCCAAAAGACGAAATGGTAAAAAGGATATATAAAAAAACGAATCAAACTAAGATCAAATTTAAACTTATCTGCCAAACCAGCTAAAACACCAGCTAACAATCGATTTCTTCTTGTTTTATAAAGGACCGTTTTCATGTTCTATTCCCTCTTTCTGTAGATAATCTCATTTTATCATTTATTTTGGAAAATCCATCAGGCTCAAGGCTGATTCTGATTAATATCAAAGAAAAGACTAAGAAAATTCTTAGCCTTTATTTTCTATATTTGATTTAGCGGGTGCAATCATTCTCACAGCAATCCCATCTGGGTCTGTGACTTCTAGCTCTTGGGAGCTAATCCACCGGACTGGCGCTTGCAACTCCTGAGCATTTTCATAAATAGCTACTAAGTCTTCTTTTCCTTCTACTTGCACCTCAAAATAGGCTAGTCCGAGTTGCTTCGGTTGGCGATGATTCAAGCGAGAACCTCCCCATTCATTAACGGCTAAATGATGATGGTAGTTTCCTGATGCCAGCCAGCTTGCAGAAGGTACAGAAAACTTGTCCTCCAAGCCTAGAAGCTTTTGGTAAAAATGACTGGCAGCTCCGCTATTTTTCACAGATAGGTGGACATGACCCATACGAGTGCCTTCAGCAATACTAAACGGTTGGACTTCCTGGCCTAGTTCATAGATTTCTTGAGCCGCTAGTGCTTCCGTCACTCCGATAATGCGGCCATCTTCTCGAATATCCCAATCAGCCTGAGGCTTGTCCCGATAAAGCTCAATGCCATTGCCTTCTGGATCCTCCAGATAAATGGCTTCACTATAACCGTGGTCCGCTCCTCCAACCATAGGAACTTTATTTTCTGATAATTGCTTAAGGGTATCCGCTAAGGCTTGACGGCTTGGAAGCAAAAGTGCCAGATGATAAAGACCGTAAGCCGACTTGACTGACTGCCGGTCACTAGTCTCTAAGAGCCTCACCAGCACTTGTCCATCCCGACCCAAAGCTACCTGTCCGTCCTGCTCTTCCAAAAGTTCCAGCCCTAAAACACGCTGATAAAAATCCTTTTGTCTTGCTAGGTCAGCCACATAAAGCGCCACCTCTCTTAGATAAATCTTGCTTTCATATTCAAAAGTCATGTTCTTTCTCCTCTCTTAAATTTAAAATTTCAGCAGTCCGCCTGCTCTATTTTTTTATTTCCCCAAAACAGAAATACGTTTCTTGATGTGGTTGCCCTTTTCAATCTCATCCAGCATAGCCACAGCATAATCCGCATAGCTAATTCGACTTTGACCGGCTTCATTGACAGTAAAGGCCTCGCCAGCTAAGATATAATCGCCCGTTTTAGCACCATCTACATCAAAATCTGCTGCAGGACTGATGTAGGTCCATAGAACATTATCAAACTGACGCAAATGAGCCAGCCCTTCCGCCATAGCTTTAGCCAAAGGCTTGTAATCTACTGGAAAATCTGGTGTATCTGACAGCTGGATGCTCATTTCTGGATCCATATAGAGGCTGCCTGCACCACCGACAACCAACAATCGAGTCTTTGTATCTGACAAAAGCATTGCTAGATGCTCCAATGAACTTGTATGCTGGGGCAAGTTGTCTGGTGCAAAAGCTCCAAAAGCTGATACGACTGCATCAAACTCAAGCAAGTCTTCCTTAGTCAAGTCAAACAAATCTTTAATCAATTCATACTGGGCCTCACTTTTATTAGCTGACCGAACGATGGCCGTTACATCATGCCCTCGTTTAACTGCTTCATTCACAATGAGGCTGCCCGCTTTTCCATTTGCTCCGATTACTGCGATTTTCATAGTCTTATCCTCCGATAGTTATTTTTATATTGTAGTTGTTTTTGTTACATCTATTAGTATAGCACATCATAATGTAATGTCAATTGTTACATCTCGAGAAATTCTTAACAAAAAAAACAATCTGCTCACTGGGAAGCAGATCGTTCTTTAATTTCTTTTTCGGTTGCTGCGACAACTTCGTCAAGACTGGTCTGAGCCAATTCAGCTTCCATAGCTGCCTGAATAGCTGCCAAGCGGTCGTCTAAGACATTGTGAATGTTCTTACCGATAGGACAGTCTGGATTGGGCTTATCATGAAAACTAAAGAGCTGGCCGCTCTTGCCCAAACATTCAACCGCACTATAGACGTCCAACAGGCTAATGTCTTTCAAATCTTTGGCAATCTCTGCTCCTCCAGTCCCACGAGCAACGGTAATCATCCCGGCATTCTTGAGCTGAGACAAGGTCTTGCGAATAATAACTGGATTGACACCGACACTGCCAGCAAGAATATCACTTGTCAGTTTTTGTTTTTT
>NZ_KQ969106.1:957671-962423 GCF_001578795.1 Streptococcus gordonii
AAAACAGGTGTAACTTCAAGTGTTACGACTAGACTTTAAGAAAGCTGCAATCTCATCTGCATAGCCTTCCCGCTCACTGATTTCTCTCAGCAGGTCATGGTTGTGAGTATGGTGGATACCATTGACCAAACTTTTCTGATAAATCTCATAGTAAGGCAAGTGGAGCTTCCGCGCCAATCGCAGCTCCTGCTCCACATCGTAGGCTACGCGTCGAAAGTCGACATCAGCCAGACCCGTCTTATCTATCTCTAAAATGGCATACTGGGCTCGCAGATCCTGACGCAAAGCCGAATCTAGAAAGAATGGCTGACCAATAGAGCCGGGATTGATAATCAGTTGGCCCTTAGTCCCGTAGCGGAGAAACTGCTGGTGAATATGACCATAAACAGCGACAGCGCAGTCGTTTCCTTCAAAAAGGCGGTCAAAATCGCTCTGCTCGCCGATATGAATCAACTCCCGCCCCCAATTCTTATCTGGCAGATGATGGCTGACCGCAATCTTCAATCCCTCCACTTCTGTCAAGATCTGCAGAGGAAGTTCCTGCATACGGTCAATCTCTTCTGGACGGATTTCCTCTAGAACAAAATGACAGAGCCGGGTCAGGTAGAGGTGGCTGGGACGATCCAAATCCAGCTTTTGATGCAGGGCATGCCAGAGACTGTCTTCCCAATTCCCTCTGACCTGGAGGCTGATGGGCAACTGCTCCATCCTATCTAAGATATTTCTGCGACCGGTTCCTGGCAGGAGCAAGTCCCCCAAAAACCAATAGTCTGTCACTTGCTGGCTTTCCGCATCCGCCAGTACTGCTTCCAAGGCTGTGCTATTCCCATGCACATCGGATAATAAGGCAATTTTTCGTGTCATAGCGTGTCTTCCTCTTTCTTTACAAGGAATATTATATCAAAGTTCAAAAAAACTTCCACCTCACAAGTGAGGGAAAGTTTTGAAGTATTTTTATCAATCAACAGACTTGAGTGCTTCCAGCATATCCACCCGTCTGAGGCGGTAATTGACAAAGAAGCCAAGCAAGGTCAGAATAAGAGTCACTGCTGTTAGAGGAAACAGATAGACTGAGGGACTTACTTGAGGGTTTAAGCTGATAATGCTAGGCGCAACCTTCTCAATCAAAAAACGATGCAGGAAGAAACCGCCTAGAAGCCCAACTGCCATCCCAATCACTGAAAGAATAATGGTCTCTCGATAGATATAGAGGGTCACTTCCTTATTATGGAAGCCCAAAACCTTGATAGTAGATAGCTCGCGAATCCGCTCAGCCACATTGATATTGGTCAGGTTGTAGAGAATGACGACAGCTAAAAGAATGGAAATCAGGACCAAAACCAGCATTGTATTATTAAGAGAATCAGCTAGAACGTTGAACTGCTTCACCATGCTTGCATTTTGGGAAACACTCTTGACAGACTTGAGGCTCATAAATTCATTGGCCTTGTCGACAATATTTTTGCTAGAAGAGTCCTTGAGTCGCACTAGATAAGCGTTTTTCTCAGGCTTTTTGCCGTAAATCTTCTGGTAGTCAGTTGCCTTCATAAAGGCAAAATGGCCAAAATGATTCTCACTGACTGCTGCGAGCTTGACAGACTTGCCACCCAGCTCTATACTGCCACCGGGGCTAACTCCAGCTATGCGGACCAATTTATCCGAAACAACTACACCATTCTTGAGAGTCAGCTTCTGCTGGTTATCAGGCCTTTCCAGAGAAATAAAAGGTTCAAAATTTTCCTTGTCTGTAACCATTAAAGTGACTGACTCTGTCTCTTTTTTCCTTTGTATTTCTCTGTCAAGGTTTCACTATGGATTTCCTGATAATCAGCAATCGAGTCATCTTCCAGCAGCTTTTTCAGCTTGTCTTGTTCGGCTTGATTTTCCCCAGGATTGACAGCGACAATCAAGTCGTAGCGCAGAATCTCCTCAAACTGACGTTTTGGAATACCACCAATAGAAGATTGGAGTCCTAGGCCTGCAAAGAGTAGGGCA
Organism: Streptococcus gordonii; assembly: GCF_001578795.1. GTDB lineage: Bacteria > Bacillota > Bacilli > Lactobacillales > Streptococcaceae > Streptococcus > Streptococcus gordonii_A. The sequence continues at coordinate 959,667 of NZ_KQ969106.1, forward strand.
ACAGACCCCGCCACACCAAAGATAGTCATGAACATCCGCTGCTTATAGCGAAAGATATTGCGAGCTGTGACCTTCTGAGTAAAGCTAAGGCGCCGCCAGATAAAGGACAGCCTTTCCAAAAAGATCTTGGAGCCCTTGACAGGTGGCTTAGGCAATAGCAAGTGAGCTGCTTCCTCTCTCAGCTCCCTCCTTGCTACCAAATAGGCAGGGAGAACGCTGGAAAGAAGGGAAAGTCCCAGGGCCAGTAAACTATAGGAAACATAAAAATATGTATGAGGGGTAGAAAGTACCATTCCTCTAGTAATAATAGAAGAAATCACTCCCGACAAGAAATAATGTCCCAGCAGAATCCCTATGAGGGTACCTAGACTGCCTGCTACCAAACCGTAAAGAGCAAACTTGCGAATGATATCTCGGCTATGATAGCCTAGAGCCTTGAAGACACCTGCATTTGTTCGCTCCTCATCGACAAAGCGAGTCATGGTGGTAAAGGTCACCATAGCTGCCACCAAATAGAGCACCACCGGGAAGATATTACCAATCGACGCAATACTATTCATGGAGTTTTTATACATATAATAGCCATTCCCACCTGGCAGAGACTTGCGGTCATAGCTATGATAGGCCGGCTCTTTCAAACGACTCAGGTTTGCCTTAGCGTCAGCTAGCTTTTCCTTGCTAACTGATAAGTCTTTCTCTGCCTTTGCTAGCTCTGCCTTTTTCTTATTGAGCTTGGACTCAGCTTCCTGAATCTGTTGCTGGCTCTGACTGAGCTGAGCAGGAGATAGGATAGAAGCAGATTGAGCTACCGCTAGCTGGCTTTTTTGCTGGTCCAGCTGACTCTGAGCTTGCTTTAATTGTTTTTTCCCTTGGCTCAGCTCACTATCAGCCTGAGCAATCTTATCTTGGCCCTTCTGAATGGTACGTTTGGCATCTGCCTCTAATCGCTTAAAGCGAGCCTCTCCGTTATCTTCCAGGCTCTTGTCCAAGGCTGTCTGGTGTTGCTCCAAACGTTCCTGATAATTTGCCGAGAAGGGGGCCAGCTTTTCTAAATCATGATAGCGCAAGCGGGCAATACTGTAAACATCTGTATCAAAGGCCTTGGGGCTGACTACAGCATAGGCTGATAAAGCCCCACTACCACTAGTCGCATTGCCCAAATTTCTATCAGACCAGAGCTCTGCGGAGTTGACAAATCCCACAATCTTATAGGTCTTGTTTTTCAGAACTGACCGGCCGCCTGCTTTCTCGGTCAGATCAATCTCCTGACCAAGTTTGTATTTCTTAGACCAAAAGCTAGCCAGGGCAATTTCTTGCTCATTCTTAGGAAGACGGCCTGAGGTCACTTGAAAGTTTGAAATATCTTTAGTATTCGAAAATACTCGGAGAGCCTCCTCGTCTACGGTGACATCTGTCAGATAGCCAAACTCGACATCAGCTCCCTTGATAGATTCCAGCTCTTTCTGATCCGCCTTATCCAAACCATAGTCCGCCATAACAGCCAAGTCCATGGTCCGCTGCTCTTTCAAATAATCTGTTGCTGTTCTGCGCATATTGGGCGGAGCGACCTTGAGTCCCACGAGAGCTAAAGAGCCCAGCATCATGAGGATTAAAATAGATAGGAAACGTCCTTTAGAGCTAGTGAAGGAGCGCAGAATATCTTTCCAATAAATCTTTCTCTTCATATCAATACTCCAATGTACTTATATCCTGTGGTTGATCATTGACTGTGATACTCTTGACTCTCGCGTCGTGCATGCGAATGACCCGGTCAGCAATGGGAGCCAAGGCAGCATTGTGGGTCACGATAATCACCGTCGCTCCTTGATTGCGGGACATATCCTGTAAGATTTGCAGCACTTGCTTACCAGTATTGTAATCCAGAGCCCCTGTCGGCTCATCGCAGAGCAAAATCTTGGGATTTTTTGCCACAGCCCGAGCAATGGACACCCGCTGCTGCTCCCCCCCTGATAGCTGAGCTGGAAAGTTATTGAGGCGATTTTCCATACCAACCGCAGTTAGAACGGCAACAGGATCTTGAGCATCCTTGACAATCTCAGAAGCCAATTCAACATTTTCCTTGGCCGTCAGATTAGGCACCAAATTGTAAAACTGAAAGACAAAACCCACATCATTGCGACGATAATCTGTCAGCTGGTGGGAATTGTAGTCAGCAATATTCTGACCGTCTATCAGAATATCTCCCTCATCATTGGTATCCATACCGCCGAGGATATTGAGCACCGTAGACTTACCGGCACCAGAAGCCCCCAAGATAATAACCAGTTCCCCCTTTTCAATCTCAAAAGAAATATCGTTATTGGCAACAATCTCTGAGTCACCTACCTGATAACGTTTAAAACTATGTTTCATTTCAATGTAAGCCATATCGCTTTTCTCCTTTTCAAAGCTCGTTTCCTTAAATCAACAAAGTGTTGATTCTAAATCACAGATATTATATAATGAGCTTAGATAAAAAGCAATAAGCAAAAATCAACAAACTGTTGATTTAAGAAAAAGGAAGAAAAATGGCCCAGAAACGAAAAACCAGCACCAAGGAAGATATCAAGGAAGCCTTGATTCAGTTACTTTCAGAAGAAAAATTTGAGAATATCTCCATCAGCAAGCTCTGCAAGCGGGCTGGGATTAACCGAGGTACCTTTTATCTCCATTATGAGGACAAGTACCAGATGATTGATAGTCTAAAAAGTGACATTATTTCCCAGCTTTATTGTTTTTTTGAGGAGGAAAGAGAAT
>NZ_KQ969106.1:962932-967094 GCF_001578795.1 Streptococcus gordonii
GGGGTTGTTTCTCTCTGGATAGCTGGCGGAGCTCAGGAAGAACCTGAAGAAATCACTGACATAATTTTGACTACTTATAACTATGACTATTGGAGTTAAGAAGGAGCAGAACTACTTTATCAATCTCTTTGTGAATAAGCTTCTACTTACACGAATACTGGTAGTCTGGGAAGAGAGAATTATATGCTGAACCTAACTGATATGTCGCAAACAGACCTCACTTTTCAAACTAAAACAAGCCACTTAAAGGCTTGTTTTAGTTTATTCAACTTAAGTTATGCTCTTTTATGACCAGCCGATAAACCTCTACAAAGGTAGCTGCAAGAAAAGCAAATAAAGCTCCAACAACTAGATTAATCCGATGTTCTGTTTCGTAAAATGGAGAGTTCCAAATAAAATGGTTAACAACTGTTGAAACGACACACCAGAGACCGAAGCGGCGATATTTCTTATAAACTTTAGAAAAGAGAAGGTAGACCCCAACAGTCACGACTGCCGTATAGAGCGTATGAGAAGCAAAGCCACCAGCAATTCTACCAATCGCTTCTAAAGCACCGCTATTTTCTCCACCAAAAGTCTGTCTGGATACATAACCAATATCTTCTATGACTTGGAAACCAAAACCAGAGCTCAATCCAGCTATTAAGACAGATTGGATATCTTTTCTTCCCAAAATATAAAGGGCCGCAAAGGCAGTCAAGGCCTTGAAAAATTCCTCAGCAAATGGAGCCGTCAGTGCATTGGTCCAGTCATTAAAAACAGCAGGATCTTTGATGAAATTTGAATTAATAATGTCAATCAAGCTATTACCTGCAAAGCTAAGCCAGCCTGCAATAAAGGCACCTCCAAAAAGGGCAGTTCCGAGAACAATAGTCTCAACAGATAATTTCTTGGCAAGCTTTTTAATCAAGAAATAGATAGGTAGGAAGAAGGCCGCTAAAACAGCTAGATTAAGGATGAGGTCACGACCAGCCTCTAAGGTGATGTCCTTATCTGCCATGTCTCCCAATTCAAACTGCAAGCCGATACCTGCTAATACCAAATAAATATAGAGAGCAACTCTTCTTGTTTTATTCATGACTGTCTGCTCCTTTTTTATTTTTGCGTTTTACGAGATAGATTACTATTCCAACAACAGTCAGAACAAAGATTCCTCCTGCCAAAGCAATATCGTAGTCAAAATCTTCCAGACGAATGGTTTCTTCAGTATTAGAATCTTCTGACTCCTCAATTTCTTTTAGGGCTTTAATACCATATTCACTAACTACCTTGTCTTCAGCTTTTTTCTGAATTTCCTTGAGGTGTTTAAAGACTGATTCCGCCCGTTCCATAGAAAGTTTTGTTGCTTTTAGACTAGCTTCTTCTGGTTGATTAGCCAGATTAATTTGTTCTTTATCATAAGCAGCCTGCTCTTCCATCCATTGGGTTTCTAGACGTTCAATTTCACTACGGATAGAACCATCTTCAAATAAATCAGGATATTTAGCTACTAGATCATTGATACGGCTAACTGTCCAATACCAAGAATTTTCATTATAGGCTGTACTCATTTCTTGATAAGCCTGATAAGTATTGTTGATATTTGCATAGTAAGGTAGGTATGGTGCATTTCGCGGACTTCCCATAGAAAGCCAGAAAATGCCTCCTCCTGTTTTAGCAGGTAAATTATCTTTTAACTGGAAGATATGTGCTTCCATGACATTAGGATTGGAGATCGGATACTTATAAACAGGATCTGCCTTTTTCTTATCTGGAATTCCTTTACCATCAAGCTCCATCTGATCCAGCGGTTTAAAGTCTGTTCCTTCTAGGCGATTTCGTTGCAAATTCATAGCATCTCGTAGACTAAGCTTGTCATTGGTTGAGTGCATGAGTTCAAAATATTCATCGTCATATTTTACATCTGCATTTGGATTCAAAGCCTTGATACCAGACCAAACCCTAGAACGATTCGCTTCAGCCAAAGGCGGATTATAGGATTGAGCTATATGAAATGCCCCATTAACTTCTTTGTAAGTTCCAGCATCACGAGCTGTTTTCTCAAGATCTGCTGAAGCAATAGTATTTTCTGTATCATTTACATTGATATTGCCAAGGAAGAAAGTGTTAGGAAAGACAGCGTATTTGTCATCAGGAAACTTGATTGCTGCGTATTGGTGCCCAGAAAGGATCTCCATATACCAAACACCAGACTTGTCTGCAATCGTTATGATATTTCCTTCTGCCGCACCCTTTTCTCTAACAATTTTTGCTAGGAGCTCTACTCCTTCCCTAGCTGTTTTGACATGAGGAAGAACTACAGAAGTTATAGCTGACTCGGCAATACCATCCTTAACGTAAGGATCCTTTTTCTGAATGTCATCGTTGGCACTTGCTGAGACAGTCGCAGAAATAGAAACTCCTTCCTCGTTGAAGCCAGCTTCATCAAAGACACCTTGTTCTGGAGTCACATCTGGAACTGCCGTATACTTGTAACTAACAGCTGGTAAATCAAAGCTAAAGCCATTGGTTTCATCTACGAATTTATCACCAGCTTTATTATTCTTTCTCTCCCTCACAACAAAGTTTTTATTGTGATTGGGCTCTAAGTCCTCTGTTCGGCCATAGAGAGTCGAACCATCGGTCGTCAAATTCTTCCCAATGATAAAGCCCGTACAAGCTTGGACGACTTGGAAAGGAAAGAGTATAAGAAGCATCATGGCTGTAACAAGCCATCTGAAAAGATTCTTTTTCATCAGTTTCTCCTTTATATATTAATTGGTAAACCGAATACCACATGTTTAGTATACTATTCTCTTTCTACTCTTGCAAGCGTTTTCAAAATAGATTTCTACAGAAAAATGAATAAATTCACCTAAGATAAATTCTGATTACTTTGTAAATTTAATTTTTTCACTTGAGGTTCTTGTATAAATTTACAAACATTCCTATCAAGCTGTATAAAAATTTTTTTGCAAACAAAAAAATTGGAAATACTAGCAAAACTAGTACTTCCATTATTGTTTATTTCTTTTTAGCCAGCATCGTCGCAAATTGAAGCTGGATTCGATTGCCATTTTCATCAACCTTATGAAGTCTGCCTAGATCTTCATTATATTTGATGAAGTCCCAATCCTTGTAATATTCACGTAGCTCTCCTTCCTTAAAGGTAAAAGAGAAAGGCATATGACAAGGATGGCTTTCTGTATCCATAGCACAGACGATAAGATTATAGCCACCTGGGTTTGTTTGCTCTTGCATATTGTGGATAATCTCAGGAACACGTTCGCGATTCAAGAACATAAAGACTACAGTGGATACAATAAAATCGTACTTTTGAGTCAGGTTCGCAGAATTAATGTCATAAGTTCCAGCTAACATATTCAGATCTTCTTCTTCAATAATAGAGGCAAGATTGTTTAATGACAAGGGATTAACATCTACAGCAGTTACATCAAATCCCAACTGGTCCAAAAAGAGAGCATTTCTTCCTTGGCCACAGCCCAAATCCAAAGCTTTTCCAGGTTTTACAGTTTCTGCAGCTTCCAGTACCTCAGAATGGACCGGCGTCAGTCCATATTTCTTTGCATAGTAATCCTTGGGTAGACAGTAGAACTCTAAGTACCATTCGAGATCGTCAGTCAAGGCTTCGACACGATGCCAAGCCTGGGGCTGGGCATAGGGATTGTCTTCTCCAGCTTTAAAAATGTGCTCAGCCAACTCTTCCCCATTCTCAGTCATTTCAATAAATTTTAATTCTCCAGTAAGGACTGTGATTTTCCCCCAAGTGCCTACCTTGGTATTATGCTTGCGTTGCACAGCTTCTGGCATAGTTTCTGCAGTCCAAATGGGCATACGTTTATACATAACTAAATCTTGCATCATATAATTCCTTCCAAGCAATCTGATTTCTTTTTAATCATACCGAAAAATCGTCCTCTTGACAAGCTTACCTGCACATCAAAATTAAGAAAATACCAAACCTTTGAGAAGTTAAAGCTAGAAATGGAAAAAGAACCGAGTATCGGAACTCGGTTCTTTAGTCAGAATAGATAAGAAAAACTTAGTCTTCCTTCTTATTGCTAAATTGTTTGAAGGCAATAAAGCCACCTACAACAACGACTAAGGCTATGACTATCCACAAACCGTACTGGTTAGAATCGCTCTTCTTAGTTTCAGAGTT
>NZ_KQ969106.1:967462-977861 GCF_001578795.1 Streptococcus gordonii
TTCTTTCTTGGTATCACTTTCCTTAGCTTTGTCTTTTTCCTTACCTTTTTTGGCATCTGCCAAGAGATTTGCCTTGTTATATCCGGTATAAACAAGGTCGGCATCTTGACCTTTTTCCTTCTTGATCTTTTCTTCCATCTCAGCTTCGACTGCTTTGATTTCCTTAAAGATTTTTTCTGAGCGTTCCAAGGCTTCCTTAGTCACTTCTGATCCAGCGGCTTTGGCTTGTTCATCTGTGTAGTTTGCATATTTGGCGTCGCGTTCGGTTTGTTCTTTATCCCATTCAGCTTCTTTTTCTTTCCATTTTTCTTGGATGCTGTTACCAAAGATTTCTGGATATTTCATAACCATTTGGTCAATATGCCAAACAGTCCAATACCAAGATTTTCCGTCATATTTAGTAGAACGGTTCTTGAAAGCTTCGTAAGTATCTTCTACATTACCATAGAATGGCACATATGGTGTGTTGCGACTTTGTGCCAGACCCAGCCACATGACACCGCCAAAGGCATTTGGTAGGTTTGGTTTGATTTGATAAACGTGGGCGTCGATTACATTTTCGTTACCTAAAGCATACTTATAAACATTGGTATCTATTTTCTTACCAACTTCAACCAAATCATCTGCCTTATATTCTGGCAAGTGTTCAAAACGATTTCTTTGTTCCGCGATCACATCATGAACCGTGTATTTCTTATTTGGATCAGTTGGTTCGCGCAAGAGATCAAAAGCTTCATCGTCATAATTTACTTTTGCTTGTGGGTCCATCCACTTGATACCTGCATAAGTCCGAGAACGGTTACGTTCCATATATTTATCAGGTCCGTATGATTTAGCAATCATAAAGTTGCCATCTTTGTCGGTCTTATAGTTGTCTGCTTTTTTAGCTACTTCTTCCACATCTTTAGAAGCAATGACATTTTCCTTATCGTTCAAGTCAACGTGACCAAGATAGTAAGTGTTCGCAAAGACAGCATACTTATTCGTTGGGAATTTGATGGCTACATATTGGTGACCAGACAGGATTTCCATGTACCATAGCTCATTTTTATCTGCTGCAACGATGATATTTCCTTCTGCTGACCCTTTTTCATCCAGAACTTTCGCGACTGTCTCAATAACTTCACGTGCTGTTTTCGCACGAGGCAAAGCAAGGTCAACTAATGATGCTTCTGGAAGACCATCTTTTACAAGTGGATCTTCTTTTAACACTTTATCGTTTGGTGTTGCTGAAACGGTCGCTGTCATAGCTACACCAAGTTCATTAAAACCATGCGCAGCGAAGTTTCCGTTACTTCCGTTGTCACGATCAGAGTCGTAGACAGCTGTGTATTTCATTTCATTCGCCAAATGCGGATAGGTAAAGCCATTTGACTCATCTTCTATCTTATCGCCATCTTTATAGGTCTTAGCTGGCACAACTACATAGTTTTGATTGTGCCGACCACCGTCAGGGGCGTAGGGATAGTCCTCTGTCCGACCAAATAGAGTAGAGCCATCTGCTGTCAGGTCTTTACCGACAATAAACGCAGAACAAGCCTGTGCAACTTGAACAGGTAAAAGAGCAACTAACATTGCAAGGAACATTAGTCTGAGCAGTATTTTCTTCATAGTCTATCTCCTTTTGACTATCTGCAGGGCTGGAATCGAGTCCCAGTCTAAGTAGTATAAACCATAATACCAAAACATTCCATCCTCAGTATACTATATAAAGGTGTTTTTGCAAGCGTTTACAATATTTATTACAAAAGTGTTTGTTTATTCTATATTATTTTGATTTAATGGTTCTTTTGTGTACTTTTAGTCTATTTATGGCAATGGACAGAAAGAGAAGAGATAAAAAAGACCGGACCTCCGATCTTTCATCTCGTATTAAAGTTCTTCATCTGCCGTGCGATGTCACGGTTTTGCTCGCGGCGCTTGATGGACTCGCGCTTGTCATAGTCGTGCTTCCCTTTGGCCAGGCCCAAAAGCAGCTTAGCGTAGCCGTCCTTGAGATAGACCTTGAGCGGCACCAGCGTCATCCCAGTTCCCTTGGTCTCCTGCTCCAGCTTTTGGATCTGCTTCTTGTGCAGCAGCAGCTTTCTGCGGCGCTCAGGCTCTTGGTTCCAGATATTGCCCTCTTCATAGGGCGCGATATGGACATTGCTGAGCCAGGCTTCGCCGTTTTTGATCTGGGCAAAGCCGTTTTTGAGATTGATGCGGGCAGCGCGCACGCTCTTGATCTCCGTTCCCGTCAGCACCAGACCCGCCTCGATGGTATCCACGATGGTGTAGTCGTGTCTGACCTTTTTATTTTGCGCGACGACCTTTCCTTCTCCCTTTGCCATGCTTGGCTCCTTTCTTGACTAGCTCCTTGTAAAATGCCTTCTGGCTCTTACCTTTCTTGGCCTTCTTTTCTTTCTTATCCTTGTAGCCTTTTTCTTTGGAAGAATGGCTACGCTTCTCATCCTCACGGCGTCTCTTTCTGCCTGACTTTCCTCTGCCACTCTTACTTGTCTTTTCTACCAGATCAAATTCACTAGGCAGGTATTCAAAGTCAATCTCGCCTGTAGCCTTATCTGCTCGGACCAGCTTGATGCGAATCTGCTGACCGACCTTGAAGACCACGCCGGACTTTTCTCCTTGCAGGGTCATAGTCCGCTCATTGTAGCTGTAAAACTCTGGCAGGTTAGTAACATGAATCAAGCCTTCAACCGTATTGGGCAGCTCGACAAAGAGTCCAAACTTAACTACGCTTGAGACCACGCCGTCAAACTCTTCCCCAACGAATTCTTCCATGTACTCAGCCTTCTTCATGGCTTCAACTTCTCGCTCGGCCTCTATAGCCCGACGCTCTAGGCTGGAAGACTGACTGGCAATCTCTGGAATCACTTGCTCAAAATGCTCTGCTATTTCTTTAGACTGTCCATAATCCCGCACCATCCGGTGAACTAGAAGGTCTGGATAGCGGCGAATCGGACTGGTGAAATGCGTATAAAACTCCGCTGCCAGACCATAGTGGCCGTGATTGTGCTCAGAATAGCGAGCTTGCTGCATAGAGCGCAGAAGCATCATAGATAGGACTTCCTCATAAGGCTGATCTTTGACCGCTTCCATAATATCCTGCAGGGCATGCTGACTCATAGAGCTAGCCGTCCCGTATATCCGAATCCCAAAGCTAGAGGCGTAATCGATAAACTTCTGCACCTTCTCCGCCTTAGGCTCCTCGTGGATCCGATAGATGAAGGGCAGATTTAGCTTAGCAAAATGCTCAGCTACCGTCTCATTAGCCACCAGCATAAAGGACTCAATCATGCGCTCAGCGATTCCCCGCTGGCGCAGGACAATATCCACCGGTCGGCCTTCTTTGTTGACCATGATTTTGGCTTCATTGGTGTCAAAGTTAAGCGCTCCACGTTTAAAACGCATGCTTTCCAGAATCTCATGTAGCTGGACCATGCTGTCAATACTAGGCACAATAGCCTTGAACTGCTCAGCTTTTTCCTCATCACCTGCGATGATGTCGTTGACATCACTGTAGGTCATGCGAAAGGTCGTCTTGATAACAGTCTGTGTAATAGTATGCTTGACAACACGCCCCTTAGCATCTATCTCCATGATAGCCGACTGGGTCAGACGATCCACATTGGGATTGAGGGAGCAGATACCGTTGGACAGGCGCTCTGGCAACATAGGCACCACTCGGTCGGTCACATAGACTGAGGTTGCTCGATTGAGGGCTTCCTTATCTAGCTCAGAGTCTTCCTTGACATAGTAGGACACATCTGCGATATGGACGCCCAGCTCAAAGTTACCATTTTTCAGGCGTTTGATATGAACCGCATCGTCCAAGTCCTTGGCATCCGCCCCATCGATGGTGAAGATAATCTCATCTCGCAGGTCCAAACGGCCTTCCAAATCACTCTCTGTCGGTGCATCTGGAACTCGCTCGGCCTCTTCCAAGACCTTTTCTGGAAATTCGGAGACAATGTCCATCGACTCCAGCACTTCCAGTACATCAATACCTGGGTCGTTGACATGACCGACCACATCAACCAGACTAGCCACGAAGAAATCGTGTTTCTTAGTCGGATATTTTTCAATAGCGACCTTGAGCACTTCTGTGCCATCCAAAACCATGGCTGGTTTTTTGACATAAATGGGCTGGCTGATTTTCTGATTTTTCGAGCGGATATAGCCCGCGTACTTAGGTTTTTCCTCATCCAAAACCAACTGGCCAACCGCTGACGTCAGGCTGTGCTCCAAAATATTGATAATCTTAGCCTCAGCTGATGTTCCCTTGATTCGGTCTGCCACCTTGGTAATAACTACTTCCACCGTATCGCCATCAATGGCATGATTGACATCATTACGGCCGACAAAGAGATCATCCTCTTCCTCATTCAGGGTGACAAAGCCAAAGCCTGCTTTATGGGCATGAAAAATCCCCCTAAGGATCAATCTTTCTTGTTTTTTCTTTTCATAAAGCTCAATCCTTCCCTTATCATCAAAGCGAATCTGACGCTTTCTTTCCATCTGGGAGATGGTCTTGACCAAGTCACTAAAGTCCTTGGAAGACTCTTTCCCCAAGGCAACCGCCAACTCATCCACGCTGGCCTGCTGTCTCATTTCTAAATATTGAATTATTTCTGATTTCATACTTTTTCTCTTCTTTGCTCCATTAAACTATTTTATAGCCTATTTTTAACTTTAAAAAAAGGCTAAGACAAAGTCAGAGCCCATTTTATCTACTAGATAAGATTGTCAACGCTAAGGCAACCGCTAACCAGAAAAAGACGAGAAGGCCGGTCAAATTCTGCATAACAGCCTCAAAACCTCGCGCCTTTGATCGTTCAAATAAATCACCCGCGCTGGCGTCAAAAACGTTGCTCGATTGGTTTTTTGTTGGCTGCATAAAGATTGCAATGACAATAATGACTGACAAAATTAATAGAATCATTAATAATAGATTATACATAAATACAAACTCCTTAAAATCTTATCTATTTTATCATAAAATTCATTTAGATTCAAGATGTAAAGTTACTTTTCTTTCTTTAGGGCAATATTTTAATACTTCAATCTTTTCTGGATGGTTTTTACTATTCTTACTTGTCAGATAATTTTGACTGCCACAGGAAGAACATTTGAGATTTACTTTAACCCGCACTGATTTCTCTCACTCCTAAATATTTTCTAAAACAAATTAACAAAACGAAAAAGTTTAGTAAGACCAAACCTGCCGTCACATAGAAGACCCAGTGGTAACTGAGACTGACCGCAATAGCTGACCCCATTATTGGTCCTACGACTCCACCAATATAAAAGAAGGTTTGATTATAGCTAAAAATCCTAGAAATCCCTTCTTTAGGTGTCAACTTATTAAGCAGAGAGCTGACTCCAGGTAACAATGCACCCGTCCCCATGCCAAATAAGAAACGCAAAAAGCCCAATTCCCAAGGTGTCTTCGCCCAAGCACAGAATAGATAGATAACAAAACTGTACAACAGTGCCAAAAGTAGGAGACGGTGGTTACCAATCTTATCCCCTAATTTCCCAAGAAGACTAGAAAACAAAATACTAGAAACTCCCATAGCTGACACAATAAGTCCGGAGACAAATATCAGATTATCTGTTTGCCCCATAGATCGAATATAAAGAGTCAAAATAGGAGAAATAGACTGAGCAGACATTTGAATTACCATGCTAGTCAAGAACAAGGCAAACAAAATAGACTTATGGGGTAGCTCAGCTAAAAGATCCTTGGTTGCTAACTGTCTATCTTTAGCCACTAGCTCAAAGTCTTCTGTCACGTAAAAAATTGTCAAAAGAGTGACAATGAAAAGAAACAAGCCAACAAGCAAAAAAGCATTTCTAATTCCGATGCTTTGTGCCACAAAACCTCCTAATAGTGGCCCCATCAAGGTTCCTGCGACCACACCAGTCGATAACGTTCCTAAAGCATAGCCAGAATACTTTTTGGGAACCTGACTAGCAATTAAGGCTGTACTATTTGGGACATAGCCAGAAAAGACACCGTTTAAAAGCCGTAATACAATCAGCCAAAAGACACTTGGTACAAACGCCATTCCTCCCATGGTAAAGGTCATAGCCAGTGCAGCTCGAATCATCATGGGTTTACGGCCATATTTGTCAGCTAAACTTCCCCAAACCGGCGAGAGAAAAGCTGCTGTCATAGCCGAGCTTGATACAGCGATCCCTGCATACAGATCAACCATATGCCCACGAACTCCTAATTCCTCCACAAAAAGGGACATAAAAGGAACGACCAAAGATAAACTAGCTCCAACAAAAAAATTTCCCAACCAGGCAATCCAAAGATTGTGTTTCCAATTTACTTGATTTGTAATAAAATCATCTTCTTTCTAGTTTTTGCAAAGCCTCGCGAAGTTGCTCTTGAGTAAGCTCTAGCGGGCCATTATTATCAATAAGCACGTCTGCTCTATTTCGTTTTTCTTGAAGAGATAGCTGAGCAGCTATGCGTTTTTCAGCCTCTTCCTGACTGAGAGCATTTCGAGTCATAAGGCGACTGAGCTGAGTTTCCTCCGTCACATCCACTAGCCAGATCTGATCAAACCAGGCCTCGTAATCCAGTTCAAACAAGAGGGGGAGGTCCATAAAAAAGATATCTTCCTTATCTGCCAGCAAATCTCGCCTGCCAGCCAGTTCCTCACGGATAATCTGATTTTGTATTTGACTGGACTGCGCCAAGAGTTGAGGATTCCCAAAAATCATAGCTCCCAGCTTGGGCCGATTCAAGCGCCCATCTTCTTGTAAGATAGCTGGACCAAAAGCGGATAAAAGAGCTTGATAAAGTCGTCCGCCAGGCTCTTGTAGCTCATGCACTACCTGATCCGCATCGATAACCTGATATCCCTGCTGCCTCAAAAACTCTGTCACTGTTGACTTACCAGAGGCAATGCCACCAGTGATACCGATAATTCTTACCATGGTAACTACCTCGCTTTCTGGCAGTGAGGACAGAGATGAGTACCGCGTCCACCTAACTTAATTTTTTCAATCGAGCTGCCACATCTAGCACAGGGTTGACCAGTCTTTCCATAGACCTGCAGAAAATCCTGCATCGTGCCATCTTCACCCAAAGCATTGCGGTAGGTCCGAATGGTCGAGCCTCTCTTTTCAATCCCAAGCTGCAAAACTTCTATAATCTGCTCACGCAGCCGCTTCACTTCAGTAGGCTTTAGACTAGCTGCTGGCCTTGCCGGATGAATCCGCGCCCGCCAAAGGGCCTCATCTACATAGATATTGCCCAGACCAACGACCAAGGTCTGCTCCAGCAAATAGGGTTTGATGGGCTTCTTGGAACGACTCAAAGCTGCTGCAAAAGGCGCCAAAAGAAAGTCCGCCGCTGTCGGCTCAGGACCAAGCTTTCTGGCAGCAAAATAAGCCTCCAGCTGGTCCTTTCTCAAGAGCTCCATGGTCCCAAACTTGCGAACATCCTCATAAACAAGCGTTCCACCATCCGTCATCTCGAAAAAGACATGGGCATGCTTGCGCTCAGGCACCGCATCAGGATAAAAAAGATACTTACCTTCCATTCGCAGATGGGAAACCAGCACTCCGCCTGTCAGGTAAAAGAGCAAATACTTGCCCCGACGGCCAATCCTTTCAATGGTCTGACCTGGCAAGTCGTGGACAAATCTATCCACTCCTGTACCGATCATCTTAGCATAGCGGACCCGCACCTGTCCAATCGTCTTGCCAACAACCAGACGCTCCAAACCGCGCCGAACCGTTTCCACTTCAGGTAATTCAGGCATAAAGTTCCTTTCTATCTTCTATTTATTAGTCAGAAATATACTCTAAAATATCACCAGGCTGACAAGCCAGCGTTTCACAGATAGCCAGCAAGGTCGCAAAGCGAATACCCTTAGCCTTACCTGTTTTTAGAATAGACAAATTTGCTTGTGTAATTTTTGTTATTCCTAATAGAATTTTTAATCACTACTCTTTTTAAAACTTTGGTAAACATCATCAATAAAAATCTTTGCAATACGCTTTTTGAAATCTTCATTACTCAATAGCACTCCAAAGAAATCTTGATTTTGGGTGTAACCATCAGTTAAAGCTTTATCAATTTCATCCTCAAATGAAAATTCGAAATCTTCGCGAGAGTTTACTAAAGCTGATTGCTTCAATTTAGGATTCTTCTTCATCAATTCCCTAATTGAGACTGCCCCGCTAACAGCAATTTGATCATCAATATCTAAATCAAGCTGCTCATTAATTTCTTCAATAATTTCAGACAATTTTTTCTCTTGTTCTTCAGAAACATTTGATAAATTCGGCTTATTCAGTGTCACCGAATAATTTCCCTCTAACTCTGCCACAGTGTAAAAACCGGTTTGTTTGTGTTTCATATAATCTACAACAATCTTATCAGCAATAGTGAAATCATTCCCTCCCAATCGGACATCAATCATTTTTCACAAGACCTTGCAGATAATTGTATCGTTCATGAAGCAATTCATTTTGATAAGCTGTAGCCTGAATCAAGAAGGTATACATCCGTAAAAATCCACGAATAACTTTACGGATATTTACTTGTTCTTTTTCATCAAAACGCTGCACTCGTGCATACCCGTTTGACAGTAGAGCGAGCATCTTTTGTTTATCGCGGCTGGAACGTTTCTCTTGATATAAGAATTGATTATAGGCATGGACATCATCATTATCTACTATTCCATAACTTTCAATTTTAGCATCTAAATCAAATACATCGCTCGGAGTAATCGTTTCAGTCAAAATTGTTTCTCGGTAGTAGGGAGCAAAAGCTCTATTAATATCCTCATAGGTATTTTTAAAATCAAGAATAAAGGTCTTTTTGTGATAGCCTTTTACAATACGATTCAAACGAGATAAAGTCTGTACTGCTGCTACATCACGCAACTTTTTATCTACATACATAGCCAATAATTTAGGCTGGTCAAAGCCCGTTTGATATTTATTTGCAACGATTAGCACTTGATAATCATCAGTATCAAACTTACTTTTGAGCTTATCTTCACTAAAGCCATTCATAGAAGATTCGCTAAATTCAGCTCCATCAAGGCTCAACCTTCCTGAAAAAGCGACGGCCGCTCCGATACTAGTAATATGATGCTCTTTTAAATATTTCTTAAAAGCTTGTTGGTATTTGACAGCTGCCTCACGTCCTGAAGTTACAATCATTGCCTTTCCATGTCCACCTAAATCAGCCATGATGTCATGAGTAATAAAATGGTCCATGATAATTTCGACCTTTTGATGAATATTTTCATCAGATAGCTCCACAAATTTAGCAATTTTCCGCTTTGCCACTGTCGTTTTGAGTTCAGGATCCTCTTCGACCGCCTTATTTAGCTTGTAGTATGATTTATAAGTGGTGTAGTTATTGAGAACATCTAAAATAAAACCTTCCTCAATAGCCTGCTTCATACTGTACAAGTCAAAAGGAACCTTTGAACCATCTGGTCTAGTAGAGCCAAACAACTGCAATGTAGTAGCTTTAGGTGTCGCTGTAAATGCAATAATAGAAATATTGTCTTGTTTCCCTGTACGGGCAATTTCCTGTTCAATAGCATCGCCGACAGACACTTCTTGTGGCTCATCCATTGTGCCGTTCCCTATATCCGTTTCAGTCAATACCTGACTGACTGCACTCATATAGGAGCCAGTCGTAGAACTATGCGCCTCATCAATCAAAATGGCAAATTTCTTTTCTGCTGTTACACCCGCAGACATCCAGTTTGATTTATTTATTTGTGCAAACTTATGGATAGTGGTCGCAACAATTTTTGTATTCCCAGCAAGTGCATCTGCTAAGTCGCTAGAAGTAGCCTTATCATCCATAACCTTAATCACACCAGGCTGATGCTCAATAGAACGAATAGCATCTTGAAGTTGACGGTCAACAACGATACGGTCAGTAACAACCAAAACTGTATCAACGATATTTTGATTTTCTTCATCATGAAGACTAACTAAGCTGTGTGCCAACCAAGCAATCGTATTTGTTTTACCCGACCCCGCAGAATGCTGAATCAGATAGTTTCTGTCAGTATGGTTGACTCGCATATCTTCTAAAATACGATTAACTGCTCGTCTCTGCTGATA
This sequence comes from Streptococcus gordonii, assembly GCF_001578795.1. Taxonomy (GTDB): domain Bacteria; phylum Bacillota; class Bacilli; order Lactobacillales; family Streptococcaceae; genus Streptococcus; species Streptococcus gordonii_A. The sequence goes on from NZ_KQ969106.1 coordinate 977,582, forward strand.
ACGCGGAAAAATGATATCCTTTTTATCAGGCGTTAAAAAGATAAAACGTTCAATCAACTGTAGGATACTTTCTTTCTTCAGCAAATCTCGCCATAGATATTCTGTTTCTGGCCCCTGATTATTCTGGGGATTCCCTGCTCCTTGGTCAATCCCTTCACCCTTTCCTTTATTAAAAGGCAAGAAGTAGGTATCTGATCCCTTAAGCTGAGTTGTCATATAGACTTCCATCCAGTCAACCGCAAAACTAACTAATACTCCTGCATTAAATCGGAAAAGACGA
>NZ_KQ969106.1:977881-987705 GCF_001578795.1 Streptococcus gordonii
CGCAAAACTAACTAATACTCCTGCATTAAATCGGAAAAGACGATTTTTAACATCACGTCCTTTTAACTGATTAATAGCATCCTGGACAGATTGGCCACTTGAATTTAGTTTCAACTCAATAGCAAACAAGGCTAAGCCATTAAGAAAGATGACTAAGTCAATACGTTCTTGGTCCTTATAGACCACTTCTTCCATTACTGTCAAGCGATTTAAATTATACTGATGACTAGCCTTTTCATTAAAGTCTGTTGCTGGTCTGCGGTACATAAGACGAAGTTTTTTATTCTCAATATACACTCCATCTTTTAAGGCAAATAGAAGACCACCTTTGATAATTTCTTGATTAATCAAATTGAGAATAGTCTCTCTATCAAAACGCTTCAAGAGTTTTTCGACAGTTGCTTCTTGGGTTGACATCAGAAATTCCCATAAAATATCTATATCCATAGCCAACCTTTGATTATAAGCAGACTGAGCACGCTGAATATAGCCATTATACTGAATGAGATCTTTTAAAATCCATTGCTGAAAATCATAACGCTCAGTAATATCTAAATTTGCCATCTGCTCTCCTTATCCTTCATCATCAAGAGATAGAATCTCCAAATACATATCCAATCTTTCATTGATATATTTGGCAAATAAATCCTCCATTGCCGATAAAGTCCCTTTTGAGTGAAAGTCATCAAATGCTTGGTAATAGGCCAATCTATCCGTAAATTTTATATCAATCGGTGGATAACCCGCCTTCATCAACTCCAAATTCACCAAGAGCCGCCCCGTTCGCCCATTGCCGTCAATAAACGGATGGATACTCTCAAAGGCAATATGAAACTGAGCTAGCTTGGTCACCATATTTTCCTGACTTACAGCATAGTCTACTAGGAGCTTTTCCATCAATGGAGCAATCATATACGGCTGAGCCGGTTCATTGGCTGCTCCCATGATGCGCACCGGGACTCTCCGATAAATGCCTCGGTCATTTTTTTTATCCGCTAATACTAAATAGTGAATATCCTTTATCATCTGTTCTGACAAAGACTGGTTCTTCTCAACAAGCCTTTGAACATACTGAAAAGCCTCCTGATGACCGATTGCCTCCATATGATCTTTTAAAGGCTTTTGGTCAATAGTCAATCCACGCAGGACCAAATCTGTCTCACGCAAGGTCAGAGTATTGCCCTCAATGGCATTTGAATTATAAGTATATTCGACTGTGAACTCTTCATTCAGCCGCTCCAGCTCTCCATCCGTCAAAGGGCGAAGTTTTGATAACTTCATCATCTTTTCATCAATCAAAGGCAAGAGGCTCTCTGCTTTTTTATAGCGACCATCCGCTGGTTTTCTGGCATCTGAGGGAATTCTCCACAAACGCCCTTCTTGGACAGCACCCGGAATCTTTCCCTGACTGCACAGAGACCGAACTCGACGATCAGAAATACCCCAGAGATCAGCTGCCTGCCTCACTGTCATATACATGAGCACTCCTCACTTTCTCCCTCTATTATACCATAGTTCGGAACAATATGAGGAATAACGGAACAATATTTGCGGATTAACGGAAGGATAATAAACGAAAATAATATGTAGGCCATACACATTAGTCTTATAAAACTCACTATTCCCAATTATGTCCCCATTACTTACAAATATCTAATTAGTCTTTCTTTTTTCCTTTTCACTATCTAAACTTAAACATAGAATCTTTCTAAAAGTTAATACTAAACTACATAGCGATAAAATGAAATACAATAAACTTCCGATAAAGATGCTCATACCCACATGTACAATATTTGCTGAGTTATTTTGTTCAAGAGATATAAAAATAGAAGGAAAAATTAATAATAGTACTGATAAAATCGACAGATCAAAAAGTTGTTTCATTATTAGCAAGTCTAAATTCAGAGTTTTTAGTTTTTTGATAAATGGATTGTCCGGTAAAAATGAAGTAATACTAAATGAGGCTATAAGTACACCTGATGTAAAAATAAGGACATTTTGAATAGATGATAGAAAATCTGCATAATTCTGAAAAACGGACAATTTGATTGGACATATCAAAAAATACAAAGCTACTAACAAAGAAAGGAAAAAAAATATTTTTTTCTCATGTTTTCTAATTTTAGTAATCATTCAAATACTCTTCCCTTACTTTATAAGCTCTTTCAAGTTTATCATAAAAGACATTGTTATCAACTTCATCTAGATAATATTTTTCATAATAGTTTAACTTATGAGTTACTAAATCAATTATCTCTGAGTCACCATAAACAGACATAGTTCGGATCTTCATATTCTGATTATCTTTATACGAACACAATTCGTCTATAGCTCGTTTAATTCTATTTTTATTTAAACTAGCTCCCTTTATTCTCATTTCCATACTTTGTGCCGACATCTCTTTAGCAAATTCAACACCACTATTAATATCTTTTACTTGCTCTGAGAATAACGATAAATTTTCAGGAATAGCAATTGAAAAAACAACGTCATGGATATGTCGCATGTTATTTAGATTTTCAATAGCATTTTTATCCTTTATAATATTAAATTCGAATTCTCTATAATCAATACCAACCTTTAAGGCTATGAATTTTCTTAATTCTTCTATTGTAGTTTGAGATTTACCGCGTTTCTGAACTAAAATGCTATTGTTGAAATCATATAAAAATTGAGCGTCATTAGCTATTCCTTCGGTATCTTCTTTTTCTACTATATCTCTATTTTGAGTCTGAATATCATCTATCTGAATATCTTGATTCAAATCAACTTTTGCAATAGTAAATAATAAATAAGTATCCGTTTTTCGAATATCGCTACGTAAATAATAAGATAGATTTCCAATAGATTCTGTACTAAGTGGTGTCATTGGATTAATCTCAGCAAAAAAAGCATTAATCTTTGAAACGGCATTTTCTTTAGAAACAACTTTATAAAACAGACACTTGAATTCGCGTTCTACAACCATCTACACTCTCCTTTTCCCTGTCACATAATCATAAATAAGAGTTTGTCGTTGTTTGTTAATATTTTTAATTTGCTCGTTCTTGATTTGAATAAGTTTATCTATTTGAACTGTTTTCTTATCAAGAAAATCAACAACTTGTTCTTGTTCTTCATTTTTAGGCTGAGGAATGCTCCAATTTTTTATTAAATTTTGACTGATATTTGGTTGAGTCCCACCTTGTGCAGAAAAAATCAAATTACTCTTACTTGCTTCTATAGCATATTTCCCAAAGCTAACTTTTTCAGAGGATCCCAACATTGCGACAACTGCTTGATTAACACAAGCATCAATGTAACTAACAGCCACATTGCCAACTGAAGCACCGTACATTGCTAAAGCAACAAAAGGTTGTTGATATATTTTTAATGCCGAAGTAGATTTAAAACCTTGATAACTAATAGTTTTACTTACACTCGTCACCGTATCAGTTTGATATAAATCTCCAGATTGAATCCAATTTATATCACCATCATAGAATATTTCATTATCGCTTTTAGGAGTAGAGCCACTACCAATTTCATCAAAGATATATTTGATAGCTTTTACTCCCCACCCTTGAGGCACCTGTCCAATCCAGTCGATACCTGAATCTTTCATAGGGACTGTTTTATCTAGTCCTTTTGTGACGGTCTCATAAATCAAGCTAGAGCGGTAGTCTTTGAGTTTTTGAATCTGCTCCTCCAGTAGACTTTTAACCTTACCCAACTGAGCAGTTTTCTTATCTAAGTATCTAGATATAGAATTTTGCTCATTTATGTTGGGTAGTGCAAAAATAAATTCTCCCATTTTTTCTTGAGACAATGAATCCATAGTACTACCTATCGAAACTTTTTGAAAATAATTTTTAAATTCTAGAGAGCTTAAAACGTAATAGAGAAAGTGATTTTCATATCTATTAAACAAAGGTCTAAGTACAAGTAAATGACTATTTAACGACGCACTATCTGGCAATTCATCAATAAGTGCTAATTTCCCAACAGTTCCATCTTTTGTAACTAGTAAGTCTCCCTGCTTTAACTGAATTTCTGGAGCTTGTTCATATCTCTTTTGTGATATATGATATGCTGTATCCCAGTTGACTCGACCATTTTTAAAATCGGTTCCTGTAACTAAATACGGTCCCTCATCAATAAATTCATCAGCTTTTAATCCTTGCCAGCCGATTCTCCCCTTCATATAAGTAAAAAATTTAACTTTAATTACTTCCCACTCCTCTGGTATCTGCCCAATCCAGTCAATGCCACTCTCTTTCATCCTAGTCATGTTTGAGCTCCTCCAAGAGGTTTTGTAGTTCTTCTTCAAGCTCGTAGAACTCTGCCAAGAGCTTATCTGCACTTTCTGGGGCTTGGTACTGGTAGAAATACCTAGTAAAAGGAATTTCAGCTCCATAGCCCTTTTCCTCATCAAACCAATAGTGGGCGTCTGGTACATGTGGATAGACTTCACGCGCAAAGTAGTCTTCAACATCCTCTGTCAGTTTGACGATTTCACTATCCTTGGTGGTCTTATCATAGACAATACCATCTGCTATCTCGCCAAACTTGTCCTTCTTGGTCGTTGTGACAATTTCTGCTGTCTTATCCATCTCGCTCATAGCAAGCGCAATAGTATTGACATTAGCTGTTGTCACCTTCACCTCAGATAATAGCTCTCTGATTAGCTGACTAAATTCCTCAAAATTAGGGTAGCTGTCATCAGTGATTCCAAGCCGGAGAGCATTTAATAACTGCTCCTGCTTAGTTTTCCCCGCTGCTAAGTCTTGTAATTTCTTCTCATCATTGGCTCTGCGAGGCTCCATTTCAAGCAGTTCCTGATATTGGTATTCATCATAAAGCTTTGCTACAAATGGGACACTTTTAACCTTTTCGATGGTATCTTCAGTAATTCTGCCTCGACGTTGCAGAGGCTGCATAACGATATACTCTTTATAAAGAAATTCTTTGTTATCAAATATTTTCACATGGTCGTTTTCTTCAAAGTTATGGTACCACTGGATAATATGCCGGATATTGTCCTCAGAAAGTTCACGACGCTTTTGTCCCAGAGACTTTCTCAATGGTACAAACTCTTCGGTCGCATCGATAAACTGTACCTTATTCCGACGCTTAGGAGCTTTATTTTTATTGTAGATCCAAATATAGATACCAATTCCTGTATTGTAGAAAAACTGACCAGGGAGTGCGATGATAGCTTCTAGCAAGTCATTCTCTAAGATATAACGCCTAATCTGACTTTCTCCAGATGTTGTTCCACCTGAAAAAAGCGGAGACCCGTTAGAAATAATAGCTGCACGTCCATTCTTTTCTAGTTTAGCCAAGCCATGCAAGTGGAAAAGCAGCTGAGCATCACCTGTTGCCGGAGTATTGACAAACCGACCTTGTCTGCCATCGGTTGCCTCAAAGAGTTCTTGATCTTTTTTGACAGCCTGTTCTACACCATCATCCGCGTCCTTTCCTCCCCAAGACTGGCCAAAGGGAGGATTGGCAATGACAAAATTCATCTTTTTGTCCGCAAAGGGATCACCATCTTTAAGAGTATCTGTCTTCACAAAGTAGTCAGAATTTTCCTGCCGAATCAGCATATCTGCCCTTCCGATACCATAAGTTTCTGAGAGATATTCCTGACCAAAGAGAAGAACATTCACTTCAGAATTCAAACGGCGAATATAACTTTTGGCTGTAGCCAGCATGCCTCCCGTACCAGCAGCCATGTCTAGAATTTTTACTATTCTCTTATCTACAAACAGTTCCTCATCTGCTTCAACGAGCAGTAAGTTGACCATCAAAGCAATGACCTCCCGAGGTGTATAGTGAGATCCTGCTTCCTCATTTTCGGAGAAACGGCGAATGATGTCTTCAAACATATAGCCCATTCGCATAGAATCCACTGTACTCGGGGATAGATCAATTTTGGAGAATTTCTTAATGACAGTGAATAGGCGTCCTGTCTGTGCCAAGGTATGGACCTGCTCCTTAAACTTAAGGTTTTCAATAATGTCCTTTACTCGTTTGGAATAACCATCTAAATAAGCGAGAAAGTTTTCTTCGATTGCATCAGGATCATTTTGCAAATTTTCAAGAGTAAAAGGGCTTGTATTATAGTATTTATATCCTGATATATCTTCAAGAATCTGTTCCGGTGTTTTTTTGTCTTTCTTGTAGGCTGCAATCACTTGATCCTTGGTTGGCAGTAGAGCTGCTTCCAATCTAGCTAATACAAACATGGGAATAATCACATCACGATATTTATCTGCGCGATAAGCTCCTCGAAGTGTATTCGCAATAGACCAAACTGTGTTGACATCGCTAGAAATATTAACATCATTTTTCTGAAAAAGAGGAAGTTGTGATTTTAATTTTGACATATATATACTCTATTTCCAATTCTTATTTTAGTATCTTTCTGGTGAAAAAAATGTAGACCATCTCTCGTTTGTAGTAAAAAGAGATAACAAAATGTTATGCTCTCTTTCACTGCTATTTCAAACATAATTTTTCAAAGCTTGCTTAGAACCTCAATACTCCTTTTTATTATAGCCAAAGTCCGCCAAGTCCAGCTTCTTGTCCCGCCAGTTTTTCTTGACCTTGACCCAGGTTTCTAGGAAGACCTTGTCCCCCAGCATGAGCTCAATATCGCGCCGAGCCATGGAGCCGATTTTCTTCAGCATGGAGCCGCCTTTGCCGATGACAATGCCTTTTTGGCTGTCACGCTCCACCATGATAGTCGCTCGGATATGGACCTTGTCCGTCTCTTCGTCTCGCTTCATGCTGTCAACAACCACCGCGACTGAATGGGGGATTTCCTCCCGTGTCAACATCAACACTTTCTCCCGAATCATCTCTGATACCAGAAAGCGCTCCGGATGGTCAGTAATCTGGTCTTCTGGGAAATACTGGAAGCCTTCCTCCAAATTCTCACTAAGGATGTCAATCAGATGGGACACATTATTGCCTTGCAGGGCTGAAATCGGCACGATTTCTTTGAAGTCCATCTGCTGACGGAAATCATCAATTTGCGCCAAGAGCTGATCCGGATGGACTTTATCGATCTTATTAACCACCAAAATAACTGGCACCTTAGCCGCTTTCAGACGTTCGATAATCATGTCATCGCCCTTGCCACGTGGCTCATCAGCCGGCACCATGAAGAGGACGGTATCCACCTCACGCAAGGTGCTGTAAGCTGCTTCTACCATGAAGTCCCCTAGAGCCGTCTTAGGTTTATGAATTCCCGGCGTATCGATAAAGACAATCTGCTCCTTATCCGTCGTGTAAATTCCCATAATTTTATTTCGAGTAGTTTGAGCCTTATCGCTCATGATGGCAATTTTTTGCCCCATAACATGATTCAAAAAAGTTGATTTCCCAACATTGGGACGTCCTAAAATAGCTACAAAACCTGATTTAAAAGTCATTATTTCACCTCTATTATCTCCATTAAAACAGCAGAAAATCGGCGATCTCCCCCGATTTTCAAATCTCTAAAAAATCCAATTCCAAATTTTAGGAACAAAAATGATCAAACCTGTAATCACTGCAAAACCAGAAATCACTAAAACAGCTCCAGCTGCCATGTCTTTAGCATTCTTAGCCAACATAGAAAAGTGATAATCACTGGCTAAGTCTACTACATTCTCAATGGCTGAATTAACAATCTCAAATGAGACAACCAAAAAAATACTCAATAGCAAAAATAGCCATTCTATGGCAGAAACTCGAAAAATCAAACCCGCAATCACTACAAGAACAGCAGAAAAAGCATGCTTTTGCATATTTCGTTCTTCTTTAATGGCGGTAAAAATCCCTGTTAAGGCAAATTCCAGACTCGAGACGACATCTCGATTTTTCCATTTGCGTTTATTATTCCCTTGTGAGTCCATAGGCCGTCAAAATCTCTTCCTGTAAACCAAACATTTCTGCTTCTTCTTCCGGTGTATAGTGATCATAGCCGTTGATATGCAGAAAACCATGCACTGCCAAAAAGCCCATTTCCCGTTCGAAGCTGTGGCCATATTCTTCTGCCTGCTCACGCGCCTTATCCACCGAAATGAATAACTCGCCGATATAGGCATCAAAATCTTCCAGCATCTCAGCTAGTTCAGGATGATTCAGTAAATTTTCCTCATCAATAGCGATGTCTAGCTCAGGCTTATATTCTAGGCTGATAACATCTGTTGGTCGGTCTGTATCTCGGTATTCTAAGTTAAGCTCATGACTACGCTCATTAGTTACAAAAGTTACAGCCATTTCTTTCTTTTCCTTGCCCGTCTTTTGGGCAGCAAATTCCAAAATATCTTGGGTCTGTTTGATGATTTCTTCTGAAACCTGACCCGTTTCATCAACTATTTCTATATACATAATGCACCTACTTTACTTGTATCACCTTTATTATATCATAATCGAGGCTAGATAATAGCTAGGAATTTTCTTTTTTCAAAATAGCAGAGCAGATTCGTCAAACTCTCACTGCAAAAACAAAAGAAGCTATTTTTATTTTTTCCCTTCCCAAAAACTTTTCCTTTTACTAGCTGCTTTCGTTGACAAAAAGAAAAGGCTGGGAAGACCCAACCTTGTTCTACAAGATGCTAATTGCCGGGATCGAACCGGCGACCTCATCCTTACCATGGATGCGCTCTGCCAACTGAGCTAAATCAGCGTACCTATCTACTATACCATGCAGATAGGTGCTTGTCAATACTTGCTGACTCATTTATCCGCAAAATATTGCTCTTTGGTCAGGCCATAGTAGACTCGCGTCACTAGGCGCCCTTTTTCATGTTTGTCCAAACTTGCATAAGGTTCCTCATGAGAAAAAATCATTCCAGATTTTTGCATCACACGGCCAGAAGCTGGATTAGCCTTATCGTGTAAAGCTACAAGTTTATTCATTCCAATTTCTTCAAAAGCTAATTTTATCACTGCACAATTAGCCTCTGTCGTGTAGCCTTGGTTCCAGTGTCTTTTATTAAGAGCATAGCCAATAGCAGCTGTCTTTAAATCTAAGTTTATTTTGTGGAGATCGATGGTTCCAATAAACTGACTACTAGATTTTACTTCTATTCCCCAACGTCCCAAAGGGTTAGCCAGATAAAAGAGAGCGATATTATTGCGTGTTTCTTCCAAGCTTTTGTTTGTCTCAAAAGTATAGCGAGTATTCTCCTCATCTGATGCATATTCAAACATTGCTGGTGCATCATATAAAGTTACAGGACGCAAAACTAGTCTATCTGTCTCCAGTCTAGCGTGTCTAGATAGTTTAACATAAATATTTTCCATTATCATCCTCCTTTTTGTTTTTAAGCATATCATAAGTGATCAATCAAAGCAAGACGTCATTTTCTCCTTGCAATTTGTGCCTCTTTTATATAAAATGATTACATTAAATTAGAATAATGAGAATAAGATGATTTAAGGTATATTCTTAAATCAAAGTCTTTGTTCACCTGTATTTAGATAAAGAGAAATACAATGTTAATCGGTATTCCAAAAGAAATCAAAAATAATGAAAATCGTGTAGCTTTGACACCTGCTGGTGTTCACAGTTTAGTTGGTAGAGGCCATAAAGTTCTAATTGAGACGAATGCAGGACTTGGTTCTGACTTTGCGGATGCGGACTACGAAAAACAAGGTGCAAAAATCGTCCCTACCGCTGCAGAAGCTTGAGTGACTGAACTTGTAATAAAAGTTAAAGAGCCTTTAGAAGCTGAATATGGCCACCTTCGTGATGACCTCTTGCTCTTTACCTACCTGCACATGGCTGTCGCTCCTAAGCTAGCTGATGCTATGATGAGTTCCAAGACGACTGGTCTGGCATATAA
>NZ_KQ969106.1:987931-990946 GCF_001578795.1 Streptococcus gordonii
ATGGACTTGCCACTCTTGGTACCAATGAATGAGGTCGCTGGACGGATGGCTGTCCAAATCAGAGCCCACTTCTTGACTAAACAAGAAGGAGGATCTGGTGTCTTATTAGGTGGTGTACCAGGTGTTCCTAAGGGGAAAGTAACCATTATCGGTGGTGGTGTCGTAGGAACTCATGCCACTCGTATCGCTCTTGGACTAGGTGCTCAGGTAACTATTCTTGATATCAGCGCTAAGCGTTTGTCTGTCTTAGAAGATGTCTTTGGCCATCAAATCCAGACCCTCATGTCTAATCCTTTCAATATCGAAGCTAGTGTTCGAGAGGCTGATGTTGTATCGGTGCTGTCCTCATTCTTGGAGCTAAAGCTCCAAAATTGGTGACAGATGATATGGTTAAGCAGATGCGTCCGGGATCAGTTATTGTAGACGTAGCTGTTGACCAAAGTGGAGTTGTTGAAACAGCAGATTGAGTAACGACTCACACCGAGCCTGTCTATGAAAAACACGGCGTCCTCCACTATGCAGTTGCAAATATCCCTGGTGCTGTAGCCCGCACATCTACTATTGCATTAACCAATGTTACCCTTCCTTACGTCGAAGCTTTAGCAGAAAAAGGATTCAGAAAAGCTATTGCAGATGACGAGGGATTACGCCTAGGTGTTACAACCTACCAAGGTCACATTACTAGTCAGCCTGTTGCAGAAGGCTTAAATAAGGACTACACTTCGATTGATGAACTCGTTTAGTTAATTTACTTATTTCATATCCCCACTTAAGTAGTAGCAGAATTATTCAAAATACCAAATCAGAACCACTTGTTTAGCGAGTGGTTCTTTTGTTATTTTCCTTACAAAAAGAAATAGACTAAAAGTCACATAAAAAAGAGAGAGAACAAGTTCGTTCTCTCTCACGATATGATAAAGAATCAATATTTAGATTCCTTATTCAGCTGAAAATTCTAAGCTTTACCTTTTTTACGAACTACGTAACCAACTAGGCCTGCGAAAGCAAAACCAATCATTGAAAGAAGAACGGTAGAAGTTTCACCTGTATTTGGCAAAAGATTCTTATTTTTAACAGAAGATTCACCAGTGCCTGGTAAAACATTCTTATTTTTAGTCGTGGCTTCTTCTGATTTAGTATTATTTCCGGAACCTTTATGTGGTGTTAAAACCGGGGTGAATTCCCATGTTCCTACGAAGTGTGCATCTGCTCCATTGATAGTTTCGGACGTTTTATCATAGGACTTAAAGCTCCATGTGCCTTCTGCTGTCTTAACCTCTGTTTTACTTGGTTGCGTTGGAGTCGCTTGACTTCCATCTTTCAGATCTGTTTGATCTGCTGGAAGCAAGGCTTTTACTTCTTGTGGAAGCTCTTTTCCTGGAGTTCCGCTGACGAACTCGTGAGTTGCCTTGTAGGTTGGAGCCGGGCTTGCTGTAAATTCCCATGTTCCTATAAACCTAACATCTGAACCATTAATGGTCTCTGATGTCTTGTCGTATGACTTGAAGCTCCATGTACCTTCTGATGTCTTAACCTCTGTTTGACTTGGTTGAGTTGGAGTGACTTGAGTGCCATCTTTCAGATCTGTTTGATCTGCTGGAAGCAGGGATTTTACTTCTTGTGGGAGTTCTTTGCCTGGAGTTCCACTCACAAACTCGTGAACTGCTTTATGAGTCACTGTTGGTGCTGGGTTTGCTGTAAATTCCCATGTCCCTACAAACTTAACATCTGAACCATTGACAGTCTCTGATGTCTTGTCATAGGACTTGAAGCTCCATGTACCTTCTGATGTCTTAACCTCTGTTTGACTTGGTTGAGTTGTAGTGACTTGAGTGCCATCTTTCAGATCTGTTTGATCTGCCGGAAGCAGGGATTTTACTTCTTGTGGAAGTTCTTTACCTGGAGTTCCGCTGACAAACTCGTGAGTCGCCTTGTAGGTTGGGGCTGGGGTGAATTCCCAGGCTCCTACGAAGTGAGCATCCGCTCCATTGATGGTTTCAGAAGTCTTGTCGTATGCCTTGAAGCTCCAAGTGCCTTCTGCTGTCTTAACTTCCGTTTGACTTGGTTGAGTTGGAGTTACTTGACTTCCATTGGATAAATTCTTTTCTGTTGCTGGAAGCAAGGCTTTCACTTCTTGTGGAAGTTCTTTACCTGGGGTTCCGCTGACAAACTCGTGAGTCGCCTTGTAGGTTGGGGCAGGGATGAATTCCCAGGTTCCTATGAAGTGAGCATCCGCTCCATTGATGGTTTCAGAAGTCTTGTCGTATGACTTGAAGCTCCATGTACCTTCTGCTGTCTTAACTTCCGTTTTGACTTGGTTGAGTCGGAGTCTTGACTTCCATCTTTCAGGTCTGTTTGGTCTGCTGGAAGCAGGGATTTCACTTCTTGTGGAAGTTCTTTACCTGAAGTTCCGCTGACAAACTCGTGAGTCGCCTTGTAGGTTGGGCGAGGGGTGAATTCCCAGGTTCCTATGAAGTGAGCATCCGCTCCATTGATGGTTTCAGAAGTCTTGTCGTATGACTTGAAGTTCCATGTACCTTCTGCTGTCTTAACTTCCGTTTGACTTGGTTGAGTTGGAGTTACTTGACTTCCATTGGATAAATTCTTTTCTGTTGCTGGAAGTAGGTCTTTCACTTCTTGTGGAAGTTCTTTACCTGGAGTTCCACTAACAAACTCATGATGCTTTTCATAAAGAAGAGCAGTACTTACCTGATTAGAAGGAGCTGACAAATTATCAACATGCAATGTTACAGTGTTGTCAATTTTTTCAGAACCTTTTTCTTCTACCTTTTTGTTTGTAGCTGTTTTATAGGTAATAATGATATCCGACGAAGAGTTCCCTTTTAGGTATTCAGGTGTCATTTTAACGGTAACTGTTTGACCTGTCTTTTCAATCGTATAATCACGACCTTCTTGCAGAGTTACTCCACCTGATTCAACTTTAAGTTCTTTATAGTCTAAGCGCTCATCAAATTTTTGAACCATTTCAATAGATGAAGGAGCAGCTAAAATGTC
>NZ_KQ969106.1:991985-992612 GCF_001578795.1 Streptococcus gordonii
ATAGGTTACATCTTGACCGTCCTTAGCTGGAATCTCAGCTGGATCAACCTCAAGAACTGGCCGCGGATCAATCTTTTCAATATAAAGTCCAAATACAGCCGAGCAGGTTTCAGTTGATGAATAACCGAAATTCATACTGTTACTATTTGAACGAAGCGCTAAACCAGAAACATTGTTTTCATAGTAACTACCACCTGTTATTTGAGTGGCAATCCATGAAGTACGGTCACTTGCTTCTTCCTGTTGTAAGACATTGGCATTGTTCATTAATCGAAGATTCACATCATTCTGATAGTTTTTAACGTAGAATGTTTCCTTCAGATTATTTGCATCAATCGCATCAATATCAGTTGGTTTCATGACTAATTTTAAGTCAGTCTCTGTTCCATCTGCATAGCGAATTTCTGCAGTTACATCAGCATCAATCCAAAAAGCCTTATTCATGATATAGTCATGATTCGCATCTACATAAGGGACATTCCCAATTTCAAAAGCATTGCTTTCCCACAATTCTGAGATTGAGAAGAATTCTACTGTGGATTTTTGGGAACTATTCATTTCAGACTCTGCTTGAGCAGTGTTTAGATAGTGAAGAGTTACCTTATTGAATTTTAAGTAAGCATCTAC
>NZ_KQ969106.1:992632-1005232 GCF_001578795.1 Streptococcus gordonii
TTTGTGAATTTTAGAGAAAGAGGATTTTCAAAACCTGATCCTGTTTTTACTTTTATCTACTTTGAGAGTAAAGTTCTCCATCTCGCCTGGGTAGGCACCACCACTTAGATATTCATAATGGGGATTCGATAAATGAAATTGATCAACAGACTGTGATTTGGATAAAACACTGACATTGTTGATATTCAAATTAAACTTACGAATATCCAAGGTAGAGATATCCGTTCCATTTTTAATTTCTTCTAATGCAGCATAAGACTGAATTGGAAGAAGAAAAATAGAAAAAAATAAAACGATTAGGCCTATAAATGCCTTCATTTTTCTACCAAAATTGGTAGTAAATCGCATCTTCATCCGACTTCTCCTTTTCATAATTTATCTCCAAATTAAAAATGATCCATATCCAATCATTTTTAATAGACATATTCACCACATTCTATCACAAAAATATTGCAAATGAAAGTACAATCAAGAAAATAATTACAATTTTGTATTTTTCTATTACTTCCCTCTGTAATAGATATATTAATGATGTAATCATCTTAATAAAAACAGAAGTTCTGCCTTTTATACCATAGTTTTCACTATCTGATTTACAATTGACATGTATCTCCTTATTGCACCAGAATTTTTCAATAAGCAAAGTGCACAATTATATGTGCAGCATTTTTCATCCCCAATCTTATGAATCACAATAGGCTGAAAATCGCAGAAAAAAAGCAGAAATAAATCTGCTCTTTTTCTTTATTCAGTTTCCTTATCTGTTACTTCTGAGGTGTCAGATTTGATAGGATTTGCCGGTTCATAAGCCCGAATAATCTGAGCCACCACTGGATGGCGGACCACATCTTTAGCCGAGAAATGTACAAAGTCAATCTGAGAAATATTTTTTAATTTTTCCTGGGCATCAATGAGTCCTGATTTAACATTGCGAGGTAGGTCAACCTGGCTAATATCTCCATTCACAATCATCTTAGATTGGAAGCCCAGCCGAGTTAGAAACATCTTCATCTGCATGATGGTCGTATTTTGCGCTTCATCTAAAATTACAAAAGCATCATCCAAAGTTCTCCCCCGCATATAGGCCAAAGGAGCAATTTCAATAATTTCTCTCTCCATAAGGCGTGTCGTCTGGTCCTTGCCCAAAATCTGATACAAGGCATCATAGACCGGCCGCAGATATGGATCCACCTTTTCCTTAAGGTCACCAGGCAGAAAGCCCAGACTCTCACCAGCCTCTACTGCTGGACGTGTCAGGATAATTCGCTTGACCTGCCCACGCTTGAGAGCTGTCACCGCCAAGGTCACCGCCAGAAAGGTTTTCCCTGTACCAGCTGGTCCTATCCCAAAGACAATATCATGATTCTTGACACTATCCACATATATTTTTTGGCCGAGTGTCTTGACCCGAATTGGCTTACCGTAACTATCCTTGATGATTTCTTCTTCATAAAGGGCAACAAACTTATCAATCTCGTCATTTTTGACCATGGTAATGGCTGTGACCACATCAGGCGTTCCAATGGTCATGCCACGATTGACCAAGACCAAGAGAGCTTGAATCACTTGTCTAGCCTCTTCACAAGCAGTCTCTTCTCCCAATACCTGCACAATTTCAGTACGGGCATGAATCGTCACCTTTAATTCCTGCTCCATCAGACGCAGATGTCGTTCATTAGATCCAAAAAGGTGGAATGAATCATCTGGATGGCTCAACTTAATTTCTACTGAATGTTCCTGCAAACAAAGAACCTCTCTCATTTATTTTTTAATGAATTACCTTTATTATATCAAAGCAAGCAAAAAAAGACTATTTGGAACCTTTCTCTAATGTGCTTGATATTCCTCCCAAATTGTATCAAAGTCACCTAGATTAAAAGGAAAACTAGCATGCTCTTCCAAGAATCGACTGACCTCATCAAAATCGTCAGTGTGCTTGGGAAAAGCCGTATCCTGAAAAGCTAAATCAGCTAAAATTGCCTTTGGTTCATTGCTCTTTGGATTGCGCTCAGTCATGAGCCAACTATAAAATGATTTTCTCACTTGAATCCTTTCTGTCACAATTCTATAGAATTGCACATACTTTAAATATTACAGTCTATTATATCAAATAAATCAAAAACAGAAAGCCTAAGCCTCCTGTTTTCTAACTATTATTTTCCAAGGTAGTATTCTTTTACTACGTTTAATTTTTCGTCGAATTCAAATACCAATGGTGGGAAGTTAGGAATTTCCACACCCATGATTTCGTCATCTGACAATTGTTTGATGTGTTTTACAAGGGCACGGATAGAGTTACCGTGAGCTCCTACGAATACGTTTTTACCATCTTTAAGTGCTGGAGCGATTTTGTCTTCCCAGAATGGAAGGGCACGTTCCAAAGTCACTTTCAAGTTTTCAGCATCTGGAATTACTGAGTCGTCAAGTGAAGCGTAACGACGGTCAGTGTGTGCCGAGTATTCGTCATCACGAGGCATTGCAGGTGGCAACACATCGTATGAACGACGCCAGATGTGAACTTGCTCATCACCAAATTGTTCAGCAGCTTCAGCCTTGTTTTTACCAGTCAAACCACCGTAGTGACGTTCGTTCAAGCGCCATGATTTTTCAACCGGAACCCACAATTGGTCAGCAGCTTCAAGAGCCAAGTTTGTTGTTTTGATCGCACGTTTCAATACTGAAGTGTATGCTTGGTCAAATTCGATACCAGCTTCTTTGATCAATTTACCAGCGTCAATAGCTTGTTGTGTTCCTTTATCAGACAAATCAACATCAGCCCAACCAGTGAAAAGGTTAGCTTTGTTCCATTCAGACTCACCGTGGCGAGCAAAAACTAATTTTACCATTAGAAATTCTCCTTTAATTTTTGAAAACTGTCATACAGCTACCATTATATTTTACAAAATTTTTCCTTAAAAAGCTAGTCTCAGTAAGATATTTGTGATATTTTTAACCAGAATATTAGAGCTAGCA
Organism: Streptococcus gordonii; assembly: GCF_001578795.1. Classification (GTDB taxonomy): domain Bacteria; phylum Bacillota; class Bacilli; order Lactobacillales; family Streptococcaceae; genus Streptococcus; species Streptococcus gordonii_A. The sequence goes on from NZ_KQ969106.1 coordinate 995,606, forward strand.
AAAAGGGAGAGCGATCCCAACTTTCCCTTTATTTTTAACTAGCTTCCTGCTGTCGGGCTACACAATCTGGGCAGATACCATAGACAACCATTTGACTCTTAGTGATCTGATATCCCGTCTGATCTGCCGCTTCTTGCTGAACATCTGGTAAATCCAAATCCATATCAGCAATCCGACCGCATTTTTCGCAGATAACATTAAGGTGCTGATGGCCCATAAAATCGTAATAAGTTGTAGTATCATTCCGGACCTTAAGCTCGGAAACAAATCCCTCATCAATGAGAACCTTAAGATTATTGTAAACTGTTGCCAGGCTCATATTTGGAAATGCAGGCAGTAGAGCCTGATAAATCATGTCAGCACTGGGATGATCATGGCTTTGGATAATAAAATCAATCACAGCCTTTCGAGTCTCTGTAATACGGACTCCTTTTTCTCTCAAATGTTTCAGTACATCTTGATAGTACTCTTTATTCTGGTCCATATGGTGCTTATGTTCTTTCATATTCTTCTTTCCTATTCTTACTAGCTACCTACATTATATCACGTATTAGCTATCTTGACTATTAAGAATGATTGTAAATAAGAATTTTTATCAATAGATTTTTTACTCTCTATCATTAATCTAACTTGGGATAATTTTATAAAATCATTTAATTGCAAAAAAGCATTGAAAATAATCGAACATTAAAAGTAGTTATCTTTCAGATTCTATGGCTATTATATATCTACTTACACACATCACTCAAAAATAGACGTACATATTGTTAAACTATTAAACTGATAATCTCCCTAACTTTGCCCCAAAGCAACAAAAAAAGCCTATTGCACAACGCCAAACGTTGATACAATAGGCTTTGAAAATCAAGATTATTTAACAGCGTCTTTAAGTGCTTTACCTGCTTTGAAAGCTGGAACTTTAGAAGCTGCGATTTTGATTTCTTTACCAGTTTGTGGGTTGCGACCTTTACGAGCTGCACGTTCACGAACTTCAAAGTTACCAAAACCGATCAATTGAACTTTTTCACCTTTTGAAAGGTATTCAGTTACAGCTGCAAATACTGCATCAACAGCTGCTGCTGAGTCTTTTTTAGTCAATTCTGTAGCTGCTGCTACTTTTGCAATCAAATCTTGTTTGTTAGCCATTTAACAAATCCTCCAAAAATTTTATCGGGTAATGAATACCCTAACATGTACTATCATAACTTAAAAACGTTTTTAGGTCAAGCCTAAAACAACGTTTTTACAATTTTTCTAGGCTGATTTCCTTTGATTTTACTTATTTAATACTTAGCGGTATCGAATTAAAATTGCCCAAGCATTTTCGCCAGTATGCGTTTGAATAATCGACCCAGTTTCTAGTACAGAAATTGATTTTTCAACAAACTTTTGCAATCTTTCTTTCATTTCCGTAGCATAGGCAGGAGTTCCTGCGTAGGAAATACCAATTTCTTCTATATTCGCATTCGTTAACTTATCCTCCAGCTCATTCAACCATTTTTTAAAGGTCTTATCTCCTCGGCCTTTTACAATTGTTTGGAGCTGGTGATTTTTCATTTGCATCACGACTCGGATATTAAGCAATGAGCTGATTAAGCCAGTCACCCGACCAATTCGCCCACCCTTAACCAAGTTCTCAAGGGTCGAAACACCAATATAAAGTTCGGATTTTTCTTTTACTTCTTCTATTCTTTGTAAAATATCATCCAAATCAGCGCCAGCTTTAGCTAGTTTAGCAGCCTCTACTACTTGAAATTTAAGAGCCTGATCTGTAAAAGAGCTATCAATGATAGTCACATCTGCATTAGCTAGAGTAGCACCCTGCCTTGCTGCTTCAATAGTACCAGACAAAGCATGTGACATATGAATAGCTATGATATGATCAGCTGTTTCTGCCAGTGTTTCAAACACTTCAGCAAAGACTCCCACCGGAGGCTGACTCGTTTTTGGTAAATTCTTACTTTCCTTCATCAGGCGTAAAAATTCACCCTCTTTTAAATCCGAATCTGAATAAACTACACCGTCAACCATGACAGAGAGCGGAACAATTGTGATATCTAAATCTTTTACAACTTCTGGTTCAATCGTGACGGAAGAATCGGTTACAATTTTTATTTTTGCCATTTTTTCCCTACTTATTGCATTTATTGTTTTTATTATATCAAAATAATTTCAATTTTGGAATGGCTAACCTTCTAAAGAACATTGGTCATTCCTTATAAAGTAATGCTCTTTAATCCCCGAATCGTCAAGAAGCAGTCCGTGCAAGACTCCACCATAGACAGCACCGCCATCCATACCAATTTTCCCATCTGATGTCTGCCAAAGCTGGCTGATCCCCGGTTTTTCATGGAAAAGATAGAAAGTTGGTGTATGTCCAAACACTATCGTCTTCCCTGTATGATTATCTCCTTCATGGAAAGGAGCTCGAATCCAGACCTTTTGATAGTCGGAAGTATCGTGCCAATCATCCAAGTCTAATTCAATCCCTGCATGAACAAAAATATATTTATCTGTCTCCATCACAAAAGGCATTTTACGGATAAATTCAACTAAATCTGGTGCCTTTTCTAAAACAGCTTGCGCATCCAATACTGCATCAACAGGATCATCCAAAGGCCGTCCTAAAATAGAATTAATAGTTGTATCCCCACCATTTCGGCGGTAATGGTCATAAGACTTAGCTGGATTATCCAACCAAGTCAGAAACATAAACTCATGATTTCCTGATAAGCAAATCGCTCCTTGCTGATTTACCAAGTCTCTAACTTTCTCTAAAACAGCTCGGCTATTTTCCCCACGATCAATCAAATCACCTAAAAAGACCAACTGAGAATGACCATCCCACTTTTGCAATAAGTCATTAAGCATGTCATACTTGCCATGAACATCCCCAATAACAAAGTAATCAGTCATCTTTCTCCTCCTATTGATCAAAAGTATTTCTACAAACCTATTTCTTTAATAATTCACGCGCCTGGGTCAAAGCAGCTTCTGTTACATTTTCACCAGCTAGCATATTGGCAATTTCCTCCACTCGTTCATCAAAATCCAAAAGACGAACGGTTGAAACAGTAGAATTTTCATCAGAAATTTTTTCAATAAAGAATTGCTTGTCCGCAATAGCAATAACTTGAGGTAGATGAGAGATTGCTAAAACCTGACCATTACTGCCAATCTTATGGATTTTTTGTGCGATTGCTTGGGCTACCCGACCCGAAACTCCTGTATCAACTTCGTCAAAGACTATACTAGTCTTTCCTTCTTTGCGAGAGAAGGCTGATTTAATAGCGAGCATCAGACGAGATAATTCCCCACCTGATGCAACTTTAACTAAAGGCTTAAAGCTTTCTCCAGGATTGGTTGAAATATAAAATTCTACTTGCTCATTTCCTTCACGGTTAAACTTGCTCTTGTTAAATTGAACTTGAAAATTCGCTTTTTCCATATAAAGGTCTTGCAGTTCCTGCTTTATCTCCGACTCAAGTTGTTTAGCCAACTCATGCCTTGCTTGGCTAAGCTGTCCAGCCAAATCCACCAACCGCTTTTCTAACTCTTTAAGTTCTGCCTCTAAATCTTCAGAAGATGAATGACTACCTGTCAGTAGCTGGTACTCTTTTGAAATTTGCGAAAAATATTCTAGAACATCATCTACTTGGCCACCATATTTTCGAGTGATACTGTTAATCAAATCTAAACGACTTTCAACCTGCATCAGGCGGTTGCCATCAAAATCTAGGTCGTCTAAGATATCCTCCAACCGTTTGGTCACATCTTCCAGAACGTAATAGGTCTCAGAAAGACTAGAAGATAATTCCTTATATATTGGATCATATTCTTCAATAGACTCCATATCGTTCATAGCCGAACGCACATTAGCCAGACTAGAAAAATCCTCATTATCCAACATAGCGTATGCATTGGTCAAGGTATCAGCAATCAGCTTGTGATTGAGTAAGCGATCACGTTCTTGGTGAAGAGCTTTGTCTTCACCAGTTTTCAAGGATGCACTATCAATTTCAGCCATCTGATATTCCAGCATTTCAATGCGAGCCTTATGCTCCTCTTGATTTTTATGCAAGGTCAGAACCTGTTTACGAAGCTGTCGATAGTAATCAAAGGTTTCTTGATAGAAAGCTTTCAAGGCGACGAAATCCTCATCTCCAAACTCGTCCAGCATGGCTATATGAAGCTGAGGGCGCATTAATTCTTCCTGATCGTGTTGACCATGAATATCTACTAAATGTTGACCAATAGCTTTCAAAACCGATAAATTAACTAACTGTCCATTAACCCGGCTGACACTGCGACCATTTTGCAGAATTTCTCGGCGGATAATAAGTTCATCAGTCAATTCCAAGCCCTGCTCTTCAAAAATGGCTTCTATAGCTGAGCTATTCTCCAATGAAAATAGTCCTTCAATTTCAGTCTTAGTTGCTCCATGACGAATGACATCTGTAGTAGCACGGCTACCCAGCATCATATTCATAGCATCAATAATGATGGACTTCCCTGCCCCAGTTTCACCAGTCAGGACCGTCATCCCTTGGTCAAAATGAAGAGAGATTTCTTCAATAATGGCAAAGTTTTTTATAGAAATTTCTAATAACATGGCTTTCCTACCAATTCTCGATAACATCTAAAATTCTTGAAATGTCTTCTTTATCTTTAAGAATCATCAAAATACTATCATCATCTGTGATAATACTAAATATTTTTTCTGAGAATGCTTCAGTGATTTGTCTTTTAATGACAGCCGTACTTCCAGGAACCAAGTTTAGATTGATCATATTTCCTAAGGAGCTCGCTTCTAGAATTGTATTCTCAGCTAGCTTTAAACTACTACTCACCGACTTGGGAATTTCATAAATATAGGTGTTGTTCTTCAGTGGCGTTTTTACAATCCCCAATTCCTTGATATCTCTAGAAACTGTCGCCTGAGTTGCTTTAATCCCTGACTGTCTTAAATAAGTAACAATCTCCTCCTGGGTACCAATCTCAAAATCATTGACAAATCGTCTAATTTTTTCTAATCTTTCCTTTTTATTCATCCTTAAATTCCTTATGCGCTGCCTCAACCACCGGGGCGATCAGGTCTGCTACTAGATTTTGGGGTTGAGATTCTTTTTCTAAATAAGCCAAAAATTCAACATTGCCGTGTCCCCCTTGGATAGGAGAGTAATTCAAGCCTTTGACAGAAAAACCAAGTTCTACCATAAAAGATGTGACCTTTTCTAAGACCGCTACATGGACTTTTTTATCTTTGATGATACCGTTCTTGCCAATCTGTTCTCGACCCGCTTCAAACTGTGGTTTTATCAAGGCAACAACCTGCCCTTCTTCCGCCAAAATTTCCTTCAAAGCAGGTAAAATCAAACTCAGAGAGATAAAACTGACATCAATGCTAGCAAACTGCGGTATTTGTTCAAAATCAGCTACAGATGCATAGCGAAAATTAAACTGTTCCATGCTGATGACGCGTTGATCCTGCCTAAGTTTCCAAGCTAATTGGTTAGTACCGACATCAACAGCGTAGACGAGACTTGCACCGTTTTGCAACAAAACATCAGTAAAGCCACCAGTCGAAGCACCAATATCTAGCGTTACCTTATCATTCACTGAAATTCCAAAAACTTGCAAGGCCTTTTCTAATTTTAGCCCACCACGGCTGACAAACTTCAATTTTTCACCTTTAAGTTTTAGTTCAGTTGTATCATCAATCTTTTCACCTGGCTTATCGAAGCGCTGACCGTTGATAACTGACACAACTAGGCCAGCCATAACCCCCCGTTTTGCCTGCTCTCTAGTTTCAAAAAGTCCTTGTTTAAAAGCTAGAACGTCTACTCTTTCCTTAGTCATATAATCTCAAACTTTCTATGATTTTCGTGAGACTTTCTCCTGAGAAGGGGCGATTCTGAGCGATCTCCTTCAGTAAATTTTGAGCCTGATCTAAGACTTGATCCAAAGTCTCTTTTGCCTTTTCTAACCCTAAAAGAGCCGGGTAGGTAGACTTAGCTGCAACCAAGTCTTTTTGAGGTGTTTTACCCAATTCTTCAAAGCTTGCTGTCACATCTAAAATATCATCTCGAACCTGAAAGGCTAAACCTATCAACTCACCAATCTTGCGAAGTTTGGCTTGGACTCCTTCTTCAACCTGCACCAGCAACCCTCCTGCTACAAAAGGAAAGGCTAAGAGCTTGCCCGTTTTGTGAGCATGAATAGTCTGAAGTTCTTTCAAATCAAGCTGACAGCCTTCCCCTTCCATATCGAGGGCCTGCCCACCAACCATACCAAAGGTACCAGCTGCTTGCGATAGTTCCATAATCAAATTCACCTTAACCCGGCTCGGTAATTTTGCTACAGCTATCAAGCCATATGGATCTAAAAAGAGAGAATCCCCTGCTAATATAGCCGTGGCTTCACCAAATTTTTTATGATTAGTCAAACGCCCACGCCGATAGTCATCATCATCCATTGCTGGTAAATCATCATGAATGAGACTTCCAGTATGAATCATTTCCAATGCAGCCGCAACTTGAAAATGTGCAGGCTGAAGAGACAATCCAAATGCCTCAACTAGCTCTAATAGTAGCAAAGGTCGAATCCGCTTGCCACCTGCCTGAACAGAGTAGAGAATGGATTCTACCAAGGAATCTGACACTGCTTGCTGACTATAATAGTTAGCGATCGTCTGGTCTATCTGTCTTATTTTTTCTTCCTGGTTCATTCCATTTCCGTTTCTGTACCATCTGCCTGCATAACCTTAACTAAGGTCTTTTCTGCCTTGTCTAAACTAGCCTGGAGTTCCTTTGAAAGCTTCATCCCCTTTTGAAATTCCGCAATCGCCTCTTCCAGAGCTACATCGCCATTTTCCAACTTTTGGACAATAACTTCCAAGTCTGCTAAATTTTCTTCAAATTTCTTTTCTTTGGACATGTTTCACCTCTACTTCCAGCTGCCCATCCCGCATAAGCAAGGTCAGCTCATCTTTTTCTTCAATGCCTATTGTTGATTCAATAACCTTTTGATTCTTTTGGACAATAGCATAGCCACGCGCCACGATTCGACTGGTATCCAGCATAAGTAAGGCCTCGGACAATCTCCTAACTTGAGCTACCTTGTTATCATAAATAACCGCCATGTTGCTGCGTAGCAAACGCTCCAGCTGGACAGTTTGCTCCTGAAGACGTTGAACACGACTGAGCGGATTCAATACTTCTAAACTATGCCTCAAGATTTTGACCCGCTGTTGCTCTTCACTATAATATTCGCGAATTTTTTGCTTTAGTCGCAGGTTGAGCTGGTCTAACTTCTGAAGATGGCCATCGTAAAGCCGCTCTGGCTGACGGAAGATAACCGACTGGGTTAGCTTATTCAACCGCTCTCGATAATAGCTCAGGCGATTGGACATTGCCCGTGACACGCGGTTTTCCTGCTGCTGCAAATGTCCCAGCAGGTCTAGCTTAGTGACTGGTGTTGCTAGCTCAGCCGCAGCTGTCGGAGTCGCAGCCCTACGATCTGCTACAAAGTCCGCCAAAGTCGTATCAGTCTCATGGCCAACACTAGAAATAACAGGAATCCGGGACTCAAAAATAGCCCGAACTGTTTCCTCTTCGTTGAAAGCCCAGAGATCTTCGATAGAACCGCCACCTCGACCAATAATCAGGACATCCAAATCCGACCGCTCATTGGCCAGTCTGATGTGGTCAGCAATCTGAGCTGCAGCCCCATCTCCCTGCACTTTTGTCGGATAAAGGACAATCTCCACTCCCGGAAAGCGACGGCTGACCGTCGTGATAATATCCCGAATAACGGCTCCGCTGGGACTGGTTACAACGCCAATTTTCTTAGGAAATTGGGGCAAGGCTTGCTTGAATTTTTCTTGAAAAAGACCTTCTTCTCCCAGTTTTTTCTTGAGCTGTTCAAACTGGACAGCCAAAGCACCGATGCCATCCGGCTCTGCCTTTTCAATGATGATGGAATAGGAACCGCTAGGCTCATAGAGCTGTACTCGACCAATCACATTGATTTTCATGCCTTCTTCCAGCTCAAAACCTAGCTTCTGGTAGACACCAGACCAAATCGTGACCTGAATGACGGCCTTTTCATCTTTCAATGAAAAATACTGGTGATTAGGGCGTCGGCGGAAATTGGACACCTGACCAGTCAAGTAGACCCGCTCCAAATAAGGATCCCGCTCAAACTTCATCTTCAGATACTTGGTCAAGGTCGAAACCGACAAATATTCTGGCATGTCCTTTTCCTTTCTTACCTAGTTTTCACATACCATTTATTATAACAAAAAACTGCATAAAAAACCGATTACAAAACTCAAATATGGCTTGAAAAGCAAGAAAAAACTGGGCACCTTAAAATGGAACCCAGCATACTTAAAAACTAAGAACAATCTACTGACTCATCTCCTTCATCCGCTTTGGAATGACCCTGCTGATTGCCGTTGGTAGGACGACATAAGCTTCCCGACTTAATTCATCCGCGATAAGGGAGTGAAGAAGGGTTGCAGCCGTGACTCGCTCAAAGAGACTGCTTGACTTGAACTGTCCAGCAAAAGCAGCAATCATGCCAGCCAACGTATCCCCCATGCCGCCAGTTGCCTGATAAGGTCCGCCTATTGTCAGCTCAAAGACCTGCTCTTGTCCACTTTGATAGATGGTCGTTCCATGCTTTTTCTGCACGACAATGCTGCCCAGAGGTAGCTGATTGACCGCCACCTGATTGGCTGCTTCCGTCTGATCTGACAAGCTCAAACCCGATAATCCTTCCCACTCCTTCTGGTGGGGAGTAAAAACTGTTTGGGCTTTTGGAAATGGCAAAGCTGTTTTGCTAAAGAGTGAAATGGCACCACCATCCATGATGAGTATCTGCTGCTCGGTCACAGTACGGACAACCTTTTTTAAGACATCTAGTCCTAGTTGATTCTCCGCCAAACCAGGACCAATCAAGACTAGATCTGATTTAGCCAGCTGCTCTGTCAATCGGTCTTGCTCCTCTAGGTCAAAGGCCATGGCCTCCGGTAAATGACTGTGCAGAGGGGCGATATTTTCTCTATCTGTAGCAACAGTCACCAGACCTGCTCCGCTATTAACTGCTGCCAAAGCGGCCATGATAATGGCGCCCCCATAAGGATAGGTCCCCCCAATCAGTAAGAGACGGCCATAGTCGCCCTTGCGGCTATCCAAGGGACGTTTCCTAATAACTTTTTTTAAAATATTTTCAGCATTTTTTGACATGATATTCTCCTAGATCAACTTCATCCTGTACTGGTCTCAAGATGACCAAACCTATCTTCATTATACACCAAAAGGCACCTAAACAGGTGCCTCGTATCGCTAGAAAGTTATTTTTCTCGGAAATCTGCAAATTTTTGTAAGATTCTTGCTGCGACTGCCTTGGGTAAATTTTCCTGAAAAGCAACCTGCTCATCAGCATAATCTCTCAAGCCTGGGAAATCCCCAACCTGCACAGCATAGAGAGAATTCTTAAAGAGCTGGATATCATTTTGATCATTACCAAAAGCCACATAATCCGAACCGCATAATTCCTTTACAGTTGAAGCTTTATTGGTTTCAGCTGGATTTATATAAAAACATTTTTCATGTTCATGAT
>NZ_KQ969106.1:1005481-1012879 GCF_001578795.1 Streptococcus gordonii
AAAATCTGGCCACTGTAGTCAAAAGTATTATCAACGAAAAAAGGCAAATTATAGGTCAAACAAGTATCTAAAATGGCTTGATAACTTGACTGATGCAGCTGACGCTCAAAAATCAGCTGTCCATCTTGATAAGCTACCCCACCGTTCAATCCAATCACTATCTTCAGGCTCAATTCCGGACCTAATAATCCTAGACAATCTCGATAGGAACGCGCCGAAGCAAACAGAACTTCAAGCCCAAACTGAGGAGCCGTCAGCAAAACCCGCTTAATCTCCTCATCAATAGTCGTATAATCAAAAGAGAGGGTCCCATCCAAGTCAAAAACAAATTTCATGATTCAAGACTCCGTTTAAAGGCCTGGTAGGTCTGCTCCATCAGCATGGTAATGGTCATAGGCCCAACACCTCCAGGTACGGGAGTAATCAGACTAGCAATTTCAGCTACTTCATCAAACTTAACGTCGCCAATCAGCTTGCCATTTTCATCTCGATTCATACCGACATCAATGACAACAGCTCCTTCCTTGACAAAGTCCTTGGTTACAAAATGTCCACGACCGATAGCCACGACCAAGATGTCTGCTCGCTTAGCAAGCTTGGCTAGATTGTGAGTCCGAGAATGTGTCAGAGTCACTGTTGCATTCTTAGCCAAAAGGAGCTGAGCCATAGGCTTACCGACAATATTGCTTCGCCCGATAACAACCGCTCGCTTACCTTCCAGTTCAACACCATATTCATGGAACATTTCCATAATGCCTGCTGGAGTAGCCGGAATCATAACCGGATGGCCACTCCATAGCTTGCCCATATTAAGAGGATGGAAGCCATCTACATCCTTATCTGGATCAATGGCCAACAGTACCGCTTCATCATCAATATGATCTGGCAAGGGCAACTGAACTAAAATTCCATGCCAATCAGGATTTTGATTATAAGTTTCAATTAATCTCAGCAACTCTTCCTGACTAGTCTCTTCTGGCAAACGATCTACCTTACTCCGAAATCCAGCTGCCAAGGCTGAGCGTTCTTTATTACGTACATAAATTTGACTAGCAGGATTATTCCCCACTAGAATCACTACCAAACCAGGTGTTTGTCCTGTTTTCTCTTTTAACTTAGCAGTTTTTTGGGCTAACTTCCCTTGTAACTTTGCGGCTAATACCTTCCCATCAATTAACTCAGCCATCTCTCTCCCCCTCTTCTTATCACTGTGCCTTCTATTATATCAAAAAACGACTTAATCCCCCTATACATTTTCCTTATACCAGACTATAGTCTAATCTTTTGGCTAAAAGAAAAAGCACCTTATGTGTGCTTCTTAGTATAACAATTCATAGATTTCCATCGCAATCAAGTCAATGCTATCAAAAGTAAAGGTTTCACGAGCTGCAACATCACGGAGTGTGAAGACAGATCCATTTTCCTCATCATAACTATAAGCGACTTCAGCAACAACAACGCCATCACGTTCGAAGTTGCGCTTTAGACTACCACCATCGCTTGCCATACTTTCTAATCGATTAATAATTCTAACTAAATGTGATTCCATTTTTAGTACTCCTATTTGCTTTATCGTTTCTATTTTACCATAAATAGAAAGTGAACACCTAATAAAAGTTTAAAATTTTGTGATTTTTTAACGAAATTTGTTTGACAAAACCAAATAATTTGAAAAATAGATACTGATTTTGACTCTTTATTCTTGCAAAGATAGAGAATACTGATATAATGAGATTATAAAGTTTGACTATTTTTGACCAAATAATTTTTACTTTATAATTTTCCAAGAAAGAGGTAAAAATATGCTTTGCCAAAACTGTAAAATCAATGAATCTACCATTCATTTATACACTAATGTAAATGGTAAAAAACAACAAGTTGACCTCTGTCAAAATTGCTATCAGATTATGAAAACTGATCCAAATAACTCTCTTTTGAGTGGACTGACGAACATGAATAATCATAATATGGATCCTTTTGATGATTTCTTTAATCATCTGGGGAATTTCCAAGGACCAAAGGATTCTACACCTCCAACTCAGTCAGGTGGTAGTTACGGAGGGGGCAACTATGGTCCTGGTTCTAACAACCAGCGTCCTCAGTCAGCCTCCAATAAACCAAAAGGTCTTTTGGAAGAGTTTGGTATTAACGTTACAGAAATTGCTCGACGTGGTGATATTGATCCAGTGATTGGACGAGATGATGAAATTCGTCGTGTTATAGAAATTCTCAATCGCCGAACTAAGAATAATCCAGTCCTTATCGGTGAACCTGGTGTCGGAAAGACTGCTGTTGTGGAGGGCTTGGCTCAAAAAATAGTCGACGGTGATGTGCCTCAAAAATTGCAAGGAAAAGAGGTCATTCGGCTCGATGTTGTCAGCCTTGTTCAAGGAACTGGTATTCGCGGGCAATTTGAAGAACGGATGCAAAAACTCATGGATGAGATTCGCAATCGCAATGATATCATTCTCTTTATTGATGAAATCCATGAAATTGTTGGAGCTGGTTCTGCGGGCGATGGGAACATGGATGCTGGAAATATTCTCAAACCTGCTCTTGCTCGAGGTGAACTTCAACTGGTTGGAGCTACTACTCTCAATGAATATCGTATCATTGAAAAAGATGCGGCTTTAGAAAGACGGATGCAACCAGTCAAAGTAGATGAACCAACCGTAGAAGAAACGATCACAATTCTAAAGGGTATTCAAAAGAAATACGAAGATTACCACCATGTTCGCTACACAGATGAAGCTATTGAAGCTGCTGCCATCCTATCCAATCGTTATATTCAGGACCGTTTCCTTCCTGATAAAGCTATCGATCTTTTGGATGAATCAGGCTCTAAGATGAACCTAACCCTCAATTTTGTCGATCCTAAGGAAATTGATAGACGCTTGATAGAGGCTGAAAACCTTAAAACCCAGGCCACTCGTGATGAAGATTATGAAAAGGCAGCCTACTTCCGTGACCAAATTGCCAAATATAAGGAAATGCAAAATGCTAAAATAGATGAACAAGATACTCCTATCATCAGTGAGAAGGAGATCGAGGCTATTGTAGAGCAAAAAACAAATATTCCAGTTGGCGATTTGAAGGAAAAAGAACAGTCTCAACTTATTCATTTAGCCAGTGATTTGAAGTCTCATGTCATTGGGCAGGATGATGCTGTTGATAAGATTGCAAAAGCCATCCGTCGCAATCGTGTGGGATTAGGCAGTCCAAACCGACCAATCGGAAGTTTCCTTTTTGTTGGACCGACAGGCGTTGGAAAAACTGAACTTTCCAAACAATTGGCCATCGAACTTTTTGGCTCTGCCGATAGCATGATTCGTTTTGATATGAGCGAATACATGGAAAAACATAGCGTTGCCAAACTTGTGGGAGCACCTCCAGGCTACGTTGGCTATGAAGAAGCAGGCCAATTGACTGAACGTGTTCGTCGTAATCCATACTCACTCATTCTCCTAGATGAGGTGGAAAAAGCTCATCCAGATGTCATGCATATGTTCTTACAAGTCCTAGATGATGGACGTTTGACTGATGGGCAAGGACGAACAGTCAGCTTCAAAGATACCATTATTATCATGACTTCCAATGCAGGAACTGGCAAAGTGGAAGCTAGCGTTGGCTTTGGTGCTGCTCGAGAAGGTCGGACAAATTCTGTCTTAGGTGAGTTAGGTAACTTCTTTAGTCCAGAATTCATGAATCGATTTGATGGTATCATTGAATTCAAGGCATTAAGCAAGGATAATCTCTTACAGATTGTGGATCTAATGCTGGAAGATGTTAATAATCGACTCGCTAGCAACGAAATTCATCTAGATGTAACAACTAAAGTCAAAGAAAAATTGGTTGATCTGGGATACGATCCTAAGATGGGGGCACGACCACTCCGTAGAACTATTCAGGACCATATCGAAGATGCTATTACGGACTACTACCTAGAACATCCGACAGATAAGGATTTAAAAGCAATTATGACTAGCAATGGCAAGATTATGATTAAGGGTAAACAGAAAGCTGAGCTTGATCAAACAAGCGACATCAGCACTAGCTCGGATTAATGATAGAGAATTAAAAACTCCAGTCTAACATTTTAGGCTGGAGTTTTCTTTTATTTTACCTGGTAGCGAAGGATCGTTTTCAACTTATCTGGAGAAGTTCTGTTAAGATTGTTTAAGTATATTTCTCTATGAAAAAGAGATCTTCTATTCAAGGAATTTTCTTTACAAAATTCATCCATTTTTGCAAAAGAAAGAGGTTCACTATCAAAAGAACCAAGGTGAAGCATGGTCAAGCACTTGCCTTCTTTGACAGTCTCAAAACGTATCTTTTCATAATGAGGATTTGGCTTTTTTACCTTAACTTTTTCAAGCGCTTCTTTTACCATTTCTTTACTGATAAAACTCGGCTGGGCAATCATAATGGTATAAATCAACTCTTCTTTGACCAGTTCTCCTTGCTCTTTTTGCTGCCAAATCCCCTCAAGAGGATAAACCGTAAAATCCTGAATCTCTTGATTGGTATGAGTTTTTTTATAATCCATTTTTATGGCATAAGCCAAAGCATAGAGAGCTGAAACTTCTTCAGTAAAACCAGGAAGATTGGGATTTCCCGTCCCATCAAGCATGATAAAGGACTGTTGAGGAATATCAACTACTTTCGGGCTCGCCTTCACACCATATAAGCTTTTCTCTGCTTTTCTCCATTCGTATTTCATATGTTTACTCCTTTCATCTTTCTACCCATAGTATAACAAGAAAAACCTGACAGGATCTGTCAGGTTTTGTATTTTTGCGAAATAATTTTAACGATTCGAGCAAACTCTTGCCGAACTTCAAGTGGTTCTAACACCTCAACCCCATCCAAAAAAGATAAAAGATAAGAATACAAACTACTGTGTTTCGGAAACTCCGTTTCTACAAGTAAATTTCCAGCAGGATCCTGTCTAATTTGACCAGAGAATTCTTCATAAACACGAAAAGCCTGATTTTTGTCGAATTTTAATTTGAGACGAACAAGTTCTTCCTTCACCTTCTCTTTAATGATGGATCTCTGTACTGCTTTTCTTTCAAATTTTTCGGACAGTATCTGACATTGACTGACTCTGCTTAGTTTGAAAAGGCGAAAATCTTGCTTGCCCCTACAAAATCCATATAGATACCAAGCCTGACTTTTAAACACCAACTGCAAAGGCTCAACTATTCGAGTATCTTCTTTCTCCTGCCCCCTATAGAGGAAACTGATCAGGCATTTTTGGAAAATCGCTTGTTTAAGTATGTCAAAAAGATCTGCTTGATATTTCTGATTTCGCCAATCTGTAAAATCAACACGAATCCAGTTTTCTGAGCTTGCTTGAAAGAGACTTTGTAACTTCTCTAGAGCTTGGCTTTCACCTTTTAAAGCCTCCAATCCCTGAAGTGATAAGAGTACATCTTCTCTTTCTGCTTCTGATAACAGGCTTTTATCCAAAACGTAAGAATCCATTAGAAAAATTCCGCCACCTTTTCCCTGGTTGCAATATATTGGGACACCTGCTCCACTTAGACGGTCTATATCTCGATAAATTGTACGTACTGATACTTCCATTTTCTGAGCAAGTTCTGGGGCAGTGACTCTCTCTTTTTCTAATAAACAATATAAAATTCTAAATAAACGATGAGTTGTCATAAATCCACTCCCTTACCTTAGACCTATTGTATCACATCTCAAAGCAATAGATAAAAAAGATAATTCGCCCACTTTATTTTTAACTTTCCTATACAGTAAACCTTGACAGGGAGGGCTTTCTGCCTTATGATATTAGTAAAAGAAGGAAAGGATTCAACATGACAATAGCGACATTTGGACAAAAAAAGAAGACGTTGAATACAGTAATCGATATGGTGTTTACGCAGTCATTCCTAACCAAGAAAATGATAAGATCATCCTTGTTCAGGCTCCTAACGGGGCTTGGTTTCTTCCAGGAGGAGAAATAGAAGCAGGTGAAGATCACCTATCTGCCTTAGAGCGGGAATTAATAGAAGAATTGGGATTTACCGCTAAAGTTGGAAAATATTATGGTCAAGCGGATGAATATTTCTACTCAAGACATCGAGACCGATACTTCTACAATCCAGCCTACATTTACGAAATCACTTCATTTGAGCAGTCTCAAAAACCACTAGAAGACTTCAATCAACTTGCTTGGTTCCCAATCGATGAAGCAATTGAAAAACTCAAGAGAGGCAGCCATAAATGGGGCGTAGAGATGTGGAAAATGGAGCATCAAGCAAAATAATTTTGCCAATTTTTTCATGTCTAACTTCGTAGGATATTTCACAATTCATCTCATAAGTGTTATAATTAATAGTAGATCATCAAACAGGAGGAGATCTTATGAAGCTTATCAATACAACTAATAGCCATGCGGTTCTCATTCAAAGTCAGCTTGAAAGTACTGATGCCACTTTAGTTGAGACTTACTCAGCTGGAAATACCGATGTTGTCTTTACCCAAGCACCCAAGCATTATGAAATACTGATTGCAAATACACACCGTGCAGTGCGTGAACAAGAAATTGAAAAAATTCGTGACTTCTTCCTCAAAAGAAAAATAGATACAAAAGCGATTGATACTGCCGGTATTCAAACAATCTATGCTGACAAACTTATTGAAATTTCAATTCCATTAAAATAAGCTCTTAAGCTTATTTTTTATTCTTTTATAACAACTTAATCTGCCTTATAAACCATGGTAACATGGGGTGTTGATTCAAAGATAAAGGGACAACCAACTTCCTCAAATCCATATTTCTTGTAAAGCCCAACAACTTGTTCTTGTGCCTCAATTTTAATTTCCTTTCCTGGCCATTTTTCGGCACATAATTGCATGATTTCTCTGATAAGCTTTCCTCCTAAGCCTTTTCCTCGACTAGATTTTGCTGTAACAAGTCGACCAAAGACTAGATGTTCACCCTCCTCAAAGACACGAGCATAAGCTTCAATTTCTCCGTCTTTATTAGTATGGAAAACATGCACGGCTTCTAGGTCCTTGTCATCCAGTTCATGATAAATGCGCTCCTGCTCAACTACAAAGGTATCGATGCGCAGTTTTAAGATTTGATAAAATTCTATCGGATTCAGCTCTGTTAATTTTTTCCTAAACCACATACTTGTTTCCTCTATCTTTTTAATGTATAATAAATGCAAATGCAACTATCAAGGAGTTCCTATGGATTACCGTCAACTTTTTCGAAAAATGGGCTTTATTTCTAGACAAGCCATGATGAAAATGAATCAGAAAGCTAGTAACTACGGGCTTGACAATAATCTGTTTCTACTTCTGATTCGCATCGTCGAGAATGAAGGGATGACACAATCCCAACTAGCAGAAATGGTCCAGATTGATAAAACAACC
>NZ_KQ969106.1:1013056-1021609 GCF_001578795.1 Streptococcus gordonii
CAGATCTTTACAAAAATTGGAAGATCGAGGGCTTATTATTAAAAAAACCAAGTTAGGAAATAAGAAGTTTAAAGAACTCTATCCTAGTAGCCAGGCTCTCAAACTCTATGACCAGCTAATTGGATTTGAAAATAGCTACGTCAGTCAGGCACTGCAGCAACTGACCTCTTCTGAACTCTTTCAACTCCAAAATATTTTATCTAAAATAGACACTCCTAGATTATAATCTAGTATAGCACACTATAGTTGCAAATGCAACTATATGTTTTGTTCCATTGTCCAACAATATTAAATAGGATTAGTTTATATAAAAACGGCTTGCCACTTAAGGACAGAGCCGTTTTTATTGTTTTAAACAATTAATTATTTTGTCTCAAATCCTTCTGCAACTGCATCCGCAAAGTTTTCTTCTACAATGCTTGCACAGTGGTCACAGATAACTGCATGGTAGCTACGTTCAGCAGTAGTTGGATCAATACGACGACAACGGTCACAAATTTCACCTGCAGCGCGTTCAACTGTAAAGGCTACGTCTTCGAAGCTAACAGCGACTTCTGGAGCTGATCCTTCTGCGATGGTCAATTCAGACACGATCAAAAGTTGAGCCACATTGCTGTCCACTGCTCCAAGAAGAGTTTTCACCACTTCATTTGGGTAAACTGTCAAGTGTGCTTCGAGTGATTTACCGATTACTTTGGCATTACGTGCCTCTTCCAAGGCTTTTTGAGCCTGTCCACGGAAGTCCATGAAGGCTGCCCATGTATCCAAGATTTCTTCTTGATTAGCAAAAGTTTCCGCTTCTGGCAATTCTGACAATTGAACAAAGTCTTCTGCTTCAAACTCAAGATATGACCAGATTTCTTCCGCTGTGTGAGGCAGGATTGGTGTCAAGAGTTTGGTGATTTTCACAAGAATATCATAGAAAACAGTTTGCATTTGACGGCGTTCGAGTGATTTGGCACCTTCAATGTAAACAACGTCTTTAGCGAAGTCAAGGTAGAAGGCTGACAAGTCAACGTTGATAAAGTTCACCAAGGCCTTGTAGATTGTCAAGAATTCAAAGTCTGCATAGGCATCACGAATAGTCTTAACAAGCTGATTAAAGCGAACAGTCATGTACTTATCAACTGAACGGAGCTCATCGTAAGCTACTGCGTCCTCAGCTGGGTTAAAGTCAGATGTATTGGCAATCAAGAAGCGAAGAGTGTTACGGATCTTACGGTAAGTTTCAGAGACTTGGCTCAAGATATCCATAGAGATACGCACGTCGTTGCTTGAGTCAACACTTGTTACCCAGAGACGCAAGATTTCCGCACCAAATTGTTTTTCAACATCACTTGGAGCAATGGTATTCCCAAGAGATTTAGACATCTTCTCACCTTTACCATCAAGGGCAAATCCTTGTGACAAGATTTGCTTGTAAGGAGCAACGCCATGGTTAGCAACAGATGTGATAAGTGATGAGTTGAACCAACCACGGTATTGGTCAGAACCTTCAAGATAAAGGTCTGCTGGATATTTGAGTTCTGGACGGTTGACCACTACTCCATTCCATGATGAACCTGAGTCAAACCATACGTCCATGATATCTGTTTCTTTTTTGAACTCGCCATTTGGTGAACCTGGATGCGTAAATCCTTCTGGCAAGAGGTCCTTAGCATCACGTTCCCACCAGATGATAGAACCGTGTTCCTCAAATAGTTGAGCCACGTGCTCAATCGTTTCAGCTGTCATGATTGGCGTTCCGTCTTCAGCATAGAAGATAGGAAGGGGAACTCCCCAAGCACGTTGACGAGAGATAACCCAGTCGCCACGGTCACGAATCATGTTGTAAAGACGTACTTCACCCCATTCTGAGTGGAACTTCACTTTTTCAATTTCATCCAAGATTTCTTGGCGGAATTTAGATACAGAGGCAAACCACTGTGGCACTGCACGCCAGATGATTGGTTTTTTCGTACGCCAGTCAAATGGGTATGAGTGGGAGATTTCTTCTTGAGCAAGAAGCAAATCGCCCAGTTTTTCGATAACAGTTGGAACCACCTTGTCATAGAACTGACCTGCAAAGTCAGGACCAGCATTTTCCATCATGATACCGCGTTCGTTAACTGTTACAGCAACTTCAAGACCATTGGCAACACCGACATTGTAGTCGTCCTCACCAAAACCAGGGGCTGTATGGACAATACCAGTACCAGAGTCAGTCGTAACGTGGTCACCAAGGATCACCAACTCATCTACAGCTGTATCCCATGGGTGGACTGTCACAATGTGGTTCAATTCTTGACCACGGTAGGTCGCCAATACTTGCACATCAGTCCAGCCAAATTTCTCAGAAAGACTATTCAATAATTCTGAAGCAACCACAAACTTACGAGATTCACCAGCTGGTTGTACCACTACATAATCAATATCTGCTCCAACTGTCAATCCACGAGAAGCCGTAATGGTAAATGGCGTAGTTGTCCATACGACGATATAAGTATCTGTATCTAGCACACCTTTTCCGTCTTTGACGTGGTTAGCATAGTAAAGGGAAGTTGAAAGCAAATCATGGTACTCAATTTCCGCTTCAGCAAGGGCTGACTCAGAAGACCATGACCAGTAAACTGGCTTTGCACCACGATAGATATAGCCTTTTTTAGCCATTTCACCGAAGACACGGATTTGAGCTGCTTCATAGTCAGGAGTCAAGGTTACATAAGGATTTTCCCAGTCACCAGAAACACCCAAACGTTTAAAGTCTTCTCGTTGTTTATCCACTTGGGAAAGAGCGTACTCACGGCAAAGTTTCAAGTACTCAACCAAGTCCATTTCTTTGCGTTTTACACCTTGTTTTGCCAATACCTGCTCGATTGGCAGACCATGTGTATCCCAACCAGGAATATAAGGTGCGTAAAATCCAGACATAGACTTAGAACGAACAATAATATCTTTAGAAATCTTGTTCATCGCGTGTCCAACGTGGATATTTCCGTTTGCATACGGAGGGCCATCATGCAAGGTGAAATGCGGTTTTCCTTGGTTCAATTCTTGACGACGTTGGTAAAGTTTTGCTTCTTCCCATTCTTTTTGCCAAACTGGTTCTTTAGTTGGAAGACCAGCACGCATTGGAAAGTCTGTTTTCCCAAGATTAAGGGTTTCTTTAAGTTTCATTGTTTCTCCTTTAATTTAAAATGACAAAATAAAAACCACGACTCGCAAAAAGGACGAAAATCGTGGTACCACCTTTGTTTAGATAGAAAATAGCCACTAACTATTTCTATCCCTCTTTTTCCGTAACGTGGAAGAAACGTCGCATTTTACTAATTTCAAATACGATATTGTAAAATGATAAATCAACTAATAGAGATTGCAAGTCTTACACCATCACTTGCTCGCTAGGAATATATTAGTTAATTTGTGTTTTTACAGTTTTTCTTATAGGATGTCAACAGGTTCAGAAGTTTTTTCTTCTGTTGGTTCAGGAACAGCCTCCATAACTCTTGTCTCAGACAAGTCACCATCTGACTCAGCAATTCGTTGCTGTAAATCAGCCATCTCTTCAGGTGAAAATTGACGAGTTACTTCAGATTCGTCATCTACATAAGGCGTCATTGTTTGGCCAAGTGCCTCTTGAATAACTTCTTTGAATGCATCATCACTTGTTTGGAGATAAGTTGCTGTTGGACGAAGAATTTCTTCCCATTCAGATGAATTAACAATGCTAAGTTGACTTTCAATGGTTGACTTAAGACGTTGATGGAAGACACGAGCCTTATTTTTCAGCTCTTCTGTTTCTATCGCAACTTTTTTAGCGTTATCCGTTGCTTGGCGTAAAATTTCGTTTGCCTTGAACTTAGCATGGTCTAAAAGATGTTGCGCTTCTTGATCAGCCTGACGCATGATGTTATCAGATCTTTCTTGAGAAGCCTGTTTAAGCTTTTCAGCAGTGTCTTGTGCTATTAAAACAGACTGACTAAGAGAATCTTTCATCTCATCAAAATAAGTTAAACGCTCTTCTAAGTTCTTAATGCGTGCATCTTTATTATGATTTTCACGAACCAAGTCCTCGTAATCGCGAACTACAATATCAAGAAATTCGTCTACTTCCTCAACATTGTAACCTCTAAATTTCGTACTAAAGGATTTATCTTTAATTTCTAATGATGTAAGAGCCATATTTTTTCCTCATTTACTAGATTGTATTTGAATCGTTAACTTATGCTTCCCATTCTTAGAGAAGCCATTTTCTTTTACTATTTTAAGTCTTCCAAATCTACGGACACTAATCAAATCATTTAATCCAACTAAATAACTGGGATTATCAATAATAGAATAGTTTACTTTCACGTGTTTCCCAAAAATCAACTGGGATGCATCACCCCGAGATAGTTTAAAGCTACTAGCAATCAATTTATCCAATCTCATACTCGAAGCAAGGATCTCTTTAAAAACCTGAGCCTCTTGCACTCGTAAAAGCCTCTCAAAACCAACTTCTTTTAGTTTAACAGGAGTTTTAGCAATTTTAGAGATATGATCTATAAAAAATTGAGTAAACCTTTTATCTACTAGAACCTGAGCCCTATCCTTTTCCACCAGAATATCACCAAAAGTTCGACGATCCAATCCTAATCGGTTCATCAAAGTCCCAAAGATCTGAGAATGAGTTAGTTGCTGAAATTTACTAGGATAGACTATTTCAAGCAAGGTCAAATCAAAATCTTCTTTATCTAATTGGTAATAGGAAGGTGCAATTATTACCCTGACCCATTCACTAGGAAAATAGTCACTACTGACAAAAGTTTGTAATTGATATTTGTTTGCAAGACTTTCAAGAATTTTAGCCTGATGAGGATTAATAAAAGAAGTGACCTCTATGCTGTATGTATCCTCAACCCGCTGAATCAATTCCAAACTTTTATCTAGGAAAGCATGATCTTCCGCAGAATAGTGTTGAAAGATTTCTTTATGTTCCCTTGTCATGCAAGTATCGAGAGCAAAATCTGAACAAGCCATTGGCTACCGAAATGGATACAAAGTACAGCAACATAAACTGTCAAATCCAAACCAGCAAACTGAAGTGGTAGACGACGGAAAGGCTTCAAGATAGATTCTGAAATTCTTAGAACGAGCTGTCCTAGAGACGTCTGATAAGCACCAGGGAACCATGACATAAGAGCATATGCAACAAGAATCAACGAAAGAATTCTCGCTGATAATAAGATAAAGTTTATAATATATAACATCTTATCTGCGCTTCATGTCAAAATCAAATTCACTATGCACGCCATCAGGCAATTTAATATCCTCGATATTCACGACGACATTTACTGGAGTCAAGAGGTACATAGTGCCAGAAACTCTTCTGAGATTCCCCATCAGGACTTGCTTAGCGCCATCCAAGTAATCAATACAGCGACGCGCTTGCACTTCTGTCATATATTGGAAATCAATCAAAACACTTTCATTTGCGAGAAGCAAATCTACAATTGCAGGTGCATCTTCATATTTTTTAGGATAACGAACATCAATCGTTACTTTTTCTGAAGTCGCAACTGAATGGTTTTGAGCCAACTCTTGTTGACGAGCATGCAAACGTGTAATATTCTCATTAGATGACGGCGTATTAGTCGTCACATGTTGAGACGAGCTAGACACTAAACGAGGCTGTTTAATGTCTCTAACCGGTTCCTGCTGAGCAGGACGTGAATTAGATGGCTTTACTGCTTGTTGCTGGACTCTTGATTCTGCAACCTGTACGTCATCTCCGTCTTCTGTAAAATATTCTATAAATTTATCGAATCTATCTTTTAATGACATGGTTCTTCCCTATTTAAAAAATGATGTCCCTATTCTCACAAATGTTGACCCGTTAGCAATTGCAATTGCAAAATCTCGACTCATTCCCATGCTGATCTCAGAAAAGGGCATATTAGTTATTTGTTTATCTTGTAATTTTTTCTGAAGTTCGTGGGTCGCTTGGAATATCTTTTCTAAATCTTCTTTTCCAGCGTCTATGGGAGCCATAGTCATAATCCCCACTATTTCAAGATGTTCAAGTTTTTCTAAAGCAGGTAAAACAGCTTCTATCTCATTCACCGCAAATCCATGCTTGCTTTCTTCGCCTGATACATTGACCTGCAAAAAGCATTTGATAGTATGTTCTGCTCGCTTTTCAATTTCCTCGGCTAGTTTTAGGGAATCCAAAGCATGGAAATAATCAATATAATTAATAACTTCCTTAACTTTTCTACGCTGAAGCGTTCCTATTAAATGCCAAGTCAACTCCTCATCCTTTAAATACTGGTACTTTTCTAAGAATTTATCTACTCGGTTTTCACCGATATGTTTTACTCCTGTTTTTACCAGCTCTTTAGCAGTAGAGCTGTCAACATACTTGGTGACAGCTACAATACTTACTGAATTTTCAGGACGATTTGCCTTTCGAGTAGCTTCCGCTACTGCTGCAAAAACTTGATCCTTATTTTTTTGTAAATCCATTTTTAGCGATTTCTAAAAAACGGAGGTGTTTCTAATTCATCGTCATCAGATGAACTATCTGTATATCTTTCTACAGTTGGCTTAGAACCACCTTGTGTTTCACGGACAATATTGTCACGGCGCAAATCCCACTCACCGAAAGCTGAAGTTTGTTTTTTCTCTGGCTGTTGACGAGTAGTTTTTGGAATTTCAACTGTTTCAGTCAAATCGAAATTTCTATCATAAGAATGATGACTACGAGTTTCGCGAACAGGCTCGTTATGTGAACGTTTTGGCGAACGAATACCGCTAACTTTTTCAACACGATCCTGACGAACACCTGTGGCAACCACAGTCACACGAATTTCATCACGCATACTTTCATCAATTGAAGTACCCAACCAGATGTTTACTCCGTGTCCAGCAGCTTGATTTACAATTTCAGAAGCCTCTTCAGCCTCAATCAATGTCATATCCAGACCACCAGTCACGTTGACAATCACGTCTTCAGCACCATCAATAGTTGTTTCAAGAAGTGGTGAGTAAATTGCTTTACGAGCAGCCTCAATCACACGCTCCTCGCCACTACCAATACCGATACCCATCAAGGCATTACCCTTATCAGCCATAACAGTCTTAACATCTGCGAAGTCAAGATTAATCAAGCCAGGACTAGTAATCAAATCAGTGATACCTTGGACACCTTGGCGAAGAACATTGTCAGCTTCACTCAAAGCCTCAAGAAGAGGTGTTTTCTTATCAACAATCTCAAGTAAGTTATTATTTGAAATAATCAACAGAGTATCAACATGCTCGCGAAGCTCATTGATTCCTTCAATTGCAAAATTACCGCGTTTGCTTCCTTCAAAGCCAAATGGGCGAGTTACAACTGCAACAGTCAAAGCTCCCAAACCTTTTGCAATACGAGCAATAACCGGAGCGGCTCCAGTACCGGAACCTCCGCCCATACCAGCCGTAATGAAGACCATATCTGCTCCTGAAAGAGCTTCTGTCAATACTTCTTCACTCTCTTCAGCAGCTTTACGACCTACTTCAGGCTGTCCTCCAGCACCAAGTCCACGTGTTAATTTTGGACCAAGCTGGATAACTGTTTCTGCTTTTGTACTACTCAGCGCTTGAACATCTGTATTGGCAGCGATAAACTCAACGCCAGCAACACCTTCGTCAATCATGCGGTTAATAGCGTTACCACCGCCACCGCCGACACCAATTACTTTAATGATTGCGCCTTGAGCCGCAGCTGTGTCAAATGAAAATGTCATATTTAAACCCTTTCCTTTAATCAAACAGATTGCCTAACCAGTTACGGGCACGATCTGTTAATTTTTCTGTCTTTGTTTCTTGTTCTTGGCTTTGCGCCACTTCAATCGCAGGTTCAACTCTAGTTTCAGCTTCTACCTGAGGTAGTGGATCTCTTTGAGTAGTAATACGAGAAGGACTGATAGACTGCGTTTGGAGCGGACGTACAAAATTGCTTGGTTGCTGACGCAACATCTCATTACCTTGAACGGCTGCCTGAGCCAAAGCATCAACATCCGTCAAGTTTCCAGCATATTCAGACAAGCTAATCACATGAGCAAAGGCTGGATTTCGAATTCCAATTTGATTTGGAACATAAAGTTTAACTGGAATTCCAAAAATTTCTTGAGCCAATTCCACAACGCCCGGTAAGATAGCGCCACCACCGATGATCACGATTCCACCTGGCAAATCTAACAAGTGTCTTCTTTCTAGATCCTGCTTAATTTGCTCAAAAACATGTTTCAAACGTGCTGAAATAATCTCAGCTAAGTAACTTTCTGTTACTTCAACTGGATTAACTTCACCGATAACTTCAACTTGGAATGTCTCTTGACTAGCTGCTGGTACATAAGCTTCACCATAGTTGAATTTCAAACTTTCAGCTAGTTTTTGAGAAGTCTTAAGAACTTTAGAAATATCTTTTGTGACATAATCGCCACCTTCTTGGTAGATATTGGTGTATTGAAGTTCTTGATTTCTTACTGAGGCTACTGTTGTTTGGCCACCACCCATATCGATGACTGTAGCACCAAATTCACGTTCACCTTC
>NZ_KQ969106.1:1021629-1030045 GCF_001578795.1 Streptococcus gordonii
TAAAACTGATTTTGTCATTGCAAGTGGTGAAATAATAATGTTTTCAATTTGAACCCCTGCACGTTCCACAGTTTTACGTAAGTTATGGAGAATAGTACGCGGACCAGTATAGAGCAAACCACGCATTTCTAAACGAATCCCCATCATACCGCGAGGATCGCGAATTCCTTGGAAACCATCAACGATGAATTCCTCTGGAATAAATGTGATTACTTCCCGATCAGGGGTCATACTCTTCGTCAAAGCTGACCGAACAACATTTTCTACATCAATATCTGTGATTTCTTTGGCATCATTTGTAACAGGAATCATTCCTTGTGAAGGCTCAATTTGTAGTAAGTTCGCAGGCAAGCCTACATTAACTACTTTGATTGAAATCCCCGCTTTTTCTTCTGCTTGAGCAATTGCTGTTTTAATAGCAGCAGCAGCTGCCTCTATATCTACAATAATTCCGTCTTTTACACCAGCACTTTTGGCATTGCTAACACCAATTACATTAATTTCATCATTGATGTGCTCAGCCACTAATACTTTAATGGAGCTAGTTCCTATATCTAATCCTGTAAAGAAGCCGTCTCTAGCCATTACATCATTCCTCTCTATCATCCGAGTTTCCTACTTTATCGACAACTCTAAAAAATACAGTTATCCATTGCCTATTATAACACAAAATTAGCAAAAGTGGAGAGTTTTTCTTCGTTTTCTTTAGTTATTTGTCTCATCAGTAACATCTGACGGAACTTCCTCTGTTTCACTCTGCTCAGTTTCTTCTGAACTTTCGTTTTTCTCTTGTTCTTCTTTTTGCGCAAGACTTGCAGAATAGCTAAAGATTCCCGCTTCCATATCTACAATACTAGGTTCCGTCAACAATGGATGTACACGACTGTAGTAAGGTAATTTCTTATGAATATCTGAAAGAGGAACAATAATCTTATGCTCATCTCTCATTGTCAAGGTTAATAAATCTTTTGTAGCCTTACTTGGAGTCAAATCTACAGTTTGAATTTCATTTTTGATACTATCCGGTACATCTGATAATTCTTGCATAAGTTTCTTAACCTTAGCTTTATCAGATAGATTAAGACGCATGTAATTTTCAGGCAAAACTTCTTTCTTTACTGGTTGATTAATCACAGTTCCATTGCTGATGACTGGATAGATATTTCCAGTAGAAGCTTCATAGGCTAGAATCTTAAATTCTGTGACTTGAATCTTGAATGTAATCGGGAACTGATATGAAATTTCAGCCTTTTCGATCCAAGAATTCGCTTTTTTCAAGTTGTTAGCATACTGATTACGATTCAAAAATGTTGTTAAAGTGTAGTCTCGACTATCAATTTGGGTAGCTTTGATAATTTCATCTTGAGTTACACGCTCATTTCCTGTAACTACTAAATTTTTAAGGCTACCTAAAGGAGTGATAAAGTAGAGTGACAGAAGAATCAAGAGAGAGCTGATAACCAGAACTGGTATAGCCCTGTATAGATGAATTTTCTCGATTCTAGGTTTGTCTAGCTTAGCTTCTTTTTCAATTTCTATATCAGCTTGACCTACAAAATTTTCAGTTCGATCTTCTGAATCATCACTTGACTCTTCGATATTTTCTTCTTCGGGCTCTTCAACATCTTCAGACTCTTCAGACTCTTCAGACTCATTTGTCTCATCGTCATCCAAAGCTTGATCTTGAGTTTGGTCTTCTCTTTCATCTTCGCTATTATCTGTTTCTTTTGTTCCAGCAGATTCTGAAGTTTCCAAAGTCTCATCGTTACGCTCTTCTTCATCAGTTTCAGAGGCTTTTTCTTGAGATTTTTTTTCTAAGTACTCCTGATGACGTTTTTGCCACTCAGATAAATATTTTTGGAGTTCTTTTTGGTCACCTTTATCTTTTGTCGTCATTTTTTCCCTTTGTTTATATCATTTTTCAATACAGCATAAAAATCTTCTACTGACTTGATTTCATGAGAATTTTTCATGGCTTGATAATATGTATCTTTATCCCTTAGAACCTGTTCCACAGAAGCTTCAAGCCCTTCTAAAGTTAGCTGCTCTTCTTCCAGCTTCACAGCATATCCCTTTTTCACAAAATAATCCGCATTTTCGATCTGATCACCACGGCTGGCTTCGCGTCCTAAAGGAACGATAATGTGCAACTTAGCCATAGCAAGGAGCTCAAAGATTGTATTAGAACCACCACGGGTCACAACTACATCTGCCAGGTCCATCAAAGGCTGATAGAGGTCCGTCACATAGGCTCTGCGAAAGAGTCGGTCAGACAAAGTATCCAAACTCTCATCGCCTGTCAGATTGATGATATTATAACGCTCGGTCAATGTAGCTTGATTCTGACTGACAAAATCATTAAAAACCTTGGCACCAGCAGAACCACCCACAAAAAGAAGAGTTGGCAACTCTTTATCAAAATACTGACGGATTTCTTCTAGTTCCTGCGGTAGGACTGGCTCTTGACTACCGACCTTGGTCACAGCTCCGACATGCTCAATCTTGGTCAGACTAGAGCTTTGCTCAAAGGTTGAATACATCTTGGTCGCACACTTATAGGCGATTTTATTGGCCAAGCCAATGGATAGATCCGATTCATGAACATAGACGGGCACTCCTGACAGCCGAGCTGCAATCACGGGCGGAACAGATACAAAGCCTCCCTTAGAAAAGAGGGCCTGCGGCCGTACCTTGAGCATGATGCCCAAAGACTGAAAAATGCCCCAGACGACCTTAAAGCCATCCAGCAGATTCTGCCACGAAAAGTAGCGACGAAGTTTACCGGTAGCTACCGAATGGAAGGTCACGTCCAGTCCCGACTTTTGGATTTCTTGATACTCAATACCATGCTTATCGCCAATATAATGGACCTGCCAGCCTTCTTTAATAAATTTCGGAATTAGGAGAAGGTTGAGGGTTACATGCCCGACCGTTCCTCCGCCTGTAAATACAATCTTTTTCATCTTAACCTTTTAATTCTTCAAATGCAGCGAGGAATTCATCGCCACGGACTTCAAAATTACTATACATATCCCAGCTGGCGTTGGCAGGACTGAGCAAGACAATATCTCCTGGCTCCGCTTGAGTAAAGGCCTTATGAGCTGCATCCCGGACATCAGTCGCATCCAGATAAGAAACACCAGCCTGATCAGCGGCTCTCTTTACACGCGGAGCTGATTGCCCTAAGATTACCATCTTCTTGAGCCCTTTGAGGTCAGGCACCAACTCGTCAAATTCATTGCCCCGATCCAAGCCGCCTGCAATCAGAATCACCTTGCTATTGTCAAAACCAGACAAGGCTTTCTGGGTTGCCAAGATATTGGTAGACTTGCTGTCGTTGTAAAAGGCAATCTCATTTACCTGCCCCACATACTGGAGACGATGTTTAACGCCTCCAAAAGCTGACAAAACTTCTTTGATCGTCTGATTGTCAACGCCTCGAAGTTTAGCTACTGCAATCGTAGCCAGAGCATTTTCAACATTGTGGCTGCCAGGAACACCGATTTCAGCCGCCTTCATAATCGCTTCTCCACGGAAGGTCAAGACATCACCATCAAAATAGGCACCATCCACCTTTTCAGTTGTTGAAAACGGCACAACAGTAGCCTGAGTTTGGCTAGCCATTTCCTTGGCCCAATCTTGATTGAAATTCAAAACAAGATAATCATCAGATGTCATGTTTTTCTGGATATTCCACTTGGCAGCTGCATATTCCTCAAAAGAGCCATGGTAGTCCAGATGAGTCGGCATGAGATTGGTGATCACAGCTATCTGTGGATGAAAAGCCTCAATCCCCATCAACTGGAAGGAAGACAGTTCCATGACCAGTGTATCTTTGCCACTAGCTGATTGGGCTACTTGACTGGCAGGAAAACCGATATTACCAGACAAAAGACCATTTTGACCACCAGCCGTCAAGACTTGCGCAATCATGGTTGTGGTCGTCGTTTTGCCATTTGATCCCGTAATACCAATAATCGGCGCTTCAGAAATCAGATAAGCCAGCTCAACTTCAGTGATAACAGGAATCTTCTTCTCCAGAGCCCGAATAACCATATCATTATTATAAGGAATACCTGGATTTTTAACCATCAATTCAAAGTTTTCATCCAGCAACTCCAGAGGATGTCCTCCTGTCACTACTTTAATACCTTCTTCTAGCAAGGATTGGGCAGCAGGATTTTCCTCGAAAGGCTTACCGTCATTAACTGTTACAATGGCTCCTAATTTATCTAAAAGGCGAGCAGCAGATTCACCTGACTTAGCCAAACCTAAAACCAAGACTTTCTTGTTAGCAAAACTGGCTATATTTTTCATAAAAAACCTCTTTAATTGTACTTCATTCTATTTTACCCTTTTTTAAAGAAATAAAAAAGTCATAGATGCGCTTTATTTACCTCTGTTGTTAACTTGTGAAAAAAATGTGATATTTTTTCTGATTTGCAATGATTTGTAATAGAACTCTAAAAGTTATAAGAGTCTTTTCATTTGTAATCTATAAAAAAAGGCCCAGAACTAAATCGAATTTTAGTTCTTAAGCCAATTTTTAATCTTTGCTTTTATCGTCTAAAAAATCAAACAAACCAGATTTCTTATCCAATCGAGCAATGTCGCGTAAGGCAAAATAAGCCAAAATAAGCATAGCCACCCCAACAAATAACTCTCCCGGCATTTGAAAAATCCGAAATGCCGCTAAAACCAAGAGAATGATAAACAAAACCAAGACTAATACAACTGATAAGACATTAAAGGTGCCTTTAATGCTCTGAGGAGCAGCAAAAAGGTAATACAAGAGAATCAAAATTCCAATTATTAAATAAACCATTGTTGCTCCTTTCCCTTTTACTTATTCAGCTGCAGCTGATTTTTTCTTTTTGTTAGCTTTCTCGCGCTCTGCCTTGTTGAGGATTTGCTTACGCAAACGGATAGACTCAGGCGTTACTTCCATGTATTCATCATCATTCAAGAATTCCAAAGATTCTTCTAGCGTCAAGATACGAGGTGTCTTGATAACAGCTGTTTGGTCCTTGGTAGCTGAACGAACGTTAGTCATCTGTTTAGCTTTGGTGATATTCACAGTCAAGTCGTTTTCACGAGAGTTTTCACCGATGATCATTCCTTCATAAACTTCAGTACCTGGGTTAACAAAGATTGTACCACGTTCTTCGATAGACATGATAGAGTATGTTGTAGCCTTACCAGCATCGATAGAAACAAGGGCACCACGGTGACGGCCTCCGATTTCACCCGGAATCAATGGCAAGTATTGGTCGAAGGTATGGTTCATGATACCGTAACCACGAGTCATTGACAAGAACTCAGTTGAGTATCCGATCAAACCACGCGCAGGAACAAGGAAAACCAGACGAGTTTGACCATTCCCAGTTGAGATCATATCCAACATTTCACCCTTACGTTCAGAAAGACTTTGGATAACAGATCCTTGGTATTCTTCTGGTGTGTCGATTTGTACACGCTCAAATGGTTCACATTTAACACCATCGATTTCTTTTACGATAACTTCTGGACGAGATACTTGTAACTCATACCCTTCACGACGCATGGTTTCGATCAGGATTGACAAGTGCAATTCTCCACGACCTGAAACAGTCCACTTATCTGGTGAGTCCGTTGGGTCAACACGAAGGGATACGTCTGTTTGCAATTCTGCTTGCAAGCGTTCTTCAACTTTACGAGAAGTGACCCATTTTCCTTCACGACCTGCAAATGGAGAATTGTTGACTAAGAAAGTCATTTGAAGAGTTGGTTCATCAATATGGAGAATAGGCAACGCTTCTACCGCATCTGTCGGTGTGATAGTTTCTCCAACAAAGATATCTTCCATACCTGAAACGGCAATCAAGTCACCTGCTTTAGCTTCTTGGATTTCACGACGTTCCAAACCAAAGAAACCGAAAAGTTTTGTAACACGGAAGTTTTTGGTTGTGCCGTCTAGTTTAGAAAGGGTAACTTGGTCCCCAACTTTCACACTACCACGGAAGACACGCCCGATACCGATACGACCTACGAAGTCATTGTAGTCCAAAAGAGACACTTGGAATTGCAAAGGCTCATCTGAATTATCAACTGGAGCTGGGATATGGTCGATGATGGTATCAAAGATTGGCGCCATTGTTTTTTCTTGATCAGCAGGATCGTCTGACAAGGAAGAGGTTCCGTTAATCGCTGAAGCATAAACAACTGGGAAATCAAGCTGGTCATCATCTGCACCAAGCTCAATGAAGAGCTCCAATACTTCGTCTACTACTTCTGCTGGACGAGCTGATGGTTTGTCAATTTTATTTACAACCACAATTGGGACAAGGTCTTGTTCCAAGGCTTTTTTCAATACGAAACGAGTTTGTGGCATGGTTCCTTCGTAGGCATCTACAACCAAGACAACACCGTCAACCATTTTCATGATACGCTCAACTTCTCCACCGAAGTCCGCGTGTCCAGGTGTGTCCATGATGTTGATACGAGTTCCGTTGTAGGCAACGGCTGTATTTTTAGCAAGAATTGTAATTCCACGCTCTTTTTCGATATCGTTTGAGTCCATCGCACGCTCTGCCAACTCTGTACGTGCATCAAGAGTTTCAGATTGTTTCAATAATTCGTCAACGAGGGTTGTTTTCCCGTGGTCAACGTGGGCGATAATCGCAATGTTACGGATATCTTCTCTTAATTTTGTCATGATTGCCTCTATTACTTTAAATTTTTATTTCTAACTGAACAATTATACCACAGTCTCATTCAAAAATCACAGTTCAGCTAAGTGTAAATGTTTTCATTGAAAAATCAGCTCCTCTCGCACTCGTTTGCATTTCTTACATTGAAATTTTATAATTAATCATAAGATCATTGAAAGGAAGAATTATGCGATTAGACCGTTTGCTAGCTCAAGCATCAATTAGCCGAAAATCCATGAAACAGGCCTTGCTCCGAAGAGCTATTCTGGTAGATCAAACCCCTGCTAGAAATCTTAGCCAGAATGTAGATACTGGGCTACAAGACATCCTCTTCTACAAACAGAAGATTTCTGCTCCTGCTCATCGTTATTTTATGATGAATAAACCGCGAAGCCATATAACAGCCAACTCCGATGCTAGTAAAGAAACAGTAATTGATCTGATTAAAAAGGAAGACTATAGTGGAGAACTGTACTCTATTGGTCGCTTAGACCGAGATACGACTGGACTCCTCTTAATTACTGATAATGGCCCCCTTGGCTTTCAACTACTTCACCCTCAATATCATGTAGATAAAACTTATTACGTCCAAGTTAACGGGCTTCTAAATAATCAGGCTATTGAAGCCTTCCAAGAAGGCGTTCGCTTCTTAGATGGCAAGGTTTGTAAGCCAGCTCAACTCATAATCCACTCTGCTACCCCTGTTTTGAGCACAGCTTCTGTAACTATCTCAGAGGGAAAATTTCACCAAGTGAAGAAAATGTTCCTAGCAATAGGAGTGAAAGTTACCTATCTCAAAAGAACTCATTTTGGAGATTTTCAACTTGATCCCAGTTTGGCTGAGGGAGATTATCGTTCCTTAAATCAAGACGAGCTAAAACTTATCAAGAACTATCTAGAACTAAGTCGATAGATTATATTTTTCTAATTTCCACCTTTAATACTTGATCTCGCTTCTTGACTAACCAATTGAATCATAATCACCGATAGACGAGTGGTTCATTTGTCTCGCACCTAAGGGAGCGAGACATAATAAAAGGCATAGATAAAATCTGTGCCTTTTATATATAATATGTTTAAAGCTAAATTAACTTGTTTTAACTTTTCCCTTCCAACTATCCAGCCCATAAGACAGGATATAGATGTCAGAAAAACCATTTTTCTTTAAGAGTAGAGCTGCATTCATTACTCGTTGACCACGAGCATTTTCATAAAGCAAGACTGGCTTATCTTTACGAAGTGCACCCAAATTTCCTTTTAACTGTGTTGAGGGAATGTTTCGAGCCCCCAAGATATGTTTCCGATGAAAGTCAACAGGTTCCCGTAAATCCACAAGTTGACCTTGACGGATTAGGCTCGCAAATTCAGCATTTTCAACAACTTTTGCTGCTCGACGCAACCTGAAATAGTTAAAGACCATCCAAGCCAATATACCAGCCATAATCGCTATCAAAATCCAGGTCATTTCTTCTATTCTCCATTCTTCTCGATATATTTCAACTCTAACTGATGCTCACGGCGTAAGACTGCTTCAGCCTCTAAATATTCTAGTTTGCCCATCAAGCCCGCATCGTAAATTCGCTCTAACTCAATCTTCATCAGTTCTATATCATACAATCGCTTGCCCATATAGATTACGATGCCAAAACTTTTGAGAAATTGCTGAACATCATAAAGTGTTTTCATGTGCCTTATTGTACCAGATTTTACACATATTTTCAAGATGG
>NZ_KQ969106.1:1030065-1039785 GCF_001578795.1 Streptococcus gordonii
AATTGAGAGGCTAGGACTTTTGTCCCAGCCTCCTTTAAAAGAGGGGTGATAAAAAATTCGTATCATTCTAAAATTAAATTTCTCTAGATGAAACTCTAATCATATTTTAGAATTTAACTTCTTCTTTAATTTTTTTACAATCCTGGTGCTTGACCAATTTCAGCTGTTAACATCCAGATTGTCTTTTCTAAATCTGCTTTAGCTCCAACAAAGATATCATTGGTTACATCATCACCTTCTTCGTCAGTCACATCCAGCGCTTCTTGGTATACATTTGTCAAATAGCGGAAGATTTCAATTACACGCGCTAAACTTTCTTCTACGTTTTTGCTGAATTCACCAGCTTTTTCTTCGATCTTACTATGTTGGATAAATTCTGTCAAAGTAGAGTATGGTTTACCACCCAATGTAATCAAACGTTCACTAACTTCATCCAAGGTTGCATCCAAAGTTTCTATGTATTCATCCATTTTTGGATGCCAAACCATGAAACCAGCACCACGCATATACCAGTGAACTTGGTGAAGAGCAATATGAGCAGTATAAAGATCTGCCACCACTTGGTTTAATACAGTCTTAGTTTTTGGCAAAGAGTTTTGGTTTACAAAAGTTGCTACATCAGTTGCAGCGGCATTTTTTACTTGAGTCATATTCTTACCTCGCTTATTTTATTTATAATCATTCTAATCTTTTTAGATTATGCTTTAATTATAATGCTTCTAAATAAGAAAGTCAAGACAAAAGATTCAAAAAAAGACTTTATTAGAAAAGTTGCAAAATTTCAGAATTTTTCTGTTTAAAATTACGAATAAAATAAGTATGATTCATCTATACTTTTTTATCCTTGGAACTGTATTTGCCTCATTCCTAGGCTTGGTCATCGACCGCTTCCCAGAGCAGTCTATCATCGCTCCTGCTAGCCATTGCAATGCCTGCGGGAAAAGATTGGCACCTCGTGATTTGATTCCTATTGTTTCCCAAGTCTTGAACCGTCTCCGCTGTCGTTTCTGTGGAGACAAGATTCCCTTACGCTATTTATTTTTTGAATGTATCTTGGGCGGTCTTTTTCTGGCAACTTCCCTAGGCGTTCTTTCCATCAGTCAACTCCTACTACTCACCATGGGATTGACCCTAGCTGTCTACGATCAAAGAGAGCAGCAATATCCCTTGATGGTCTGGTTAATTTTTCAGCTCTTGCTGACGGTGACAGCGGGCATCAATCTTCTCATGCTTTTCTTTTTAGCATTAGGACTTCTAGCCTTCTTTTACAATCTTCGTATTGGTGCTGGTGACTTTCTATTTCTGGCGTCCTGCTCAGCTGTTTTCAGTTTGACAGAGGCCCTCATCCTTATCCAAATCGCTAGTTTCTCTGGCCTCGCCTGTTTCTGCTTTAAAAAGAAAAAAGACAGGCTGGCATTTGTACCCTGTCTTTTGTTTGGTGCTGTGGTTCTTATTTCTTATAAGCTGCTGCTTCTTCGATAAAGTCTGCTATACTGTCATCCTTTTCATGAAAAGCTTTGACAATCTTAGATCCAACAATAACTCCATCTGAGACTTGATTGAAGCGGTCAACATCCTCTAAAGTCGAAACGCCAAAGCCCGTCAGTACTGGAATCTCTGCAATATCACGAAGCTTGCTCAAGTGCTGGTCCAAATCATCGCGGTAGCTTCCGCTCTTACCCGTCACACCGTTGATAGCTACAGCGTAGATAAAACCTTCAGCTTCCTTGATCAGCTCCTGCTGACGTTCTAGTCCAGTCGTCAGACTTACTAAAGGAATAAGAGCAATATCTGAATCTTCCAGTAAAGGCAAGATGAAATTTCTATGTTCGTAGGGCAGATCCGGAATGATCAATCCTTTAACCGGTGTCGTAGCCAAGTCCTTGACGAAATCTTTGAGGCCATACTGGAAAATAGGATTGAAGTAGGTCATGATGATAAGAGGTAGCTGAGTGTCCAACTTCTGCAAGCTTGCGACTAAAGACTTGGTTGAAGTATGGTGACCCAGGCTCCTCAGACCGGCTTCTTCAATAACTGGCCCATCTGCAACAGGATCTGAAAATGGCAGGCCGATTTCAATTGCTGACACACCCAAGTTTTCCAAAAATGCGATAGTTTCTGGCAAACCTACTAAACCTTTCTCATGATCGCCAGCCATGATATATGGAAGGAAAATTCCCTTACCTGCTTTTTTGATGGCTTCTAAATGCTGAGTGAGTGTTTTAGTCATGGGCACCTCCTTTTTGAGCCGCTTCTCTTTCCAAGCGTTCCTTTACCTGAACGACATCCTTGTCACCACGGCCGGATAAGCAGACAATCATTGATTTATCTGGTCCCAACTCCTTAGCCAGCTTAACTGCGTAAGCAATAGCGTGGCTAGACTCTAGAGCAGGAATAATCCCTTCGATACGAGACAGGAGCTGGAAGGCTTCCAAGGCTTCTTCATCCGTGACTGGGACATAAGTGGCACGCTTGATAGCATTAAAATGAGAATGTTCTGGACCGATGCCTGGATAATCCAGCCCGGCAGAGATAGAGAAAGCTTCCAGAATCTGCCCTTGCTCATCCTGTAGGACATCCATCAAGGCACCGTGTAAAACACCCGGCCGGCCCTTGGTTAAGGTCGCAGCATGTTCATCTGTATCGATGCCTCGCCCAGCGGCTTCTGTTCCATACATGGCAACTGTGCTATCGTCAACAAAGGGATAAAAGAGCCCAATAGCGTTGGAACCACCGCCAACGCAAGCCACTAAAGCATCTGGCAGGGCACCTGCATTTTGCTCAGCAAACTGACGCTTGGCCTCACGCCCAATCACACTCTGATAATCGCGGACAATCTCTGGGAAGGGATGGGGTCCCAAGGCTGAGCCCATAATATAGTGAGTATCATCAACCTGAGCCACCCAAGCTCTCAAGGCAGCATTAACTGCATCCTTGAGGACTCGAGAGCCATCGGTCACTGACTCTACCTTAGCTCCCAGAAGTTCCATTCGAAAGACATTGAGGGCTTGGCGCTTGACATCTTCTTCGCCCATGTAGATAGTACAGTCCATGTTGAAAAGGGCTGCAGCCGTGGCGGTGGCTACTCCGTGCTGACCTGCACCAGTCTCTGCAATGATTTTCTTCTTGCCCATTCTCTTAGCTAGCAGGACCTGGCCTAGGGCATTATTGATTTTATGAGCCCCAGTATGGTTGAGGTCTTCCCGCTTCAGATAAATCTTAGCACCGCCAGCATAGGCTGTCAGATTTTTTGCAAAATAGAGAGGATTTTCTCGCCCTACATACTGCTTCAGCAACTCGTCTAGCTCAGCCTGAAAGGCTGGGTCTTTTTTACTCTCACGGTAGGCTTTGTCCAGCTCCAAAACTGCTGTCATCAGCGTTTCGGGAACAAAGCGCCCACCAAACTCACCGTAAAATCCTTCTTGATTGGGTTGATTATATGCCATATTTCACTCTTTCTATAAATTCTTTTATCTTTTCTAAGTCCTTCTGGCCGTCAGTCTCGACCCCGCTTGAGACATCAACTGCGTAAGGGGCAAAATGTTGAATAGCTTCTCGGACATTTCCTGCATTCAAACCACCGGCAATAAAGAAGGGCTGGTGGATTTGACTCTTATCAAAAACTTGCCAGTCAAATGTCTGACCATTACCAGCAAGAGGTGCATCAAAGAGCAGATAGTCCGCTTGTTGGCTGACATCTTTTAAGGCTCCCTTGACCTGATAAGCTCGAATAACCGGCCGGCCGATCTGAGTCAGAAGCTCTTCAGAAAAATCGCCATGAATCTGCACCAAATCCAAATTTGCCACTAAAATAGCTTCCTGCAGCTCTGCCAAGCTCGGAGAGACGAAAACTCCTACCTTTCGAACAGTAGCTGGCATCAAGGTAGCTAGCTTCTGTGCTTGCTCCAAACTGACCCTTCGACGGCTCTCAGCAAAGACAAATCCAATGTAATCCGCACCAGCCTTGCATGCCGTTTCCACAGCGCTGGCCGTTGATAAACCACAAATCTTAACCTTTGTCAATTTTCAGCTCCTTGATTTTTTCTGCCACATCCTCTGCCTGCATCAGAGCTGTTCCAACTAAAATCGCATGGAAATAAGGAGCCACTATCTCAGCATCTTCCTTGCTGAAAATAGCAGACTCAGACACGTAAACCCTGTCATCTTTGAAATGGGCAGATAGCTGAAGACTTGTATTGATATCTGTCTCAAAAGTAACTAGATTGCGGTTATTGACACCGATTATCTGTGCTCCTATTCTATGGGCAATTTCCAGCTCCGCCAGATTATGGGTTTCGACCAGAACTTCCAAGCCTAAACCTGTCGCAAAATCATAGAGTTCTTGTAGTCGCTTTTCAGACAAGGTAGCTACAATCAGAAGAATAACTGTCGCTCCAGCATTTCGGGCGCGAACAATCTGCTTTTCATCGATAATAAAGTCCTTATTAAGGGTCGGAATAGTAACTTGACTTGAAATCTCTCTCAAGTAATCCAGATGACCCTTGAAGAAAATTTCATCTGTCAAAACCGAAATCATAGCTGCACCGCATCGTTCATAAGTGCGAGCTTGCTCCACAATATCCACACCAAGATTAATATCTCCCAGACTTGGACTGGCTTTTTTGACCTCAGTAATCAGCTGCAGCTCTTGAGGGTGGTTTTTGAGATACTCATAGAGGGAATAGGTC
The DNA here is from genome assembly GCF_001578795.1 of Streptococcus gordonii. Taxonomy (GTDB): domain Bacteria; phylum Bacillota; class Bacilli; order Lactobacillales; family Streptococcaceae; genus Streptococcus; species Streptococcus gordonii_A. The sequence continues at coordinate 1,034,754 of NZ_KQ969106.1, forward strand.
GAACGCAGAGGCTGCAGCTCTTCATAGGACATAGCTGCCACTTCCTGCTCTTTTTGCTTTAGAATGGTTGGGAGAAATTCTTTACTCATTTCTGATACTCCTGTAGTTGCTTGAGTTTTTCATAGGCTGCGCCACTAGCAATCACTTGGCGGGCCAAAGCTATTCCTTCTTCTATGCTGTCTGATTTCCCATTAGCATAGAAGCCCAATCCAGCATTCAGAACTGTCGTTTCTAGATAAGGATTGGCTTGATTTTGCAGGACAGATAGTAGAATTTCTGCATTTTCCTTAGCATTGCCTCCACGAATCGCTTCAAGAGGTATCTCTTCCATACCAATATCTGACGGCAAAAAGCTGTGCAGGCTGATTTGCCCATTTTCCAGCAGAGCATACTGGGTGAGGCCATGAAGACCAGCCTCGTCAAGACCATCCGGCCCCGACACAACTACCGCACGCTTGCGGCCCATATTTTTCAAAACCTCTGCTGTACTCTCTAACATATCTGGTCGGCTGGTCCCCAAAAGCTGAGTTTCTAGACTCATGGGATGGATGAGCGGACCAGTTAGATTCATGATAGTGGGAATACCAAGGCTAAGACGGGCTGGCATGATGTATTTCATGGCAGGGTGCATGTTCTTTGCAAAGAGAAAGACGATACCTGTCTGCTCAAAAACCTTGCCCAAGCTAGCAGCATCTAAGTCTAGATTGATACCCAGAGCTTCTAACACATCAGCTGATCCTGACTTAGAAGAAATGGAGCGATTGCCGTGCTTAGCCATCTTAATCCCGCCACCTGCTAGTACAAAAGCTGCTGTAGTAGAAATATTGAAGCTGAAAGACTTGTCACCCCCCGTACCGCAATTGTCCATGGCAGTGCGAATGGTGGTCGGAATCTGCTTAGCATGGCCTCGCATGACCTGAGCCAAAGCAGTTCGTTCCTCGATTGTCTCTCCCTTCATCTTGAGCCCCAGTAAAAAGGCTGCAATTTGGGACTCTTCCACCTGTCCAGTGACAATACGCTCAATCACATCTGTCATCTCAGCGCTACTTAAATCCTTAAAATCAGCTAGTTTTGCAATAATCTCTTTCATATCGTCTCCTCTATTTTACTAAGTCAATGAAATTCTTGATAGACGACAAGCCGTCTGGCGTGCCAATACTTTCAGGATGATACTGAAAACCATAAATAGGCAGGCTCTTGTGCTGGATAGCCATGATCGAATTGTCATCAACCGCCCGAGCCGTCACTTCAAAGTCCTCCGGCATTTCTTCAATCAAAATCGAATGATAGCGCATGACCGGCTGCCCATCCTCTATTCCTTTATAGATAGGAGATTTTCTCTCAAAGCGCAGAATACTTTGTTTGCCGTGCATGACCTTGGGAGCCAAACCTAGCTTTCCGCCAAATACTTCTGCAATGGCTTGGTGTCCCAAGCAAATCCCCAATATCGGCTTTTTACCAGTAAAATCACGGATAACTTCCTCCATCCGTCCTCCATCTGCTGGCCAGCCTGGACCCGGAGACAGAACCAAAGCATCAGCTTTTTCTGCTGCTTGATAAAGTCCTGCATCATCATTTCGCAAGACCTTAACTTCTGCGAAATTGCCGATATACTGGGCTAGATTGTAAGTAAAAGAATCATAATTATCAATCAATAAAATCATTGCATCTCTCCTATCTTGGTCATTGATTTGGCCTTGTTGATGGTTTCTTGGTATTCATTAGCAGGGATCGAGTCATAAACAATACCCGCTCCAGCTTGAACGTAAGCTCTGCCATTTTTCAAAATCATAGTGCGTATAGCGATGGCAAAATCCATATCGCCTGTCGCAGACAGATAGCCAATAGCACCCGCATAAACACCACGTTTTTCCTGCTCCAGCTCATAAATTCGCTTCATGGCTCGAATCTTAGGTGCACCCGAGACGGTGCCGGCCGGCAGGGTTGACTTGAGTGCATCCATGGCTGTCAGTTGAGGTAAAAGTTGACCACGGACCACACTGGTCAGATGCATAACATAGCGGAAATACTCTACTTCCATGTACTTAGTGACTTCCACGCTGTTATTCTGAGCAATTTTACCGATATCATTACGTCCCAAATCGACTAACATACGATGCTCCGCCACTTCCTTCTCGTCAGCCAGCAGCTCCTTCGCCAAGGCTTTATCCTCTCTCTCATCCTTCCCACGCGGCCTGGTCCCAGCAATAGGATTGGTCGTAACCTGCCCCAGCTTGACAGACACTAGACTCTCTGGGCTGGCTCCGATAATCTGATAATCCCCAAAGTCATAAAAGTAGAGATAGTTGGAAGGGTTGGTCACACGCAGATTGCGATAGTAATCCAGTGGCCTACCGGAATACTCTGCTGAAAAACGCTGACTGAGCACACATTGGAACATGTCTCCCTGCCGAATCAAGCTACGCGCTTCTTCCACCATTTTTTCAAAAGCCGTCTGCTCGATATGGCTCTGGAAGTTCAAACTGGACAGTTCCAACGGTGAAAATTCATCTACCGCTGGCTGCGCCAGCTCAACCATAATCCTCTCCAGACTAGCAGCCAAATCAGCTTCGCTTCTATCACTGTAGAGCGCCTCCTCAAGGATATAGACCTTGTCTTTTTTATGGTCAAAAACCATGTAACTCTCATAGACGAAAAAGTGCATATCTGGTGTCCCAATCACATCAGCTGGAATCTGGCCAATCTCCTCATAGAGGGAAATCATATCATAGCCAACAAAACCGATGGCTCCACCACCAAAAGGAAGGTCTGAATGATGATCTTTTTTTACTGCCAACTCGTGCAGATAATCCAATGGATCTTCCTCAATTACTTGTCCATTCTTTGTTAACTGGCCATTTTCATAGCGGACTTCAAAAACTGGATTATAAGCTAGGATAGAAAAACGAGCCGTCTCGCTATCTCTCGGAATACTTTCCAAAATCACCTTGTGGTCGCCCTGAATCCGCATATAAGCTAGGATTGGAGATAAAATATCAGCTGGTAAAATCTTTTGCATAATGTTTCTTTCTATTTAATCAGAATCGTTTAGGTAGGAGCAATTTGCTAGTTATCACTGCATTCGCAAGAACAGATAGCACCCGTCCACTGTCATAACTTGCTCCAGAACTACAGAAAAACGCCCGCACAGTTCATCCTGTGAGGGCGTATCATCGCGGTGCCACCTCAGTTATGGAGTTTTCAAGCTCCACATCTCATTTACCTATTTGCAGTCATTTAGATCCCTTTTAGCACAAGGCAGCATACTGGCTTATGGCAAAGTAAGCTAACAAAGTGATAAAAGTTCAACTAAAGGACTAAATGTTGACTCCAGCAGCCCATTTCATAACTTCTCCTGCCTGTTTACAGCAACCACAGACTCTCTGAAAGGAGGGATGTTACTACTCTTCTGCTGGGTATTTTATTTTCGTTTTTCTAAATAGTCGGCAATGGCTGCCACATCCTTGTCTCCACGACCGGATACGTTGATAACAATGATTTGGTCAGATGACAATTTTGGAGCTCGCTTGATAGCTTCAGCAATGGCGTGAGAGCTTTCAATCGCCGGCAAAATTCCTTCCTTTTGTGTCAAGAGAAGCAAAGCGTCCACAGCTTCATCATCTGTCGCTGCCACGTATTCTACTCGACCAGAATCTTTAAAGAAAGCATGTTCAGGACCAACTCCAGGATAGTCCAAGCCTGCTGAAATCGAGTAAACTGGCGCTACCTGACCATCTTCAGCAAAGACAGCGTAGGTCTTCATGCCATCCACTACTCCGACACTTCCCTTGGTCATGGTCGCCGCATGCTGGTCTGTATCAAGACCCCGTCCAGCCGCTTCAACACCAACCAGCTTGACTTCTTCATCCGCCACATACTGGGAGAAGGCGCCGATAGCATTGGAGCCACCGCCTACACAGGCAATGACATAGTCTGGCAAGCGGCCTTCCTTGTCCAAAATCTGACGGCGAGATTCTTCACTAATCACCTTTTGGAACTCATGGACAATCGTCGGATAGGGGTGAGGACCGACAGCTGAGCCCAAGACATAGAAGGCTTCCAAATCGTTCATCCAAGCTCCAAAGGCTGCATCCACTGCATCCTTGAGGGTTTTGGTTCCTGTTTCCACAGCGTGAACAGTCGCTCCCATCATTTCCATACGGAAAACATTGAGGCGCTGGCGCTCTACATCCTCTGCACCCATGTAAACATCGCACTTCATACCAAACTTAGCTGCTGCTGCCGCAGTTGCCACACCATGTTGGCCAGCTCCAGTTTCAGCGATGACTCGGGTCTTGCCCATGCGCTTAGCTAGAAGAATCTGCCCCAAAACATTATTGAGCTTATGGGATCCCAGATGATTGAGATCTTCCCGCTTCAGATAAATCTTAGCTCCACCCAGATGCTGGGTCAGACTTTCTGCATAGTAGAGCGGGGTTTCCCGACCTGAATAATCCGCCAAATAATGTCGGTATTCATTTAAAAATTCTGGATCATCCTTATACTTCTCAAAAGTCGCTTCCAATTCATCCAGCAAGGCTTGGATAGGCTCCGGTACAAAGGAGCCGCCGAATTGTCCAAAATACCCTTTAGTTTCTGTCATATTAATTGCCTCATTTCTTTATTTTCAAGCAAAACAAAAGCCCACACACAGAAAAAACTCTGTGTGAGGGCGTAAAATCGCGGTGCCACCTCAATTATGGAGCAAAGTATAGACTGCCTCCATATCTCTGTCTTGTCTAACAACAAGCTGCACTGTAAGGTGTGCTCACCGAATTTTTATTGCTTCAAATTCATCTTTTGCACCAGCCCACTTCATAATCCTCCACTGCCTGTTTCCACCAACCACAGGCTCCCTGAAAGTAGAAAAAATTATTACTTTTCTGATGATTTATTTTATTATAGGCCTTTCCCTTTTTCTTGTCAAGAAAAAATTTAATTTTTCTCCTAAATCCGAACCTTTCTCTTGCTAGTCTCTTTTGAAAGCGTCGTCTTGACGATTTTTCCAGATTTTTTGACCAAGCTGAAAAGC
>NZ_KQ969106.1:1039812-1046882 GCF_001578795.1 Streptococcus gordonii
GTATTGGTCCAGAGATCATCAATCTCAAAGACTCGATTGGCATTGATAAGAAGGTCCAGCAGAATCTGAGTCACTTCGATAGACAGACTCATCCCAAAGCTCAGCCATACAATCTTCTTGGTCTTCCGCAATTTCGGAAAGAGGCAAAGCAATTGAAAGATTAAAGGTGACAGCAAGAAGATATTAGCTAGATTTTGGATAAAAACCTTGACCAGCTGAATCCAAGAAGTAATCTCTCCAATATTGACAAAGGAGTTAAAAGGGATTAACAAAACCACTATTCGGCCAAAATACTGGACTCCCGGCGTCTCCATTCCCGGCTCTGGAACCTGAGGAATAAAGCACAGAACGCAAAGCATCAAGAAATAGAGCCAGCTCCCCCATGCCAGCAATCTCCGTCCCTTAGCAGTCAGCTCACCGGCTGAAGTCAGATAGTTCTTAAGGCTGAACATTTTCTACCAATGCTTTCTCGCGATCACGCTTCATAGTATTGGAACGCAGCTGACCGCAGGCTGCATCAATATCTGTACCATGTTCCTGACGAACCACACAGTTGACTCCGTTTTTCTTGAGAGTATCATAGAAAGCCATCACGCGCTCTTTGGGACTACGACTATATTGGTCGTGCTCGCTAACTGGGTTGTAAGGAATGAGATTGACATAAGACAGCTTCTTAATGTTCTTGAGCAGCTCAGCCAGTTCCTTGGCCTGCTCTACACCGTCATTGACTTCATTGAGCATGATGTACTCAAAGGTCACACGACGGTTGGTCGTCTCAATATAGTATTCGATAGCCGCAAAAAGCTTTTCGATAGGGAAGGACCGGTTAATCCGCATGATGCTGGTCCGCAGATTATTATTCGGGGCATGGAGGGATACAGCTAGATTGACCTGCACACCTTCATTGGCAAAGTCACGAATCTTATGAGCCAGCCCTGAAGTCGAAACCGTGATATGGCGGGCTCCAATAGCCAAACCTTTGTCATCATTGACCGTCCGGACAAACTTGAGCACATTGTCATAGTTGTCAAATGGCTCGCCGATTCCCATAACCACGATGTGGCTGACCCGCTCATCCTGACCACGCTCGTCAAAATACTTCTGAACCAGCATAATCTGAGCGACAATCTCACCGTTATTGAGGTCGCGTTGTTTTTTAATCAAGCCAGAGGCACAGAAGGTACAGCCAATATTGCAGCCAACCTGGGTGGTCACACAGACAGAAAGCCCATAGTGCTGGCGCATGAGTACCGTCTCAATCAGCATACCGTCCGGTAGTTCAAAGAGGTATTTGACCGTACCGTCAGCAGACTCTTGTACGATACGCTGTTTAAGCGGATTGACGACAAACTGATCGTCTAGTTTGGCAATCAAATCTTTAGATAGATTAGTCATCTCTTCAAAAGACTGGACCCGCTTGCGATAGAGCCACTCCCAAATCTGGGCGGCACGGAATTTCTTTTCTCCCTGAGCTTCCGCCCATTCAATCATTTCCTGACGTGTTAAACTATAAATAGATGGTTTCATGTTTCTCCTTTATTTTTGACGGATGACAAAATGACGATTGGCTTCTTTTGCAACTTTTTCTTTTGGTTTGTTTTGGCGATTATCTCGACCCTGGTCATTCCGACGTCTTGAGCGTCTAGAACGTGAGCGTTTTGAAGTTGAACCAGAATTCTGTTCTTGCTCCCGTTTACTGCGAGATTTTTTATCAAAGGAAGCTCGCTTAGGCTGAAGATTTTCTAATACAAAGTAGGCACAGCCATAATTACAGTACTCCAGCAAATAATCTTCCAAACGACTGATTTTAAAGTCGCTTTCCTTAGCTTTTTCATCCTGATAAAAGCCTCGCAGCCGTAACTGATCATTGCCCCAATCACCGACAATATAATCAAACTTTGTTAAAATCTCTGAAAAGCGTTGGTTAAAAGCTGTCACATCAAAAGCTTCTCGGTAGTTCTCTACCAAATTAAACTCGATCTCTTCCGTTAAGACCTGTGAACCAATCTGTTTGAACTCAGGACCAGGAAATTTATTGTAATTATAAAGCTCTGGGGCAATTTCTTTGCGCATATATTTTCTCACTTCTATCTAGATAACTCCTCTATTATACTACAAAAACAGGCAGATTTTAAGCTTTTACCCTTAAAAAGTCATTTCTGAGAAAAGTCAGATAATTTCTCTAATTTGACAAATAAGACTTCCATCAAAAAGCAAAACTGAGACAAGACTGCCTCAGCTTTATTATTTATTGTTCTTAAGATAATCAATGGCATCCTGTAAGGTTTTAACAGGAACAATTTTCATATCTGTTTTAATCTTTTTAGCAGCCTCAACTGCGGTTTCATAGTTTGTCTTTGCTTTTGGATCGATTTTTTTCATTTCTTTTGTTACAGGATTATTGGGAGCAAAGAAGATGCTGGCACCACTTTTAGCAGCTGATACGACTTTCTTATCAATCCCTCCAATATCACCAACTTCTCCATCACGATTGATACTTCCTGTACCTGCAATCACACGTCCATCTCGTAAGGTTGGATCTGCAAGTTGTGTATAGATTGACAAGCTAAACATGAGACCCGCACTAGGTCCTCCAATGCCTTCTGTAGTAAATTCAATTGGAATATTACTAGTAACTTCTGTTCTATCGATTAAGCTAATACCGATTCCGTTTTTACCATTTTCTAGCTTAATAATCTTTCCAGTCGCTGATTTTTCTTGGCCATCTTCCTGGTAAGTGACCTTAATCTTATCTCCTAATTTCTGCGAATTAACATATTTCACCAATTCTTCTGAACTGTCAAAAGTCTTGTCATTAACTCCTGTCACCGTGTCCGCAATATTCAAAATTCCCTTAAAAGTCGAATCTTTTGCGACTTGCAAAACATAGACGCCCAGATATTTCATGCTAATATCTTTTCCAGCCGTTTTCAAGCCTTGATACTTGGCCATGTTTTGGGATGTTTCCATATAAAACTGATTGATTCGAATAAATTCTTGGTCCGATGATCCACCAGTCATTTCTTCAGCAGAGTAGATATCTGTGAAATCAGTCAACCACGCATAAACCAGATGAGCAAAAGTTGCTCGTTGGACTCCAACTGTTACAAACTCGTAAGATCCAGCTTCCTTATCTTCCTTATTATCAACCAGCAAGACCTTTCGAATATCCTCTGCACCGCCAGGAACTTCAATATAGTATGGTAAAGGAACAGTTAAAGATACAGCAAGCAAAATCAAGCTTGAAAAAATAATAATGGGCCATTTATAAACACTAATTTTTTTCATAAGTTCTTCTTTCTAATTCTTTGATTACACTTTGGGGTACATAGGCCGCGATATCCTGCTGAAAAGCAATCAGCTCACGAATACGTGATGAACTGATATGCCGATAGGCTGGTTTGCTGAGCAAGAAAATCGTTTCCAGTTCTCCTGCCAACTCGCGATTAAAAAAGGTCATATCAGCTTCATAATCTAAATCTTGGCTGTTACGAAGTCCACGCACAAAAGCCTTTGCTCCCAGTCTTCTAGCCACTGTCACCGCCAGCTCATTCTGAGAGGTGATGACCTCAACATTATCCAAATGCTGCAGTGCTTCTTTGACTATCCGTTCTCTGGCTTCAATGGTGAAAAAACCAGACTTTTCCCGATTATAGAAAATTCCTACATAGAGTTTATCAAAGAGCCTACTAGCCCGCTCAATCAGGTCCACATGCCCCTTAGTGATCGGGTCAAAAGATCCTGTGAATAATCCTATCTTATCTGACATACACCGTCACCTTTGAAATTCCATATATCTTCTGCTTCCAAATGCCTAGGCCAGCAATTTCCTCAGGTAATTCAACTTCCTTGTCTGTCTCACAGACTACTAAGACATCTTGGCTCAAGAGCTGACGCTCCTCCAGCTTTTCAAGATCTGCCACAATCTGCTCCTTGGCATAAGGCGGATCCAAGAGAACTAAGTCAAAAGCTCCCGTCAATATTTCCAAAGCTCGGCCAGACTCCATCTTGAGCAAGTCAAAACGTGTGGACTCCTTAGTCATCTGGATGTTCTCAGAAATAATAGCCTGAGCTCTGCGATCCTTTTCAACTAAAACAGCTTCCTCCATACCTCGCGAAATAGCCTCAATGGCCAAACTCCCGCTCCCGGCATAAAGATCCAGCACCCGACCACCGTCAAAATAGGGACCAATCATATTAAAAATTGCCCCCTTAACCTTATCGGTCGTAGGCCTAGTCGTCTTGCCATCCAAAGTCTTGAGGGGCCTGCCCCCGTATTTACCTGCAACAACTCTCATAAAGAGTATTATAACATAACTAGGCTCTAGCAGGCCAATCTTTTGAAAATTAAGCAGATAAAAAACAGAAGCACCCCAGCATTAGAGACTTCTGTTTTCTTTTAGTTTCAGTAAAAAATCAATTAATTCAGGCTGACAATCTGCCTTATCCAAGATTAGTCCCATTGACCGGCCAACCATGATGTAAAAACTCTCCGGCTTATCCAAAATCGCCACAATATCCTGATAGTTATATCGGGAGGTATGATTGCGATTAAGGACTTGAAAGTCTGTCTCATAGAAGTTAAACTCCTGCTCCAAATCATACCAGAGAGGATTATCCTTATAGAGCTTAAGGAATTGTTGGTTAAAAGAACGATAGAGTAAAAAGGGCATAATCGGCATAAAAATGAAAATACCAATAGCTGGCAAAGGCTCCCTAAAAAATAGACAGACCATCCCCACTGCTAACAAAGCCACTTCACCAATGATTAGAGGAAAGAGCCCAGTCTTTCGATACCAAAAGTTGGCCCAAGCGAAACGGCGATAAGCTTCTTCTGTCATGGTCGTTTTTGCTGTCATAGGAAACATGTCTCTACCTCCAGATTATATTCCTCCCTACAGTTTACCACACTCTTGCAAGAAATAACAATACTCAATAAAGAGCTTGCTTTTCTCGATTTCATCTGTTATACTATACGTAACTTTTAAAACGTTACATAGGAGGTGTGATATGTTTTCGCATGAAAAATTAAAAAACGCCGGCTGGAACTTAATCTGACCCAGTCTTCCATTTACCAAGAGCTTGGGATTTCCAGGAAGACTTACTCTGCTTGGGAAAATGGTCTAGCAGAACCCCATGCAAAAAATCTCAGGAGGTTGGCCACCTGTCTCAAGGTCCAAGAGAACTACTTTGTGGATGAGACCAGCGCGCTCTACACCTACTCTTTATTAACTCTACCTCATAAAAAAGAAGTCGACCAACTCACTAGTCGGCTCCTGGAGAGACAGCGCAAGGTTAGCTCCCTTACAGCCTATAAGGTTCTATCCGTTGAGCTGGCTGCAGGTCTCGGTCACAGCTACTATGACAATGAGACAGACTACGAAACTGTCTACTTTGATCAAGATATCCAGCACGACTTTGCATCCTGGGTCTCTGGGGATTCGATGGAACCCAAATATCCCAACGGCTCTGTTGCCCTTATGAAACAAACGGGATTCGACTACGATGGAGCGGTCTATGCTCTTATGTGGAATGGCAAGACCTATATCAAAAAAGTCTACCGCGAAGCTGAAGGCCTACGCTTAGAGTCTATCAATCCTGACTACGAGGATCTCTTTGCTCCCTATGAAGACCAGCCTACTATTGTTGGTATCGTAGTTGGACATTTTCTACCGATTGAGGTGTAAGTGATGGTCCTATTTGATTATTCACGCGAGCCTCGTTCTGACATCGCTTTTGTGGATATGAAAAGTTTTTATGCCTCTTGCGAATGCATTGCTCTTGGCCTTGACCCTTTAAAAACCTCGCTCTGTGTCATGAGCCGAATTGAAAATTCCGCTGGACTGATACTAGCTGCCACCCCTCTTTTTAAAAAGAATTTCGGTAGCCAGAATGTCAGCCGAAGCTATAATCTTCCTTTTGATGTCCACACCCGCAAGTTCAACTATGCTGCTGCCCGCAAGCAGGGACTACCTATTACAGCAGATTATGTGCGCTTTATAGAAGACGCTGCTCAAAAGACCCTACTGGTCCCACCTCGGATGAACTACTACATCCAGAAAAACATGGAAATTCAAAAGATTTTCCAAGATTTCGCAGCTCCCGATGATATTTTCCCCTACTCAATCGATGAGGGCTTCCTAGATTTGACAAGCTCTATCAACTACTTCATTCCAGATCAGACGCTTGACCGCGGGACCAAACTAGACCTGCTGGCCGCCCGCATTCAACAGGCTATCTGGAAGAAGACGGGGATTTATGCATCGATCGGCCTGAGCAACGCCAATCCTCTTCTCGCCAAGCTAGCCTTGGACATTGAAGCCAAACACACAAAAAAGATGCGAGTCAACTGGTCCTATGAGGATGTTCCCAGTAAGGTCTGGACTATTCCGGAGATAACTGATTTTTGGGGTATCGGACGTCGAACAGCCACCCGTCTTAAGAAGTTAGGCATCCATTCCATTTATGATTTGGCTCACTTTAATCCCGATATTCTCAAAAAAGAAATGGGAGTCATGGGGCTACAGCTTTGGTTTCATGCTCACGGCATCGATGAAAGCAATGTTCACAAGCCTTATCAGGCCCAGTCACATGGTTTGGGGAATTCGCAAATTCTTCCCCGAGATTATAGACAGCAAGCAGAGATTGAGCTGGTTTTTCGAGAAATGGCTGAGCAGGTCGCCATTCGACTCAGACGCTCTGGTGAGAAATGCCAGCGTGTCTCCATCTACGCCCGCTATTCCAAGCAGGAGTTCCTGCCTTCCATTCATACACAGAAAAAAATCAACCCTACTAACAACAGTGATCAATTGGCTCAAATCGTCGTTCAGCTTTTTCGCTCCAAATATCAGGGCGGGGCTATCCGACAGATTGGCGTTTTTTACAGTGACTTTGTCGATCAAAGCTATGGTCTGATTTCTCTCTTTGATGATCCTCTACAAGTTCAAAAAGCAGAAGATCTCCAGCTGACGATTGACCACATCAGAGATCGCTTTGGCTTTGCCTCTTTGCTTAAAGGATCTGCCTTGCTGGACTCCTCCCGTGCCATCGCTCGAAGTAAGCTAACAGGT
>NZ_KQ969106.1:1046913-1047573 GCF_001578795.1 Streptococcus gordonii
AGGTGGCCATTCAGCTGGAGGACTGGAGGGCTTATCATGACCGATCGCTCTTATCTCCCCTATCAGTCAGCACGCGACTTTCAGGATCGGGGCATGGCTAAGTGGGCTGGCTTTTTTCTTTCTGAACACAGCACTGCTCTGGACCAAAAAAGAACTAGATATCAGTTGTCTTCCCCAGCTTGACAGGCAGGAGAAATTCTACCTGCTCAACCAAGCCTACAGCCAGCAAGTTCCCATCCGAATCACCTTTCTTAATCAGGAAAGGCTGACCGAGATTACTGCTACCGTCTTTCATCTGGACAGTAAACAGGTCCTCCTGCAGGAAGGCGACCATTACAAAAACCTTGCTATTCACCAGATTCTTTCGATACATGCTTCAGGAGGCGCAGATGACTACTCAGAGTCTACATGAGGAACTTCAATTTGACTATTTTTCCCAGAACTACTATCAATTTCAAGAAGAATTTTATCAATTCTCCAATCTTCCCCAGCCTCTGATGGCCATGGAAGACGATATCCTCCACCATATGGCCAGCCGCCAGGTCACTTATTTCAAACTCTCTAAGGCCAAAAGTTTAGATCAGAAAGACCACTACTTCCACTTTACCGTCAGCCGTCCAGATCAGGCAAAGCGGCTCTGCATTTACCACTATCAAGGCC
>NZ_KQ969106.1:1047593-1053984 GCF_001578795.1 Streptococcus gordonii
GAGAGGCTAGGACTTTTGTCCCTGCCTCTTTTATATGGGTCTAATCAGCATGATATAAATAATCTTGCCTTACTAAAATTAAGTATTAATCTTCTCCTTTAAAGTGATAGACTTCCGAACGTTTTGCCACATGAATATTCAGAATTACAAAATCCTCCTCATCAACCTTAGCAATAATCCGATAAGATCCCACACGAAAGCTCACATAGCCCGAAAGGTTACCTGACAGAGATTTCCCTGGCGCCCTAGGAAAGTCGGCATTTACCAGATGTTTATCAATCCACTTGGCGATGACCTTCTGTGTCCCTCTATCCAACTTATCCATGGCCTTAAAAAATGTTGAGGCATAACGAACCTGATATCTAGCCATAGCGCTTCATCATCTCATCATGAGAATAAGTCTCTTGGCCATTATCAAGCCACTCCTGCATCGCCAAATCAGCTTCTTGGATATCATAAAGATCCTCTAACTTTTCTGCCAAAACCTGAGCAATAAACTCCGACTTAGAGATATTATGGGAACTCGTCCATATAGTCAGCTTTTCATTTAACTCATCTGATAAACGGACTGAAGTTGGTACAGCCATGAAATTACTCCTTTTAAAATTGCTTTTCTTTTGTAGTTATATTTTACTACACACTGGAATAAAAAAAGTTGGATAGATCTATCTTATAATTCGTAAATAACTAGAAAAACCAAGTATAACTAAACATCCTTTGAAGATATTTTAGATGTGTGAAATTTTTGGGTGAAACAAGAATAGGAGAGAAATGTATCTGTGCTCCGAAGTTTAATTGGCCAACTTTTTAGGGTCTGTAATACCTTAATTTAAATTTTTTATAATACGCTTCCGTTCCTCATCAATAATATCAATTGCTTCATCTATCTCATTTTGAGAAAATTCTATTTTTAAATCGCCATTATCAATAGCATTATATATAATTTCTTCTTTCTTCTTTAATTTTGAATAAATTTTCTCGTCTATATATCCCGCATCACCACTATCAGCTGGTTCGGATTTTGTTTGCAAGTAATAATATCTAGTATATTGATTATCTTCTAGACCTAGTCTGTGAATTCTATCCCGAGACTGTAACATAAAAGTTAAATTGAAATTATACTCAAAGTACAGAGCATCATGTACTTCCCTGTGAAGAGATACTGATTTCCCTAAGATTTAAGGATTTAATATCATACGATAACCAGCCATATTTCTATGCTTATAAATCTATAAATATTAAACGACTAGTACAAGTCTTCTAAACTTCTATATTCTATGATTTCACTTTTGACAATATTTTTTTCAAATTCAAAATGCTTCAAAGGATTATCGATTAATACTAACTTTGGAATGTCATCTAGATTGGTGACCAAGGATAATACAAAATCTGATTGAAACTCTTTTGCTTTCTCAAATTCTCTGGCTGTCAAACGAACACGTCCCTTAGATTTTCGAATCCCTTTAACCTCAGCAAGGTAAGAATGTTCTTGAACATCTACTTGGAAATCATATCCATCACCATAAAGACGAGCATCGGTCAATTGTCCACCTTGAAATTTTTCTTCTTTATTATAATGGAGTATAAAATAATTCTCTGCTTCCATTCCCGTTTCTTGTAGTCGTTTGAATTTAGTTCGGACTATTGGCTTTTCAATGATGGTTATACCTGTTTTCTTCCCATCGCTTGCAAGCAGCATTTTAACTATTTCTGCATAACTGTGAACATCTTCGTTCCCAAACATCATGTCAATTAAATCTTTTCTAAAACGGTATACTTCAGCTTTTTGCCACCAACCTTTTCTATTGTTCTCAAAATAGGGGTCGAATAAATCCATTCTATTTTTGACTACACCAGTTGTTTCTGCGATACCTAAAGAAACTATATAGCGATAAAACTCAGATTTACTAGCACATTGAAATTCTTTTATAAAAAGTTTGTCAAACTTGGCAAGACCGTAGCCAAGTAAATTTAACAATTCATAATGAGGGTGTTTAGACATCACTTTCTCCATCAATAGATATTGATTTCATTATACCAAAAAACACGGTTTATCACCGTGTTTCTATGTTTATTTCACCAACTTCTTCATCTCATCAATACGTGCTACGGTCGCATCGTATTTCGCTTGGTAGTCGGCTTGTTTGTCGCGTTCTTTTTGGACGACTTCTGGTTTGGCATTGGCTACGAAGCGTTCGTTAGAGAGCTTCTTACCGACCATATCCAGTTCTTTTTGCCATTTAGCCAGTTCCTTGTCGAGACGAGCGAGTTCTTCTTCGACATTGAGGAGGTCTGCGAGTGGCAAGTAGATTTCTGCTCCTGTGATGACGCTGGACATAGCGAGCTCAGGTGCAGGGATGGTTGATGCGATTTCCAAGTGCTCTGGATTTGTGAAGCGTTTGATGTAGTTGACATTGCTGTTAAAGAAGGCTTCCAAGTCGCTATCGCTGGTCTTAACAAGGATGGTGATAGGCTTGCTTGGTGCTACGTTTACTTCCGCACGCGCATTCCGAACAGCACGGATCAAGTCTTTGAGACTTTCGACACCAGTGTGAGCCGCAAGGTCTTCAAAGGCTGGGTTAACAGTTGGGTAAGCTGCCGTTACGATCGAACCTTCTGAGATTTGTCCAAAGATTTCCTCTGTCACGAATGGCATGATTGGATGAAGGAGGCGAAGGATCTTGTCCAAAGTATAAAGGAGAACAGAACGTGTGATGACTTTCTCTTCTTCATTATCGCTATAAAGGACTTCCTTAGTCAACTCAACATACCAGTCCGCAAACTCGTCCCAGATGAAGTTGTAGAGGATGTGGCCAGCCACACCAAACTCAAACTTATCAAAGTTAGCCGTTGCTTTTCCGATCGTTTCGTTGAGGTTGTGGAGAATCCAGCGGTCTGTGACATTTCCAGCTTCCTTGTTAACAACTTTTTCCACATTAGCCGTTGCTTGCTCAAGGGTCAAGCCTTCATTGTTCATGAGGATGTAGCGTGAGATGTTCCAAATCTTGTTAATGAAGTTCCATGAAGCATCCATTTTCTCATAAGAGAAACGCACATCTTGACCTGGTGCAGAACCGTTTGAAAGGAACCAACGAAGGGCATCGGCACCGTATTTCTCGATAACATCCATTGGGTCGATCCCGTTACCGAGTGACTTAGACATCTTACGTCCTTGCTCGTCACGGATAAGACCGTGGATCAGGACATTCTTAAATGGTTGACGTCCTGTGAATTCCAAGGATTGGAAGATCATGCGAGACACCCAGAAGAAGATGATGTCGTAACCTGTTACCAAGGTTGAAGTTGGGAAGTAACGTTTGAAGTCTCCTGAGTCGACATCAGGCCAGCCCATGGTTGAGAATGGCCAAAGGGCCGAACTGAACCACGTATCCAAGACGTCTTCGTCCTGAGTCCATCCGTCACCTTCTGGAGCTTCTTCCCCAACATACATTTCACCCTCAGCATTGTACCAAGCAGGGATTTGGTGACCCCACCAGAGCTGACGAGAGATTACCCAGTCGTGGACATTTTCCATCCATTGAAGGAAGGTATCGTTGAAACGAGGTGGGTAGAATTCTACCTTGTCCTCTGTATCTTGGTTGGCAATGGCATTCTTGGCCAATTGGTCCATCTTAACAAACCATTGCGTAGACAAGCGTGGCTCAACTACAACACCTGTACGTTCTGAGTGACCAACACTGTGGACACGTTTTTCGATTTTAACGAGGGCACCAATTTCTTCCAACTTGGCAACGACTGCTTTCCGAGCTTCAAAACGATCCATACCTGCAAATTCAAAGGCCAAGTCATTCATGGTTCCGTCGTCGTTCATAACATTGACTTGTGGCAAGTTGTGGCGTTGACCAACTAAGAAGTCGTTTGGATCATGGGCAGGTGTGATTTTTACGACACCAGTACCAAACTCAGGATCTGCGTGCTCATCTCCAACGATTGGGATGAGTTTGTTAGCGATTGGAAGGATGACGTTTTTACCAATCAAGTCCTTGTAGCGTGGATCTTCTGGATTGACCGCAACGGCAACGTCCCCAAACATGGTCTCAGGACGAGTTGTCGCCACTTCAAGGGCGCGTGAGCCGTCTTCTAGCATGTAGTTCATGTGGTAGAAGGCCCCTTCTACGTCTTTGTGAATAACCTCGATATCAGAAAGGGCTGTGCGAGCTGCTGGGTCCCAGTTGATGATAAATTCACCACGGTAGATCCAGCCTTTCTTGTAAAGGTCCACAAAGACCTTGCGAACGGCTTTTGACAAACCTTCGTCAAGGGTGAAACGCTCACGAGAGTAGTCTACAGAGAGACCCATCTTGCCCCATTGTTCCTTGATGGTAGTGGCATATTCGTCTTTCCATTCCCAGACTTTCTCGAGGAATTTCTCACGGCCGAGGTCGTAACGGCTGATGCCCTCACCACGCAAGCGCTCCTCAACCTTAGCTTGAGTCGCAATCCCAGCGTGGTCCATACCAGGAAGCCAAAGCGTATCAAAACCTTGCATGCGTTTTTGACGGATGATGATATCTTGCAGAGTCGTATCCCAAGCATGACCCAGATGTAACTTACCAGTGACATTTGGTGGTGGAATCACGATCGAATAAGGCTTAGCCTTCTTGTCGCCAGATGGTTTGAAAACATCTTCCTCAAGCCATTTGGCATAGCGACCCGCTTCAACTTCAGCGGGGTTGTATTTAGGTGAAAGTTCTTTAGACATGTGTTTGTCCTTTCTAGTTAATATCTTTAAATAAAATTAGTATGTAGGAGATAGACTTTGATTCAACTCATCTTGTTTTTCTCATTATCTTCATAATATGTTTATCAAAATCTGATATGATTTTTTGAGTTCGGTTGAATTTTTCATATTCCTGAACGGCCTTGGTATCAGCCTGTTTCTTGGAAATACTTCCTTTTCCTTCTAAAATTTCGTACTCATTAAAAGATAGAAAACGATCAATACTATCTGCCAATCCTCGCATGGTAAAAGTATTACGGCGCTCAACCAAACCCTCGATATAATCAAAATAGGCTGTAACAGTTCGCTCTAGTTGTCGAATTTCTTTTTCTTGCAAATAATTTTTGGCTACCGTTACATCTGATTTGAGAACTCGTCCATCAGGTGCATTCTTCCAAGTAGTTAATCCCATTTTTTCTTTACTTGCATCGGCTTGCTGATAGATAATTTCTGCAGCAGTATTTCCAGTAATTGCATAATGAAATTTATTTTGCACCATAGCATAAAAATTTTTAGTAATAGCTGAGTTTCGATCATAATCTATGGCACATTCGGCAAAGATATCCGTAATTTGTTGATAAATTCGGCGCTCGCTAGAACGAATAGAGCGAATTCGTTCTAAAAGTTCACGGAAATAATCTTTTCCGAAAACTGTCTGTCCTTGTTTCAAGCGTTCATCATTCAAAACAAAACCTTTGATAATAAATTCTTTCAAGGTATTGGTTGCCCAAATTCTAAATTGAGTAGCCTTGCTGGAATTTACCCGATAACCAACAGAGATAATGGCATCAAGATTATAATAGTCTAGTTCGCGCTGAACTGATCTACTCCCCTCTTGTTGAACTGTTCGGAATTTCCGAACAGTTGCCAACCTATCCAGCTCACCATCGCTATAAATATTGGCTAAATGCTCGCTAACCGTTGATTTAGTGACTCCGAATAACTCGGAAATCCCTTTTTGTGTCAACCAGAGATTTTCATCTTGCAAAAGGATATCTAGATGTACATCTCCATTCGGAGTTGTATATAGGACAAAATTTGAAATTTCATTCATTTATTTTACCTTCCTCCCACTCACTCTTCAGCAAGCCATATATCAGACTGTCACAGCGGTTTCCTTGGGTATCTTTTCGGTCCCTTATGCGAGCTTCAAGAGTGAAGCCAAGCTTCTCAGCGACACGTTGACTTTGGACATTGTAGCCAAAACATTTCAGTTCTACCTTGTGGAGCCCCAAATCCTTAAAACCTAGATCAATCAAAGCCCGCGCCGCTTCTGGTACATAACCTCGGCCCCAATAGTCTGGGTGTAAGGTATAGCCGATTTCTAGGACATCATCTTCATGCCGATGGTTGAAATCAACAGAGCCAACGATTTTGTCAGTCCCTTTGACGACAACCCCGTAGCCAGCTGGGAGATTTTCCTTTTGATTGCGCTCGGGAAGAATGTGCTCCAGATAATAAATCTCATCTTCCAAGGTCTTGACGGGGTGAAATGCTGCTGGATAGGCGACCTCTGGGAGACTAGCGTAGGCATGGATATCCACTGCATCATCCACTGTTCGGACTCGCAAGGCCAGACGCTCGGTCTCGATTCGTTCAGGTAATGTTGCTCCTGTCATCCTTCTTCCTCGCTTTCTTTAATAAACTCCC
>NZ_KQ969106.1:1054004-1057007 GCF_001578795.1 Streptococcus gordonii
GCCCCTTGTCATCTAAGAGCTCTGGATCAGCCAGTCGCTCGAGAATCTTGGCAAAGATATGGCAGATGCCATCTTCCTCGATAATTCGATCCACCTGACAGTCCAAAACGACTGGACAAGCCTCTAAAATCGGTGCCTGAGTTCGTTCAGAAATCTCATAGTCAAGCCCCAGGTGTTTCAATTTCTCCCGATGGCTGATAAAGCCAGCCTGTTCCATTTCAAGCATGAGGTTTTCGTCAGGGATGTTCACGGTGAACTGTTGATAATGCTTAATCTGGTCTGCCGCATTTTCATCAGCACCAACCCCGATGACTAGCCAATCACCCAGGCTATAAGAGGAGCTACAGGTCGTGATATTGTGCCCAAAGTTCCGGTCCTGATACCCCAAGATAAAGATAGGAAAACCATAGTAGAGTTTACTTGTGTTAAAGGATTGCTTCATGAAAACCTCCTTTGACTAAGATACAAAAGAAAAACCCTGCCATCTACATGACAGGGACGAATGTTTTTATCCGCGGTACCACCCAATTTCGGGCAGAGCCCGCAACTTTTCTCTTCTTCTTTCTCTTTTATGACGTCGTTAAGTCGCTTTGGCATACGTTAGTACAGCCTACAACTCCTTGCCTAGTCCTAAAAGGAAACAAAAAGACACTTTTATTTCAATTTATCATCTCATCAGCAACCAGTTTTGACACACTTGTGGACTTCTCAGCACCGCCACTTTCTGTAAAATGTGGGATTCAAAACACCTCTGATGAACCTATTCTATCACCTTTCCAGTGAAAAATCAATAATTTCTCTCCCCAAAAAGTCCGTCTGGCAGGTCGTGAAATCCTTTGCCCGCCTGATAGTTGGCAAATTTCCCTAAAAGGAACTGGTAGGCATCTAGACGACTTTCATAGCGAATGGTCGCTTCCTTGGCCCGCTCGTCCTGGTCCGCCTCGTAGACCGCTTGACTCTCCTTTAGGGCCATCTCGTTAATCATGACCTGGGTCTTGACCCAAGCTTCAAACTCCTGTAAAAATTCCTGTTCGTAACTCATTTTTCTCACTTTCTAACTGCAAACACCTAGTCCAAACCTCGGTAAAAATCACTGTCAATATCACGGAAGGGCTGAATGTCCTGCACATACTCCAGCACCCCCTGAAATTCACCAGCTTCATCCCGCACCGCCGCATAGGTCACATGGACAAACTTGCCCCGTGATTCCGACTTGAACCACATCTCAAACTTGTCCCGCTCTCCTTCACGCAGAGCCTTGAAAATCCGCCGCACCTTGTCCAAAAATTTCGGAGGGTGACAGAGCTCGACATTTCGACCTATCTGGGACGGCGTCCGCTTGAAAATCATCTCGTCCGCCGGCACACTGTCATTATAATACTGGAAAATATCGTCCTTATTGACAAAGGTAATCTCCATGGGCAGATGGTCCAAAATCAGATTGGCCTCCGCCACCGACAGATAGCCATGACCAAAAGGTTGCTGGGAGTCCCGATTAAAGGCTTGCTCCTTCTTTTCCTTAGGCTTAAAGGAAATGGTGACCTGACCATCCGGCGTATCAATGACCTGCTGAAACCTACCATCACTAGTCTGCTCTGTGCTGGCTGGCACTTCGCTTCCTTCATCAGCAGCATCCCCAGCTTCCTCCTCCGAGAATGAGTGCCGCGCAGGAATCCATTTCTCCGTTGGCTTGATAATAGCATAGCCATAAGCATCGCTCTCCTCAGCAATCTTGAGCCAGTCATCCTGATGAAAGGACTCAAGGAGTATCATGAGAAGGATGGACTCTTCCTTGAAAATCATGGCTTCAAACTCAGCAGCAAAAGTCTCAAACTTGTCCTTGACTTCTTCAATCGAAGTATCAGGCAACTTCTCTGCAGCAATCTTAGCCTCTTGGAAAAGGTCTCGAATCTGGTCATCTACCCCCCACATGACCTTGGGCGGCGAATCGTGGCCGTAGCTCTCCATGATGGGAAACATGAGCTCTTCCTTGCGCTGATAGTGGATATCAAACTGCCCCACCAAACTCAGCTGGCGTTGGATACCCTTGCGGATTTCAGGAAGAAGGTCCTCATCTTCAGTGCTTTCATAGGTAGATAGGAGCCTGCGAACCCTCATAAGGGCAGCCCGCAAGGCTAGATTTTCCTGCTTAAATACTTGAACCGGATGGCCTGGATGGTCGGTATCAGCCACCTCCACATTCTGAATGGCGCCTTTAAAGAGGTTTGCATGGACATTGCAGAGGGACATGACATCTTCGAAGGTCACTCCCGTATCTGAGTTCATCAGCTCATGCTCCATCAGGCTGATCTCTATAGCGGACACACCAGCAAAATGCTCATTGAAGAGCTCCTGAACAGACTCCGCAGAAGCTCCGTTATGTAGGTCCAGCAAGATAGACTTGAGGACTTCAATGCGTTCAGTAGCCATTTCTAAATCCCCACCACTTCATAGCCGTTTAATTCCAGAGTTTGCTTGATTTTATTCAGGTCAATGCCGTTCATACCAGCGCCTTTTTTGATAGAAACCACGCGCCCGACTGTATTACGCATGACAGGATTGGCCAGAGGCGTAAAGCCTAATTCAACCAAGACATCCAAAACCTCGGGATGCTTCTCAATCACTTCTGCCACCGGGATAGACAAATCAATCACATTATCCATAGCTGCTCCTTCATCGTCATTTTTCTACAATTATACCATAAAAAAGCTATCAGACTCAAAGCAAAAAAAAGCAGGAGTGTCTGCTCCTCTTATACTTGTTCAAAAGAAATGGAATAGCACATTAAGATAGACATGATGACAGACTTCTTCCTTCCATTATTTCCTCAGACAACGATTAGAAAAAATAAAGCACATTGTTTCTTCTCTTTCCTATTTTGTGTTAAGCTAAGACTAGTGAATTGAAAGGGTTTTCGTATGTATCTAGCAGACTTAATGGAAAAGAGTGAAGCGGGGCGAGTTTATTGTCTTGTCTTATTTACAGCAACATTCTACATCCAGT
>NZ_KQ969106.1:1057320-1060037 GCF_001578795.1 Streptococcus gordonii
CATTCTACATCCAGTTTGAAGGATGTCATGTCTGAAACAGGCTTCTCCAAAGCAACCTTGACCAAGTACATTAGCCTGATAAATGACAAGGCTAGCGACCATCATGTAGCCTTATCCATCCAGCTTCAGGACGAAACGCTTAGTCTGTCTGTCGGTCCAGATACCAAGGGACGGGACATTCGCAGACTCTTTTTGGACAATGCAGTCAAATACCAGATTTTAGACTACCTGCTCTACCATCAGCAGTTTTTAGCCCATCACTTAGCCCAAGAGCTCATGATCAGTGAAGCAACACTCGGCCGTCATATATCTGGTCTAAACCAGATTTTATCAGAGTTTGAACTATCTATCCAAAATGGCCGCTTGAAAGGACCTGAGCACCAGATCCGCTACTTATATTTCTGCCTCTTTCGCAAGGTCTGGTCCAGCCAAGATTGGGAGAAAGAACTTCAAAAACCAGAAAGAAGGAAGGAAGTTGTCGTCTTAGAAGAACTCTGCGGAGCCCAGCTCTCTCAAGGCCAGCGATTGGACTTGGCCCTTTGGGCACATATCACCCAACAGCGCCTAAGAGTCAATGCCTGTCAATTCAAGGACATTGAGCAGAAAATGCAGAGCTATTTTGAGAATATCTTCTATCAGCGCTTGCATCGTAGGACAAATGATTTCTTTGCTGGACAGCACATCACTCTGATTCAGGAAGACGGGGAAATGATGATTTTCTTTTCATTTCTGCTTTCCCATCGGGTTCTACCCTTGCACACCATGGAGTATATTCTGGGCTTTGGCGGTGAAATTGCCAGTCTGATTACGCAACTGATTCAAGAGATGAAGGGCCAGAACTTGCTAGGGGACTATATTGAGGATCAGGTAACCTACGAACTAAGCCAGCTCTGCGCCAGTGTCTTTCTTTTCAAAGGCTATCTCTTGCAAGACAAATACAAGCACAACTTGGAATTGCGCCACCCATACTTGTGGAGCGAATACGATTATCGACAAGTAGCAGACACTATTTTTAGCAAACTGCCTATTTTCCAACAGGGGACATCTCTGGATAAAAAGCTTTTGTGGGAATGGCTCCAGCTGATGGAATACATTGCTGAAAATGACGGTCAAGTTATCAAGATAGGCATGGATTTGACAGATAGCTTTATCGTTGTTTCCAGGATGACAGCCATTTTAAGGAGGTACTTAGAGTACAATCGCTTTATTACGATTGAATCCTACGACCTTACCAAAAATTACGATCTCATCATCACAAACAATCCAATCCATCAGGACCAACAGATACCCGTCTATTATTTAAAAAATGACTTGGATTTGGAAGATTTAGCAAAAATTCGGAACATGATATTTCATTGAGAAACTTGGAGAAATCCAGGTTTCTTTGTGATTTTCGCACAATCTCCTCAGATTTTTTTAAAATTTAAAAAAAGTTGATGAGCAAGAAAGCGCTTTATTTTATATACTAGTTACTGTAGAGGAAACATCCTCAAGATTTTTACTAGGAGGACAGTTCATGTCACAAGAAAAATACATCATGGCCATTGACCAAGGAACAACTAGTTCACGCGCCATCATCTTTAACAAAAAAGGAGAAAAAGTTAGCTCCAGTCAAAAAGAATTTACTCAGATTTTCCCTCAAGCTGGATGGGTTGAGCACAATGCCAATGAAATTTGGAACTCTGTGCAGTCCGTTATTGCAGGTGCCTTCATCGAAAGTGGAGTCAAACCCAACCAAATCGAAGCCATCGGAATCACCAACCAGCGTGAAACAACTGTCGTCTGGGATAAGAATACTGGTCTTCCTATCTATAATGCTATTGTTTGGCAATCTCGTCAGACAGCTCCTCTGGCTGAACAGCTGAAAAGCCAAGGCTACGTAGAAAAATTCCATGAAAAGACTGGTTTGATTATTGATGCTTACTTCTCTGCTACCAAGGTTCGCTGGATTTTGGACCATGTAGAGGGAGCGCAAGAAAGAGCTGAAAAGGGCGAATTGCTCTTTGGGACTATCGATACCTGGCTGGTTTGGAAATTAACTGACGGCGCGGCTCACGTGACCGACTACTCAAATGCAGCTCGTACCATGCTCTATAACATTAAAGAACTCAAATGGGACGATGAGATTTTGGAAATCCTCAACATTCCAAAGGCTATGCTTCCTGAAGTTCGCTCTAACTCAGAAATTTATGGTAAAACTGCAGCCTTCCATTTCTACGGCGGAGAAGTTCCAATCTCTGGTATGGCTGGTGATCAGCAGGCAGCTCTCTTTGGACAGTTAGCTTTTGAGCCTGGTATGGTCAAAAACACTTACGGAACTGGTTCCTTCATCATCATGAACACCGGTGAAGAGATGCAGCTGTCTGAAAACAACCTCTTGACAACCATTGGCTATGGAATTAATGGCAAGGTTTACTATGCTTTAGAAGGCTCTATCTTTATCGCAGGAAGTGCCATTCAATGGCTGCGCGACGGTCT
Organism: Streptococcus gordonii; assembly: GCF_001578795.1. GTDB lineage: Bacteria > Bacillota > Bacilli > Lactobacillales > Streptococcaceae > Streptococcus > Streptococcus gordonii_A. The sequence continues at coordinate 1,059,799 of NZ_KQ969106.1, forward strand.
TCGGATGGTTGAAAATTCACCAGAATCTGAAAAATATGCCCTTGATTCTCACAACAATGACGAAGTCTATGTCGTACCTGCCTTTACAGGTCTGGGCGCTCCCTACTGGGATCAAAATGCACGTGGATCTGTCTTTGGCTTGACCCGCGGAACCAGCAAGGAAGACTTTATCAAGGCTACTCTGCAATCCATCGCTTACCAAGTACGCGACATCATTGACACTATGCAGGTGGATGCCA
>NZ_KQ969106.1:1060644-1062034 GCF_001578795.1 Streptococcus gordonii
CCCTCATATTCCAAAACCAGATCCTATGCTACTTCCTGTTTATGAAGAAGATGGAGCTACTTTCAGCCTCTTCCGTCTCAAAGTTGCTATGGACCTCTACGACCTCTTGGCTGGTGTCAACAACACTCCTGCTGCCAACAAGGTCTTGAGCAAGGAAGAAGTCCTAGAACGAGAACCTGAACTTAAGAAGGAAGGCTTAGTCGGTGGCGGTGTCTATCTTGACTTCCGCAACAACGACGCTCGCCTCGTGATTGAAAATATCAAACGCGCCAACCAAGACGGTGCCCTGATTGCCAACCATGTCAAGGCAGAAGGCTTCCTATTTGATGAAGCTGGAAAGATTACAGGCGTTGTTGCGCGTGACATCTTGACGGATGAAGTCTTTGAAATCAAGGCTCGTCTAGTCATCAACACAACTGGACCTTGGAGCGATAAGGTGCGCAATCTGTCAAATGACGGTGAGCAATACTCACAAATGCGTCCAACCAAGGGAGTTCACTTGGTAGTTGACTCTAGCAAAATCAAAGTTTCTCAGCCAGTCTACTTTGACACAGGATTGGGAGACGGCCGGATGGTCTTTGTCCTTCCACGTGAAAATAAAACCTACTTTGGTACGACTGACACTGACTATACTGGCGACCTAGAGCATCCAAAAGTAACTCAGGAAGATGTAGATTACCTCTTGGGCATTGTCAATAATCGCTTCCCAGAAGCAAAGATCTCAGTTGACGACATCGAAAGTAGCTGGGCAGGTCTGCGCCCTCTGATTGCAGGAAACAGTGCTTCTGACTACAATGGCGGAAACAACGGTACCATTAGCGACGAAAGTTTCAATACATTGATTGCGACCGTTGAAAGCTACCTGGCTAAAGAAAAATCTCGCGAGGATGTCGAAGCGGCTGTTACCAAACTCGAAAGTAGCACTTCTGAAAAACACTTGGATCCTTCTGCTGTGTCTCGTGGTTCCAGCCTGGAACGTGATAACAATGGCCTCTTGACCCTTGCTGGAGGCAAGATTACGGACTATCGTAAGATGGCTGAAGGTGCGATGGAGCGTGTCGTTGACATCCTCAAAGCAGAATTCGACCGTAGCTTCAAGCTCATCAACTCTAAGACCTACCCTGTTTCAGGCGGAGAGCTCAATCCAGCAAATGTGGATTCCGAAATCGAAGCCTTTGCTCAACTTGGTGTCTCACGCGGCTTAGACAGCAAAGAAGCCTTCTATCTTGCAAACCTTTACGGTTCAAATGCTCCTAAAGTCTATGCCCTCGCTCACAGCATTGAGCAAGCACCAGATCTCAGCCTAGCGGATACCTTGTCACTGCATTATGCTATGCGTAATGAATTAGCACTCAGCCCAGTTGACTTCCTGCTTCGCCGGACAAATCAC
>NZ_KQ969106.1:1062210-1067527 GCF_001578795.1 Streptococcus gordonii
AGAAGATGAAAAAGCAGCTTATCGCAATGATGTTCAAGTTGCCCTTGCAAATAACGATTTAGAAGAATTAAAAAATAGAAAATACGAGAAGAGGCGGTAGACCAAGAACTGTCTGCCACCCCTTCTTTTAAATGGAGTAATATAGATGATGAAAGAAATATTTGGCGAATTTTTAGGAACACTGCTCTTGCTCCTTCTGGGAAATGGCGTCGTTGCAGGTGTGGTTCTTCCCAAAACCAAGAGTCACAATTCAGGCTGGATTGTGATTACCATGGGATGGGGGATTGCTGTTGCTATCGCTGCTTTTGTATCCGGCAACCTTGGCCCAGCCCATCTGAATCCTGCCCTAACTATCGGAGTCGCTCTGAAAGGTGATTTGCCATGGGCATCTGTTCTTCCTTACGTCCTTGCTCAATTTGCAGGTGCTATGGTCGGACAGTTCCTTGTCTTCCTGCAGTTCAAACCTCACTATCTAGCTGAAGAAAATCCGGCTAGTGTTTTAGGAACATTCAGCACAGGCCCAGCTATCAAAGATACCTTCTCTAACCTGATTAGCGAAATCCTTGGAACTTTTGTTCTTGTACTGACTATCTTCGCTCTAGGACTTTATAAGCTGCAAGCAGGTATTGGCACTTTTGCAGTCGGAACATTGATTATCGGGATTGGACTATCACTTGGTGGAACAACTGGCTATGCCCTAAACCCTGCTCGTGACTTAGGACCTCGCATCATGCACAGCCTCCTTCCGATTCCAAACAAAGGAAATGGTGATTGGAGCTATGCTTGGATTCCTGTCGTCGGACCAATCATCGGTGCCGTCCTTGCAATCTTAGTCTTTAGCTTATTCTAATATAACTGATTATCATTGAAGAACACTTGACGAGTGTTCTCTTTTTTTGACTAACCTTCCTATAAATCCATTGCAATCTTGACAAAAGAAAAGACTTAGCCCTGTATTACAGAAAACTAAGTCCTTATTTAAAGCTATTTTGTCAACCTTTGTGGGTCCTTTCTGAACCCAAACGAGTGCTATCTCTCTTAGACAATTTCACCACTGCCTCGGTCCGAGCGGTATGCGGAAACATATCAACTGACTGGATGTAGTGGACATCGTAAACCTTACTGAGTTTGACCAAATCCCGAGCCAGAGTTGAGACATTGCAAGAAACGTAGACCATCTTCTCAGGTGCATAACGAACAATTGTCTCCAGCAGCTTATCGTCCAGACCTGTTCGCGGCGGATCGACAATCAAGGCATTCGCCCGATAACCCTCAGTATACCAGCGAGGAATAATCTCCTCTGCCGTTCCAGCCTCGTAGAGTGTATTGTCAAAGCCCATGCGTTTCGCATTGCGTTTAGCGTCTTCAATGGCCTCAGGGATAATGTCCATGCCCCTCAGAGACTTGACTCTTTTAGCAAAGGCAAAGCCGATGGTCCCCACTCCGCAATAAGCATCAATCAAATGGTCTTCTTTCGTCACATCCAGTGCCTTAACCGCCTCCCCGTAGAGAACCTCTGTCTGCTCAGGATTGAGCTGATAGAAAGCTCGAGGAGATAGGGAGAATTCATAGTCCAGCACTCCTTCTTGGATAGCCTCCTCGCCCCAGATAATCTCTGTCTTATCTCCATAAATCTCACTGGACTTGCTCGAATGATAATTGACCGCCACTGTCTCCAACTCAGGAAATTCAGCCACTAGATCTCGAACGACTGGAGAAAAGTCCAGCTTGCGCCCCGTCACAAAAATCATCTGCACCTGACCCGTCTTTCTGGCTCTGCGAATCATGACAGTGCGTACTCCAGCAGTCTTGCGTTCATCATAGATAGGCAGCCTGTACTTGCCTAAAAGCCGAGCTACCTTATTTATGATCTGTTGCGTCACCTTGTCCTGAACCAGACAGTTTTTCAGTGAGACCAGATAGTGAGAATTCTGGGCATAGAGCCCCGCCTTGACCTCATTCTTAAATTTCCGAGTCTGAAACTGCAGTTTAGCCCGATAATAGAGTGGCTCCTGCATACCAATAGTCGGACGAATCTCATAGTTTTCATAACCTGCTGGCGCAAATTTTTTCAAGGCCTGACGCAGCAAATCCTCCTTAAACTCCAACTGCTTGTCATAGTGGAGGTGCATGATTTGACAGCCCCCGCAGCTATCATAAATCTCACAAGGCGCTTCCACCCGAAATTTCGACCGCTTGTTGATGGTCAAGAGCTTGGCCTCGATGAAATTACACTGAACTCTAGTCACCTGACAGTAGACTTCCTCACCCTTCAAAGCCCCAGGCACAAAGACCAGCGTTTTCTTATAAAATCCAATCCCTTCACCATTAATCCCCATTTTCTTAATTTTCAAAGGGATTCTTTGCTTCACTTTCACATTCATGATTCTATTATACCACGCTGCCTCGCATTAGTTGAGAATATGTTACAATAAAAGTATGAAATCAGAAAAAATATCCCTTCCACTAAACCATTTCCCTGAGCAAATACGAACTTATCTAGAGGGAGCCAGTTTTTACGACAGCTCCTCACATTCTGCAGCCAGTGTTTTCTATGCTGATACGGGCTATTATTTGAAAATCGACCAAAAAGGCCAGTTAGCACAAGAGGCCACACTTGCCAAATGGTTTGAAAAGCAAGGACTCGGTGTACCTGTCATCCACTACCTGACAGCAGATAAAAACTACCTGCTGACTAAAGAAGCCAAGGGTAAGGATGCCCTAGTCTTTCTCCAACAGCCCGAAGAACTTTGCCAAACAATGGCTACCACACTCAAAAGACTTCACAGCCTCCAACCCCAGCATTTCCCAATCCAGCATCGCCTCCAACACTATAAAGAGCAAGCAGAGGAAAATTATCGGAAAGGCTACTTTTATCAAAAAGCCTTGCTGCCTCAATTTCATATCCAAAGCCGTGAGGAAGCCTACCAGCTTATTAAAGAACAGGGAGACTTGCTGACTGCGGACTCCTTTATTCACGGTGACGCCTGCTTGCCTAATTTCATCCTGAAAGACGCAACAACTTTCTCCTGCTTTATCGATGTTGGTCTCGCTGGCCTTAGCAATCGCCACATTGACCTTTATTGGGCCATCTGGTCTCTTACTTATAATTTATCTGACCCACAATACGCAGAGTTATTTCTTAACTACTATGGCCGGAAGGATGTTGATATAGACAAACTACGCTTGATAGCTGCCTTTGAAGCATTTAGCTAAAAGAAAGGACTTCACCAAAATCCCCTATGAAAATTACAAAAATCGAAAAGAAAAAAAGACTCTACCTCTTGGAGTTGGACGACAGTGAAAAGCTCTATATCACAGAAGACACTATTGTCCACTTTATGCTGTCTAGAGGGATGGAAATTACGGAGCAAGAGCTAAAAGAAATTCAAGACTATGCCCAATTTTCCTATGGCAAAAACCTAGCTCTCTACCATCTCTCCTTTAAGCAAAGAACTACTAAAGAAGTTAAAGACTACTTAACGCAGCACGACATCCAACCGGAAACCATCAGCCAGGTCTTGGATAATCTAAAAAAAGATAATTGGATTAATGATAAAAAGTATGCTAATTCTTTTATCCAATCCAACCTTCTCACTGGTGACAAAGGCGCTTTTGTTCTCAAGCAAAAACTCAGTCAAAAAGGGATTTCTAGCACTATCATAGAGGAAGAATTGAGCCAGTTTGATTTGACTGAACTAACAAACAAAGTTGCCGAAAAGCTGCTCAAAAAATACCATGGAAAACTGCCCAGCAAGGCCTTACAAGAAAAAATTCTTCAATCCTTGATAAACAAAGGTTTTTCATATAGCCAAGCCAAAACCGCCTATCAGCATTTGGACATCGAAGAAGACCAAGAGAACCAAGAAGAGCTACTCTATAAAGAGTTAGACAAGCAATACCGCAAGTACTCAAAAAAGTACGACGGCTATGACTTAAAACAGCGTCTGACCCAAGCTCTAGCTCGCAAAGGCTATGATTTCTCTGACATCGCTAGTGCTCTGAGAGATTATTTCTAAAAATTTTAGGGAAAAACTTAGAATTATTCATGAAAATATGATACAATAATTAGTGATAAACTTTAAAAATTGTAGAAAGTTGGAAAAAAATGAGACTTCCAAAAGAAGGCGACTTTATTACAATTCAAAGTTATAAGCATGATGGTAGCTTGCACCGTACTTGGCGCGACACCATGGTACTAAAAACAACAGAAAATGCGATTATTGGGGTAAATGACCATACTCTTGTTACTGAGAGTGACGGACGACGCTGGGTCACTCGTGAACCAGCAATTGTGTATTTTCATAGGAAATATTGGTTTAATATCATTGCAATGATTCGAGAAAATGGCACATCATATTACTGCAATCTAGCCAGCCCCTACCATCTCGATAGCGAGGCTTTAAAATACATTGACTACGACCTAGATGTAAAAGTCTTTGCTGACGGAGAAAAACGCCTGCTAGATGTAGAAGAATACGAACGCCATAAGAAAAAAATGAATTATTCAAATGACTTAGATTATATTCTAAAGGAAAATGTAAAAATTCTTGTTGATTGGATCAACCAAGAGCGTGGACCATTTTCGCAAGCTTATGTTAACATTTGGTACAAACGCTATATTGAACTAAAGAATCGCTAAAGTTGTCAAAAGAGCTCACGCTCTTTTTGTTTTCCAAAAATGAAAAGCAATTTCTTGCAATCTAAGCAATTTTTCAGTATCATAAAGAAAACAATTTACGAAAGGAGCAGTTAATATGGCATTTACCAACACTAAAGGACGATATGCCAGTTTTGGAATAGTTACTAGTTTACCAGATGAAGTTATTGATACATTTTGGTACATTATTGATAACTTCCTCAAAGATACATTTCCACTAGAAAATCTCATCCAATTCGAACTTCTCAATAATAATGGAAAACTAACTTATCGATTTTCTGAAGCTCATCTTGATACACTGATCTCCTTCGATTTCACCTATAAATTCAATCCATTCTATCCTCGAACTATTTACATTACAGATAATAATGGAAAAGAAACGATTATGTTAGCAGATGAATACTCAATCATGTAATAAACAAATCTCTTATGAAAAAGAGAGTGGGACAGAAATCGGTAATTCGTTAGAATTCGATTTCGTCGTCCCACCTCCGCACAGTTGAGTAGGGCTGTAAAAGCTGATGAAATCAGCGCAGTAGAGCCCACTCAACCACTGCGTCTTGCTCGACAATCCAAAAACGATTGAGAGGCTAGGACTTTTGTCCCAGCCTCTTTTTTAAAAATAAAAACTAAATCATCAGTTTAGTCCAAATTAAA
>NZ_KQ969107.1:0-4663 GCF_001578795.1 Streptococcus gordonii
CTTATTATTTGACCTCAAGTAAACCAAGGTCTCCATCTTCGCGACGGTAGATGACATTTGTTGTGTAGTCATCTACATCCGTATAGATGAAGAAATCGTGTCCCAGCAACTCCATTTGAAGAAGTGCTTCTTCTAAATCCATTGGTTTTAAATCAATGTGTTTTGAACGAACAACTTTTGCAGGTGCTTCATCAACTTCTTCTACTACTGCATCTGTAAAGATTTGACTTGTTGAAACTTTAGTTCTATTTTTTCTTTCAATTTTAGTTTTATTTTTGCGAATTTGGCGTTCAACTTTATCAACTACTAGGTCAATTGAGCCATACATATCTTGTGAGATATCTTCAGCACGAAGAGTTATTGAACCAAGCGGAATCGTCACTTCGACCTTAGCCGTTTTTTCACGGTAGACTTTAAGATTTACGCGTACATCAAGTTCTTGATCAGCTTGGAAGTATTTTTCAATCTTTTCCAGTTTAGAAACTACGTAATCACGGATTGCTTCTGTTACTTCAAGGTTTTCACCACGGATACTATATTTAATCATATAAGTACCTTCTTTCTAAACATAAAATTTTTCTTTTTATATATTAATTATAACGCTTTCATTTTTTTTTGCAAATTTTTTCCTTACCTTGCTATTGAAAATGTCATGATTTCTTTCGCTCCATTTTCAAATAATGTCAATTTTGCATCTTGCAAGGTTGCTCCTGTTGTATAGATGTCATCTACAAGTAAAATTTTTTTCGGGATTTTCGTATTTTCAATCATGTAAAAATTTCCTGTGTTTTCTAATCTTTCTTTTCTGTCTTTACTAGACTGAGTTTGACTTTCTTTTTTCTTTAATATTTCTTGATAAGGTATTTGTGCAGCTTCAAGTAATCCTGACACTTGATTGAATCCTCTTTTTCTCATCTTACTTTCACTTAAAGGAATGCTTAAAATTGTGTAGCTTTGAAAATTTTTTAACTCTTTTCTTAGGCTTAAGGCAAATACATTTCTCAAAAGATAATCTCCTTGAAATTTGTAGCGACTAAAATAGTCTTTCATTGCTTTATTATAAGTGTACAAACTTTTATGCGCTACTTCTAATCCTCTTTCCTGCCAGTACTTACAATCTTTACATAAATTTTTGTCCCCAGCTTTATAACAGCTTTGACAATGTTCTTCTGGAATTTCTTCGAAGGTATTTAAGCATTCTTGACAAACGTCATTTTCTTTTCTTTTTAATTGTAATAAATCTATAAAATCTAACTGCTCTTCTAATAGGGATAAGCAGAGTAGACATTGTCTCATAATCCGGCCTCTCTGTTCATTGCTTTAATTTCATTGATTGCGTTTTCTATCTGTATATTAGTGCCATCATGAAAAAATAGTAAGTCACCTGTAGGTCGTTCCATACTTCTTCCTACTCGCCCGCCAATTTGTACTAAAGCACTCCTTGTAAAGAGACGATGGTTAGCTTCTAGAACAATAACATCTACACAGGGAAAAGTAACGCCTCTTTCTAAAATTGTAGTTGTTACTAGTATACTTATTTTTTTATCTCGAAAATCTTGCACAATTTCTAATCTATTTTCCGTTGTAGAGGCTACAAAGCCTACAGTTTCTTCTGGAAAATATTTCTGTAAGACTTGCTTTATCTCTTGTCCTTTCTTAATCTCCGAGGCAAAAATTAAGAGTGGGAATTTTGTTTTTCTTTGTTTTCTCAAATACTTGACTAACTTAGCAGGTAGCTTAGCTTTTTTAAGGTCTTTATTTAGACCAGAAAGCCATACTTTTTGTGGGATAATTAAGGGATTTCCATGAAAGCGTCTTGGCAAACTTAACCTCTTTAAAATTCCTTTTTGAACTTTTTTATCAAGCTCATCTGTTGACGTAGCCGTTAAGAATATAGTAGTTCCCTCATTCTTCACCGCTTGCTCTACAGCATGATAAAGTACAGGATTATCTACATAGGGAAAGGCATCCACCTCATCAACAATGAGTAGATCAAATGCTTGGTAAAATTTTAGTAATTGATGAGTTGTTGCAATCACTAAGGGACTGCGTGAATAGGGGTCGGACTCCCCATGCAAAAGGGAAATATCACAGAAGAAATCTCCTTTTAAACGTCGGTACAGTTCCAAACAGACATCTATCCGAGGACTAGCTATACAGACAGCCCCTCCTTGATCTAACACCTGAGCAACCACTTGATAGATCATTTCCGTTTTTCCTGCTCCAGTTACAGCGTGGACTAAAGTATCCTGTTTACTTTGCACTCCTTCAAGTAATCCCTTAGAAACTCTTTCCTGATATTCTGTCAATTGGCCGACCCATTTCAAACTCGATATTATAGGAAAAGATTCTTGAGAAAAATAATAAAGGTCTTCGTCACTACGCACTCTCCCTAGAAGAATGCATTCTCTACAATAATATGCACCAATTGGCAATAAATATCTTTCCTTATCAATCTGACTGTAGCAGCGAGAACAAAAGAGTTCTCCCTTTTTTTCAAAAATTGATGATAGTCTTTTAGCTTTCTTAAGTAGTTCAGGAGGTAACTGTTCTTTAGTAAAAATTCGCCCTAAACAATCTTGCAATTCTAACATATCTTTTTATTCGTATTTTCTTGGAAAAATCCTTGATTTTTTGTACAATGAAATCATGGAATTTAAAACTATCAAAGAAAATGGTCAAGTTGAAGAGGAAATCAAAAAATCCCGCTTTATCTGTCATGTAAAGCGGGTAGAATCTGAAGAAGAAGCCAGAGACTTTATAAACACCATAAAAAAAGAGCACTACAAGGCCACTCATAACTGCTCTGCCTTTATTTTGGGAGAAAAAAGTGAAATCAAGAGAACTAGTGATGATGGTGAACCAAGTGGTACTGCCGGTGTTCCCATGCTGGGAGTCTTGGAAAGTCATCAGTTAACTAATCTTTGCGTTGTCGTAACTCGGTATTTTGGCGGAATTAAATTAGGAGCGGGAGGATTGATTCGAGCTTACGCAGGAAGCGTCGCTCTAGCAGTTAAAGAAATTGGACTGGTAGAAATTAAAGAGCAAGTAGGATTGAGACTTCAGTTGTCCTATAGTCAATATCAAGAGTATGCTAATTTTTTAAAATCTGAAAACTTAATGGAATTTGATACGGAGTTTACGGATTCTGTAGCTACCACTATTTTTGTGAATAAAGAAGATCAAAATAGAATTGAGGAAGGCCTGATCGAATTTTTCAATGGTAAAGTTCAGTTAAGCAACCAAGGAATTCGACAAGTGGAAGTTCCTATTATTTCTTGATATAAAAAAAAGCTATGATAGCCATAGCTTTTTTATATTTTACAAATTCCAATTTTCATTTTATACTTTTCTTAATTCTATTTCATGAGGTGTACTTATGTCTAAAATCTATAATAACATTACCGAACTAATCGGAAATACTCCCATTGTCAAACTAAATCATTTGGTTCCTGAGGGAGCTGCTGATGTATACGTGAAGTTAGAAGCCTTTAATCCTGGCTCTTCTGTCAAAGACCGTATTGCTCTCAGTATGATTGAGGCAGCAGAGCGTGATGGACTTCTTAAACCTGGATCAACTATTGTTGAAGCAACCAGTGGAAACACTGGAATTGGTTTGTCTTGGGTTGGAGCAGCAAAAGGCTATAAGGTTGTTATTGTCATGCCTGAAACGATGAGTGTTGAGCGTCGTAAAATCATCCAAGCTTATGGAGCTGAGTTAGTCTTGACTCCTGGAAGCGAAGGAATGAAGGGAGCTATTGCAAAAGCACAGGAAATTGCTGAAGAAAGAAATGCGTGGGTGCCACTTCAATTTAATAATCCTGCTAACCCTGAAGTACATGAAAGAACTACTGGTGTAGAAATTCTAGCTGCCTTTGGTGATACTGGATTGGATGCTTTTGTTGGTGGAGTCGGAACAGGAGGAACTATTTCAGGAGTTTCCCATACCCTTAAAAAAGCAAATCCTGCAATCGAGATTTATGCGGTTGAAGCAGACGAGTCTGCTGTTCTATCTGGTGAAAAACCTGGACCACATAAAATCCAAGGCCTTTCTGCCGGCTTTATCCCTGAAACTCTTGATACTGAAGGCTATGATAAAATTGTGCGAGTTACTTCTGAACAGGCTTTAGACTTTGGCCGTCATATTGGTGGCAAAGAAGGTTTCCTTGTTGGTATTTCATCTGCAGCAGCAATTTATGCAGCAATTGAAGTTGCTAAAAAACTTGGACAAGGTAAAAAAGTCCTTGCTCTTGCTCCAGACAATGGTGAACGCTATTTGTCAACTGCTTTATATGAATTTGACAAATAATTTTACAAACGATATGACAGATAAAAGAAAATCATCCTAACATTCAGGATGATTTTCTTTTTCATCTTTTTGATTAGATAGAAACTGGAGGGCTTCCTCAGTCCATGTCGGAATACTCTTAGCAAGAGGGGCAAAGCCAAACTTATGACGATCATTCGAGAAACGATGACGCTTAGGTAGGCGATGTTTTTCTTCTTCCAAAGTTCTCATTGATAGGCTAGCCTTCTTAGTATATTCATCGAAATCAAGCACTTGCACTTGCACAGAATCCCCTATAGCTAGAAGATCATGAATATTTTCTATGTATCCTGTTTTAATCTCGGATATATGAATCAATCCGGTAATACCAGATTC
>NZ_KQ969107.1:4683-8607 GCF_001578795.1 Streptococcus gordonii
TCCAGTCTCAACCTGAGCAATCTTATCCAAAACTTGGTAGGATTGTTCATCTAGTAACTGACCAAACACAGTATGACGACGATCCAAGTGGGGTGTACCACCTTTATTTGCATAGATTTCTGCGATAGGTTCCGGCCAGCCCCCACGACTCAATTCTTTTGCCGAGTATGGTAGATTAGAATTTTGTACAATGAAGAACTGACTGCCATTGGTATTAGGTCCAGCATTGGCCATAGAGAGAGCACCACGAATATTATACAATTCTGGTGAAAACTCGTCTTCAAATCTTTCCCCATAAATCGATTCGCCACCCATTCCTGTTCCTGTGGGATCTCCACCTTGAATCATAAAATCTTGAATAATACGGTGGAAAATGACACCGTCGTAATAGCCATCTTTTGACAAAGCGATAAAGTTAGCTACCGTTTTAGGAGCTTGTTCTGGGAACAGGACCAATTTCATGTCACCTAGATTTGTCTTGATTGTTGCAAAAGGCCCTTTGTTTTTTTCCATTTCCACTTGTGGAAAGTTTAATTCTTTTTCTACCATACCTAATTTCTCCAAAGCATCAAAGATGCCATCTTCTTCTACTGTTTTTGTTATATAATCTGCTTTCTCAATAATTTTTGGATGCGAGTGCCCCATAGCAATACTCATGCCAGCATAGTCAAATAACTCAAGGTCATTCAACTCATCACCGAAAACCAAGAGATTTTCTGGTTTTAAACCAAGTTTTTCTATAACCTTTTGGGCTCCTGTCGCCTTGGAACCAGCAATCGAAACGACATCTGAGGAATTCGGGTGCCAACGAACCAAACGTAAATCTCCTGATAAATCTGCAGGTAGCTGTAAACTATCTCCTTGATCCTCAAAAGTCCACATTTGGTAAATCTTTTCTGATTGGTAAAAGTCAGGATCGACAGGTAGATTCTGGTAAACAACATCAATGGCTCGATTAATCAATGGACTACGAGTTGAAAGGGCCGCACCATGACTGCCAACAAGCCCGTATTCAATTCCAACTTCCTTAGTCCAAGCAATATATTTCTCAACTATATTTTGGGGAATTGCTTGCTCACTAACGACTTGTCCTTTTTTATCTTCTACATAGGCACCGTTTAGGGTTACAAAAAAGTCAGGTTTTAGTTCACGAATCTCAGGCACCACACCAAAAATCCCACGACCAGAAGCGATCCCTATCAGGATCCCTTTTTCTTTCAGAGACTTAAATACTCGTTGGATACTCGCCGGCATATAACCTGTATCTTTCACCCTCAAAGTATCATCAATGTCAAAGAAAACAATTTTAATTTTCTTAGCCTTGTATTTTAATTTTGCGTCCATATATCCCTCTTTATTTGCGATGTTCCTATTATACCATAAATACGGCCAGAGGACTGCTCTCAAAATCGGAAGACTTTTTCTTCCTTATCAGAAGTCTTCCTGAGGAACCAAGTGATGCTGAAAGGCATAAACAACCGCTTGAGTCCGGTCACTCACTTCCAATTTTGACAAGATATTAGAAACATGAGTTTTTACTGTCTTCAGAGAAATAAAAAGCTCATCTGCAATGCGTTGATTTTCATATCCCTTGGCTAAAAGCCCCAAAATATCTCGTTCTCGAGCGGTTAAATCATCATGTAATTCAACATGATTGCGATGGTGCTGAACTTTTTTACTGACTTCTGTTTCAATCGCAATTTCTCCTCTAGCTACTTTTCGGACAGCATGTAAGATCTCATCTGCACTAGATGTCTTCAGCATGTAACCTTTAGCTCCCGCATCCAGAACAGGATAAATCTTTTCATTATCCAAGTAGGAAGTCAAAATCAAAATTTTTGCCTCTGGCCAAGTTTCTAGAATAGCCATAGTAGCCTCGATACCATTCATCTCTGGCATAACAATATCCATGATGATGACATCTGGTCTCAGCTCCAAAGCCTGCTCAACTCCCTCACGGCCATTAGAACTTTCTGCCACCACTTCAACATCTGCTTGTAAGTCTAGGTAGCTTTTTAAGCCCAAACGAACCATTTCGTGATCATCTACTAATAAAATTTTCATACTAATTCTCATTTCTATCTAGTAAAGGTACTCGAATATCAATTGAAACCCCTTGTTTAGGAGCAGTCAGGATTTGAATATCTCCTGCCATATCATGAACTCTCTCTTCAATATTTTTCAGGCCATAACTTATTTCGTCTAGCTTTTCTCTGTGAAAACCAATACCATTATCAGCCATTTTCAGTTGAACTTCGTGTCTGCTCTGATATAAGTAGACGTCTAAACGACTAGCCTTGGCATGTCGAAGTGTATTGCTAATAATCTCTTGCGCAATTCGAAAGATATGTTCTTCAATCTGTCTAGGGATGGAATCAACTCGATGTTCAAAGTTGACTTCAATCTCACTCTTATCAACTAACTCTTTCAAGATCACTTCCAAACCTTCGACCAAACTTCGACCTTCTAATTCTGTAGGCCGAAGATGTAGTAGCAAGATTCGCAAATCTTTTTGGGCGGTATCCAAAATAGAGGATACTCCTTTTAATTGATTCTCTACCGCTTCTTTTTCCAAAGTTCCCAGTTGACCTGAGACACCAGATAGAATCATATTCGCTGCAAAAAGCTCCTGACTAACCGTATCATGGAGATCTCTAGCGATACGGCGGCGTTCTTTCTCAACAATCATCTCTTCACTCTGAAGAACTTGATTCTCAGATTTCTGCAGATTTTCTGTTAACAAAGCCATTTTAGCAGCAATTTTTTCAAATCCGTAATCAATATCTTCCTGATTACTTTTCTCAACTTCTTGGCCATCTAGAATATTTCGAATATTTCTTCTGATAGATGTTAAGGTTACAATCTGTACAAACTTCATAATCAGCAAGAGTAATATAGTCAAGGACAGAGCTAAAAAGAAAATGAAGAAGATAAATTTTTGTAGTGTTTCAAAATTTTCCAGAACTGTTTGCCATTGAAAACCGAAAAGGCTAAAGACATATTGAACGATAACGGCCAAAACAAGAAAGGAATAAAAGAAGAGTATAAAATAATAAGATTTCCTCATTTGCGAACGACCTCAACATTTCCAATAAGGCTGGCAATGACAATTTTAACGCTTTTATTGGCCCTGTCAAAGTCTGGCGTAGTCAGAGAAATACTTTCATTTCTCAATTCTCGAACAGTCTGTCCTAAAAAGGAGAGTTCCCCATATAAGCTATTAACCTTTAAACTGACTGCCACATCAACTGGAACAATAATTTTTGTATCGCCAATCCCTTTTCGCAAGATAATCACATTATCATGATTGGTTAAAATTACCTCTTCCAGATGAATAGTATCTTTCCCTACCATTCGAAAAAGGTTAATATCGTCAAATCGGCAACTATCGTGGGAGGAAAAATGATGTATATCCCCAAGCCAACGATTTTTCTCTTTTTTTACAACTGTATCTTGCTCAAAAACTAGATGTGTCGCTTCATTTTCTCTGTATATATAGGGCGAAGCAACAATCAGACCATAAACAACAGCAAATAGAACTGCTGCAATGACAAATGGATTGAGCATAATAATAAGAAAAAAGAGAATGGAAGCTGTAACTAGGAAAAAGTTACCTCTTTGCCTGCCAAAATAATAATAGAGAAAGAGCAAAAACAAAATTGAGAGAAGGACAAGTCGAGAAAAATCGCCTGCAACAACCGTAACAAAAGCCATTGTCAGTAAAATTGCTTCAATTAATACAAAAAACTGAATCTTTCTCATCATACTTATCCTTTCTACTTTTCTATTTCTATTGTATCAAATTTTACTATTTTTTCCTCAGACCTGAGCATGAATCATAAATTTCCATACTTCAGCTCAATCCTTATTTATTCAAGAAAATAAAAACTTTAAGAGCACCGCCAAAAAGAGGCTGGGACAAAA
>NZ_KQ969107.1:8830-9940 GCF_001578795.1 Streptococcus gordonii
ATTTTAATCACCATGTGTAGAACTTGACGCTGAAGTTTCATCTTCTGAAGAACTTGACGATGACGTATTCTTACTGCTAGAAGAAGAATTCGAGCTCGAGCTAGAACTTGAACTTGGAGTAGTTGCTTCAGTGACATACAAGGTCACTTTTACCTTCTTAGGATTAACTGGTCCAGTTGCTGGAGATTGTGATGTCACCAAATCAGATTGACTCGACACAACAGAACGATCCACGACTCTTTCAATGTTACTAGATGGAATTCCTAGAGAAATCAGATAATTCCGAGCGTTTGCATAAGTATATTGAAGGCTACCAAAGTTTGGCATTTCAATCGTTGATACTGCTTTGGCTACTTTTAAAACAATCTTCGTATTTGAAGTGAGATCATAGGTAGCTCCCGCAGCTGGTGTCTGTTCAAAAATTGTTCCTTCTTCTACATCGTTTGTTTCAACTTCTTCAACTTTGATATTGTTTTTTGGAACTTTTAGAACATCCGTGAGTCTCTCAACAGCTTGGGCAGTCGTTTGGCCAGTATAGTCTTCCATAATTAGCGTTTTAGCTCCCTTAGAAACAACTAAGTTAACTGTACTGCCTTCTTTTCTCTGAGTTCCTGCCACTGGATCTGTGCGAATAATCATCCCTGAAGCTACTTCATCACTATTCTCTTCTATCTCTTCGCCAACTTTTAAATTGACTTTTTCAATCGCTTCTCTAGCTTCAGCAACTGTCTTGCCAGTAACATCTGGAACCTGCTTATTAGATGGTGTTAGATAGAGCAAAGCTAGAAAAGCAGCAATGACCAGAAATACTGCAGCTAACAAAACCTTGTATCTCGCTCTCAAATGACGCTTTTTCTTAGGTTTTGTTGGCGGTGCAACTTGAGGGGCTTTCTGTTCAACATCTGTAGCTGGATCATTATTTACTCTAGAAGCTACAGGAGGTGTGACTTGTGGAATCTTCGGAAGTGTTTTAGTATCCGCTTTTACCGCGTCATCAAACATCAGTTTCTTTTCATTCCGTCGTTCAGGTGACAAGCAACTAGACAGATCTACATACATATCCGAAACACTTTGATACCGATCTGTCAGCTTTTTAGCAGTAGCCTTAAT
>NZ_KQ969107.1:10646-16111 GCF_001578795.1 Streptococcus gordonii
TTTTTGGAAATGTTGCAGAGCGATTGTCACCGCACTATCCCCATCATAAGGAATATGACCAGTCAGCATCTCATAAAAGATGATCCCCATTGCATAAATATCGCTTTGGAAAGTTGCTTTTGAACCACGCGCCTGCTCAGGAGACAGGTAATGGACACTGCCAAGCATGGAATTTGTTTGGGTCAAACTTGTTTCTGCAAAGGCAACCGCAATCCCAAAGTCCGTTACCTTAGCATTTCCATCTGGAGTCAGGAGAACGTTTTGCGGTTTCAAATCTCGGTGAACAATCCCACGAGCATGTGCCAAGCGCATAGCTAAAAGAATTTGTCCCATGATTCGAACGGCCTCCTCGTTCGACAAAGGAGCGTGCTCTTTAATGTATCGTTTGAGATCCAAGCCAGCTACATATTCCATAGCCAAATATTGCTGACCATCTTCTTCACCAATGTCGGTGATGCGAACGATATGTGGATGATCCAAATCCGCCATGGCACGCGCTTCTCGTTGGAAACGTGCAACAGCGATAGGATCCGTCTGGTAATTGGTTCTAAGAACCTTAACCGCCACTTCTTCACCATCTAAAATCAAATCCTTGGCAAGATAGACATCTGCCATCCCGCCTCGGCCAATTTGTTTGATGATTTTATATCGCCCGGCAAAAATTTTGCCGATTTGAATCATGCTTCTTCCTCCTTGTCAAAGTACACAAGAGCTACTGTAATATTATCCAGACCTCCTGCATTATTGGCAAAGCGAATTAAAGTTTGAGCTTTTTCTGGCAAAGTAAGATCACTTTTTAGAATATCATAGATTTCGCTTCCGGCTACCATATTTGATAAACCATCACTGTTAATCACGATATAGTCGCCCTCTTCTAAAGTAATTATTCCAAAATCAGGCTGAATTTCATCTTTTTGTCCGATTGATTGGGTAATGATATTTCGTTGGGGATGACGTTCAGCTTCTTCAGTTGTAATCTGACCAGCTTTCAAAAGAGCATTGACTAAAGAATGGTCACTTGTTAGTTGTTTGTACTCTTCTCCACGGACCAAGCCGATACGGGAATCCCCTATGTGAGCATAAATTGCTTGATTGCCAATAATCGCAATGGCCTCAAGTGTCGTTCCCATTCCCTTGTACTCGTCTGATTGTCCAACTTCATGAATCTTTTTATTTTCTGCTTCTAAGTGCTCAGCAAACCAATCTCTCACACCATTGACAGAATCGATCTGCGTATCAACCCAAGCAGCACCCAAGTCTGTCACGGTCATTTCACTTGCAATATTTCCAGCACGGTGTCCACCCATGCCGTCTGCTAGGACAATCAAAGGCATCCCAGAGCGATTTACAAAATGATTTACAAAGTCTTGATTATTTGTACGTTTTTTACCAACATCTGTTAATAATGCTATTTCCATTCTGTTAGTATCCTCCTCTTTCAAGATATTCTCCTAAACTGGCTGATAAAAAAGCCATCGCTTCCATATAATTCGGGAGTAATTAAAATACACCCATCTTTTAGAATATCTTTTCTTTCATGTTTTAAGTTTACCTGCTCAAAGTTAGGATGTTTCTCTAAAAATTTAGAAACTACTTGACTATTCTCTTGTGAAAAAATAGTGCAGGTACTATAAGTTATTATACCACCTTTTCTCAAACTTTTACAAACACTATCTAGTATCTCTAGCTGAATTTTTTGTAAAGAGAGAAAATCTGCATTTTCTTTGTTATATTTGATATCCGGTTTTCGCCGTAAGAGACCAATTCCAGAACATGGTGCATCAACCAAAATCTTATCAAAGGCATCCTTGCCGAATTTCTGATAGACTTCTCTAGCATCAAGCTTTTTCGTTTGAACTTTATCAGCGAGACCCAACCGAGTAGCTGCTTCTTCGATCAATTGAAGCTTATGCTCATACAAGTCTAGGGCTATGATTTCCCCAGTATTTAAATATGAAGCCATATGAAGAGTCTTTCCACCAGGCGCACTGCAAGCATCTAAGATTCTTTCATCTCCTTCAATACCTAAAGTTGGTGCCACCAGCTGACTAGATTCATCCTGAATTGTAATTAGGCCAGACGTAAACAATTCGTGACCGGCAAAGTGACCTTGATTTCTGACCAAAGCAGACGGAGCTATGAGAGAATCGTCTGCATGTAAAAGTCTTTTTAGTTCCTCTTTACGAGCCAAGTCAGTCACACGAATACTGGCTTTATTCCGCTCAAAAAGACTTGCTAAAATGGCTAGGGCACGTACTTCACCATATTCTTCTATCAAAGCCTTAACTAGCCATACCGGTGTCGAGTATTGAATAGAATATAGCTTGTTCTTCCGTTTAATCGTTCCAACATCAGCCACGCCTTCACGCTCTATCCGACGCAAAATAGCATTAACAAACTTTTCGCTTCCTCGCTTTCGTTTTTTAGCTAGTTCAACGGCTTCATGAATAAGAGCATGATTTGGAATCTTATCTAAATACAACATTTGATAAAGACTCAAGAGTAAGAGAATGTAGAGCCAAGAGTCTAGTTTATCCCGATCTTCAATTAGATGAGACAGATACCACTCAAGGGTCAACTTACGAGCAACCGTTCCATAGACAATTTCAGTTACCAAGCTCTTGTCTGACTGGGAAAGCTGACCCTTCTTGAGAGCCTTATTAAGAGCAATATTGGAAAAAGCTCCTTTATCAAACACCTCCTCTAATATCTCTAAGGCTACCTGACGCGCACTTTTTTTTCTAGTTTCCAAACTTATCTCCTACTGCTAAATTTCGGCCAGCACCATTCAAAAAATCTGAGATAGTCATTTGGGGTTTTCCAGCTGGCTGAACTGTCTTAAAGGCAAGTGCCCCTTCTCCAGTTGCAACAAGTAGCTGCCTTTTCCCAATCTCTAAAATCTCTCCGGGCTGACCTTCTCCATCTGCTAATTCCGCTTCATAAATTTTAAATCTTCCTCCCTGCCATAGAGTATGAGCTACAGGCCAAGGATTCATCCCGCGTATCTGATTAAAGAGTTGACGGTTGGTCTTGGTCCAATCCAGTCTTTCTTCTTCAGGTCTGATATTTGGTGAGAAAGTAACCTGACTTGGATCCTGAGCTTCAGGCTGAATATCCCCAGCAAGATAAGCCGGCAATGTGTCCAAAAGTAAATCGCGACCAACAATGGCTAATTTCTCAAACAAAGTGCCGACATTATCCTCATCAGTGATTGGAATACTTCGGCGGGAAATCATATCTCCTGCATCCATCTCCTTAACCATCTCCATAATAGTCACACCAGCTTCCTCATCACCTTGAATCAAGGCATAATGAATTGGGGCGCCACCACGATGTTTCGGAAGGAGGGAAGCGTGAACGTTGACTGCAAAGTCCATGCTATCAAGGAGTTTACTTGGGAGAAACTGCCCAAAAGCAGCAGTGACAATCCCATCTGCCCCTAGAGTCATAATGGCTTCCATTTCCGGACTTCCTGATAATTTTTCTGGCTGATAGATTGGCAACTCGTAAGATAAGGCCACTTCTTTCACTGGCGTCATTCTAATTTCTTTTTTTCGACCTACTGCTCGATCTGGCTGGGTTACCACAGCCAAAATTTCATATTGGCCACTTTCCAACAATCCCTTTAAGACCGTAGCAGAAAAGTCAGGCGTACCCATAAATATTAGTTTTGTCATACTTATTTCCTTTTACATAAATTTTTGTGGTTCGTTATCAATGCTGAAACGCAAGTTCTTATTGTCCCGTTCCTGCGTCCATTCCAAAATTTTATTTAAAGTTTCTTGCAAATTATCTTCAAAACGATATTTTACTAAAATCTGATAATGAAAAAGATTATGTGTACGGGCAATTGGCTTGGGTGTAGGCCCCAGTATTTTAACCTGGTCAGACAGACCCTGCTTCAAAATATCCAAAACTTGATAGGATTTTTTTACTAAAATTTCTTCATCTTTGTGAGAAAAGATCAAACCAACTGTAAAATAATAAGGCGGATAGCCAAGTTGCCTGCGAATATTCATTTCATAGTTAAAAAAGCCTTCATAATCTTGCTTTTTAGCATACTCAATAGCATAGTGGTGCGGGTTGTAGGACTGAATCAAAACTTGACCTTCCTTTTCAGCGCGGCCTGCTCGACCAGCTACTTGAGTCAAAAGCTGGAAAGTCCGCTCAGAAGAACGAAAGTCTGGTAAATTCAGGGCTGTATCCGCATTTAACACCCCGACCAAAGTCACATTTGGAAAATCCAAGCCCTTAGCAATCATCTGGGTTCCCAGCAAGATATCAGCTTCTCCTCGCCCAAAAGCTTCTAAAATTTTTTCATGACTACCTTTTTTTCGAGTCGTATCCACATCCATTCTCAAAACCCGCGCATCTGGAAAGGCTGTTTTTAGCTCATCATAAGCTTTCTGCGTCCCAGTTCCATAATAGCGCATACTCCTGCTGGAACAGTTTGGACAGGCATAGGGAATATCTTTGATAAAACCGCAATAATGGCAGTTCATGGTCTTGGTATCCATATGGAGCGTTAAAGAGATATCACAGTTTGGACAAGTGTCTACTGTCCCGCATTCTCGGCACATAATAAAACTTGAATAACCCCTGCGGTTCAACATGAGAACAACTTGCTCCCTTTTATCCAAGCGCTCTTGAATAGCCTCTAAAAGTGGAGGGGTAAAGTTTTTGGCTTCATTTTGACCAATAAAATCCCTAAAATCAATGACTTCAACTTGAGGAACCTTGGCTAGAGGATTGGCTCGCTTAGTCAGCCTTAAAAACTGATACCGCCCCTTTACTGCCCTAGCTCTGCTTTCCAGACTTGGTGTTGCTGACCCCAGAACTAAAACCGCCCGATTATACTGAGCTCGGAGAATCGCAACTTCTCGAGCATGATAACGCGGATTAGAATCCTGCTTGTATGAAGCTTCATGCTCCTCATCAATAATAATTGCACCAATATTTTTGAGAGGGGCAAAGACAGCTGAGCGCGCGCCAACCACAACCTGGGCTTCCCCTCTTTCTACCTTACGCCATTCGTCATATTTTTCACCATTAGACAAACCAGAATGAAGGATTGCCACCTGTTGGCCAAAGCGGGCAATAAAACGATCCGTCACTTGTGGAGTCAGAGAGATTTCAGGAACCAGCATGATAGCAGTTTTTCCTTTTTGTAAGACTTGTTCAATTACTTGAAGATAAACTTCTGTCTTGCCACTTCCTGTAATTCCTTCTAGCAAGATCGGATTCGCATCTTGGCCAATCTTCTCAGTTATAGCAGCGACAGCGTGCTCTTGTTCGTTATTGAGCTGTAATTCTTGGTCCTTTCTCTCTCTTTCAAAATAACTCGCTGTTCGACTGACTTCTTTTTCCTCAACAACAATTGCATTTTGGTCTATAAAATACTGGACCAAATCTCTAGAAAATTTTTCCCGCAAATCTGCCAGCAACTGTACTTCGTTTTGCTTCAG
>NZ_KQ969107.1:16131-18028 GCF_001578795.1 Streptococcus gordonii
ACTTCGTTTTGCTTCAGTAAATACTCTTTTAAATCCTGCTTTCTTTTAGCACGACTGGATATGACCATTTTCACTAAAGAATTGTAATCCACCCTATACCATTTCTCTGTTTTGATTCGTTTTTGATCTGTTGCCTGATACTCCATACGAATCCGTCCTAATTGGCTCAATCGCATAAAGGTTGCTTGCCGTTCCTTATCTAAATCAGAAAAACGAAGACTAGTCTGTTCACCAAAAATTTCTTGTTTCTCCTCTAAAGACATCGCTTCCGTCGGATAGAGTATTTTGTCGTAGGAGGAGTTAAGAAAATTAGGTAGCATGGCTTTTAAAATTGAAATTTTGTAAGAGAAGACTGTTTTACGTAGCTCATCTGCTAGCCAGAGTTGCTCTTCGTTTAAAACCGGACTAAAATCGAGAACTTCAACAAGTTCTTTTAATCCCAATCCCTCTTCCTCTTCAATAGCAAGAACAATCCCTTGAATCAAACGATTGGCCTTTCCAAAAGGAACGTGAACCCTCATCCCGACTTGCAAGGTTTGAGAAAACTCTTGAGGAACTGCATAACTGAAAGGTTTATCCGTCTGCATCAAGGGTACATCTACAATAACTTTAGCAACTAGCATTTCCTCACCTTCCTTTCTCACATTACACGTTTTTACGAATTAATTACAAAAAAATATACGTCTCTTCATTATACCGAAAAAATAACTGGAATAGAAAAAAGAAGATTGAGTTTCCCCAATCTTAAATCTTTTCGCCTTCTTCTTTTTCTTTAGCGATTTGTTCTTTAATTTTACGCTCTTCTTCTTCCTTACGCAAGCGCTCTTCTTCTGCACGGCGACGAACAGCCTCACGTTTTCCTTCTGGATCTGGGTGAATCGTTACATTTCCAGACTCAATTTCTTCCAAAGCTCGAAGAGTTGATTTAACAGATTTAAAGTCCTGAGTCGGTGTAGCTCCAGCCTCAAGCTCGTGTGCACGCTTTGCTTCCAAAATTACTAATGAATATTTTGATGGCACCTTGTCCAACAAGGTATCAATAGACGGTTTTAACATCATAATTTTTTACCTAATTTCTAATCTTTATCTTACTGTTACTGAATTTTTTACCATGTCTTGATAGTGGCCAATCACGCGATCCACACGGAAATGCTCCGCCTCAATCACACGCTTAACTCGTTCGGCCGCTTGATTGACCTCATCATTGACGATAGCATAATCATACTCACGCATGAGGGCAATTTCTTCTTTAGCCTTCTCAATGCGCTTAGCAATGATGTCTGCGCTGTCTGTGCCACGACCAACCAAACGGTCTTGTAATTCTTCCAAATCTGGAGGTGTCAAAAAAATAAAGACAGCGTCTGGAACTTTTTTCTTGACCTGCAAGGCACCTTGCACCTCAATCTCAAGGAAGACATCGATTCCCTTATCCAAAGTCTCGTTGACATAGGTTAATGGCGTCCCGTAGTAGTTACCGACATACTCAGCATACTCCAACATCTGGCCTTGGCGGATCAACTCTTCAAACTCTTCACGAGTTCTAAAGAAATAATCCACACCGTCCACTTCTTCTGGACGTTGCGGACGTGTCGTCATAGATACAGAATATTGAAATTGATTTTCTGAGCTTTTAAAAATTTCACGTCTAACCGTTCCTTTTCCTACACCAGATGGTCCAGAAAAAACGATTAACAAGCCACGTTCCGTCATTTGGTCTCCTTCACAGTCTTTTATCTAGTGTAACAAAAAAAGCAGATATTTCAACTGCTTTTTATGATGATTATAAGCTACTGAAAGAAAAAAACAGCTCGAAAGCTGTTTCTCTACTTAGCATAATCAACGGCACGCAATTCACGAGTAACTGTGACCTTGATATTTCCTGGATACTCCAGATTGT
>NZ_KQ969107.1:18078-27167 GCF_001578795.1 Streptococcus gordonii
CAATCTTCTCACGAACATCATGTGCTAAAATCGTCACCTTATCATCCTTGATTTTTTCAGGATGAACCATGATGCGGATTTCACGACCCGCCTGCAAAGCAAAGCTGGTCTTAACACCATCGAATTCATTCGCAATTTCTTCTAAGTCATGCAAGCGTTTAATATAGCTCTCTAGTGACTCGCTACGAGCACCCGGACGAGCAGCGCTGAGCGCATCCGCTGCAGCAACAATGACTGCAATCACGCTTTCAGCTTCTACATCTCCATGGTGGCTAGCAATGGTGTTGACCACAACTGGATGCTCCTTGTACTTACGAGCGAGCTCGGTACCGATTTCAACGTGACTTCCTTCCACTTCTCGGTCAATTGCTTTTCCGATATCGTGAAGGAAACCAGCCCGGCGTGCCAGAGTTGCATTTTCTCCAAGTTCACCAGCAATGACTCCTGCTAACTTCGCCACTTCAATTGAATGACGAAGGACATTTTGTCCATAAGATGTGCGGAATTGCAATCGTCCCATGATCTTCATCAAATCAGGGTGAAGGTTTGGAGCTCCAATTTCATAGGCTGCTGCTTCCCCATATTCACGAATACGATTATCAATTTCCAAACGGTTCTTCTCGACTAGCTCTTCAATACGAGCTGGATGAATCCGTCCATCTTTAAGGAGGGCTTCCATCGTCATGCGAGCAATTTCACGGCGAACAGGATCAAATCCAGATAGGGTTACAACGTCTGGTGTGTCATCGATAATGACATCAATTCCTGTAAGACTTTCAAAAGTACGAATATTGCGTCCTTCACGACCGATAATCCGTCCCTTCATAGTATCATCAGGCAAGTGGACCGTTGAGTTGGTCTGCTCAGCCACATAATCACCAGCAATCCGCTGCATGGCTTGAACCAAGATATCTTTGGCCATCTTGTCAGAGCGTTCTTTAACCTCTTGTTCAGCCTCGCGAATACGCATCGCAATTTCTTTGGTTAACTTTTCCTCTGTTTGAGCAAGAATCAGATCACGTGCTTCGTTCTGCGATAGTGAAGCAACTCTTTCTAGTTCAGCTTCTTTTTGTTTTTCAAGCTCAGCTAGTTGTTCTTCCCGCTCATCAATGTATTTAGTTTTATCTGAAAGACTTTGTTCTTTCTGCTCGAGCAATTTCTCTTTGTTGGTCAAGTTATCATCTTTTCGATCAAGGCTAGCTGCACGTTCTGTCAAACGACTTTCTGTTTGTTTTAGCTCTTGACGCTCAGACTTAAACTCTGCCTCAACTTCTTCTCGATATTTTCTGGCTTCTTCTTTTGCCTCCAAAAGTGCTTCTTTTTTAAGCGAATTAGTCTCGCGTTTTGCATCTTTCAAAATGATATCTGCTTCACGCTCGGCCTGACCGCGTAAATTCGTTGCTTCTTGTTCAGCATTCAAAAGAGTAAGTTCTGCGGCTTCTTTTGAAGATTTCATTCGAGCCGAGATGCTTACATATCCAATGACTAAACCAATGATGACGGCAAAAACAAGAGCGAAAATCATTTCCATGTTTTTACCTCATTAATTTATTTTAAGTTGAATTCGAAAATTCTTAATTATTTTATCATAAATTTGATAAATTAACAAACTGATTTTGGTAAAAAAGAGAGCGATTTCTTATATTATTTTATTAAGTTTTTGGCAAAGCCTTGTGCCACCTTATTCTTGTCAAAAATTATTTTTTTGCAAAAATATTTGATATAATCGAACTATAGAAATTGATTACAAAGGAGACTTTTATGTCTAAAGAAGTTATTGTTGAAAGTTTTGAGCTTGATCACACCATCGTTAAGGCCCCTTATGTACGACTCATTGGAGAAGAAAGCGGACCAAAAGGAGATGTTATTTCTAATTTTGATATCCGACTTGTCCAGCCCAATGAAGATTCCATTCCAACTGCAGGTCTCCATACCATTGAACACCTGCTGGCCATGCTTATCCGTAAACGCATTGATGGAATGATTGATTGCTCTCCTTTTGGTTGCCGAACTGGTTTCCATATGATCATGTGGGGGCGTCATACCCCATCCGAAATCGCTCAAGTGATCAAATCATGTCTTGAAGAGATCGCTGAGACCACCACTTGGGAAGATGTCCCAGGAACTACAATTGAGTCTTGCGGAAACTATAAAGATCACAGCCTCTTTTCTGCCAAGGAGTGGGCTAAATTAATCCTCAAACAAGGGATCTCAGATAATGCTTTCGAACGCCATGTCATTTGATCCTTTAATAATAAAAAATCTCAAGACTAATTTTTTAGCTTGAGATTTTTTATTTCTAAAAGTCTAAAGAATCCGCATAGCCCGGACCATTTCCTACAAAATAACCTGTTTTACAGTTGATACTAAAGAGGTAGGTTCCGTCTGGCTTAAAGAGATTATAGTAGCCATTTCCTTTTATAATATTGACACGTTCGATGATATATTGATCGCCAGTAATATAGCCACGTTCCCGTGAAATTTTTAAGATTTTTTCCAAAATACCTGGATTAAAGACCCAAGCGGGATTATTGACATCATCAATCACTGCTTGATTATAAGGAACACGGCTTAGATTTCTCTGCAAAGGGACACCAGTGCTGGACAGTCCTCCATATCCAGTAGAACCACCCGTGATTACGCCTTGATCCGCATTATTAGTGGTTGGTGCTGTTGGAGTTGTTTCAGCAGGTGCTGGAGCTGTATTGGAAGCAGTCCCTTGACCTCCAGCTGCTTGAGTGACTGTTTGCTGACCCTTTCCTTGACTAATGGCAGAGCTGATTAACTTATCTAAATTATCATTACCCGTTTTAGCTTCAGTAAAAGTCGCGTCTCCCTTAACTTTTGCATTGGTATCCAAAACGCCATCTTTGATCGCAGCTGTTTCAAACTGAGAATTGACTGCTTGAATTGCTGAGATTTGTTTTACAAGACTATCATATTTAGCCTTAGCAACCGTATATTCCTTATCATTTTTTAGGGCTTCAAGCGCTACTTTTAATTGATCTAAGTTGGCAAAGCTACTGTTTTTAAGAGCCAATTTATTCTTATCAGTAAAGAAAGAATCGTATAAATCATTAAATTTTTTCAAGGCCTTGTTTTCAGAACTTGAACTACTTGAACTAGTCTTTTTACTTGCTTGACTGCTGGAGCTCGTTACTGCTTTGCCTGCCTGATTACGATTCATCGCAAAATACGCAGTTGCCGCAATTCCAGCCACAACCAGAAGAGCTACTAGAGCATAGATGACCTTTTTGCTACCAGAGCCTGTCTTTTCATCATCTTCTTCATAAGAATCCTCTATAACTGGTGTAGTTACTGGAGCAACAGTCTCCATGTCCACTTGAGTCTTATCTTCAGGCTCGTCAGCAAAAGCTTGGCTGACCTCAGCTTCTAATCCAGGACTCTTAGGAGAAGCTATAACTTCTTCTTTCGTCTCATCAGTTGAAACTGTCTCTTTTTTCGCTTCTTCTGCCTTTTCGTCTTGTTTCTTTTGAACTTGAACGGTCGCTGTATACTTTCCAGCTTCAATTTCTTGACGATGCTGCTTGATATATTTGTCTAAAACACTATCATCTTCTTTGACGCCAGCTTCTAATTCTTCACTTTTTCTGGCAGCCTGACCAATAGTCATTTCCTTAGCTTCTTCAAAATCTAAAATAGATTCTTGCTCTTGGCTTTCAGGCTTTTTATTTTCCTTACTCATAGTCATCCTTTCTACTCTTCAAGTTTTCGTTTGACTCTTTGTCCAAAATATTGATATAAATCAACCTTCAAGGTTCCATTATAGAGTTTTCTCTTTTTATCTGCCGGACTTCCATATTTACTTTCAAAAGCCTCATCACTGGTCAGAATAAATTTACTCCATGTTTCTAATGGTGCAAAAGTCTGCCCCATTTCCTGGTAAAGCTTTGTAACAGCCGTATCATCCAAAAGCCTTTCCCCATAGGGAGGATTTGAGATAATCACACCATTGATTTTATTAGTGTGCAAGTCTTGCAACCTCATTTGCTTAAAGCAAATACAGTCTGCCACCCCAGCTTCCTCAGCATTCTTCTTAGCAATGTCAATCATACGTGCATCCAAATCTGATCCAGCAATATCCAATTGAATATCCTGCTTAATTTGCATACGAGCATCAGCTTTTGCTTTCTGAATTTGTGCTTGATCTATCCAATTCCATTCTTCAAACGCAAAAGAGCGATAGAGACCAGGAGCAATGTTTTTACCAATCAAAGCAGCCTCTATACAAAAAGTTCCAGAGCCACATGTCGGATCAACTAAAGGTTTATCAGGATACCAATTTGATAAGAGAAGAATGGCAGCTGCCATATTTTCCTTAATTGGTGCTCCACCCTTATCCGTCCTATAACCACGCTTAAACAAGCTAGTCCCCGTCGTATCAATCATGACTGTCGCCAAATCTTTTAAAATAGAAACTTCAATCTTAAATTCAGGTCCATTTTCCATAAGGGGAACCCCTTCAGGACGCGCATAGTGTTTCTGCAACTTCTTCACAACAGCCTTCTTAGAAATTGCCTGAACGCTGGGTTCATTGTGAAGTTTGGACTTGACACATTTCGCTTTCGAAATAGGAAATTTTGCGCCTAAAGGTAGATAGTTTTCCCAATCAAGTGCAAAGACACCTTGAAAAAGCTCTTCAAAAGTCTTGGCAGGAAAAGTCCCAACAATGATTTTGATCCGGTCTGCCGACCGAAGCCAAAGATTGGTTTGAATAATCGTTTGAACGTCTCCTTCAAAACGAACTCGACCATTTTCAACTTGACAATCGATTCCAAGATTTCTAATTTCACGACCAACTACTGCTTCTAGACCTGCTGCAGCTGTCGCTATTAAGTCAAATGCTTTTTTCATTATTTCCTCAAAACAAAGGGGAATCGTCTATCCATATACTGAGATAGCCGACTTGAGATTTACTTACATCAGGAAAAATTGCTATCCCTAACTTTTTAAAGTATATTTCACTATAATTAGAGGCTAAGAACCAAGCCCTAGCCTCCACCTATATGCAATTTTCTATAAGCCATGTTTTGTTCCAGAAATGACTAGGCACCATTTCCTTCGATAAT
Source organism: Streptococcus gordonii (assembly GCF_001578795.1). GTDB lineage: Bacteria > Bacillota > Bacilli > Lactobacillales > Streptococcaceae > Streptococcus > Streptococcus gordonii_A. The sequence goes on from NZ_KQ969107.1 coordinate 23,169, forward strand.
CATCTGTCTACTGTTTCCAGTCAGAATGCAATGTTCGTTTCCACGCATTCCATGCCCCGACCAAAGTTTGGGTTGCTAGCTTGAGGGGTTTACCGCGTTCCACTTCTTGTGTTTCCACAAAAACTACGTCACTGTGGCACTTTCAGGCCTACTCCAGCATATCAAGAGACTTAGCTGTTTCACCCGCCGTAACGGAAAAATCCGTCCCTAGGCTTATTGTTTCGCCTAGCACAAACACTACCGGCATCACAGCCAGTGCTAGCATGGACTTTCCTCATGAAAAATAACTTTTCATGCGATTATCCAAAAATTGCACGTCTTATAATTATAATTGATTTAATTCGCTCGCTTGGATTTGTTTACCGAACACTTCTTTTTCCAAACGGCTTAGTCGTTTCAAGATATCAAAATTGGTAATTGTCGTTTGAGTTGTGTCTCCAAATGACTGATGAACCTGAGAAGCAGTTGAATTTGGAGCTTCCTGCATACGCTTAGAAAGTTCTTGTTTTAAACGGCTATTTTCTTCACGTAATTCCTTCACTAAAGCTGAATAAGTTTCATAGTCTTTGATCACATCATCTAAAAACTCATCTACTTCTTGCTTACTATATCCACGTACTGCTGTTTTAAAATCTTGATCAAAAATATCTTTAGGTGTAAAAATAATACTAGCCATTTCTCTCTCCAATCTGGTTTATTATTATCATTATATACGAAAAGGAAGAGAAAAATCAAGGTATAAACTTTAAATTTCAGAAAAATTTTCCGCCATCTCATTTAAGTCATCAAATGTTAATTTTTTGATATGATATTGTTCATTTTCTTTCATCATTTGGTAAAGATATTTGAGCTTTGTCTCATTTTCTTCATCGTAGAATAGATAAGCGCCATCCGTGCTCTCTAACAAAAATTGATTGTAGGTACGAAATTGACTGGGGTTTTCATAGCTAGGATAAGCATATTTGATAAAATCAACATTTTTGAAGTTGGCTAATTTTTCTTGGTTAGCCTCATTCCAATTTTCACCTTGGTTTTCAAAAATAAAGATTGTCGCCAATTGAAAATTATATTCTTCCTGTAATTCTTTGGCAACTTCCAGAACCCAGACTTCGAAGCCCAAGTTCCCAGTAAAAATCAGCCATTTCATGCCATTTTCTAAGAGATAAATCAAATCCCTGCGAATAGCTGCTTTGATAATTTTCAAGCGTTGATCCTTGTCGCCAAAGATTCCTAAATCAAAGGCTTTATAGCCTACAACAAGTACACTGACCATTTTTTATCCTTTTACAATGATTTATGGTATAATAGAGTGATGTTATTGTACCAATAAGGAGTTTTATGGTCAACTATCCGCATAAGCTTACATCTAAAAATAACATAAAAAAGGTGAAAAAGGGGACTGTCGATTTCGCTAATCGGGGAATGACTTTCGAAAAAATGATTAACGACACCAATGACTATTATCTTAGCCGTGGATTAGCTGTTATTCATAAAAAGCCTACACCCGTGCAAATTGTCAAAGTTGATTATCCTAAGCGAAGCCGTGCCAAGATTGTCGAGGCCTACTTTCGCCAAGCATCTACTACGGACTACTCAGGAGTTTACCGTGGGCATTATATTGACTTTGAAGCCAAGGAAACGCGGCAAAAACAATCCATGCCTATGAAGAACTTTCATGCACACCAGATTGAGCATATGGATCAAGTGCTCAATCAAGGCGGAATTTGCTTTGTCTTACTTCACTTTTCTAGCCTGAAGGAAACCTACCTCCTTCCTGCTCCCTACTTAATTGAGTTTTACAAGATTGATAAGGGTGGGAAATCCATGCCCCTGGATTATATTCAGAAACATGGTTATCTCATTGAACAAAACATCCTTCCCAGCGTACCTTATCTTGATATAATCTCAAAAAATTTACTAGGTGGTCACTCTAATGAATAAACAAACCTTAATCACAGCCCTAAAATGGGTTGCAAGCGGCCTTATCTCACTCTTTCTTTTGGGACTTCTGATAGGAAGTTGTCTCTTCTTCTACTATGTGAGCAAGGCCCCTGAGTTATCCGAGAGCAAGCTCGTTGCTACTACTTCCAGCAAAATTTATGATAGCCAAAATAACCTTATCGCAGATTTGGGATCTGAAAAGCGCGTAAATGTTACCACTGATCAAATTCCAACTGATTTGGTCAATGCTATTGTTGCTATTGAAGACCATCGTTTCTTCAATCACCGTGGAGTGGACTCTATTCGGATTATCGGCTCTATCTTTAATAATATTCTTAAGAGATCAAATGGACTTCAGGGTGGTTCTACCTTGACCCAACAGTTGATCAAACTGACATATTTTTCTACCTCAAAAGCAGACCAGACAGTCTCACGTAAAGCTCAGGAAGCTTGGCTGGCTTTCCAACTAGAAAGAAAAGCTACAAAGCAACAAATTCTGACCTATTATGTCAATAAGGTTTACATGTCTAATGGGAACTATGGGATGCAGACAGCAGCACAAAGTTTTTATGGTAAGGACTTAAAAGACCTAAGCTTGCCTCAATTAGCCTTGCTTGCCGGAATGCCCCAAGCTCCAAACCAATATGATCCATACTCTCAACCAGAAGCAGCACTTCAACGCCGTAACCTGGTTTTATCTGAGATGTATCAACTGAAATACATCACTGCTGAACAGTATGAACAAGCTATCAATACTCCTGTTACTGACGGTTTGCAAAGCTTAAAGAGCTCTGCATCCTATCCAGCATATATGGATAACTATCTAAAACAAGTTATCGAGCAAGTCGAAAAAGAAACAGGCTATAACTTGCTGACTACTGGTATGGAAGTCTACACCAATGTCAATACTGACGCTCAAAAGCAACTTTGGGAGATCTATAACTCCGATACCTATGTCAATTACCCAGACGATGAACTTCAAGTTGCTTCCACAGTTATGGATGTAACAAATGGTAAAGTCATTGCCCAACTTGGAGCTCGTAAACAGTCCACTAATGTTTCATTTGGTACGAACCAAGCCGTTGAAACCAATCGGGACTGGGGTTCAACTATGAAACCTATCACAGACTATGCACCAGCCATCGAAGATGGGGTCTATAGTGCAACATCTGCAACTATTGCAGATGCTCCTTATAATTTCCCCGGCTCTAGCACCCCTGTCTACAACTGGGATATGCGCTACTATGGTAATATAACCATGCAATATGCCATCCAAGAATCACGGAACGTTCCAGCTGTTAAAACTTTAGAAGCCGTTGGTCTCAAACAAGCTCTTAAGTTCTTGAATAAGATTGGTATCAACTATCCAGAAATGCACTATTCAAATGCCATTTCAAGTAATACCAACAAATCTGGAAACGAATATGGCGCAAGCAGTGAGAAGATGGCTGCGGCCTATGCAGCTTTTGCTAATGGAGGAACCTACTACAAACCTCAATATGTCAATAGAATTGTCTTTAGCGATGGTACTGAAAAAGTCTTCTCTAACGAAGGTTCAAGAGCCATGAAAGAAACAACAGCCTACATGATGACAGATATGATGAAGACTGTTTTGACATCCGGAACAGGTACAAATGCAGCAATTTCTGGTGTCTATCAGGCTGGGAAAACTGGTACTTCTAACTATGCAGACGATGAATTAACCAAACTTACAAAACCTTATTACGGCTCTAGTATTGTAACTCCAGATGAGCTCTTCGTCGGTTACACCCCTCAGTATTCAATGGCTGTATGGACTGGTTATTCAAACCGCTTTACACCAGTTCTTGATGATGGGGTCAAGGTTGCAACTGATGTCTATCGGTCTATGATGACTTTCTTGAATACCAATGGAAACGAAGACTGGGAGCAACCAAATGGGGTTTATCGAGTTGGTTACTATCTATACCTAAACGGATCTAATCCATATCGATACTATATCCAACCTTCCTCAACTTCAGAAGAATCATCTTCTTCTGAGGAAGAGTCTTCTTCAAGTAGTTCGGAATCTTCTACTAC
>NZ_KQ969107.1:27467-32048 GCF_001578795.1 Streptococcus gordonii
CACTCAACCACTGCGTCTTGCTCGACAATCCAAAAACAATTGAGAGGCTAGGACTTTTGTCCCAGCCTCTTTTTTATTTAGAAAAGGCCTTATATAGCTATAAGGACCTTGTTCATAGATATTCTTTTATAAAGCCAGAGCTCCCATTGGATCCCATGGAGCCAAGACAATAGGCTCTGCTTCATAAGCAGCTAATTCGGCTTCCGTCAGAAATTCTTTGCGCAATACGATCTGGTAGGTATATTCATCCATCCAAGAGTCAGAGGCTACAAAGTAACCCTTGTTACCAACTTTTTCGCCCCAAGAGTTTTCGACCTTCCATTTCTTGGCTTTTCCATTTTCATCCAAGTCCACCCCTGTCAAAACCATTGCATGGGTCATCAGACTTTCGCTATAGTCCAAACGTCCTGCCTTGTCTTGAGTCAACTGGATATCCATACTAGAAGTAAAGTCATACATGCCATCAGCCATAATACCCGCTTTACGATTGCTAGACTGTCCAACATCAGAACCAAACCACACGGTCTCGCCAGCATGCATTTGGGCGATAGCCAGCTCTTTTAGCCTGTCCATTTCAACATTCAAATAACGAACTGGCTTGCTACCAACGACATTACCCAGCATCTCAACTGTATAAGACTTACCATAAGGCTTGTCTGCAGTTGGCGCATTGATGATAGAGACATAATCGTCCAATTTGAGATCAACATATTTTTTGAAGAAAACTTGTGGTGTCAATCCGCTCTCACTATGAAAATTGTTATCTTTATCGCGATAAGAGAAGTCGAATTGGCGAGGCGGTAAACCTAAATTCATAGCTAGGAAGTTAAAGACTTCCTGGAGAAGTTCTTCTTTCTTAGCCTGAAGTTCAGCCGAGTTTGCACCTTCTACCACTAATTCTCGCAAAATCTGTGCATCCTGACGCAGGAGCTTATTGAGAATCTGATTGAGCTCACGGCTGTTGCTAGAAGAAATTGACTCTGGATAAACTGACTTAGGCACGACGCCGTATTTCTCAAAAAGAGAGACAACCATATCCCATTGGCCGCCATCCTGTTGAGGCGTGTCTAAGAGAAACTTAACCTTGCGGCTGGTCAATTCTTGGTCAGCTGTCGCCAGCACCTGCTCTAAGAACCAGTTGGATTTTTCATATTTATCCCAAAAGAAAGTGTGGGCCTGAGATAGCTCAAAATCTTCCAGTTGGAAACCAGCAATCATCTTGTGGCGGAAGGTATTAAGAGCTGCAAACATCCAACAGCGCCCAGAAGCTTTTTGGTCGCTAACCTTATCCTTAGTGAGATCCAGTGAAAAGACAGGCGTGTTTTCCACAGTGGCGCTTCGCTTCTCCAAGGATGTCAAAAGACCATTATGGCTGATGGCATTTTCCATTGCTACAAATTTGGGATTGCCCTCATAAGCAGCATACAACTTATCTGTAAAATCTTGTTCTAACGACTTCATAGAATCCTCCTTGTCATTATACATCTATTATAGAACTTTAAAAAAGGAGTGCAAGTAAAAAGGCTAGACAAGAGAGTCCTAGCCTTTTTCTAAATCAGATGTTAGGATGCCATAGACGGAAAAATCTTTGACTTGTCCTTTATGAAATACAACTTGGCGAAAAGTACCTTCGTAGCTCATACCAGCTTTGGACATAACACGTCCCGAAGCTGGATTTGCTGTTACAAATCTTGCTGTGACACGATTGAATCCTGCATCTTGCAAGAGGTAGTTCAAAACAGCTTTCAAAGCTTCTGTCATCAGCCCCTGCCCCCAATAGTCTTTACTTAAAATGTAACCGACCTCGCAAGCATTGACCGTATCATCTCTATCAACCACACTGATATCACCAAGAACTTGTTCAGGGGTTTTCCTTCAGGCAGATGGCCCACTTGTAAAAATCCATGTTTTGATAATTCTCAACCCAGCGAGCAATAGACTGTTGGGTGACTTCAGGACTCTCGTGAGCATCCCAGGTCACGTGCAACAAATTATCCGGACGAGAAGCCCAGTTATCATACATAACTTGAGCATCCGATTCCAGAAAAGGTCTTAGCAAAAGACGTTTGGTTTCAATGGACTGTGTACCAATCTTTTTCATAGCTTCCTCGTTTCTTAGCTCAAACTAAAAAGTTTCAATAGAGATTTTCACTTCCAAAATTCATCAAAAACTGTAATTGGCAAATGCCGTTTGTGCTGTCCTTTATGCCACCAAGATTCGATAGTTTCTTGGGCTTGAGCTGAAACAGACTTACCTTCGAGATAATCGTCAATTTCATTATAGGTCACGCCTAGAGCGACTTCATCCGCAATCCCAGGTTTTTCCTCTTCCAAATCAGCCGTCGGTACCTTTTCATAGAGGGCAGGATCAGCTCCTAAAGTGGCCAAAAGCTGCTTGCCTTGTCGTTTATTGAGACGGTAAAGTGGTAAGATATCTGCTCCGCCATCCCCAAACTTGGTGAAAAAGGCCGTGACATTTTCGGCTGCATGATCTGTCCCAATGACAGCCCCACTGTATGAACCGGCTAAAGCATACTGGGCAATCATACGGCTGCGAGCCTTGATATTGCCCTTGTTAAAATCAGAGACTTTGGCCCCCGTTGCCTCCACAGCCTTTGTCATGGCATCAGCAGATTCCTTGATATTGACTGTCAAACTGACATCAGGCTGGATAAAAGCCAGAGCCTTTTGAGCATCATCTTCATCTGCCTGAACACCGTAAGGCAGACGAACAGCGATAAAGCGGTAGCTATTATCACCAGTCTCAGCCCGCATTTCCTCTACAGCCAGCTGAGCTAAGCGACCAGCCAAGGTTGAATCCTGACCACCAGAAATTCCCAGAACATAACTTTTCAAAAAAGGGTGCTTTTTCAGATAAGCCTTGAGAAAGTCGACCGACTTGCGGATTTCTTCCTCCGGGTCAATGATAGGTTTGACGCCCAATTGAGCGATAATTTCTTCTTGTAGGCTCATTTTTCTGCTCCTGTCTGGTAGGCTTTCTTACGCATCTGGTCAATCAAGTCCATCTTATCCTGCCAGATATCTCTAGCCAGGTCAACTGGATAATCCTGTGGATTAAGAACTCGCTTGTACTCATCCCAGAGTTTATCAAATTCCTTACGGGCATAAGCTTGAATCTCAGTCAGGCTCCTCTTTTGGTATACGAGATTTCCCTCTTGGAAAATATCCACCAATAGCGGTACAGCATCAAAATTCTTAACCGTCTTATTAATGTAAGTGTAGATAGGATGGAACATTTCCAGCTCTTCCAAGCCATTGACATCAATGCCTTCATAGGTAATGTAGTCTCCTTCAGACTTACCTTTTTCCCGACTGGTAATGCGCCAAACCTGCTTCTTACCTGGAGTCGAAACTTTTTCAGCATTATTGGACAGCTTGATGGTATTGCGCAATTCTCCATTCTCATCTTCAATAGCAACAATCTTATAAACTGCTCCTAAAGCCGGCTGATCATAAGCCGTAATCAACTTGGTACCCACGCCCCAAACATCAATCTTAGCTTTTTGCATTTTCAAGTTGAGAATGGTATTTTCATCCAGATCATTGGACGCATAAATCTTAGCATCAGGGAAGCCAGCTTCATCTAATTGCTGCCGAACCTTCTTAGAAATATAGGCAAGGTCACCTGAGTCAATACGAACACCTAGGAATTTAATCTTATCACCCAGCTCACGCGCAACTCGAATGGCTGCCGGAACACCCAAACGTAATGTATCATAAGTATCTACCAAAAATACACAATCATGGTGAGTTTCAGCATAAGCTTTAAAGGCATCATAATCATTACCGTAAACTTGAACAAGGGCATGAGCGTGGGTTCCTAAAACAGGAATATCAAAGAGCTTACCCGCTCGAACATTACTGGTACCGTTGGCTCCACCAATCACAGCAGCCCGAGTTCCCCAGATAGCTGCATCCATTTCTTGAGCACGACGAGTTCCAAACTCCATCAGGGGCTCATCTTCGATAACAGAACGGATACGGGCTGCCTTAGTGGCAATCAGAGTCTGAAAATTAACGATATTGAGCAGAGCGGTCTCCACAAGCTGACACTGAGCCAGAGGACCTTCCACTTGCACAAGTGGCTCATTGGCAAAAACCAAGTCCCCTTCCTGAGCCGACCGTACACTGAGGCTCATCTTTAAATTTCGTAAATAATCTAGAAAGCCTCCATGATAACCCAAGAACTCAAGATAGTCTAAATCACTCTGACTGAATGTTAGATTGTTGAGGTAAGAAATGATTCTCTCCAAACCAGCAAAAATGGCATAACCATTATTAAATGGATTTTTACGGAAATAAACTTCAAAGACTGCACGTTTGTTATGGATATTTTGATTGAAATAAACCTGCATCATATTGATTTGATACAAGTCTGTATGTAAGGTTAAACTATCATCTGGAAACATATTTTCTCCTTTATAAACTGTATGGATTTTACTTATTATATCATAAATTTACAATTGATAGATCATAGGGAAATAGTCCGGCAATTAGAAAATTAAAATCTTTCCTCCACCAATTTAGCTGGTAGCTATTTAGTTTCTATGAAACCACTCC
>NZ_KQ969107.1:32198-36511 GCF_001578795.1 Streptococcus gordonii
TTTTCATATGGTCATCTGTCACAATCCAACCTGATTCATCTCTTATACCCAAATCGGCTACAAATTCACTAACTGGATCCAAACCGACATAAATGAAGATACCACCAAAATCTGCTTGGCTAGTTTCACCTGTCTTAATATTTTTAAAGGTTACTCCAGTCACCTTACGCTCGTTACCATGAATAGCTTCAATGACTGAATCCCAGACAAAACTAATTTTTTCATTAGCAAAGGCACGATCTTGCAAAACTTTTTGTGCGCGTAATTGATCACGACGGTGAACAATGGTCACACTTTTAGCAAACTGGGTCAAGAAAATGGCTTCCTCAACTGCTGAGTCACCTCCACCGACAACTAGTAAGTCTTCATCACGGAAAAAAGCTCCATCACAAACTGCACAGTATGAAACACCCCGGCTATTAAATTCAGCCTCACCTGGCACATTGAGCTGACGGTGAAAGGCTCCTGTTGCAATAATAACCGTTTTACTCTCATAAACTTCGTCTTCTGTGATAACTTTTTTAGAACCACCCTGATCTTCAATCCTTTGAACATGACCAAAGACATGCTCTACTCCGAGATTTTCCAATGGCTCAAACATCTTTTCAGCCAATTCTGGACCGCTAATTAGGGCATAGCCAGGATAATTTTCAACATCCGCTGTATTGTTCATTTGTCCGCCTGGAATACCTGCTTCCAACAAGGCAACTTTGAGGTTGCTTCTTGCAGCATAAAGCGCAGCTGTCATTCCTGCAGGACCTGCTCCAATAATAATTGTATCGTACATGACTCCACCTTCTTTTGTTGTAATAATAATTATTCTAACGCCAATAAAAAACTTTTGCAAGCATTATGCTTTCAGCACTAAGAGAATGCCCATAACCGCAAAAGATAAAATAGGGATAGTCATAATATCAATCAAAAGTACATCAAACAAGTGCGCCTGTCGTGCCTTTGCAGTCTTATCCTTGCGACTAGCCATTCTGGCTAAAATTAAAATCCCTGACAAACCTCCAATAAGTGCTGTTGTCAAAAGAAGACTCTCTATATAGAGAGAAAAAATTTGCTTTAACATTTAATCTCCTATGTTTTGGTCTATTTATGTCCAATAAGTCAATCTTATTTTGCTCAAAACAAACTCAGCTGGCAGAACCAACCGAGTTATCTTTTCTCCATTATATCAAATATAGGTCCGTTTGTAACTAGCAAAAAACTCTTTCGTCCGTTCTTCTTTCGGATTATTCATAATCTCATCTGGTTTACCGCCTTCAATAATATGCCCCTTATCTAAAAAGAGAACCTTGTCAGCAACCTGTGAAACAAAAGACATATCATGACTAACTAAAATCATTGTTTGACCAGATTTTGCAGCATCAGCAATGGATCTTTCTACTTCACCAACAAGTTCAGGATCCAGAGCAGATGTAGGCTCATCTAGCAGGAGAACATCAGGTTTCATGGCCAGAGCTCTTGCTAAAGCTACCCGCTGTTTTTGACCACCTGATAAATGACGGGGATAATGATTTTCTCGATCTGATAAACCTACCTTGGCCAATTCTTCTTTAGCTATTTTAGTAGCTTCTTCATCCGATAGTTTCTTGACAACGAGCAGGCCTTCTTTTACGTTTTCCAGAGCAGTCCGTCTTTCAAATAGATTAAACTGCTGGAAAACCATGGCTAATTTTCGACGAAGTGTTAAGATTTCCTCCTGAGTAATTTGGGAAAAATCAACTCTAAAATCATCAATCTCAATGATACCGCTGTCTGGAGTTTCCAAGTAATTCAGACTACGAAGAAAGGTTGATTTACCAGCTCCGGAGGAACCAATCAAGGCAATAACCTCTCCTTTTTGGATATCCAAACTAAGATTGTCTAGTACCGCCTGACCAGAGAAAGATTTACTGAGGTTAAAAATGTGAATCATTAAAGGATATCTCCTTTCGCTTGAATTGCTGAATCAATTGCAGCTGGCGTTTGAATGGCCATTTTTCTTTCGATAAAGCGACCAAATTGCTCAATCATAATATTGACAACCCAATAGACTAGAGCGACTGAAATGAAGCGCTCAAAATAACGGTAATCTGAACCACCTAAAATCTGGGCTTGAGCAAATACTTCTACCACTCCGGCACTAAAGGCCAGTGAAGTTCCTTTAGTCAAACCAATCAAGGAGTTGATCAGGGTTGGTGTAGCTACAACTGCTGCATTAGGAATAATCACACGACGGTATACTTGGGTATTGGTCATTCCCAAACTTCTAGCTGCTTCAATTTCTCCTTCACTAACAGAGAGGATTGCTGCCCGGATAGTTTCGCTAGCATATGCTGCCTCATTAAAGGCGAAAGCAACAACAGCAAAGACTGAGGCTGGGATTGCATTGATATTAAAAGCAGTTCCAAAACGTTGATTAAAAACCTTTAGAGCTATAGGAATCCCATAATAGGTAAGCATCAGTTGGACTAAGATAGGTGTCCCCCTTAAAAAGCTGACAAAGAAAGCCTGAATAGGGTACAGAACTTTGACACGGTTGATTTTGACAATAGCAAATATCAGAGCCAAAACCAAACCAAAAAGGGCACCGCCCAACGTTAAAAATAAGGTTGTTGGTAATTTTTCAATAATTCTTGGCAGGGCATCAAAAACAGATCTTAAACTAAAATTTTGACCATCTGGGATAGACTTCATTAATTCCTGATACCAGTTAGAAACCACTATAATTAAACTTGCGTTCATTATTCAATCCTTTCATCATTCTCATATAAGAAGGACTATGCTTTTTAATAAATTTACCATGTCTAAATGAGACAAGAAAAAAGATAGACCAGTATACTCTAGTCTATCACACCATTTTTATATCGAACAGTATAAATTATTTATCAAGGGTATAAGCAAATTTTATGACTAGAAGCTTTGGCGCTTGGCCTTGCGTTCTGCACGACCTCGAGCACGATTTTCGGCCCGCTTAGTCTTACGACGTTTTTCATTGACAGCCCACTGAATTTTTTTCTTATAGCCAGGTTTGATTTTCTTCTTTTTCTTTTTAACCAAACCAATCATTTCTGTATCGAGCTTCTCATAAGACTTTTCGCGGTTGGCTCGTCGATCTCGGTCATAAGTGTCCTGAAATTCACCGTTCTTTATCATCTTAGGGATGAACTTGATGCCCAGTTTCTCTAATTCACGAATATCAGAGTCATCACTTGGCTGATATAACGTAATGGCCGTACCAGGAAGCCCATTGCGCCCTGTTCTTCCTACGCGGTGGACAAAGAAAGACAGGTCCTGCGGAATAGCATCGTTGATGACATGACTGACCCCCTCAATATCAATTCCCCTTGCTGCTAGGTCAGTTGCAACAATATATTCAAAATCCAGATTTTTCACTTGATTCATAATCCGCTTGCGCTCACGTGGTGCAATATCACCGTGAATCTTAGCCACTTTCAAGCCTTGAGCAAGCAAATAACTGTGTAGCTCATCTGCTCTTGTCTTAGTATTCACAAAAATCATAGCTAAATAAGGCTGTAAGATTCGGCTAATTTCATAAATCTGCGCATTTTTATCGCGCCCTTTTGTTGAGACCAGCCAATTCTCGATTGTATCAGAAATAACCGTTTTAGTCTTGATTTGCTCCATGACCGGATTGGACAGATATTTCTTCAAGAAAGGCTGTAGCTTCTGCGGAATAGTCGCTGAGAATACCAAAAACTGCAAATCTTTTGGCAAGCTTGAGGCGATTTTATCCACTGTTTCCAAGAAGCCCATATCTAGTGTCATATCTGCCTCGTCCACAACAAAGGTCTTGGCCTTATGAATAGCTAAATCTCCTGACTTGACCAAATCATAGATTCGGCCTGGTGTCCCGATAACAATATGAGGTTGGCTAAATTCAAGTTTATCAATTTGGCGGGCCTTGTCAGTCCCACCCACATAATTAGCAACACGAATTTCCTTATCAGAAAAAGAAGCAATCTGTCTAGTTGCTTGATAGATCTGGGTGGCTAACTCACGGCTTGGTGCCGTAATCACAACTTGTACATGATCCTCATCTTCATTCAGCTTTTGAAAAATCGGTAGCAGAAAAGTATGGGTCTTCCCAGAACCTGTCTTTGATTCACCGACAAGGTCGCGCCCAGACAAAACGACTGGAATCAACTTTTCCTGTACCTCTGTTGCTTCAACAAACTTCAGATCCTCTAAAGCCTCCTGAATATAATTTTTAAAAGTAAATTCTGTAAATTTCATTTTTTCCTCTTATCCTTAGTAGTCCTATCTATTATAACAGAAATTATGGATTTATAGCCATTTATATG
>NZ_KQ969107.1:36961-45228 GCF_001578795.1 Streptococcus gordonii
ACAAATACAAAATTGCTAGAGTAATCAAACTTGCAACAAGGCCTATTCCCCAGAAGAGAAAATCTACCTTCCATTCACTCCAAGCTTTACCACGGCCAGAAAAACCACCAAGTTCAAAATGATGGTGAACTGGAGTCATTCGGAAAATCCTCTTACCACCTGTCATCTTAAAGTAAGTAACTTGGAGCATGACTGAAGCTGTTTCAAATACGTAGACAATCCCAATCAAAAGCAGGGTCCATTCTTGATGGAGGGCAATAGAGAGAGCCGCCAGCATACCTCCTAGAGCCAGACTACCTACGTCTCCCATAAAGATCTTGGCAGGTTTATGGTTAAATCCGAAGAAGCCAAGCAAGCCACCAACCATACTAAAGATCACAATCAGAAGGTCAAAACGTTTTTGTTCTAAAGCAATAACTGCATAAGCTCCCAAGCTGATCACGACGGAAATACTTGCAAGACCGTCAATTCCATCAGTTAGGTTGACTGCATTGGAAAAGCCAACCAACCAAAAGAGAACAAAGAAAATATAAAGAAAACCTAATTCAAGTGGGAAACCGAAAACGTTCAGCATATCCCCTCCGCCGTGGCGTTCAAAAAAGAGATAAAAAACCACACCGCCAACCAGTTGCAAGAATAGTTTTTGTTTAGGATTCAGTCCCTCGTTGATTCGGCGGAAAACTTTTAAGAAATCATCTAAAAAGCCAACTAAACCGTACAAGAACAGAATAAACAAAATAGTTGTAACGCTGCTAGAAAGATTTCCTGAAAATAATGCAATGACAAAACTCGCCACAATCGAAGCCAAGAGGAAAACAGTCCCTCCCATAGTGGGTGTTCCAGCTTTGGCCTGGTGCTGTTTGACATCTTCGTGCATTTGTTGCCCGGAAATGCGGGCTTTTTGATAAAAACGAATAAAGGCAGGGATCCCAATAATTGTTAAAATCAAAGTAGTAATTCCTGCAATTATAGCTGTAAGCATCTTACTCTCCTAGTGTTATTGTTATTTCTTTGAGGTTCTTGATAGAGGTATTGGCTTTTACGCTCTGTCCAACAACCTTCGAACCTTCACCTTTGTAGGTAACCTTTATATCTAACCATTTGGCAAAGGTTGACGCGTTCTCTTTGGTCCAACCATACATGTCTGGCATGTCATCCAGCTCATCTGTTAGAAGAAGAACTTGCTGGTTAGAAGCAACATTCTTACCTGCTTCAACAGATAATTTAGTGATGCTACTTCCTGTACCAAGGATAATCGGCTGAACCAAATTACGACGTAGCTCTTCAGCATAAGAACCCGGTGATTTATCTTTGCCCTTTTCTTTTGTTTTAGGCATAGTGTACTTGGTTTCAGTAATCACATTATCCAAAACATGCGTTGGAGTCGTTAAACCAAGGGTATCTTTCATGGCAACTGCTTCTTCCAAAAGAGGATTAACTACTTCTTTCCATAAATCTGGATAGAACTTCTCTTCAGGCTGTTTCACTGTCACATACATGATGAAATCAGGATCTTCAGCCGGCGTCATAGCGACTACCGAATAGATATACTCACCTTCCAAGTACCCGCCCCCATCTTTAGCTTCTGCCGCAATTTGGGCCGTACCTGATTTAACAGCCACATCTTGTCCTGGAACTTGAATGATTGGTACTCCATCTGTCTGCAAGGTTCCAAAGTTCGGATCAGTTCCGACTGTCACCATATACTTCCGGGTCTCTTGAGCCGCTGTTTTAGAAACCGGATTTCCTATGATCTCATTTGTTCCCTTGCGGGCACTGTTAGTCGCTGAATCATAAATAGCACTGATAAATTTAGGTTCCAACATGACACCGTCGTTAGCAATTGCTGTAAAGCCACGTAACATTTGAACCTGTGTTACGTTAATCCCTTGACCAAAGGAACTCATTGCGGTTGTAACGACATTTTTATCCGGAAGACTACCGACATCTTCGCCCATCATACCAAACCGCGTACGAACACCAAACTTGAATTTATCTAAATAATCACGCCACTTATCATCTCCCATCTTCTTCTCCAGACGGGCCATACCGATATTACTTGAATAAGCAAATCCTTGTGCATAAGTCAAGGTTTGACCAGTTGAGAGCCCCATATTGACTCCCCAGTCTTTGATGGTTGTATCCTCGATTTGAAACTCGTCATTGAAGTAAGTTTCATTAGCAGGGAAAGTGTGATTATCAATCGCACTAGCCAAGGTAAATACTTTCATAGTCGATCCTGGCTCATAAGGGCTTTGATAGAGCAAGGTTGACCAGTTGAAATCTTTAGACAGACCTTCCTTGGTATCTGCATTAAAACTTGGACGCTGAGTTGTTGCCAAAATCTCACCTGTCTTGGCACTAACCAGTGTTGCAGACACAAATTTCCCTTTGACCTTTTCCTGGAAGATGTCCATTCTTGTCTCTAGATAGCTTTGCAGATGGCTAGAAATAGTCGTATAGACATCTTTACCATTTTCTGTTGCCACAGAAACTTGGTCTGAACCAGGCACAATATTTCCGTTTTTATCGCGTTCATAGGTCACCAAACCATCCCGTCCAGCCAAGATTTTATCCAAGGAATATTCTAAACCTGTTGAACCACGTAGGCTCTTAGATCCATCCTCGTTTTCTACCAATTGGGCAATACCGACAAACTGAGAGGCAAAGGTTTCATTTGGATAGCTTCGACTAGGACTAGTATCAAAACTGATTCCTTTAACGCCGGCATCTTCCATGGACTTCTTAATATCTGTCATCGTTGCGTAAGGAATATTATTTCCTTTAGCACCAAAATAGACCTGAGTCAATTTTTCCTGTGATAGCTGGCTCTTGGCATAATCGGTCTCAATGTCTAACTTATCGTGTAGAATTTGAGCAACCGTCTCATACTGAGAGGGCTCTACATAGAGAATCTCTCCTGTAGCTGACTTATACTTTTTATCAATAATGGCATAGAGATTATAAGTCGTTGAATCTTCTGCAATGGCATTGCCGTTCCGATCATAAATCGTTCCCCGCTTAGCCTGTACTGTTTTTTGAATCTGGTAAACTTTTTTAGCCTCTGCCACCAGGTCCACTCCAAATTTTCGACCAGACCCAATCAAGATAGCAAAGTTAATCAAAAAAACAAAGAAAAGAAAAACAGTCAGGATACTCAGATTTTTCCCCACTTGTTTTCGATTCATATTAGCTGTTTTTCGATTTTTTAAAGCATACCTTAAAATCTTATTCTTCATGCTTTATTCCGCCGTTTTTACGATTGCATTCTGTAAGGTCATTTCCTGAGAACTAGCTAGTCCAGACAGTCTTTCCTTACGCGTTAAATCATTAATCTCTTGCTTGGCGTTATTAATTTCAACCTGCTTAGTGCTGACTTGGACATTTAAGTCCGTCAAATCATGCTGAACTTGCAAGAGTTTTGTTTGCATGAAGACAACACTAACGGCAATAATAATCGCTGTCAAGATAATCGAAGCATAAAATGCTTTCTCGATACGAGTGAACTTTTTAATCCGTGATTGGAGCTGCTGTCCTCTCGTTTCTTGGCTGTTATTTGGCATTTATTCCCTCACTTGTGTACTTTTTTCGCCACGCGCAATTTGGCTGAATGTGCTCGATTATTCAGCTCAAGCTCTTCTGTACTCGGCAAAATTGGCTTGCGACTAATTAATTCCAGTTTAGGTTTCAAGTCATCTGGAATAAAAGGCAAGCCCTTTGGCACGTCTACTGTCGAAGCCTCTTTAAAAAGTTGCTTGGTCAAGCGATCTTCCAAAGAATGAAAAGTGATGACTGAAATCCGACCATCTACTGCCAGCATATCAATTGCTTGCTGAATAGACTCATCAGCTGCGCCCAGCTCATCATTGACCTCAATCCGAATGGCTTGAAAAATCTGCTTGGCTGGATGTCCTTTTTTCTTTAATTCCTTGGCGGGCTTGGCAGATTTGATAATCTCTGCAAGCTCCGTTGTCGTCTCAATCGGCTTGATCTGTCTAGCTTGCTCAATTTTACGAGCAATTTGTTTTGAAAATTTATCTTCACCGTATTTAAAGAAAATACGCACTAAATCATGATAATCGTAGTCATTGACTACTTGATAAGCGCTAAAATCCGCATGACGATTCATACGCATATCCAATGGTGCATCTTGTTTATAAGAAAAACCACGTTCTCGCTCATCTAATTGGGGACTTGAGACCCCTAAATCATAACAAATACCATCAATCTCATCTACACCAAGTTTTTCTAACTGTAGTTTGAGATGGCGGAAATTATCCTGTACAAAAGTAACCATGCCTTTTTCGATGTATGGTGCTAAACGTTTTTTGGCATGTTCAATAGCTGTCGCATCTTGATCAAAAGCATAGAGATGGCCCTTGGGACTTAACTTACTTAGTAAATATTCACTATGGCCTGCCCCACCTAAGGTCGCATCAACATACACCCCATCAGGTTTAACATCTAAATAATCAATAGTTTCATGAAGAAGAACGGTTACATGATGAAATTCATTTGTCATATCTTATCTATTATACCATAATCAAAAGCAAAAAAAATTTTAAAGAAAAAGTAGGACCAGGAAAAATAATCCTAAGTTTTTTGTCGCATATACTTGACATAATTTCCAAAAAGGATTATACTATTTCAAAAGTCAAATATACACGACATTTGACTGGTGATAAAAAATAGAAAGGAAGGGTGTAATGAATCGTGTCAAAGAATTTAGAAAAGAAAAAAAGATGTCTCAGCTAGAGTTGGCCAAGTCTATCGGGGTATCACGGCAAACTATCAATATGATTGAAAACAACAAATACAATCCAACCTTAGAACTCTGTATCAATCTAGCTAAAACGCTAGATACTGACCTCAACGCCCTATTTTGGGACAGTAGTCCTTAGATGCTTTGATACCGCAATATTATTACTTCATACAAGAGGTTTGTTTATGAAAAAGAATCTAAAACCGATAAACTCGTCAAACGTTATTTTGGAATTTTGGGACCCCTAGATGAATTCCGCAGAAGTGAGATTGGAAAAGCAAGCACTTATAGTCTTGTTTGGTTGCAACTAATTCTATCGATTACTTGTGCTATCGCCTTTTTTGTAGCTCAATTTTTCCCAGAAACTGTTGGTCACTATTTCCCATTTGTGGTCTTCCTCTTCGTTATAATAGCTGGTCAAAGTGCCTATTATAAGACAGTAGACAGAGGGGTACAAAACTATGAACAGGAAGAAACAACACCACCAAACATTACTAGAAAGCAGTTACTAAATCGTTCTATTAGCATATCCATTACGCTTCCAGCCATACTTTTTGTCTATACCATTCTCACAAAAAGCCTACAACATCATCAGGATTTTTGGACTAGCTTTATAAAATCCTTAAGTAATCCTGAGGCGTTAGCCTTATTTTTCATCTTTTTCTTTTTTATCGGATTCACTTTTAGTCGCATTTATTATTTTTCACAAATAGATGATATAAGAAAGGACAAAAATAAATGAACAAGGAAAGCTTATTTGATAAAATTATAAAACGTTTTTACGGAATCACAGGTCCTTTTGACGAGCAAAAGCGTCAACAGGCCAACAAACTAGGTAATCAGGTTTTTATCTGTTTAAGCTGGTTTTTATTATTTGCCAACGCAATTGTACTGACTTTGGCTAACCAATACCCTCAAATAATAGCTTGGGCTTATCCTGCTGTTGTAGAGCTAGTATTACTAGGATTATTTTTCTACATTACCTGGAAATCTCACCAAACTCATCTAACAGATATTGAACCAGAACTCCAAAGTCCAAAGGAAGAGAAACAATTCAAACACAATACATTAAAAATATTTTGTTATTCTGCTCTTACTTTTTATGTATTCATGTCTGTTTTTCGTTACCTGACTGATGGAGGAAAAACACTTTTTAACATTCATACTCAGCTACAACTGCTGGCAGGTAGCTTTATTTCAGCTCTGATAATCACTATTTCCGCCTACTTTATGATTCAACTCCGTATTAAAAACGGTAGAGAGGAAGAAGAATGAACCTTCAATCTTATAGAAATACTATCTTAATTCTACTATTTGCTATTTTTCTAGTCTGTCTCTTCTTTCTGAGGACCACAACCGATCCAGTTCTCTTTTGGATTCTAACCTTCACTTGCGTCGCCATTCTCTACATCAGCTATAAACTCTTAAAAAGGAAGAAAAAATAAAATAGTTGGCATTTCAGCTTATGCACTGAAATGTCAACTATTTTTTTATGAATTTGGATCATCTAGGCTACGACCATGAAGACCTTTCTCGCGCTGAACTTGACGCAATTTTTCAGGCGTCACATCATTGCCATCCTCGTCAACAACCTTGATGCCTTCGATGTGATGGCGAACAGAGCGACGGTAGCCTTCGATATACTCTTCACGAAGCTTGGCTTGCTCCACTTTTTCCTCAGCAGTTAAGCCTTCCGTTTTTTCTTTTTAGCCAGTTCATTGATACGTTCAATTTTTTTAGGATCCATGATTTCACCTCTCTCTTACCTTTTATTTGGTATTAATCTGATTAAACTGGGCCAGCTGTCCTGCTTTGGCAGTCAAAGAAGCTAGGAGAGCTAAGCGATTGTTACGTACAGCCTCATCCTCTGCCATAACCATGGTATGGTCAAAGAAAGCGTCGATAACTGGACTGAGGGCAAATAGTTGGTCCAAATTGGCAGCTAAGTCAGATGTCAGCTCCACTTTTTCAATTGTTGCTGCCAAGTCTTTTTCCTCTTGATTTTCAAAGAGAGCTGGATTGACAGCGGTCTGCCCTTGGGCTTTCTCAGCTAGATTAAAGACCCGAGATAGGCTTTCTACTGCTGACTTGAAGTTATCTTCCTGAGCTTTTTCTGCTAGAAGCGCAGCTGTTTCTACTAAATCGCGTACGACAAAATTAGTGCTTTGAAGAACAGCAGTAACGATGTCTTTCGGAATGTTGCGATCCATCATCTTCTCAACACGGGCACGGAAGAAGTCCATCACAGCCTCTTGATTGTCATAGCTTAGGCTGTCAAACTTGAGTTCGTAAAGTCGGCTAACCAGCTGAGCCAAGTCAATGTTCCAGCCGAACTTATCCAAGATACGCACAACACCCTGAGTCGCACGGCGCAGAGCATAAGGGTCATTGGAACCGCTCGGAATCAAGCCAACTGAGAAGAAGGACAGAATGGTATCCAGCTTATCAGCCAGAGCCAAGACCGCACCGACCCTAGTATCAGGTAATTCGCCATCGGCTGATGTCGGCATATAGTGCTCCCGAATAGCTGCTGCTACCGCAGCATTCTCACCAGCCAGAAGAGCATACTTCTCACCCATGATACCTTGCAACTCATCAAACTCACCAACCATGCCAGTCAGCAGGTCAAACTTATAAATAGCCGCTGCACGAGCCAAGTCAGCCGTCTCATCAGCATCCAATCCTGCTTCTTGCGCCAAGAGAGTAGCAATCTTACTAGTCCGCTCCATGTGCTCTGCCAGAGAGCCAATCTTTTCGTGGAAAGTCACATTGCTCAGCTTTTCAACCAAGTCGGAAATAGCCAGCTTTTGGTCTTCCCGCCAGAAGAATTCCCCATCTTCCAGACGAGCCACCAAGACTTTCTCATTTCCCCTGATGACATTTTCCAGATGCTCTGCATTTCCGTTGCGGACAGAGATGAAGTGCGGCAAAAGTTTGCCTTCAGCATCGCGCACAACAAAGTAACGCTGGTGCTCTTTCATAGAAGTTACCAGCACTTCCTCAGGCACCTCCAAGTATTTGGCATCAAAATTACCTAAGAAAGCAGTTGGATATTCTACCAGATTCAACACTTCATTGAGCAGGTCTTCGTCAATCTCGATAGAAACTCCGTGCTCCTCTTCCAGTGCTCGAATCTGCTCGACAATCATATCTCCACGTTCAAGAGGGCTGGCAATAACAAACTGAGCCCGTAGGTCATCTTCATAGGAATCCGCGGAAGCAATCTCCGTTTCTTTCCCCAAAAAACGGTGTCCACGGCTAGTACGTCCGCTCTTGATGTCCAAGAAATCCAAGTCAAAAGCCTGCTCATCTAGGAGCACAGTCAAAGTATGAACTGGACGGATGTATTCAAAGGTGTTGTTGGCCCAGTGCATGCTGACAGGGAAGGTCAAAGCTTGCAGAACTTCCGACACTGCAGGGATGATTTCCTCTACTGGGCGACCGATTTCTTCCTTGGTCACATAGACGTATTCTTCTCCCTTGATTTCACGAAAAGTAATGTCCT
>NZ_KQ969107.1:45248-52723 GCF_001578795.1 Streptococcus gordonii
ATCCCTTGCCACGGACAAAACCTTCTGCAGCCTTGGTAAAGTTGCCATCAGCATCCAGAGCAATTTTCTTAGAAGGGCCTTTGAAATCTTCGGTCAAATCAGACTGCTTGTCTGCCAAGCCAACCACGCGCACCGCCAAACGGCGAGGCGTAGAGAACATTTCAATTTTCTCAAAGGTCAGACGATGGTCTGTCAGGAAGGCTCCCATCTTGTCGCGCAGCTGCTTCATGCTCGGTGTCACGACATAAGCTGGCATTTCCTCCAAGCCTAATTCAACTAATAAATTTTTTACCATGATTATTCTCCCTCCTCTGCCAAGAGTTTCTCGCGAGTCTCAGCATCCAAAAGCGGATAGCCCAGACGCTTGCGCTCAGCCACAAAGGTCTTGGCCACGACACGCGCCAGATTACGAATGCGAGCGATATAGCCTGCTCGCTCTGTCACGGATACAGCTCCACGCGCATCCAAGAGGTTAAAGGTATGCGAGCATTTGAGAACATAGTCATAGGCTGGGTGCACCAGATTCTCGTCCAGACAGCGCTTAGCTTCTGCTTCAAACCTCTCAAAATTCCCCAAGAGCAAGTCTTGGTCACTGACTTCAAAGCTGTACTTGGAATGCTCATACTCAGGATGAGTGAAAATTTCGCCGTACTTAACACCATCAGCCCACTCAATGTCATAGACAGAGTCCACTTCTTGAATATAAGAAGCCAGACGCTCCAGACCATAAGTCACCTCAGCAGTCACTGGTTGAGTTGGTAGCCCTCCAACCTGCTGGAAGTAAGTGAACTGAGTGATTTCCATACCATCCAGCCACACTTCCCAGCCCAGGCCGGCTGATCCGGTTGACGGATTTTCCCAGTTATCCTCGACAAAGCGGATGTCGTGCTCCAGCGGATTGATACCCAAGAGCTCCAAAGACTGCAAGTAAAGTTCTTGGATATTGCTTGGAGAAGGCTTCATAACCACTTGAAATTGGTGGTGCTGGTAAAGACGGTTAGGATTTTCCCCATAGCGTCCATCTGCCGGCCGGCGAGACGGCTCTACATAGGCCGCATTCCAAGGCTCTGGCCCAATAGCTCGCAGGAAGGTATAGGGACTCATCGTTCCTGCCCCCTTCTCATTATCATAAGCCTGCATGAGCATACAGCCCTGATCATTCCAGAACTGCTGTAAAGTTAGGATAATTTCCTGAAATGTTAACTTCTTAGACATTTGTTACTCCTTTATTTTTTCATTTTAGCTCTGGGACTATCTTTTGCTCCGTTTGAACAAACAAAAGAACCACATCGACAGTCCTAGGCTATTGCGACCTAGGGGCGTCAAAAACGCGGTTCCACCCTAATTTATTACTTCATTCTGTTTACAAAATATATCCAAAAGCGCCATCTGCTCTGCTTCCCTATCTGGCTCACACTATCCCAGACTCGCTAAAAAGTAGACAAAGAGACTTCTTTCTAAAAAAGATTATAGCAGAAATCCTAACTATTGTAAAACACTTATGTGCCTATCATAAAAGAAATCCCTCAAGTCTAAACCTAAGGGATTCTAATTCTAAAGTAAGCTTGAAATATTTAAGCTTGTCTTGGTTTTCTTGGCTTCACAACTCTTGGTTTTCTACCATCAAGTTTTCTCCTAGCCACCTTCAAATTCGCAATAGCTTCCTTAACTTCTGCTTGGCTAGCTCCAGGATCGTCCAGAACTGCCTTAGCTTGAGCGTACGCTTCTAAATATGCTGTTTTAACACTCTCGCTAGCATAGATAAACTTATTGCTGATTGCTTGATAGTGCATGTCGTATTCTACTAATTTTTGTAAATCAGTAAAGTTCGTTGGCTTACCATCTAATTTTTTCTCAGCAGTTGCCAGTTTAGCCAGTGCTGTATCGATTTGCTCCTGGGTCACCTTCTCTTGGAGTAAAAGAAGAGTAACTTCTTGGAAGGCTTGATCATAGGCACGACGGTTTCTATCCTTAGCATTAGCATAAGCACCTGTCTTCGTTGTTGCAGCATAAGCCTCTACTGCTGCTTTAACAGCTGCTATATCAGATTCTTTACCGTCAAGATCAGTTGTTGCGGCTTGCAATTTAGCAACAACAGCATCTACTTCTGACTGCGTCAATTTACCAGCTAAAGCATCTTTAGCAGATTGATAAGCTTGATCATAAGCCAGACGTTTTGCCGTAGAAGCATTGTAATATTGAACTGTCGTTACTAGATTTGATTGCTGATTAACCGTAGCCATAAGAAGGGTTTTAACAACAACTCCTAGTTTAAGAAGATTGTTCTTACCTTCAAGAACTTCAACAGTTGGATCTGTTTCCACAAGCTCATAACCAGTTGGGAGATTTACAAAGACAGAGTAGAATCCTGCCCCTACTGATCGTCCAAAGGAATTCTTGCCAAATTTAGCAGCAGGCAAAGTATATACATCGCCATTGTTGTTCTTGAGAAGTACTTGAGTATTCTTTGGTACAGGCTGATCAAAAGCAACACTGACTGGCGCAAAGACAACTTCCTTAACAAGGAACTCGATGGTCTTGAAGCTATCTTGTGCTGTTAATTCAAATTCCTGCGTCTTGGAGCCGTAGAACTTAATTTCATCCCTATCATAGGTGAAGACTTCTACTGTATAACGACCGAACGGCAAGAAGTTGATATCTTTTCCTTTGTCCAAATCAACATATTTTCCTTTGTCATCCTTGATTCGATAGACAAAGGTCGTGTCAACATCTTTATGTGTAGTTGCATCCACCATGGAAACTCGGATCCGACCTGAATTTTCAGGGCTGACAAATTCAGACAAGGCAAGAACATCTTTGTTGCCTGCATAATCTTCTACCGCATAGAAAATCTGAGACTTGTCCACTCCTTCTGGCAAGGTGTAAGTACCATCTTCATTGGCTGAAAGATAAACTCTATGCTCGTATTCCCGTTCTTTTCCATGGGAATCCACGTCTTTATAAGTGATTGAACCTTCTTCGTCTGCCTTCAAGTAAAAGACTTGTTCGCGCAGAATACCACCGTTTCCGACATCATTTGGCTTACGGACTGTTAAAGTCTCAACGCCATCTTTATTCGTGATATAACCTGAAGTAATCTGAGGTTTTTGGGTATCAATTTGAAGATCGAAGCTTACGGTTTGCTCTTCTGCACCAGGCACGTCAGGTGTGTATCGAACGACATAGGTATAGCGGCCATCTTCTAACGGGTTGCCCTTGCTATCGCGACCATCCCAAACAGTATTTGTCAAAAGATAAGACTTCGGTTTTCTCGCATCACCGCTATAGAAATTCTTACGGCCATCCCAAGCCTTGCTACTTTGCCAGATTGGGAAGCGATAGTCAGTATCATCTGTTGTATACACACTAGCTGTCAGATTGTTCACATTCCGATAGAAGACAGAGCGGTACTGGATTACATCTTTATTGCCATCGCCATTTGGTGAGAAGGCTAAGCGAATATTGCCATCAGCATCCAGCTGTAAGATATGTTTCCCATCGGCATTTTCAGCAGTTCCTAAGACGACTGAACTGCGGTCTACAGTTTTACCTGTCGAATAAAGGGTATCTTTAGACGTTGTTACGAGGCTCGTCACATTGCTTTTAGAATCAATGCTTTTATCCTCTGGCACCTGATAATAGAAGCCTGATTTGCCATCACGAACTAATTTATAAATTGGTTTTTCAGCAGCCGGCAGATTCTGGAATTGACCACGGAAGCCCATAAATGGCAGACTCACTACGTCTCCATCATCTGCTGGATCAACAAAGCGAACAAAACCTTCCAAGAAGTAACCATTTGGCATTAACTTGGTCAGCTCTTCTGCAAATTTAGCCACATTAACCTTTACAGTTACAGTCTGACTGCTATGAGCCTTGACCGTAACTTCTGGCCAGACTGTCTCAGTCAATTTACGAGGTGTCAGATCGAATTGACCATCCTTAACCGTATCTGTATTGGTATTGACAATCATTTTCAGGGTTCGGTCAGTGTCAGTAATATTATGAACCGTCACGTCAAACGTAAAGCTATCTTCGACATTGCCTAAAGATACACTTGGGTATTGGTTTTCCCCAGTAACATAAAGTCCAGTAGACACCGCAGCAGCTGTATCAACGATTCCTGCACCTTGCTGACGTGGAGAGGTATAAGCGCCTGTTTCTTTATCAATATGCAGTTTCGCAGTAGACATGATCAAAGCCTTGACCAATTCAGAGTTCTGAGCTGGAGTTAGGTTTGGATAATGCTTGAGCAGGTATTCTTTCACCAAGGCCGCAACACCAGCCACATGAGGAGACGCCATACTGGTTCCGTTCATGCTACCATAGGTATTGTCATTGAGTGAAGAATAGATAGATCCACCAGGAGCTGATACATCCGGCTTCAGCTGCCCATCAGTTGTAACACCCCAGCTAGAGAAATCAGATAGTTCTTTAGCTGTTGGATTTGGACGATTATCTTTCAATCCATTGAAGGCAATCTTGTAATTGCCAGCAGCCAAGGCTTCACCATACTGTTTGCTGATAAAGGCTGATGGAGCTGATTCTGAATCCTTATCCAAGGCCATCTGGATATTAGCCCCTTCAACATTATTGTAAATGAGGGCACCAGCTGCACCATGTTGGATGGCATTTTTAATCTTCTCAGAGAATGCAATCGAACCACGCTGAATAAGGGCCAACTTCCCTGTCAAATCTAGGCCATTAAAATCTTCTTCGCGTCCTTGACCAGCATTGACATACTCGTATTCCTTGCCCTTTTCAAAATCAGCCTTGCTATCTGCTTTGGCAAATGTGAATTTTCCGTTGCTTAATTCAGCATTGTCTTCCAGACCGCGAACTTCCATGACTTCCTCAGTCACTACCGTATTATCGACAGAGGCAACAGAAATAGCTCCTTCTGCAGTTGAAGGGTTTCCGACTAAACCATAGTCTGGATTTTCAGCTAGAGGTTTAGAATGGCCACTTCCGAAAGTATTTTCGTTACCAGCCGCAATCACGACACTGACTCCTTTAGCTCGAGCTCGTTCAATCGCTGCAGAGAGACTAGGACTCATGTTTACGACTGATCCTGTTGCTGAACCCAAACTCATATTGATGGAATCTGCCCCCAAGGCTACCGCATCTTCAATGGCCTTGATATAAATCGCGTCACTCGTAGTTTTTTGACGGTCTGAGAAGACCCGCATGAACATCACTTGGGCTTCAGGAGCAACCCCATAGATGTATTCCCCATTGCTATCCTTCTTGTCTGGATTTCCAGCCGTGATACCAGTAACGTGCATACCGTGGGAATAGCTATCTTTTTCCTTGATGCTATCATCACCATCAATATAGTTATAGGCATAAACAACCTTGCTGTTATACCATTTACCATAATCAATTCCGGCCTTCTTCTTTGCTTCTTCAAGAGCTGCTTCCGTTTGGTATTTGGCCTTTGAAGGATCTGAAATACGCAAGACTTCATGGTGGACGTCTAAACCAGAGTCGATAACAGCAACCAAGCGACCTTCCCCTTTATAACCTTGAGACCATGTTTGAGGAACCTTGATGATTTCATTACTACTGATGCTTGTTGGTTGCTCGTCCTTGCTAGCTTTAGCTTCTTCCGCAGAAGTCGCAGTAGCAACTGGCTGACCTGTATTTTCTGACGCTACAGCTTCTGTAGTCGCTGGCTTGCTTTCAGGATTTTCAGTCCTAACCTCCTGCTTATCATCTTTCTTCTCAGATGAAGGGCTTGTTACCTCTGCTGTCGAAACAGTCTGTTTTGGCTCTGTAGCTACTGCTGTTTCGCTAGCTACTTGCGTTTTTTCCTTAGTTTCTCCTGCTGATGGAGCTTGAGCATTTGCTGGCTCTGAACTTGAGGATTTGTCTACTTCTTCAGAAGCTTGCGACTTGTCCTCTTTTACTGCCGCCTTATCCGCAGAAAGAGACCCCTGCTCTGACGAATCAGCTGTTGCAACTAAACTCGGCTGCTGACTCGCTTCTGCTGTGCTAACGGCTGTCTGTTCGTCCGCATTGGCTTGGCCAGAGCCAAAAATCAAAGCAGTTCCCAACAAAGCCGAAGCCAAACCAAATTTGAACTTCCGAAGTGAAAAACGTTGTTGTCTTTTCATACAAAACTCCTCAATATTTTTTAACTCATATTATAATAAAAATTGTCTGAAAATTCATACTTTGTTATAAAATGTAACGAAAATGTAACATTCCCGAATGTTTTTCTACTAAATACCTATTTTATAAAGTTTGATGAGTCAATTTGTTTGAAATATAGAATAAAATTAGAATAATATACGGTTTTTGCCACCTTTGTCGTGAAAAATAGTCCTCCTAGCGATCTAGCAAGGAATTCCTTTTTATTGAAAACGATTGCCGACGCAAAAATTTTGTGATATAATTAACATATTAATAATAATAACTAAACAGGAGGGACTACTTATGAAAGCAGTTGTTGTTAATCCAGAAAGTACTGGTGTTGAAATCATTCAAAACAAAGAACTCCGTCCGCTTGAAACAGGTGAAGCTCTTGTAGAAATTGAATACTGTGGTGTCTGCCACACTGACTTGCACGTTGCACATGGTGACTTCGGTAAGGTCCCTGGTCGTATCCTTGGTCACGAAGGGATTGGTATTGTCAAAGAATTGGCTCCTGATGTGAAGAGCTTGAAAGTCGGTGACCGCGTCAGTGTCGCTTGGTTCTTTGAAGGTTGTGGTACCTGTGAATACTGTACTACAGGACGTGAAACTCTTTGCCGTACAGTAAAAAATGCTGGTTATTCTGTTGACGGTGGTATGGCTGAACAATGTATCGTAACAGCTGACTATGCTGTCAAAGTTCCTGAAGGTCTTGATCCTGCACAAGCTTCTTCTATCACTTGTGCCGGTGTAACTACTTACAAAGCCATCAAAGAAGCTCAGCTCCAACCAGGCCAATGGATCGTCCTTTATGGTGCAGGTGGTTTGGGTAACCTAGCTGTTCAATATGCTAAGAAAGTCTTCAATGCCCATGTTATCGCAGTCGACATCAACAATGACAAACTTGCCTTAGCAAAAGAAGTTGGTGCTGATATTGTCATCAATGGACGTGAAGTTGATGACGTTCCTGGCCTTATCAAAGAAAAACAAACGGTGGTGCTCATTCTGCTGTTGTAACAGCGGTATCTAAAGTTGCCTTCAACCAAGCCGTTGATTCTGTACGTGCAGGTGGTCGTGTAGTAGCTGTTGGTTTGCCATCTGAAATGATGGACCTCAGTATTGTCAAGACTGTTCTAGACGGTATCCAAGTCATCGGTTCTCTTGTAGGTACTCGTAAGGACTTGGAAGAAGCCTTCCAATTCGGTGCTGAAGGCTTAGTTGTTCCAGTCGTTGAAAAACGCCCTGTTGAAGATGCTGTAGATATCTTTGATAAAATGGAAGCCGGTACTATCCAAGGACGTATGGTACTTGACTTCACTCACTAATGCCTCTTTCTATTA
>NZ_KQ969107.1:53102-55876 GCF_001578795.1 Streptococcus gordonii
CGATGGTAGGCATAGAGATGGTAGGGGGAATGGGTAAAGACATAGTCAACTGTCGCATGCCTCCTCCCCCAGCCATTGCCACGCAAAGCGCAACATTCTCGATGTTGCCCCAAAAGCTGAGGTCGGGGAAGTTGAGAAATCAAAGCCTCATGCCAAAGTCTCATGGAAGTCTCCTTTCAATAAGATAAAATGTTGCAAGTAGGTATTGGGATAAAGAGCAGGCATCCTTCTTGGAAGCCTGAGCCCCTTGTTCTAGTATTTGATAGGTATGCGCAATCATATTTTCAAGCTCAGTTAATTCAACCTGTCCATTCTTCAAGCATTGACGGATTTCTTGCTAAATATTGCCAGGATAGCTCAAAGCAAGATCCTTATTTTCCACCCAAAGTTGCTGAGGTCCTTGCTATTCATAGCCGAAACTAATTCCCTTTTTAAAAAAAGAGCGAATTATGAGCGGAATATGAGCGAATAAATGAGTTCTCATTACGGACCCGTATGAAGCTTTTTTCATCTTCTACAAATTTCCATAAACTCAAGAAACAAAGTAATAGTTCACTTTCAACTCTCTAAACTGCTCATATCCAAGGTACTGATCTTTCTGCAAGCGACCTAAAACAATACTAGGATGAATATCGATTTCCTCCGCAAAACGTAGGATATCCGACTTATCAAAATTTGCTTTTTTGACAAAAGTTTGATAGTCTTCTGGTCTAATCAAGAGATCTTTTGCAAACTGATCTGCCTCTTCCTCAGAACGTCGGTACGTTTCGCTATTTCCTTCATCAGATGAAAAATCATTCTCCAGAATGTGCCCAATCTCATGAAATAGTGAGAACCAGAAAATGTCTGACGCTTTATTTCGATCCGTCAATAACAGCAAGGCACTGCCATTTCCAAATTTTTTCGTCGCTCCATTTAGATTGGCATTTGGCAAAGCAGGCAGACCTACTAGGACCACACCACAGTCTAGCAAGATATCATACAAGCGTTGAGGAAAAACTTCTGGATCTTGTCTGGTCAACTTTCTCAACTCAGGCAGGCTTCTCTCTAGCTTTCTACGGTTGAGCTTAGTAGTTGTTGTATCACGCGCCTTTTTAGATGCCAACTCCAGCATGATATTAGAGTTTACTATACTTTTAGTTGTAAACTCACGCGTATTACGATAGCTGACTAGATGGTTAAAAGATGTAAGGTTTTCTAAACTTGCCACACCTAGAATCTTGCGAAGCTCGATAATCTTTTCCTTCAAGCTATAGCGTTTGTCTGGCACGTAGCCTTCTTCCTTAAAATACTTGAAATCAATCATCTCACAGATTTCTTTCTCGCCACCTTCTTCTAGCTCTCTTTGTTCTGCAATCTCTGCAACTTTTACATCGTAAGCATTCTGAAGATTGAGCCAGGTTTGCATGGAAACTCCACTTAGCTTGGCTAACTTATGAGCCGTCTCTTTACTAATAGACTCCTCCGCATTGACCAGCTTACTAACAGTCTTTGCCGAAACTCCCAAACGCTCCGCAAATTCTTTCTGCGTTACATTATAATCTTCAATCAACTCTTCAACATACTGACCTGGATGAAAAGCAATCAGGTCTTTGTATTCAATAATTTTATTACTCATAGTGATTGCTGACCTCCTCTATTTTTAGAATTTCGATTTCAACGGGACTAGGAAATACCTTCTCCATATCCTCCTCACGAAATTCCACAATCAACCGATAGGAACTCTTTCGACCATCTATATCCAAAGCAAACTGTCCTTGTCTCTTTCCCCTGAGTTGGTGAAAGTAATATTTAGGAAAGGCTGTCACACTTGCCAAAGAATCCGCTGCTTCTAAAAAGTTAATCAACTGATGTAACTTTACAGCAATCTTATCCGAAAAATCCTTTTTCGCCTGCCTCAGCTCTATGCACTGCTTTTTAACAGTTTTGTTTGTATAGATAAGCTTCATATGTCCCTTTCCGTTAAATTAAATTACCTTTTAGGTAATTTAATTATACCATCTTTAGAAAATAAAAACCAGCCAAAGGTTGATTTGGCTGGTTCTCTTACACTGATTCTAAACTACTGCAATTTTTGATGTTTCAAATGCAAATCGATTTTTAATTAAAGAATTAATTTGCGAATTTGAATTAATAATTTTTAAATCTTCTCTAATTCGCTCAAATGAATAATCACTTAATAAATTAATAAATGCTGAATTAACAAAAGACGTACTTACATATGGAACCGATTCAAACGATACAACGACTGTTTGATTCACTTCAAATGCTCTTTTTATTTTATCAAGTATAATAAGACCCGATTGATTATCTGAATAATTGTTCACAATATTTTTCACTTCAATCGTTACCATGAAAATTCCTCCTCTTCTTCTAAGTCATATAGATGTTCATTAGACACATCAATTACTAATTCGAAAAAAGTACCTGGATATGACTCACTAAAAGATTTTGATTTAACAATTTCGTTGTTAAATATTTCAATCATACCACAATTTGAAAGAATTGTCACTCTAGAAACTTCATTTTTTGTTAAAGTATTCATTATATTAGACAAGCCTGCACCTCTATTTTGTGGTACCGATTGAGAAGAAACTCCTTCTTGCAATGCATATTCTATCAATTTATCATCCGATAAATTCCCATTAAATTTTTCACGAATAGTCGTCGGTATTCCTACACCAAAATCTGATACTGAAATAATGATTTCGTTCTTTTTTGGATAGTACTGACCAAAAATACAACCTATTTTTCAGTTGAATGATCAGAAATAT